>CAJUCK010000054.1:0-9633 GCA_910585395.1 uncultured Lachnospiraceae bacterium
ATTTTCTTATATACATCGTTAACAGTATGGTTATTTATTCTGTTGCTTTGTTTTCCATCTTTTGCCTGCCAAATCTTGCAGTATGATTCATGTTTCTTTAATATGTCGGATTATTTATGTTCTCTGACATAAAATCGCCTCGCTTTCTAATTTCAACAATCTGAATTATTTCGTATAAGATAGATTTTTCAAGTGTCAAAATACATAAAATAAGAAATTGTCAAGACAATCCATGCAGTTTAAAATGGTTGCATTGTTCTGAAATGACTGTATAATATAATGAAGAGTGAGCAAAAAGGATAAATTTGTTATCATATCACCTTATGGAAGAAAAGGAGACGGAAGAATGAAATTTATTTCATGGAATGTGAACGGACTGCGTGCCTGTGTACAGAAAGGTTTTTTAGAATTTTTTCGGGAAGTGGATGCAGATTTTTTCTGTGTGCAGGAGACAAAGCTTCAGGAAGGGCAGATTTCTCTGGAGCTTCCCGAGGGGTATTATGATTATTGGAATTATGCAGAAAAAAAGGGATATTCAGGAACAGCAGTTTTTACCAGACATAAACCTATCAGCGTATCGTACGGAATAGGAATAGAAGAACATGACAGAGAAGGAAGAGTCATTACACTGGAATACGACAGTTTTTACCTGGTGACCTGTTATACGCCCAATTCACAAAGTGAGCTCGCGAGGCTTTCCTACCGCATGGAGTGGGAAGATGCATTTTTGAATTACCTGGATGGTTTAAAGGTGAAAAAATCGGTGATTTTCTGCGGAGATTTAAATGTTGCACATCAGGAAATTGATTTGAAAAATCCCAAAAATAATCGCAAAAATGCAGGATTTACTGATGAGGAACGGGCAAAGTTTTCTGAAATTTTAAATCATGGTTATATTGATACGTTTCGGTATTTCTATCCTGACATAGAACAGGTTTATTCCTGGTGGTCTTACCGTTTTAAGGCAAGAGAGAAAAATGCAGGATGGCGGATTGACTATTTTGTGGTTTCAGAGGAATTGAAAGATAAACTTATAGATGCTCAAATACACACAGATGTCTTAGGCTCGGATCATTGTCCGGTAGAACTCACTGTATCGCTTTCGGACGAAGAGTGAGAGGATAAGCGATGGTTAGCGGAAAGGAAAAAGAATGGAAAAAGGAGAGATCAGGTTACGCAAAGTGATTGTGCATATTCTTGATTCTACAGTAGGACTGCCAGTGCTTTCTGACACACTTCTTGATTATGGTTCAGATTTTGAAGACTTTCTGCGGGGGCATATCTTGAAATTGATGTCCTCAGATGACAAAAAGACATGTGAATTCCACAAAGATGATTCCAAAGTATATCAACAGATTCAGGCTCTGACACAGGCGGGACAGAGTGACGAAGCTTTTGTGGAGATGAGCCAGCAGCTTGCCTCATCTCTGTATGAGATTATGAATAAAAATATTGATATTCCTCAGGCAGATTTTATGGAAATTCTGTTTGAAACAGACCACGAGAAATATCTTGCTCTGTTAAAGATGGACTACAGGACCTCCTTCACACATCAGACGCAGTCAGATGCTTTTGGAAATACCAATGAAATAATCAAATATCGGGCAATACTTCCTTCTGAGACACAGAAATTATCGGAGGCGGCAGTAATCTGTCTGTCAGATTTTTCTATTTCCATGATTGAGAAAAAATATGAAATAAACGGACAGAAAACAAATTATTTCTCTAAACTTTTTTTGAACTGCAGCAGCGCTTTGTCGCCCAAGTCACAGCTTTCGATTGTCACACGTGCCATTGATGCTGTTCAGAAAAAATACTATCATGATTCTGAACAGTTTGAAGTGCAGATGGAGGCAAAGCAGGTGATTCATCAGCAGCTTGAAGAGACAGGGGCAGTAGATGTGCCTATTGTGCTGGACAAGGTATTTAAAGAGAAAGAAGAGTTTAAGCAAAAAGTCAATGAGAAGCTGGAAAAATATCATATGGATTTAGACGCCCAGATTGAACCCCAGGCTGAGAGCACAGCGCAGAAATTTGCAAAACAGTATCTGGCCACAGATACTGGGGTGGAAATCAAGATTCCTATGGAGCAATATCAGAATGGAGATCATATTGAATTTATCACCAATCCAGATGGAACCATATCCATACTGATTAAAAATATAGGGCATATCACTTCAAAATAGTTCTTGCACTTTTAATTGATTTATGGTAAAATGTGAATCTGTGAGACAAGAAAATGATGGTCCTCTGTTACAAGTGTATTAAGAACATCTAATGAAATAGGAGGTCACAAAATGAACGCAGCAGAAATTATCAGAAACATTGAAAAAGAACAGTTAAAGGAAAAGGTAGATGACTTCAGAGTAGGTGATACTGTGAAGGTTTACGGTAAGATTAAGGAAGGAAACCGTGAGAGAATTCAGGTTTTTGAAGGCATCGTACTGAAACGCCAGGGCGGAAGCAGCAGAGAGACTTTTACAGTTAGAAAATTCTCCAACGGTGTTGGTGTTGAGAAGACATGGCCGCTGCATTCTCCTAACGTAGAGAAAATCGAAGTAGTTCGTTATGGTAAGGTAAGACGTGCAAAACTGAATTACTTAAGACAGCGTGTAGGTAAGAGAGCAAAAGTCAAAGAATTAGTAAAATAATTCAAAACAGGAATGGAACACGGGAAGGGACAAGTACGTATAGGTAGTTGTCCCTTTTTTGTAGGAAGAGACAGGAGCGGTAAAATATGAGAAGAAATGCATCTGGACTGAGTTTTTACCGGAGGAAGAAAAAAATAAATACGGCGCTGCTCAAAGAGATTGCAGTCTGGGCAGGAGAGATTCTGCTGACAATTGCAGGAACTGTGATTTTGGTGTCTTTTTTCGGATATCAGGTGTCAGTGGTAGGTCCTTCTATGTCTCCTACTCTGGAGAGTGGGGAACAGATTCTGGTAAATCGTTTTATATATAAATTATTTGACCCGAAACCGAATGATTTAGTGGTGTTTTCACCCAACGGCAATGAAAAGGCGCATTATTATGTGAAGCGTGTGATTGGAATACCAGGAGACACCATACAGATAAAGGATGGAGAAGTCTATGTGAATGGAGAACTGTTTCCAGAGAAGATAGAGGGAGATGCCATTGAAAATGCCATGATGGCAGAAAATGAGATTCTTGTGGGTGAGGATGAGTATTTTGTGCTGGGAGATAACCGCAACAACAGTGAAGACAGCCGCTATGCAAGTATCGGCAATATAAAAAAGGAATACATTACAGGGCAGGCATGGATGATTGCTGCGCCCTGGAAGAGGATAAGTTTCTTGAAATAGTCAGGAGGTAGGAAATGCATTTTCAATGGTATCCAGGGCATATGACAAAGGCAAAGCGTCAAATGCAGGAAGATATGAAGCTTATAGATCTGGTGATTGAGCTGGTGGACGCACGCATCCCTTTGAGCAGCCGGAATCCCGATATAGATGATCTTGGGAAGCATAAGGCGAGGCTGATATTGATGAATAAGGCAGATCTTGCCAGTAAGGAGCAGACGGCAGCCTGGTCGTCATATTTCAAAGAAAAGGGATATTTTGTAGTAAATTTGGATGCAAGAACCAGAGCGGGCATGAAAAATATCAATGAAGTGGTGGCAAAAGCCTGTCAGGAGAAGATAGAACGTGACTGGAGAAGAGGAATTAAAAATCGTCCAGTGCGTGCTATGGTAGTGGGTATTCCCAATGTGGGGAAATCTACATTTATCAATACTTATGCAGGCAAAGCCTGTGCAAAGACAGGTAATAAGCCAGGTGTGACGAAGGGAAAACAATGGATTCGTCTTAACAAAAATCTGGAACTTTTAGATACGCCAGGAATCTTATGGCCTAAATTTGAGGATCAGAGAGTAGGATTGTATCTTGCTCTTATCGGCTCCATCAAGGATGAGATTCTCAATATTGATGAATTGTCTCTGGAACTTATTCAAATTTTACAAGAGAAATATCCTGGAATTCTTCATGAGCGTTTTGAGATTCAAGAGGAGCAAAAGCCAGCCGAAATTCTTGGAGAGATAGCCAAAAACCGCAACTGTGTGAAAAAAGGAAATGAGCTGGATTACAGTAAAGCGGCGGCTTTGCTGGTGGAAGAATTCCGCAGTGGGAAACTGGGAAAAATAACACTTGAATTTCCCGAAAAACAGAGCTAGAATAGAGCGTAATAGGAGTTTATAACAGAATTTTCAGGGAGCAGGAATAAAATATGGATAATCAGCAGGAAGGAAAGAAGAGATTTTCTGAAGAAAAGACCAATGTGATGCGGGAAACCATAAGTTTTATTTTGTATATAGGAATTGTTTTTTTACTGACCTATCTGGTAATTCATTATGTGGGACAGCGTACGCAGGTAAGCGGGACCTCTATGGAATACACGTTGAGCGATGGTGATAATCTGATAGTGGATAAGATTACCTACCGTTTTCGTAAACCAGAACGGTTTGATATTGTGGTGTTCCCCTTTAAATATAAAGAGGATACTTATTATATTAAGCGAATTATCGGAATGCCAGGGGAGACCGTGCAGATTGATCCTGAGGGGGTAATTTATATTGACGGTGAAGAACTGGAAGAATCTTATGGCAGAGAGATTATACAAAATCCTGGGGAAGCGGCAGAGCCTGTGGAACTTGGAGAAGATGAATATTTTGTGCTGGGAGATAACAGAAATGCCAGTTCAGACAGCCGTGATCCCAGTGTTGGAAAAGTGCTTGGCAAAGATTTTGTTGGGAGGGCATGGCTGAGAATCTATCCTTTTGACAAGATGGGATTTATTAAGCATCAGTAACATTCAAAGGAGAAATATCAGTGAGTGAGTTAAAAAGAGTGACAGAGATTAAAGCAGAATTACAGGCAGCAGAGGAAACCATGCTGCCTTCTTTTATTTTAGAATATAAGACAGATGATCGAGCAGGTGTTAAAAAGCTGGTATCCCAGGCAGAAAAACGTCTAAAAGCACTCGAACAGGAGCGTCAGCGTATAGAAGAGCTGAAATTTTATGAGAGACAGTATGAAGACAGAGGATATATCTGCGGGATCGACGAAGTGGGCAGAGGTCCCCTGGCAGGTCCGGTGGTGGCGGCAGCGGTGATTCTTCCCAGAGATTGTAAAATACTGTATATTAACGATTCTAAGAAGCTCAGCGCCAAAAAAAGGGAAGAATTATATGATATCATTATGGAACAGGCCGTTGCAGCAGGAATTGGAATGGCGGGCCCTGAGAGAATTGATGAAATTAATATTCTGCAGGCGACCTATGAAGCTATGCGCCAGGCAATTCAGAATCTTGCCGTTTTGCCCGATATATTATTAAATGATGCAGTGACCATTCCTCAGGTAGAAATTCCACAGGTGCCGATTATCAAGGGGGATGAAAAGAGTATTTCCATTGGAGCAGCAAGCATCATTGCCAAGGTCACCAGAGACCGTTTGATGGAGGAATACGATCAGATTATGCCAGAATATGGATTTGCCAGAAATAAGGGATATGGTTCCCAAGAACATATAAAAGCAGTCAAAAACTATGGTCCATCCTCTATTCATCGTCGCAGTTTTATAAAAAATATCTGAATTATATGATAGAAAGGCAGGAGAATCATGTCATTTGTGGAAGGGATTCATCCATATCAGAATAATCAAGCTTCCAGTACCCAGACACTGGCTCAGACCAGAGAATCTGCAGCTGTGCGTCCTCTGTCGGCACAGGCGCAGGAGCTGGTTCCTGGAAAAGTATTTGAAGGAACCATAACAGAAATCAAAAATGGGCAGGTAACCATCGGATTAAACGATGGGCGTTCTATTTCTGCCAGAATGGATGCAGGAGTGAATCTGGAAAAGGGGCAGCCTATGCTGTTCCAGGTGAAATCATATTCTGGAGAACAGATAGCAATTCGCCCAGTTACTCTGGAGAGCGCCCAGAATCCCACGCTGCTTCGTGCTCTGGAGGCGGCGGGGCTTCAGGTGAATGATAAGAATTTGTCTATGGTGAATCAGATGATGGCGCAGCAGCTTCCTGTTGATAAGAACAGCCTTCATCAGATGATGAGAATAGTGGCAAATTTTCCGAAAGCGGAGATTCAGACATTAGTACAGATGCAGAAACTGGGACTGGCTGTCACAGAGGAATCTTTAAACCAATTTCAGAATTATAAGAATGGACAGCAGGCGATTTTGCCAGAAATGAACCGCCTCATGGACGGGATTGCAGATCTGCCGGGGAAGTTATTTACTTTAGAAGGAGGCATGTCCAGCTCTGTGCCGGGAATGCCAGGAACACTTCTGGGATTTCAGCAGCAGATTGCAGGAATTCTTCTGGGCAGCGGGCAGCAGCAGACGTCATCAGCTCAGATAGGAGCAGTCCAGAATCAGGCGGCGCTGGGAGAAATGGCGCAGAATCAGGCTGTTCAGAATCTGTCAGTCGCAAATGTTGACGCAGCTCAGGGTGTGATTATTCATGAAGATCTCGCCCAGGGAGGCGGAAGCCAGGCAGGTTTTGAGGGAAACGCTATGGATGGAAATGCCATGGGGGAAGGATTGTCTCAGGGAAGCCAGATGCAGGGCGGGCTGTCTGGTGAAACACTTGCACAGGACGGCTTATCTGCAGGAAATCCTGCGGCAAATGAAATGCAGGGAGAAGGTTCAGAGATCAATACTTCCATGGATCCGGCACAGAAAGGCGCGGCAGAAGGACAGAAAGCAGTGACAGCGGAACAGTTTTTAAGCAGAGAACAGCAGGGCAGGCTCACGTCGCTGCTGCAGGAGTTTTCGGGTGCAAGAGAAAATCAGCAGCTTCTTCCCCAGGGAAAATTAAACACAAATCTCAGTGCTGGAGAATTGCTGGAACAAATTATCAGCGCAGTGGAAAAAAGTGAAGATTATACTAGCGCCACCATGCAGAAATTGTTTAACTCGGAGGAATATAAAGGGGTGCTAAAGCAGGCGATGGCAGACCAGTGGACGTTAACGCCAGAACAGCTAAAGGAGGAAGGCGCCGTAAAGGAAATGTACCAGCGCCTTTCCAGGCAGATGGAAGAGCTGCAGCAGGTACTGACTCAGGCAGGTAAGGAAGGAACAGCTCTTGCAAAGACTGCGCAGTCTGTGCAGAGCAATCTGGAATTTATGAATCAGCTTAACCAGGTATATACTTATGTGCAGCTGCCGTTAAAGCTTCAGAACCAGAATGCCCACAGTGAACTTTATGTTTACACCAATAAGAAAAATCTCAGGGAAAAGAAAGGAGATTTGACGGCGCTTCTGCATTTGGATATGGAGCATCTTGGTTCTACTGATATTTTTGTAAAACTGCAGGGAACGGCGGTGGAGACAGAATTTTATTTTGAAGATGAAATGTCCTGCCGTTTGATTTCTGGGTATGCAGACCAGCTGGTAGAGCGTTTGCAGCAGAAAGGATATTCTTGTGAGGTAAAGGTGGAAAACCGCAGAAAGCAGCAGGATTTTGTGGAAGATTTTCTGGAGAGAGAGAGACCTCCGGTAAAACTGCACCGGTATTCTTTTGATGTGAAAGCATAATATTGAATCAAAACAGGGAAAGGAGTGACAGTTTGATGGAAGAAACACGATACAAAAACACCAGAGAACTGGTCACAATGGATACAAAGACCGGGGAAAAGCAGAAGACGGCAGTAGCAGTAGCTTATGAACCTGGAGAGCGGGCGCCGAAAATTATTGCCACTGGAAAAGGATATTTGGCCGAGCGCATTATCGAGAAGGCAAAGGAAGAGAAAATTCCTTTTTACCGGGATGATAAGCTGGCAAAGACTTTATCCAAACTGGAGATCGGTGAGATGATTCCTCCCGAGCTGTATGAGGTGGTGGCGGAAATCCTGGTTTTTGTGGACGATATGGAGCGCATGAAGGAAAAGATAAAATAGTGCAGCCCATAAGAGGGCGTTCATTTAACAGCGGAAGCAGGAGGAACTGTTTGGCGAGAGTGAACAATAATAATCGCAGCAAAGGGGCAGCTTATGAAAAAATGGCTGCGAAATATCTGCGGCAGAAGGAATTTCAAATATTGAACCAGAATTTCTGCAGCCGTTATGGAGAAATTGACTTGGTGGCAAGAGACGGAAAGTATCTGGTATTTGTGGAAGTAAAATATCGAGAAAACAGCAAAGGCGGCCATCCTTTGGAGGCGGTGGACTTCCGTAAAAGAAGGCGTATCTGTAAAACAGCGGACTATTACTGTATGTGTTTTGGATATAGGCAGGATACGCCCTGCAGATTTGATGTAGTGGGGATATTGGGAGATGAGATAATTCATATTTCCAACGCATTTGAATATGTCAGATAGGAGGATAGAAGTGTGAAGGAAGAAAGCAGGAGAGACAATAACAGCTTGAAATTGATAAGGAAGCAGAAGAGGGGGCAGGAATCTGTTCCAATACTGAAATCGATTTCTCTTGACACAGGAGAATTCCCCTATTTCTCGTATCCTCTGCTGGAACAGACAGGTATGGTGAAACATTGCTTTACCACCAGACAGGGCGGCAAAAGCCAGGGAATATTTGCCAGTTTAAATCTTAGTTTTACCAGGGGAGATGAAAGAGAGGCAGTAGAAGAAAATTTTCGCAGGGTATCTCAGGTTCTTGATACCAGATATGATGATTTTGTATTTACAGACCAGACCCATACGACCAATGTGCGGCGGGTGGGAAAAGAAGATGCAGGAAAAGGATTGGTCAAAGAGCGTGGGTATTCGGATGTAGATGGGCTTATTACCAATGAACCAGGACTGGTACTGTCCACTTTTTATGCAGACTGTGTGCCGTTGTATTTTGCAGATGTAAAAAACCGTGCCATCGGTCTGTCACATTCTGGCTGGCGGGGAACTGTGGACAGGATGGGGCGTGTGACCCTGGAAGCAATGCGGCGGGAATTTGGCACAAATCCGGAAAATGTCGTTTGCGCCATAGGACCTTCTATTTGCCAGGACTGCTATGAAGTCGGCGAGGATGTGGCAGAAAAATTTATACAGGAGTTTCCCAGTTATAAACAGGAAATTTTAATAGAGAAAGAAACAGGAAAATACCAGCTTGATTTATGGCGTGCCAATGAAATAATTTTGCTGGAAGCTGGAATTAAAAAGGAGCATTTGTCTGTGACGGATGTGTGTACCTGCTGCAATCCCAAAGTATTGTTTTCGCACCGGGCAAGCCAGGGCAGACGGGGGAATTTGGGAGCTTTCTTAAGTATTAAATTTTGATTGTATTGACATCAAAGATATTATTATGGCTTTCTTTTTGATCCTTTGAGCAAAAATAAAACGGGGAAAATTCGTGTGAGCACGATTTCCCCGTTTTGCTTTTGCTGTCTGAATTATAATTAATCATCTTCCTCCTGTGCATTGCTGGTGGAATAGACCTGTCTTTTTCTTGCCATTTCATCACTTTCCAAATATTCATCGTAAGTAGTAATTTTATCTATAAATGTACCATTTGGAAGAAATTCAATAATGCGGCTGGCTGTGGTCTGTACTACCTGATGGTCACGGGAGGCGAACAGAATAACGCCTGGGAACTTGATCAGACCGTTGTTCAAAGCGGTGATGCTTTCCATATCCAGGTGGTCGGTCGGTTCAT
>CAJUCK010000054.1:9643-18620 GCA_910585395.1 uncultured Lachnospiraceae bacterium
AGGATTAAGATATTGGAACCTTCAATCATCATCCGGGACAAGAGCACCCGTACTTTTTCTCCACCAGATAATACGCGCATTTTTTTTACACCGTCTTCTCCGGCAAAAAGCATTCTGCCTAAAAAGCCGCGGACATAAGTGGCATCTTTAATTTCTGAAAACTGGGTGAGCCAGTCTGCAATCTGCAGATCGGTATCAAAAATGGCAGTATTGTCTTTGGGAAAATAAGACTGGCTGGTGGTGACACCCCATTTATAATTGCCCTCGTCCGGCTCCATTTCTCCAGAAAGAATCTGGAACAGCGTGGTCTTAGCAATCTCATTGCTTCCCACAAATGCAATTTTGTCATCATGTCCCACAATGAAGGACACATTGTCTAATACTTTAACCCCGTCGATAGTCTTGCTTAAATTTTCCACGGTCAGTACTTCATTGCCAATTTCACGTGCCGGCCGGAAATCAATATAAGGATATTTCCGGCTGGAAGGTTTGATTTCATCCAGCTGGATTTTTTCCAGAGCTTTTTTTCTGGAGGTAGCCTGCTTGGATTTGGAAGCGTTGGCAGAGAAGCGGGAAATAAATTCCTGCAGTTCTTTGATTTTTTCTTCTTTTTTCTTATTTGCTTCTTTCATCTGCTTGATCAAAAGCTGGCTGGACTCATACCAGAAATCATAATTTCCGGCATATAACTGAATTTTGGCATAATCGATGTCTGCAGTGTGGGTACAGACCTTGTTGAGAAAATAGCGGTCATGGGACACCACAATTACGGTATTGTCAAAGTTGATCAGGAATTCTTCCAGCCATGCGATGGCATCCAGATCCAAATGGTTGGTCGGCTCGTCTAAGAGCAGAATATCAGGGTTGCCAAACAGCGCCTGGGCAAGGAGTACTTTGACTTTTAATTCTCCGGTAAGATCTTTCATCATGGAGTAGTGGAATTCTGTATCAATGCCCAGTCCGTTTAAAAGCTGGGCGGCATCGGACTCCGCATTCCAGCCGTCCATTTCTGCAAATTCGGCCTCTAATTCACTGGCGCGTATGCCGTCTTCGTCAGAGAAATCTTCTTTCATATAAATGGCGTCTTTTTCTTTCATGATATCATAGAGACGCTGGTTTCCCATAATGACAGTATCAAGTACAGAGAATTCATCATATTTAAAATGATCCTGCTGCAGGAAGGAGAGACGCTGTCCCGGAGTGATGATGACTTCGCCGCCAGTAGGTTCCAGCTGTCCGTTTAAAATTTTGAGAAACGTGGATTTGCCGGCTCCGTTTGCACCGATAAGCCCATAGCAGTTTCCTTCGGTGAATTTAATATTTACATCTTCAAATAGAGCTTTTTTGCCGATTCTAAGGGTTACATTGTTTGCACTAATCATTGTATCTAACCTTTCTGCGTTCAAATTTTCATTCTAAGTATACCGTAAATCTGCTATTTTGCAAGAAGTTTTATTGAAAATGCAGGAAAAATTTGCTATGATTAAACACAGCAGAGTTTGAAAAAGGTTAGTGATAATAGCAAGAATGATAGAAGCGGGGTTATTATATGAAAAGTCAAAAGATGCGGGAAGCATTTTTCTGGCAGGTGGATGAGCGGATCTTGGAGGAGATTCCCTGCGGTATCTGCTGTATTGGTTATGAAGAGCCAGAAGATATGGAGAATGATGATTTTTATCTGCTTTATAGCAATGAAGAATTTTTCTGGTGTATCAGTTATACCAGAGAAGAATTTGCCATTGCCAGAAATGATATTCGTTCTGTGGTAACAGTAAAACAGCGGGAAGAGCTGCGCAGACAGCTTGGAGAGGCAATGGAAGGGATCGGTCAGGATATTTTTCGGAATTACAGAATCTGTAATCCGAGAGGAAATGAATTTCATGTGCTGCTGTCTATGAAAACAGTAAAAGTGCGGACAGATTTTTATGTACTGCTGCTGGGATGCATGCGGCAGGATTTGGTACTGGAGGAAAAAATACAACAGGACAGGCAGTGGAACCGGCTTGAAGAGAGCATGGAGCGTCTCAGAAGGACCATTCTAAAGCTTCCCACTGGCTGTGCTGTGCTTCAGGGAACGGAACAATGGGAGCTGGTCAGCGGTAATGAGGAATTTTTCCGTACCATAGGCTACAGTGAAGAAGAAATTCAGGTACTGCCCAACGATTTTTCGGATGCTGTTTACAGAGAGGACCGCAGACAGCTTAAAAAAGTTATGGAAGAACTCATTCACACAGATAAGGTGGGGCAGTGTGACATTCGAATTTGCGGAAAAAACGGTGAAATCCGCTGGATTGCATTTAATATCCGGCTGTTTTATTATCAGGGAAGAACCCCTTATTTTCTTGTTTCAAGCTGGGATATCCATAGGCGGAAACGGGTAGAAGAAGAGCTGTATCTTCAGACAGAGCGTTATAAATTGGTGGAAGCGATCAATCAGGAATTTCCATTTGAGTATGATGTGGATTCTAAAACCATTTTTATTGCGCCTCAGTCGAATATTATGCTTGCAGACCGCAATGGAGCAGGATTTTTTACTCCTGTGAAGGCTCTGGAAGAGATGTTATACTGTGAAGATTATGGCGAATTTTTCGGGATGCTGGAGCGTGCATCTGTAACAGAAGAAAAAGGAATGCTGGAATATCGGATAAATGTTGCAGACTTTGGAGAATCTCCGGCTTTTGCATGGCACAGAACCATTTATAAGAGTGTGCCGGGAGAAGGCGGAAAGATTCTGAGGATTCTGGGGCGGACTGAAGATATTACCAGAGAGAAGCACCTCCAGGATGAGATGGAGCAGAGATTAAAGCAGGATGATCTTACTGGGCTTTTGAATAAATCTACGACAAAGTCTGAGATTGAGGGATTTCTTAAGGATAACGTGCGGGGAAATCATGCATTGTTCCTTATTGATGTGGATAATTTTAAAACGATCAATGATACCTTGGGGCATATGTTTGGTGACAGTGTTCTGATCAATGTGGCGAAGAAAATACAGGAACTGTTTCGCGCAACAGATGTGGTGGGAAGAATCGGCGGCGATGAATTTATGGTATTTATGAAGTATACCGATTTTTATCAGGCGAAGCAGAAGGCGGAAAATATTTGCAAATCAACCAAACAGGTGTACCATGGAAGAGATGGGGAGAAAATCCAGGTGAGCTGCAGTGTGGGAGTGGCAGTTTACGGTACGGTCAAAGAGAGCTACAGTTCGCTGTTTTCCAAAGCTGATATGGCAATGTACCAGGCAAAGGAGGCAGGCAAGAACCAGTACCGGGTGGCAGAGGGGACAGATCCGCTTTGGAAAATCCGCAAGGCAAGCAGAATTGAAGTGCGCAGCAGCCAGTACAAGGCAGGGAAAATGCAGGATATGGATTTTCTGTCAGAAGCCTTTTCCCTATTGTCTCATGCCAAAGATCTGAACGATTCACTAAATATTTTGATGGAGCGGATTGGGAGACAGTATGATTTAGGCAGAGTTGCAGTGCTAGAGTGCGATAAGGAGAGAAAGGAACTGATTCAGACGAATTGCTGGACCAGGGAAAACGGTATTCTGAATCGTCCAGAGTATGTAGATAAATATGAAAACTGGGATGGTTTTTTAAGCAGTTTTGATGAATGGGGGCTGGCATGCATTGATGACTGCCTGGGAGATAAACTGGTATCGGAAGCAGACCGGCAGGTTTTTAAGGAACGGCGGATGCGTGCCATTGTAAACTGTAGTTTTTCTTATTCGGAACTGGGAGAAGGATTTATTACGTTTTGTGATACAGAAAAGCCCAGGAACTGGACAAACTTTGAGAAAGAAACATTTTTGGAGTTATCCAAGATGCTGTCTGTATTTGTGGCATTGCGGGTACAGCGTGAAGCAGATCAGAAGGCTATCCGTTATTTAAAACACCGGGATATGCTGACGGGGCTGTATATTGAGGAAGTATTTAAGAAAAGGGTGAAAAAGGAACTGCGCAGCTGGAACCAAGAACTTCAATATGCCATTGTCTATACAGATATCAATGATTTTTCTTATATCAATGAGAATTTTGGCCATGAGTCAGGGAATGAAATTCTTAAAAAGTTTGCAGCCAGAATCCGCAGCGGAAATAATAAGATTTCCTGCCGGCTGTCACGTTGATTTGGGGAGCAGACAAAGACGCCATTTCCAATACGGTTTCAAAGGCAAATATGGAGTTTTCAAAGCAGCAGAGAGAAATTTATACGGCCTGCAATCTCAGGCTGTCCACAGGCATCTATTTTATTGACAGTAAGGATGAGAGTCTGGATACCGCCATTGAGAATGCAAATATTGCCAGGAAGAGCATTAAAGGAAGCAATCTGTTCTGCAGAGTTTATGAACCGCGGATGCGCAGGCAGCGTGAGATGGAAAAACAGGTATTGGCTGAATTTCAGAGTAATCTTGCAGAGGGAAGGTTTCAGGTGTATGTGCAGCCAAAATTCCTGCTGTCCCAGTTTGAACTTTTCGGAGGCGAAGCATTGGTCCGCCTCAAGAAAAAGAGCGGAGGGCTGGAAGCTCCCGCCGTGTTTATTCCGATTTTAGAGAAGTCGGGATATATTGTAGAACTGGATTTTTATATGTATGAACAAGTGTTGATATACATGAAACGCTGGCAGAATGAAGGGAAACAGCTTCCAGTGATTTCTGTAAATTTCTCCAGAAGCCATTTTGAGAAAGATGGAATTTACAGCCGTATCATAGAGCTGACAGAGAAATATCAGGTAGATCCTCAGTATATAGAGATTGAGATTACAGAGAGCCTGTTTGTGATGGGATATGAGCTGGTAAAATCCGAAGTACAGCTTCTGCGGACGGCAGGCTTTCGGGTGGCAATCGACGATTTTGGCACAGGTTATTCGTCTCTGGGGATGCTTCTTGATATTCCGGCAGATATCGTAAAGATAGACCGGAGTTTTCTGAATCGGGAAAACTGCCGTAATGAGGAAGATTTTATTCGAAATATGGGCAGCTTAATCCGAAGTGTCAAAGAGGAGGTTATCTTTGAAGGAATTGAGACTGAAGAGCAGAGAGAGTTTCTTGTCAACTGCGGATTTCAGTATGGTCAGGGCTTTTTATTTGACAAGCCCCTTCCCATTGAGGTGTTTCAAGAAAAATACATGAAATAGAGCGAAAACTATTGATTTTTTGCGCTATAATTATTATAGTATAGTAGAAAGAAACTCTGCATGTCCACTTCTTTTGAGAAGTGATATGCTTAATTTTAAAGCAGGAGGAAAATGTAATGAAAAGATCTATGAAAACCATGGATGGTAACCATGCAGCAGCACATGCTTCCTATGCATTTACAGATGTTGCAGCCATCTACCCCATCACACCATCATCTGTTATGGCAGAAGCTACAGATGAATGGGCAACCCAGGGAAGAAAGAATATTTTCGGAGAGACAGTTCAGGTTACTGAAATGCAGTCCGAGGCTGGTGCAGCAGGTACTGTGCACGGTTCTCTTGCAGCAGGTGCGCTCACAACCACCTATACTGCATCCCAGGGATTACTGCTGATGATTCCAAACCTTTACAAAATCGCTGGTGAAGGGCTTCCTGGCGTATTCAATGTATCAGCACGCTGCGTGGCAAGTCATGCGCTGAATATTTTTGGTGATCATTCCGACGTATATGCATGCCGCCAGACTGGTGCAGCAATGCTCTGTGAATCTTCTGTACAGGAAGTTATGGACCTGACTCCAGTCGCACATTGTGCTGCACTGGAAGGACATCTTCCTTTCATCAATTTCTTTGATGGATTCCGTACCTCTCATGAGATTCAGAAGATTGAGACATGGGATTATGAGGATTTGAAAGAAATGGTAAGCATGGATGCCATTGATTCTTTCCGCAAAAATGCACTGAATCCGAACCATCCCCGTCAGGACGGTTCTGCACAGAACCCGGATATTTTCTTCCAGACCAGAGAGTCCTGCAACTCCACCTATGATGCAATGCCTGCAATCGTACAGAAGTATATGGACAAGGTAAATGAAAAGCTGGGAACAGATTATAAACTGTTTAACTATTATGGAGCTGCAGACGCAGAGAAGGTTATCGTTGCTATGGGTTCCGTATGCGACACCATTGACGAGACTATTGACTATTTAATGGCTAAGGGTGAGAAAGTCGGTGTTGTAAAGGTTCGTCTTTACAGACCATTCAGCAAGGAAGCTTTTGTAGCTGCTATTCCTGAGACTGCAAAACTGATCGCTGTATTAGACAGAACGAAAGAGCCAGGATCTTTGGGAGAACCCTTATATCTGGACGTTGTTGCAGCATTGAAGGGAACGAAATTTGAATCTGTTCAGCTTACCAGCGGACGTTACGGCTTAGGATCTAAAGACACCACACCTGGACAGATTATCGCTGTATATAACAATACTGAAAAAGAAGAATTTACTATTGGTATCTATGATGATGTTACCAACCTTTCTCTGGAAGTTAAGGAAGACCCAGTGACAACACCGGAAGGAACCATCAACTGTAAATTCTGGGGACTGGGCGCTGATGGTACAGTTGGTGCGAACAAGAACTCCATCAAGATTATCGGTGACAACACAGACATGTATGCACAGGCATATTTTGACTATGATTCTAAGAAATCTGGCGGTGTTACCATGTCCCACCTGCGTTTTGGTAAGAAAGCAATCAAGTCTACTTACCTGATCAAACAGGCAAACTTTGTGGCATGCCATAATCCTGCTTATGTACGCAAGTACAACATGGTTCAGGAACTGGTACCAGGCGGAACATTCCTTCTGAACTGCTCCTGGTCACCAGAAGAGTTAGAGACACATCTGCCAGGACAGGTAAAGAGATATATTGCAGAGAATGAAATTAAATTCTATACCATTGATGGTATCAAGATCGGTAAAGAGATTGGTCTTGGCGGACGTATCAATACAGTACTTCAGTCTGCATTCTTCAAACTGGCTGCTATCATTCCAGAAGAAAGAGCTATCGAGCTGATGAAGGCTGCTGCTAAAGCAACTTATGGTAAGAAGGGCGATAAGATCGTTCAGATGAATTATGATGCGATTGATGCCGGAGCAACAGGCGTTGTCAAGATTGATGTTCCAGCAAACTGGAAAGATGCTCAGGATGAGAGCTTTGCAAAGGTTGCAACCGGAAACAGACAGGATGTTGTCGACTTTGTAAATGACATTCAGATTCCTGTAAACGGACAGGAAGGCAATAAGATTCCTGTATCAGTAGTTAAGAAATATGAAAATGGACAGACTCCGTCTGGATCTGCTGCATTTGAGAAGCGTGGTATTGCAGTTGACGTTCCTGTATGGAATCCAGAGAACTGTATTCAGTGTAATATCTGTTCCTATGTATGTCCTCATGCAGTTATTCGTCCGGTAGCTATGACAGAAGCTGAGGCTTCCAATGCTCCAGAGGGAATGCAGACACTGCCTATGACTGGTATGGCAGACTACAAGTTCAGCATGACGATTTCTGCTCTTGACTGTACGGGATGCGGCTCCTGTGCCAATGTATGTCCTGGCAAGAAGGGTGAGAAAGCTCTTACTATGAAGAACTGTGAAGAAAACGTAGGCGAGCAGGCATACTTTGACTATGGTCTGACCGTAGAGAAGAAGATTGACGTCGTAGAGAAATTCAAAGAGACGACCGTTAAAGGATCTCAGTTCAAACAGCCGTTGCTTGAGTTCTCCGGAGCCTGCGGCGGATGCGGTGAGACACCTTATGCGAAGTTAATTACACAGTTGTTCGGTGACAGAATGTACATTGCAAATGCAACTGGATGTTCCTCTATCTGGGGTAACTCATCACCTTCCACACCGTATACTGTAAATGAAAGAGGACAGGGTCCTGCATGGTCTAACTCCTTATTCGAGGACGCTGCTGAGTTTGGTTATGGTATGCTGCTTGCTCAGAAGGCAATCAGAGGCAAACTGAAAGGAAAAGTGGAAGCTCTTGTTGCAGAAGGCAAGAATGCAGACGTTGCAGCAGCAGGAAAAGAGTGGTTAGATACCTTTACTGTCGGTGCATTGAACGGAAGTGCAACAGACAAGCTGGTTGCAGCATTAGAGGCTTGCGGATGTGATGCTTCCAAGGAAATCCTGGCTGAGAAAGACTTCCTGGCTAAGAAATCTCAGTGGATCTTTGGTGGCGACGGATGGGCATATGATATCGGATTCGGTGGTGTTGACCATGTTCTTGCAAGCGGACAAGATGTCAATGTTATGGTATTCGATACTGAGGTTTATTCTAATACAGGCGGACAGTCCTCTAAGGCTACACCTACTGGTGCAATTGCACAGTTCGCAGCAGGCGGAAAAGAAGTGAAGAAGAAAGACCTGGCTTCTATCGCAATGAGCTACGGCTATGTATACGTTGCACAGATCGCTATGGGCGCTGATTACAACCAGTGTATCAAGGCAATTGCAGAGGCAGAGGCTTATCCAGGACCATCCCTGATTATCGCTTATGCTCCATGTATCAATCATGGTATCAAGATTGGAATGAGTAAGGCTCAGACCGAAGAGAAGAACGCAGTAGAGGCAGGTTACTGGCATAACTTCCGCTTCAATCCACAGCTTAAGAAGGAGGGCAAAGCAGCATTCTCCTTAGACAGCAAGGAGCCTACCGGAGATTACAAAGCATTCTTGAACGGCGAAGTTCGTTACAATGCGCTGGCAAGATTCAATCCGGAAAGAGCAGAAGAACTGTTTGCAGTTTCCGAAGAACATGCAAAAGAGCGTTATGAATATCTGAATAAATTGATTACCTTATATGGTGAGAAATAAAATATAATAAGTAAAAAGGCTGTTGCACCTGTGGTTGAAAATCCAGGTGCGACAGCTTTTTTGTTGAAAAACGCTATGGCAATATTCTGGTATTACGCCAGAGAAATGCTGAAATTAAACGTGCTTATAAATTCATAAAAATTCTTCTTGACTTTTTAAGGAAAAGAAAGTATCATATATATGACTGA
>CAJUCK010000055.1:0-893 GCA_910585395.1 uncultured Lachnospiraceae bacterium
GGTTCGAGCCCTGTAGGTCCCATTTTTATCGAGATTATTTTAAATATGGCGGAATAGCTCAGTTGGCTAGAGCACACGGTTCATACCCGTGGTGTCGGGGGTTCAAATCCCTCTTCCGCTACTTACAATAAGTCCATAACTGATGAAGTCGCTTTGTCAGTTGCGGGCTTTTTTAGCGTTTGAAATTCCTATATCTAATATTACTATATCAGCCCAATAAAATTTATGTCAATCATATGCTGACTTTTATATGAGCCTCACAAAACTTTATAAAAGTTTCTGCTTTGAAGTATAGTATCATACGTAAATATAAATTAGAATAAGATTAACAAAATATCGTATCACACATATTAATATCTTTAAGATAGGCAATGAATTCAGCAAAACGCTTACCAGGACGCAAAAGAAAATGTCGAAATACATTTTGAAATAAAATATTATAGTAGTTTTGGAGAAGTGCACATGTTGAGGGTGTTTTTGATTATATTTTTGTCAAAATTGTATGGATTTTTTGGGCAGTGTATGTTATAATTTCATCATCTATTAAAGATATTGAGATTTTTCTTGAAATGTATTGCTTTCTGTGATAAAATGTATGCTTGTGTTATGTAACTAACGAATAGAATCAGCAAGAAGTTTTATTCATGCACATTTATTTTTATAAATGCACATGGCTTTTTGAATGATTATGAACATCATAATAAAAAAGGGAGAATGATTATGTTAGCAGCGGGGAATTTATTAGAAGCTTTATCTGAAAAAGAGAATACGCAAAAGTATAAAGATTGCAATGATGATCATGATTTTGGGAAAGTATTAGAATATTATAATGATTCTGCCCAATCTGATTATGAGACAATGTGTTCTGATGGGAGAAAACGAAATTTGTTATT
>CAJUCK010000055.1:936-2838 GCA_910585395.1 uncultured Lachnospiraceae bacterium
AGAACAAACAACTATCAGATACATATAAAATGCTGTATAATCATGTGATTGCAGATATTCTTTTTCAGATTTGCGATAAGAACCATAATTACTGTGTAAAATATAATGTGGGAAAGGATAAACTGCCGTTTGCTCTTTTGAAAAAATTTGAAGAGTATGAATCTAAGGCGTGTGAAAATATGTCCGGATCCAGATTGGACAGGCATAAGCTGGCTTCTTGTATTTGTGGCGCTATTATAGAAATAAAACCTTTGGTCGGTTATAACGGTGCGCAAATTCCTAAAAATGCAAATGAAACATTGGCATTATACATAGGATTAAATGTAATCAAAGCCTTTATGATGTATGATATTTTAGATAATATTCCTTTAGAAAAAAGGTATGAAATGCATAAGTATTTAAGAAATAATTTTGATATGCAGCTTCCCTCTTTAGACAATAATATCTGTGATTCTCAAGAATACCGTCAAAATATTGTTAATGCATTGTATTGGAGTCATTATGAATGTAATATTTCACAGAAAGAATGTTTTCACTATGATATTTGGGCGTATTCAAAAATTTTTTATCATTTGGAGTTGTACAATAAAGAATATTTAAAAAAGTGCTGTCAAGAATTTATAAAAAGTCAGCCAATAATTTAATAGAAACGGTAATCCTCTGCCGCCGGGTAGAGGGGGTTGCACCAGAATTCATATCGTTAGGCCATTGGAGATATGAAGTTCTGGTGTATTTTTATCTTATTGGAAAAGATCTTGTTACATTATCGTGCGAAAGTTTTTTCCTCATAGAAAATTTCATTGCGCAACAAACAGCCCTAAGCAATCCCCTCATGAGTGAGGGAGAAGGGGAGCCTAAGTGGGTCTGCCCGCTTTGTTAGTTATCAGAAAATTAAGATATCAGGGAGGTTTAAATTATCATGAAGACATTAAAAGAATACGCAAAATATACGAGTTTAAATGTTCTGGGAATGCTGGGGTTGTCCTGCTACATCCTTGCTGATACCTTTTTTGTTGCAAAAGGTCTGGGGAGCAATGGACTTGCAGCCTTAAATCTTGCCATTCCAGTGTACAGTCTGATTCACGGCACAGGGCTGATGCTGGCAATGGGAGGGGCCACACGTTTTTCTATATTGAAGAGCCAGAATACAGGAGACAGGAAGAATCAGGTGTTTACCCAGACGGCAGTTCTGTCAGCCTGCTTTGCTATGCTGTTTGTGCTTGCAGGATTGGTGGGAACAGAGGCAGTAACCACATTTCTGGGAGCAGATGGGGCAGTGTATGAAATGTGTCAGATATATTTAAAGGTTCTTCTGCTGTTTTCACCGGCATTTTTGGCCGATGATCTGCTCCTGTGTTTTGTGAGAAATGATGGAAATCCACAGCTTGCCATGGCAGCTATGCTGGGAGGAAGTTTTTCTAATATTATTCTGGATTATGTTTTTATCTTTCAGTATAAAATGGGGATATTTGGCGCAGTACTTGCAACAGGTCTGGCTCCTTTGATTGGGATAGCAATTCAGTCTGTTCATTTTATCTGCCGGAAAAACACCTTTCATTTGGTAAAAATGAAGATGTCTGTCAGAAACTCTCTGCAGCTTATGGCAGGAGGACTGCCTTCCCTGGTGGGAGAACTTTCATCCGGGATAGTAATTGCGGTGTTTAATATTATAATGTTATCTTTACAGGGAAATACCGGGGTTGCAGCTTATGGTGTCATAGCAAACCTCTCTTTGGTAGTGATTTCTGTATTTTCAGGAATAGCTCAGGGAATTCAGCCAATTATAAGCAGATATTATGGCGCAGGTGAGTATGGCAGGATTCAGTCAGTTTACCGATATGCAGTAATGACAGCAGCAATGTTGTCGGCATTTATTTATACAGGAACATTTTTCAAGGCAGG
>CAJUCK010000055.1:2848-4247 GCA_910585395.1 uncultured Lachnospiraceae bacterium
TACAGCCTGTGCAGCCGCAGGTTTTAATATTGTGACATCCATCTATTTTACCTCTATAGATAGGGCGAAGCCTGGAAATATTGTTTCTATATTGAGAGGTATTGTGCTGATTGTGCCGCTGGCATTTTTGATGTCTGGACTATTTGGGCTGACAGGGCTTTGGCTGACATTTCCTCTGACAGAACTGCTGACAACAGCTGTGGCGCTGGTCCTGTATTTTCAATATAGAGTAGTACAGCAGCGTGGAAAGAACAAAAAAAATTGAAAAATTGGTTCCAATCCATTCAAAATTATGTTAAAATGTCATCTGATTATATAGATGAGTATGAATGGAGTAAAGAGATGACAAAAGTAGTAAAGTTTGGAGGAAGCTCTCTGGCAAATGCCGGACAGTTTGCAAAAGTTGGGAAGATTATCCGCTCAGATGACAGCCGCAGATATGTAGTTCCCAGCGCTCCAGGAAAGAGGAATTCCAAGGATACAAAAGTGACAGATATGTTGTATCAGTGTTATGCACTGGCAGAGGCAGATCAAGATTTTTCTGCTGCGCTCAAGAAAATACAGGAGCGTTATGAGTCCATCATTAATGGTTTAAACCTTACCCTGTCTTTAAATAAAGAATTTGCGATGATCGCAGAGAATTTTAGGAAGAAAGCAGGAGAAGATTATGCTGCGTCCAGAGGTGAATATTTGAATGGTATTATTATGGCAAATTATCTGGGGTATGAATTTATTGATGCAGCAGAAGTGATTTTGTTTGACCAGAACGGAGAATTTGATGCGGAACAGACCAATTCGGTGTTGTCTGAGCGTTTAAAGAAATGTGAGCGCGCCGTTATTCCTGGATTTTATGGTTCAAAAGAAAATGGAATGGTAAAAACATTCTCCAGGGGCGGATCTGATATCACAGGTTCTATTGTAGCAAAGGCAGTTCATGCAGATATATATGAAAACTGGACGGATGTGTCTGGCTTTTTGATTGCTGATCCCAGAATTATTCAGAAACCGGAAGTGATTAAGGTCATCACTTACCGGGAACTTCGAGAGCTTTCTTATATGGGCGCCACAGTCCTGCATGAGGATGCGGTATTTCCTGTGCGTAAGGCAGGCATACCTATTAATATCCGCAATACCAATGCGCCGGAAGATGAAGGCACGCTGATTGTGGAGAGCACCTGCCGGACTTCTGAATATACCATTACAGGGATTGCAGGTAAGAAAGGATTTGTGGCGGTAAACATTGACAAGGATATGATGAACTCAGAGGTTGGGTTTGGACGTAAGGTTCTGGCGGCCTTTGAAGAGCATGGAATTTCCTTTGAACATCTTCCTTCTGGAATTGACACGATGACAGTATTTGTCCATCAGGAGGAATTTGAGGGAAGGGAGCAGCAGGTAT
>CAJUCK010000055.1:4257-17912 GCA_910585395.1 uncultured Lachnospiraceae bacterium
GTCAGCGATACACCGCCTGGCGCAGCCAGACAGCATTGAACTGGAAGGAGACATTGCGCTGATTGCTGTGGTAGGACGCGGCATGCGCTCTACGCGAGGAACAGCAGGACGTATTTTCTCTGCGCTGGCCCATGCCAATGTGAATGTTAAGATGATTGATCAGGGGTCCAGTGAGTTAAATGTTATTATTGGTGTGAAGAACTGTGATTTTGAAACGGCGATCAAGGCGATTTATGATATTTTTGTGGTGACACAAATTTAAAAATAGAAAATATTAGGATCACAGGCAGGAGCTTATAGTGTATGATAGAAAATAATCATAAAGCAGAAGAAATTCCGAAGTCCCTGCAGGGTAAAAAGAAAGAAATCAAGTGGGATAAGCTGGATAATACAGCACATATTTTTCCTGTTATTGCCGGAGAGAGTATGAGTAATGTATACAGGATTTCGGTAACATTAAAGGAAGAAATTCAGCAGGAACTGCTGCAGGAGGCTCTAAACCGGGTGCTTCCCTGGTTTGAGGTTTTCCGTGTGAGGATTCGCTACGGTGTTTTCTGGTACTATTTTGAGACAAATCAGAAGCCAGCGCCGCAGGTAAAACAGGAATACCGTTATCCATGTCAGTTTATCTCACCCAATCGGAACCATAATTATCTGTTTCGAGTGAATTATTATAAAAACCGGATTAATTTGGAGGTATTCCATGTATTGACAGACGGTATGGGAGGAATCACATTTTTGCGGGAGCTGACATACCAGTATCTGCGCCTTTCACATCCCGAGCTGCAGGAAAAACTGGGAGACGGGCTGTGCAGCGATACCTCTTTGAACAGAGAAGACAGCTATCTGAAAAATTATAAAAGAAGCCACAAAAAAGGATATAAAACAGAGCGGGCTTTTCATGTAAAGGGAGAGAAGCTTGCGCCTACAGAATTGGGTGTTATGCATGGATATATGTCTGTTTCTGTTTTGAAAAAAGTATGTGGAAAATATAAGGTTTCAATCAATGAGTATCTGGTGGCGGCTTTTTTGTGGAGCATCTATCAGGAGTGTATGCATGGAATGCCAGGAAAACAACCTGTCAGTTCCTGTGTGCCGGTAAATCTGCGCCCATTTTTTGATTCCATCACAATGAAAAATTTTTTTGTAATTGTCTCAGCAGTGTTCCATCCCAGAAAAGAGAATTATACTTTTGAAGAGGTAGTGCAGATTATTGCAGAGAGTCTCCGCAGTCAGATTAACAGGGAACATTTAGAGAATCTTTTTGCCTACAATGTGTCAAATGAGAAAAATTTTATTCTGCGGGCGGTACCTCTTTTTATTAAAAATATTGCTATCCGTTATGTTTATCACAGCAGTGCTCTGGCAAATACCACCACAGTTACCAATATTGGAAATATTCAGGTGCGGGAAGAATATCAGAGCTATATTAAGCATTTCAGTTCTTTTCTTTCTATGTCAGAAGGGCAGAACATCAAGGGAACCATCTGCTCTTACAAAGATACTCTGGTATTTACTATCAGTAGTAATCTGGCGGATACCTCTGTACAGCGGAGATTTTTCCGAAGGCTTTCTGAAGATGGAATTCCCGTGCAGATTGAGACGAATGGAGTATATGGAGAATGAGAGTATGTAAGAAATGCCATGTAGAGATATTGGACGACAGCAGCATCTGTCCTCTTTGCAGCAGTGTTCTGGAAATGGAGGGTGAACAGAGGGAAAGTACGGGTTATCCAGATGTGAAAGCGGTTTCGAGAAAATTAAGTTTTGTGGTACGCTTGTACAGTTTTCTGGCAATTATTACTGAAGCAGTTCTGATAATTTTAAATTATCTGTATTTTCCGAAGATATGGTGGTCGGCGATCAGTGGAATCAGTATCTTGTACTGTTATATTACCTTGAAATATTCTCTGCAGAAAAATAAAGGATATAAGACAGTGATCGTGGTACAGGTGGTAGGAGCAGTGCTTTTGATTATCGCTGCAGATTATATTGTGGGATATCGCGGCTGGTCAGTGAATTACGTGCTGCCTGGAGCAGTTTTATTGCTGGAGGCAACAATCGGGATTCTGATGATTGTAAATGTATCAAACTGGCAAAGTTATATGCTGATGCAGATATTGACAGTTCTGGTATCTCTTGGCTGTGTAGTTCTTTGGAAACTGCAGGTGATAAAGGATCCAATTCTTACATTCCTGGCTTTGGCGGTATCTCTTTGTATGCTGCTGGGTACCATGATTTTTGGAGAGCGGCGGGCGAAAGCAGAGCTCAAACGGCGGTTTCATGTATAGAAAACAGGCTGCAAAAGGAGGAAACCATGTCACAGGTTAGTGTACGGGGAAGAGTGATGGCAGATATGATAGCCCATTTCACTAATGATAATTTGATCGGAAGAAAAATTAAGACAGGAGAGCTGCGCAAGAAACTGGTGGAACCAAAATGGAAATGTCCAGAGTGTTTTGTGATGGAAGAAATTCAGATGC
This sequence comes from uncultured Lachnospiraceae bacterium, assembly GCA_910585395.1. GTDB lineage: Bacteria > Bacillota > Clostridia > Lachnospirales > Lachnospiraceae > Petralouisia. Next base: position 6,741 of record CAJUCK010000055.1, read on the forward strand.
CGGAATTCTCTATGGAATACTTGAGCAGAAGGGAAAATCACAGAAGAGATTATGTGATTTTGCAGCTGCATGGCGGAGGCTATATCGGAGCAATGCGCAATGCTTATCGTTCCTTTGCCGGATTATATTGCGAAGTGAGCAGGGGGATGGACGTTTTGACCGTCGATTATCGGGTGGCGCCAGAAAATCCTTATCCTGCGGCTCTGGAAGATGCAGTGGAAGCATATCAGTGGCTGAAACGTTCTGGATGGCACAGCAGACAGATAATAGTGGCAGGGGACTCGGCAGGAGGCGGACTTGCCCTGGCATTGTGCATGTATTTAAAAGACCATAACCGGAGACTCCCCGGAGGTCTGATACTTATGTCTCCCTGGACGGATCTGACAGCCAGCGGTCCTTCCTATTTTGATAATTTTGAACGGGATCCTTTGTTTGGAAAAACGACGGACAGTCTGATTTATAACAGAGATTATGCGGGCAGGCATGATCTGAAAGATCCATATATTTCCCCTATGTTTGGAGATTACTGGGGATTTCCCCCTATGCTGATTCAGGCTGGCTCTTTGGAAATGCTGCTGAGCGATTCTGTGGCAGTAGCGCATAAGGCCAAGGTGCAGGGGGCAAAAGTGAGACTGAGTGTGTATGAGGGAATGTTCCATGTGTTTCAGATGGGAATGATGATGATGCCAGAATCCAAACGTGCCTGGAAAGAAGTGGGCAGATATTTTGAGGTGATTACAGGAAATGGCAAATAGTAGGAAAAATGTTGCTTTGTGAGATTTTTTGCCTGCGGCGGAATCCCTCAGCGCTATCATTTCTTTTCGCCGCAGTGTTATAATTATTTTTGTGGTATCAGAAATTTAAAGGATTTTCCAGATGACGAAAAAGCTTCTGCTGCATAGTGTAATAGTAAATGCAAACAGGAGCTTTTTATGTTTTATATATTTTTGCAGGTACTTGGAGGAACTGGATTTACATTTTTGATGACAGTTTTAGGTGCGGCAGTGGTGTTTTTCTTTCGGGGAGCCATTGGAGACCGGATGAATCGAGCGTTTCTTGGATTTGCTTCAGGCGTTATGATGGCGGCATCTGTCTGGTCGCTGTTAATTCCATCCATAGAACAGAGCCAGGAACAGGGAATACTGCCTTGGCTGCCTCCGGCGGCGGGGTTTGCGGCAGGCGGTGTATTTCTTTACCTGGTGGATAAATTGCTTCCATGGTTTCATGCAGATTATAAAGAGAGGACAGCAGGGACGAAAATGCTGGTATTGGCAGTTACAGTTCATAATATTCCAGAAGGCATGGCAGTAGGGCTTGGGTTTTTACTGGCAGGACAGCATGCAAAGGAGCCAGGGTATCTGGCGGCGGCAATTGGACTTGCAGTGGGAATCGGAATTCAAAACTTTCCAGAAGGTGCAGCGATTTCCCTGCCTGTACGCCAAAGCGGTTCTAGCGCGCTGAAATCGTTTTTTACTGGCTGCATATCTGGAATTGTGGAACCAGCGGCAGGAATATTAGTGTTTTTTACTGCTTCTGCGGCAGCGAAGCTGATGCCGTGGCTCCTTGCCTTTGCAGCAGGAGCCATGATTTATGTGGTTGCAGATGAACTGATTCCCCAGGCACAGCCAGATGAGCGCAGTAATGTGGGAACCATTGGGGTTATGACAGGGTTTCTGATCATGATGATTTTGGATGTGGCTTTGGGATAAGAGTGGAAGAATGCTTGACAATATGCCAAAGAGAAATCTATAATGGAACTAATCGAAGAAGAAAGGTGATTTATATGAGAAGAACAAAAGAGATATCAGCAATTCTGCTGTCAATCATATTACTGCTGGTGATTGTTCCGGCAATGCAGGTTTTTGCCACTGCTCCAGGGAATACAGGTGCCCAAGGTGCATCTGAGGATAACAGTTTATCTTCCTTAAGCCTTTCCGCCGGAGATTTGTCTCCCGCATTTCAATACAACGTTACTGATTATACAGCATCTGTGGGGCAGGAGGTAACCAGTGTTGAGGTAAATGCAAAGACCTCCAATGCCAATGCTGTGGTGGAGTCAGTATCTGGAAATACAGATCTAAAGCCGGGACAGAATACCATCAGTATTATTGTGAAAGCAGAAAATGGAGTGACAGCTACGTATAAAATTGTAGTGACCAGAGAAGGAACGGCTGAGGGGAACCCAGAACAGGGGGCAGGAGATTTAGAACAAGGAGCAGACAATCCGCCGGCGGGCGGAGAGGCGCCCGGGACAAATGATAACCAGGGAGGGATTACCATCAATGGTCATCCTTTTGACCTGGCGGCTTCAGTTCCAGAAGATGCTGTTCCCCAGGATTTTACAAAAACTACAGTGACTTGCCAGGGGCAGCAGGTGGAGGGACTTAAGTATGACAAGGGAACTTTGACGCTGGTTTATCTCACGACACCAAGTGCGGAAGTGAAGAATACGCTTGCAGTATATGAAGAATCCAGTGGCGTATTTTATCCTTTCCGCAGAATTGCCCAGGGAGAGAGCAGTTATCTGATTCTGCTGAATCCGCCGGTAGAAAGTGGACTGCCCCAAGAATATGCTCAAACATCACAGACCATAGGCGCATATGAGGGTGTTCCGGTGTTTGCCAGGGGTGGTGCAGCTCCAGCGGCAGGGAACGGGGCTGGCGGATTCCAGGGAGCAGAGACGGAAGAAGGCGGCAATAATGCTGGAGGCAGTGAATTTGTTCTTGTCTATGCAGCCAGCAGTTTTGGAAATATGGGATGGTATCAGTATGATGCAGTGGAATCTACTTTTCAGCGTTATCAGTTAACAGAGGTGTCTGCTTCTGACAAAGAATCAGAGGACGAGCAGACAGAGGAACCTAGTGTAGAAATGCAGGGACTGCAGAATGCGTATAAATCTTTGGAGGAACAATATAATAAGAAGAAAGATAATTCCAGAAAAACCACGGCTGTGCTGATTTTTTTAATTGCTGTGCTGATTATTGTGGTGATCAATCTGCTTTTGAGGGGAAGAAGATATGAAGATGATCTGGAAGATGAAGAAGAGTATGAAGAACCACAGAGAAAAATGCGGAAGCGTACACAGCGAAAGCAGGAACATCAGAGAGAGACGTTAAATGTTTCTGGGAAAAAGCGTCCCGTGGAGAAGATAAAAGAACACAAAAAGCCATGCGTGGGGAAGAAAGGTTTAGAGAGGATCTTAAAATCCGGAAACCTGTCCTGAGAGAGGACATGCTAAAGGAAGAGCCTAAGGGGCGAAAGAGAAGCCGCTGGGAGGATGAATACAGGGAAGAACCCAAGGCACGAAAGACAGCTCACAGGGATGAACAGATGAGAGAAGAGCCCAGGAGCCGAAGAACAGACCGCTGGGAGGATGATCTGGTGGAAGAACCTAAGGGGCGAAAGAGAAGCCGCTGGGAGGATGAATACAGGGAAGAACCCCAAGCTTATAGAAGAAATCAAAAGCTGGGCGGAGGGGGAAGAGAGCAGGAGCCTGCGCCTGTGAAGAAACTGGAAAAAATAGAAGACGATTTTGAAGTGATTGACTTAGAAGATTTATAATAACAGATAATCAGGAGAATTATGTATATTGAGATTGATTTTGAAAGTGATGAAGCAATTTATGTGCAGCTGCGCAATCAGATCGTAATGGGGATTGCAACCAATCAATACCAAGTGGGAGAATCCCTTCCTTCGGTTCGTCAGCTTGCGGAAAGCATTGGAATTAACATGCATACAGTGAATAAAGCATACCATGTATTGCGGCAGGAGGGATTTATCCGTTTAGACCGCAGGAACGGCGCTGTTATTTTTCTGGAGGAAGATAAGAGCCATGCTGTTCGGGAAATGCAGGAGACATTGCAGAATATTCTGGCAAAAGCAGTGTGCAAAAATGTTTCCAGGGGAGAGGTGCATGAGCTGGTAGATGAGATTTATGACAGATTGACAGGAGGGACAAATGCATAAACAGTATACAGACCAGGCAAAAAAGGCACTGGAGCTTGCAGGAAAATTGTCTAAAAAGCTCTCGCATAATTATGTGGGAACTGAGCATATTCTTGCGGGCATGATACAGGAAAAGCATGGAGTGGCAAGCCAGGTGCTTGCTGATAATCAGGTGGAAGAGCATAAACTTTTGGAGCTGATTGAGGATTTGATTGCACCAGGAGAGGGAGTACTGCTTTTGGACCGAGACGGATATTCACCCAGAACCCAGAAGGTTTTGGCTACAGCGGAAAAGGAAGCTAATCGATTTAACAGTGAAAAGATAGGGACAGAACATTTGCTGCTTTCCATTTTGAAAGAAAATGAGTCGGCAGCCGTGCGCCTTTTAAATACGATGGATGTTAATCTGCAGAAGTTGTATATAGATCTTCTGGTAGCCATGGGGGAAGAAGGAAGTTTTTCCAGGGAAGAGATGAAGTCAGCAAAGAGCAGAAAGAAAAATCTTGAAGCTACTCCAGTACTGGACCAGTATTCAAGAGATCTTACCAGGCTTGCACTGGAAGGAAAGCTGGACCCAGTGTTTGGGCGAGAAGATGAAATTCGCAGGGTAATTCAGATTTTAAGCCGACGGGGTAAGAATAATCCATGTCTGATAGGAGAACCTGGCGTGGGGAAGACCGCTATTGCAGAAGGTCTTGCACAGCAGATCTCTTTGGGGCTGGTTCCAGAATCCGTATCTGGGAAACGAGTTATTACACTGGATCTTTCCAGCATGATTGCTGGTTCGAAGTACAGAGGTGAGTTTGAAGAGCGTATCAAGAAAGTAATCCGTGAAGTAATTGGAGCAGGAAATATTCTTTTATTTATGGATGAACTGCATACAATTATCGGAGCCGGAGGTGCAGAAGGCGCTATGGACGCTTCCAATATTTTGAAGCCTTATCTGGCCAGGGGCGAACTGCAGATGATCGGCGCTACCACAGTGGAAGAATACCGGAAATATATTGAGAAGGATGCGGCGCTGGAACGGCGTTTTCAGCCTGTTATGGTGGAAGAGCCTTCAGTGGAAGCCACTATCGAGATATTGAAAGGGCTGCGCAAATTTTACGAGAAACATCATCAGGTTGTAATTTCAGATGAAGGTGTGGAAGCTGCTGCACGGCTTTCTGAGCGTTATGTTACAGATCGTTTTCTGCCGGATAAGGCGATTGACCTGATGGATGAGGCGTCTGCGCGGGTTCGTCTTGTAGGCGTAAAGTATTATGCACAGCTGCAGGAAATGGTTCTGGAAATCAACAGTGTGGCAGAAGAATTGGAAGAGGCCATTCAGAACATGGAGCTGGATTTTGCTTCTGAATTACGTGAGAAAAAGGAAAGATTGCAGCGGGAATACGAGAAATTGCAGAAAAAGATAAAAAAGTCCTTGAAGCAGAAGAAGCAAGAAGTAGGTGAAAATGAAATTGCAGAGGTGGTAGCGCAGTGGACGAAAATACCTGTGAAGAGACTTGCAGAGGAAGAGACGTCAAAGCTTCGCAAATTGGAGAGTGTGCTTCATAGACGTGTCATAGGCCAGGAAGAAGCGGTCAGTGCCGTAGCAAAGGCAGTGCGCCGTGGCAGAGTAGGGCTGAAAGATCCCGCACGGCCGATCGGTTCCTTTTTATTTCTGGGTCCCACAGGTGTAGGAAAGACAGAAATTTCCAAAGCTCTGGCAGAGGCTATGTTTGGCAGTGAAGAGTCTATGGTGCGGGTTGATATGTCAGAATACATGGAAAAGCATAGTGTGTCTAAAATGATTGGGTCTCCTCCAGGTTATGTAGGGTATGATGAAGGGGGGCAGCTGAGCGAAAAAGTAAGGCGCAGTCCCTATTCTGTGATCTTATTTGATGAGATTGAGAAAGCTCATCCAGATGTGTTTAACATACTGCTGCAAGTACTGGACGATGGACACATCACAGACGCCCAAGGCAGAAAAGTAGATTTTAAAAATACCATTATCATTATGACTTCCAATGCAGGAGCACAGTCTATTATTGAGCCCAAGGCACTGGGATTTGCTTCAGTGGAAGATGAAAAACATAATTATGATCGTATGAAGAGCAGTGTTATGGAGGAAGTCCGCAGGATATTTAAACCTGAATTTCTCAATCGTATTGATGAAACAATTGTGTTCCATACATTGAGCAGAGAAGACATGAAAAAAATTATAACACTTTTGTCCAAAACTCTTATTCAGCGGTGCCAGGACCAAATGGGCGTTACGCTTCATATTAACGGAAGTGTTAAAAGCCATATTGTGGAAACTGCGTATGAACCAAAATATGGGGCACGTCCTCTGCGCAGAAAAATTCAGAATGAGCTGGAAGACAGGCTGGCTGAAGAGGTTCTTGCAGGCAGAATCAAGGCTGGCGACCAGGTGGAAGCCACTATGCGCAAAAAAGAAGTGGCATTTGTGGTGAAGAGAGAAAAATAGTCTGGCAAACAAAAGAAATGTATAGTATAATATGGCTATACCATGAAGATATCAACAGGAGGATAATAAAATGGCTGTAGTAGAAGAACTGATTCGTACCGAGAATAATGAGACTCTTAGTTTCGGAAATTATAAGCTGGATAAGAAGTCTAAGCTGGATAATTTTGAATTTGGAGGAGATTTGTATAAAGTCAAAACCTTTAAAGAGATTACCAAGTTAGAGCGTAATGGTATGTTTGTATATGAATCTGTACCTGGGACCACGGTAAATCAACTTAAGGTGACAGACAGGGGAGTGGAATTTCAGGTGGAAGGACCAGAGGATGCGCAGATCACTCTGGAACTGGAAGAACAGACGGAGTATAAAGTGACAGTAAATCATACAGATGCTGGTCAGATGAAGACCAATCTTGGAGGGAAATTGAGTATCAGCGTGGAGTTAAATGAAGGAAATCCAATTACTGTTGAAATTGAGAAGATAGGATAGATCATTTATCATGCAAAAGGCGCCTCAGAAGCCATGAACAGAAGGCTTAGGGGCGCCTTAAGTAATGCCGTTGCAGCAAGTGAAAGGAGCGGATTTTAAGTGGCAAAGCCAAAGAAGGTGAATATATATTTTTGTCAGTCCTGCGGTTATGAATCTTCTAAATGGATGGGGCAGTGTCCGGGATGCAGAGAATGGAATACATTTGTGGAAGAAGCTGTGGAGAAAAAATCAGCTGGAAAGATTAAGAGTGTTCAGGGAGGAAATGAAGAATTAAAGCCTGCCAAGATATCAGAAATTGATATGCAGTCAAAGCAAAGAATGAAGACGGGGTTTGAGGAACTGGACCGGGTATTGGGAGGCGGAATTGTTCCAGGCTCACTGGTATTGGTAGGAGGAGATCCAGGAAATCTACACTGCTGCTGCAGGTTTGTAGAAATTTAACACAAAGCAGGGAGGTATTGTACATATCTGGCGAGGAATCTCTTCAGCAGATTAAAATGCGCGCTCAGCGCATTGGCGAGTTTTCGGACAGACTCCAGATATTTTGCGATACCAGCCTAGAGCGTATTGAGCAGGTGATAGAGCGGGAAAAACCACAGGTGGTAATTGTGGATTCCATTCAGACCATGTACAGTGAGCAGGTGGGCTCTGCTCCGGGAAGCGTGTCTCAGGTAAGAGAGACAACAGCAAGACTTCTGCAGATTGCAAAGGGACGGGATATTACAGTATTTATTGTAGGGCATGTGACAAAGGAAGGAGTAGTGGCAGGGCCAAGAGTGCTGGAACATATGGTGGATACAGTATTGTACTTTGAAGGTGACCGTCATGCTTCATATCGGATTTTGAGAGGGGTCAAGAACAGATTTGGTTCCACCAATGAGATTGGAGTATTTGAGATGAGAGAAGAGGGACTTCTGGAAGTAAAAAATCCCTCTGAATTTATGTTGAACGGAAAACCACAGGGAGCTTCCGGTTCTATTGTAGCCTGCTCTATGGAAGGAACGCGTCCAATTCTGGTGGAAATTCAGGCATTGGTCTGTCATAGTAATTTTGGTCTGCCAAGAAGAACTGCGGCGGGCACAGATCTGAATCGTGTAAATCTGTTAATGGCAGTTTTGGAAAAAAGAGGCGGTCTTTCTCTGTCCAGCTGTGATGCTTATGTTAATATTGCAGGCGGCATACGCATGAATGAACCTGCAATTGACCTGGGAATTGTAATGGCACTTGCCTCAAGCTTTCGCGATAAGGCTGTTGATGAAAAAATTATCTGCTTTGGAGAGGTTGGACTGAGTGGAGAAGTTCGTGCTGTGAATATGGCGCAGCAGCGTGTTTCAGAAGCGAAGAAATTGGGATTTACAACATGTATTCTGCCCAAAGTCAGCATTTCTGGAATGACTGATGTAAAAGGTATAAAAATCATTGGTGTTGAAAATATACGCGAAGCCATTGGCTGGATTAGATAGGAAAAAGAATCCGCAGACATGAAAATTGTCTGAGGATTCTTTTTTAATTGCACAACCTGTCTATGTGTAATTTTTTCGATATAATGTCCGAATAGAATTCAGGACGCATAACATGGCGACACCGCTGTCAGCAAAGACTGCCATCCACATTGAGGCATATCCTGCCAAACCGAGAAGCATGACGAGCCCTTTGACGATCAGTGCAAAAACTACATTCTGCCATGCAGTCCGAGTGGTAGCTCTGGCAATGGATATAGATTGTGGAACAGCTTCCATGTTGGAAGTCATAAATACGACATCAGCAGCTTCAATTGCAGCATCAGCGCCGTTGCCCATAGCGGCGCCTACATCAGCGCCGGCAAGAACAGGAGCATCGTTAATGCCATCGCCTACAAACATAACCGCGCCGTTTTTGCTGCGGATTTCCTGAAGATGCGATAGTTTATCTTCTGGAAGCAGGCGAGCGTGAATTTCATCTATTCCGGTTTCAGAAGCTACCGCTTGAGCATTGTCTTGTGTATCTCCTGTCAGCATTGCAGTGGAAATATGCAGTTTTTTAAGGGCAGCGATGGCGCCAGAAGCCTCTGGTTTGATGGTATCGGAAATTATCAGCATGCCGGCAAAGGAACCATTTACGGCAACAAATATTTCTGTACCGTGAGCTGTCTGGGAGGGAAGAGAAAAATTGATTTCAAACTTTTCCATCAGTTTGCGGTTTCCAACAAGTATTTCCCTGGAAGCAAGCTGGGCTTGTATGCCGTGCCCGGCAATTTCCTGAAGTGCAGATGGGTTCTCCAGAGCCAGGCGCTGCTTTTGGGCAGCATCTGTAATACTGACACCAATAGGATGTGTGGAATGCTGTTCGCAGCTTGCGCAGAGAGCAAGCAGTTCCTCTTCACTGAAACCGTCAGCGGGAATCACTTGCTGTAAAACAAAATTTCCCTGGGTAATAGTTCCCGTTTTATCCATGACAACAGTGGAAATATGATTCAATGCTTCAATGGAAAGTCCTCCTTTAAACAGAATCCCTTTTTTAGAACCAGCGCCGATACCTGAAAAGAAAGCAAGAGGAACACTCAGTACCAGTGCACAGGGACAGCTGATTACCAGAAATGTCAGCGCTGTATAAATCCAGTGTCCCCAATTTCCAGTAATCAGAGAAGGAAAAACTGCCGTTATGACAGCAGCCATAACTACAAAAGGAGTGTAGATTCTGGAAAAACGTGTAATAAAACGGTCAATTTTGGGCTTGCTTGCAGCGGCATTTTCCACGGAATCCAGAATTCTTGTAACCATAGAATGCTCTAATGATTTCTCTGCCTGAATTTTTAATTGTCCAGCTGTGTTGATACATCCAGAAGTAACGGTATCACCTGGGCTGACTTTTACAGGGACAGGTTCTCCCGTAAGAGGAGAAGTATCCAGGCGGCTCTCACCTTCTATAACAATACTGTCCAGTGGAATGCGGTCGCCTGGGCGGACAATTAGAAGGTCGCCGGGCTGCGCATCCTCTGCTGGAATCTCTTTGATGGAGGTTCCAATTACAAGATTTACTGTTTCAGGACGCAGATCCACTGCATCCATAATCTGGGAACGGCTGCGTGAAACGGCAGTTTCTTCGAAATATTCTCCAATCCGATAAAACAGCATAACGCCGACAGCTTCTGCAAATTCACCGATGGCAAATGCCCCCAGGGTGGCAAGGCTCATGAGAAAATTTTCATCAAAAATCTGGCCTCTAATAAGATTTTTGGCAGCAGTAAGTAAAATTTGGCTTCCTAAGATAAGATAGGCTATGAAAAATAGTGCGGTAGAAAGTGCTGCAATTTCTATCCCAAGGTATTCCAAGGATTCTCCTGCAATGAAAAGGAGAGCGCCTGCAAGAATGAAAATCAGATCTCTTTGGTGTTCACTTAATAAATGCTGGTGATTTTCTGCGTTCTGTAAAGCTTTTTTTCCCTTCTGATTAGATTGCTGCTTCTTTACGATAACATCAGATTCTATGGAAGAGCAGATATTTTGAAACTCTGCGATTAGTTCTGATTCCTTTTTGGCTGCTTCTGGGGTTACGGAGACTCGAAGCTGTTTTGTGGCAAAAGTGAGGGTGGCAGCATGGACGCCAGGAAGCTGGCTGATACGGCTCTCCATTTTGGCGGCGCAGTTGGCGCAGCCAAGGTTTTCTATCAGACAGGTAAATTTAATTCCATCGGTCAGGAACGCGTCGCTGTGTGCAGAATGATCTGTATGCTGGTAATGATGTTCATGTCCGCAGCAGCAGGAATCCTCATGTTCGTGCTGGCGGTCATGTTCATGGCTGTGCTCATGGCAGTGTTTATGCTGATGTTCATGAATGTGCTCTGAGTGGTTGTGTTCATGCATAAAAGTACCTCCTTAATATATAGATATAATTCACATTTTTAATGTAATAAATGCACATATGAATAAGTGTTCATATGAATATTAAATCATAATAATGGAGCAATGTCAATATGTATTATAAAATTTGTGGCAGCCGTTTAAGAGGGGGAGCCAATTAAATAGGAGATTAATACTGTACAATTATCCAATCAATGAAAAAACAGAATATTCAAACAATAGTTGGAAAAAATAGCAAAAAACTTACTTTAATTTTTTGGGGAAAATTTGTTGACATTGAAAAGTAATCATGATATTATAACATTCGTCGCCGGGAACGGCGGTCGAAAATTGTAAATCGATGTCACAGATGAAAAAGCTGGTTGAAACAAAGATTTACAAAAAAATAAAAAAACTGCTTGACAGCGAGAGACAAGTATGATAAGATATAG
>CAJUCK010000056.1 GCA_910585395.1 uncultured Lachnospiraceae bacterium
GAAAAGAAGGGCAAGAAGGCTGTCAAAGTGGATGCAAACGGAAAAGTAACTGCCAAAAAGAAAGGTAAGGCAACCATTACCATTAAGACTTACAATGGTAAGGCAAAGACAACGTTAAAGATTACTGTAAAATAGTAACAGAAAAATACAGGAGGCTATCCCAAAATTGGGATAGCCTCTTAATATTGACAGTTTATGCCGGTGAAAACACAAAATCAGCGAGATTGCATTTGTTTTATGAACAGAAGCAGAATCTAAATATGGAGGAAATGTTTTTGACGGCTCAGAAAACGAAGCTCCCAAGCTGCGAGAAGCAGAAGGGACAGCAGGCTGATCCAGCAGGAAGTAACTTTGCCTGGGGGACAGTAAACAAGTGACACTTCATAAGTTCCTGCTTTAAGAGGAATGCCGACGAATGTTTCGTTAATCTTGGCAATTTTGTGTTCCTGGCCATTTACATAAGCTTTATAGCCCTTGCGGAAGGGGAGGCTGGTGGCAAAATATCCTGATTTATCCAATACTGCTTGTCCATGCAGCACCATCGAACCAGAAGTTTTTGGAGGATTGTTGGATTTTTTCAAGTGCTTTGCATGATTCCAAAGATACTGAACAGAACTGTTTCCCCAATTTTCAGTGTCCATGCTCCATACCCGCCAGTCAGAAAGAGTATAATTTCCGGCAGAAAGAGAGATCTTAAGCTGTTTAATGACGTCATTAGAGGAAATGATCCAGGTAAAAGTGTCATTGTGATTGGGATAGGGAGCAGTTTTTCCAGAAAGTTTGTTTCTTCTTTGATTAATGTCTATGGTTACTTCCTTTCCGTCAGAGGAAGCAACTCTGGCAGACAGAATCAGCAGGCGGCTTTTTATCCCCGATGGAACAGGCAGGATAGAATCTGATTTTTTCTGTGAATCCTTTTGAGAAGCAGTAATGTCTGGCAAATGAAAGTCTTTTGCAGACAATTCCTGTATTTGGGAGGATTTCATAAAATTTTCTTTTGAAATTAGAGAAAGTTCTGTTCTGGAGGCAGAACTTTCTCTGTCTCTTGATGAAGGAATAATGGTATATTTCGTTAGAGCTTCCAAATTGTAAGGGAAATCTAATTTTTCAAATTCATCCTCTGTCATGAGAGCAGTACTGGTGTACGCCATTGGAAGAACGTTCGGATTTTCAGCAAGGATTGAGGAATCTGAGATTCTTGCCGCAGGTGTAAAGCCAAAGGGAAGTAAATCCTGGTCAGTCTGTATGTAACGAATACCCATAAGGTAGGAAAAAAAAGGATTGGCATCCGTCATCAGCGCCACCCGGTTGCGAATTCGAATGGGATTTCTCATGATGTTATAATAAAAATCAGCATAATCTTTGTCCGTTACAGAAGAATACATGGAAGTACGTCCTAACTTAGGTATGGGCTGCGTGTTTACATTGACAAAAGGTTCTGTCAGGCATTCAAAGCGGTAATTATGGTCTGTATCTATGGTGTCAAAGGCAGTCAGGTCTTCTCTGTGAAAAGAAAGTTGACGTTCGTCAGAAGCATACACATAATCTTCATGCTGTCTCAATCCGTCAGAGACAAATATAGAAGGCACGCACAGAACCAGAAAAAGCGGAAGTACTTTGCGGGAAAGAAAGATTTGTTTTTCACCTGGACAAGCAGAATTCCTTTGAACAATATGACGTTTTCCCCAATGTATCAGCGTAAAGGAAAGAATGAGCCATAAGCTGTCAGCAAGGATTCCCAGAGAATTTTTGGAAAATATGGCTGGGATCAGGCACAGCAGCCCAAGAAGCAGACTGTGCCGTTCTCTTCCGGTGAACAGCGCTTCCAGTGTCATGGCACAGAGCATAAGAAGCAGTGGTACCAGCGGAATCAATACTTTGTAACGGACATACAGCAGACCGCTGAGCAGGTAAGAGCATGTATTAACCGTCAGGCACAGCAGCAGAAGTATACTTAAAATACGAGTGCGTTTCCGTCTGATGCTTAACAGTAATGTATACAGGCACAGCAGAGTAAGTCCGCACCCATAAGGATGGTACAGCAGGCTGTTTAAATCTAGTCCAAGAGAAAATATTTCAGACATAGAAGCTGGTATTCCAGCATCTTTGCTGGTAGAGAGCAGATCTAAAGCGGTAGGAACCAGCAGGATTGCTGCCATGCAAAGGGCCAGAGCAATGGAAGCTGCAAATTTGCCTGTCGTAGGCAGCCAATGCCTGCTGCGATCTGACCTGGAACAACCAGAATACAGGAAAAAGTGAGTCTTTTTTTCTCTGAGAAGGCAGCACAGGAAATATACCAGACATACAGCCAGAACTGCAGGGGCAAAGTAATAACTGTGCAGACAAACTAAAAAAATAGAGACCGTCAGCAGCAGAAAACGTCCCTTTTCAATCAATGCTTCTGTTCCCCAGAGAGCAAGGATGAGAAAAGGCATATAATTTACAAACATGATCTGATGGTGCGTGTGGTAGAAACAGGCAGCACAGGAATAGAGGACAGCGCCCAGAAAAGCAAAGAAAGAAAGCGCCACATGCCGTTTCAGCCAGAAATAGCAGAGCAATGTTCCAGCCGTAAGACCCAGAAGAGCATAAGTTGAAATAATATGGGTCATTGGTATCTGTGGCAGAAGGAATGAAATCAGCACATCTGGCCGCAAGAATCCATAATAGGAAAAATCGTAGCTGTTACAGCCGCCGCCTAAAGGTAGCCAGTCAGGAAGAATGCTTCCTGTTTCAAAAAATGCAGTGCGGTACTGTTCTGCTATGGCGACGTGCTGGCTGAACCAGTCTCCCTCAGAGCCAAAAAGGGCATTTTCGGACAATACAGGGCAGATACAGGCAAATACAAGGGACAGCAGGAGAACAGGAAAAATGAGTGCAGTTCCATGGTTTTTAAGTTTATTTAATTTGCTTTTGCAAAATATAAGAGATTTCATAACAAACTTCCTTTCTATGCTCTCTATTTTTAGAACTAAAATTGTCGTAATTTCTTAAAAGGAAATACATCACCTATTTGTTTTTTACTACAAGTAAAAGTATATAGGTAAAATCTTAAAATACCATAGAAAAATATCTAAAGATTTCTTAAGTTTTTCTTTAGATATTCGAGAAAAATATGGTATAATATGCTCTTAGGAGGGCAGAAAAATGAGAGAACAACTGACCAAAAGTGATGTAAAAAAAATAGAAGAAGAAATTGAATACCGTAAGCTGGTGGTTCGCAGAGAGGCAATAGAAGCTGTAAAAGAAGCCAGAGCACATGGAGACTTAAGTGAGAATTTCGAGTATCATGCGGCAAAAAAAGATAAAAATAAGAATGAGAGCAGAATCCGTTATCTGGAACGGATGCTGAAGACAGCAGAAATTGTGTCAGATACATCAAAAGAGGACGAAGCTGGCATTAATAACACAGTCACTGTGTATTTTGAGGAAGATGACGAAGAGCAGGTGTTTCGTCTTGTTACATCTATCAGAGGAAATTCCATGAAAAATCTTATCAGTACGGAATCTCCTGTTGGAAAGGCCATTCTGGGGCGTAAAGTGGGAGAACGAATTCAGATTAAGGTTAATGATAGTTACAGTTATTATATTGTGATAAAGAAAATCGAAAATACCTCAGAAGATGAAAATGATACTATCCGAAAATATTAACAATATGGAAATTTCAGATATACATAATTCAGAGGCTGTTTTTACCAATATGATTTCATTAAGAAATATCAAAGATATTCCTGGTTAAATGATATTAGTAAAAACAACCTCTTTATTGTGTAAAAATATATTAAGAAACAGAAATGTATCGGGCAGAGGCGTAGCCTTTTAAAGTTTTCCGGCCCTGCTTAACGCTGATTAAGTACCATTTCTGACGGTCTGATCCAGTAACTTGTCCAAGAATTGTGACTTTTGTGCCTTTGGACAGCGTTGTGACAATCCGGCTGCTGATGTCAGCTGAACGGCGCAGACGGAGTCCGCTGCCGGCAGTGACAACACCAATGCGTTTTTGCGTCTGTCCTGTAGAGAGAAGATCAGAACGGACATAACCGTATTTCTTTTTATTGCCGGCTTTAAAGGAGATACGGCTCCAGGCTGCGCCAGGTTTATCATTGGCGGTGCAGATGACAGTTACTTTTGAACCAGCGTTCACGATGGCAATGACAGGATGATTGATGCCAGCATGTTTTCTCACATTAATTGAGCCGCGGACATTGGCAGAATGAGAAGGGCATCTAGTCCGGGCTGAGAGGGGCTTAGAAAAATTTCCGGTTACAATCCGGCTTCCTTTTCCTATGTAGGCACGGACCCTGTAATAATATTCTCTGCCGTTTTGCAGCTTAAGATTGCAGAACGCATGGTTTCCGGCAGTCACTTCCTTTATTTTTTCGTAAGGCCCATCATATGATAAGGAACGAAATACTTGATAACCAGTCACGCCATTCTGGGAAGCCCACGATATATTAATGCTGTTTCTGGTAGTAGATCCGCATGTTAGCTTTCTAACCGTTGCCGGTCTTTTCGCAGCGAATGCAGGCTGAGAAAAACAGAGGAAACTTAGAAACAGCAGCAGAAAAGAAAAGAGACATTTTTTAAAACACTGGTTCATTTTCATAACACACACTCCTTTAAACACACACTTACATTAATTAAAAGGAAAAGTATGGAAAAAGTCAATGGAAAATCAAAAATTTATTTATTATTAAGAAATTACAGAAAACGTCTTAATGAAATCAAAATAAAAAAATTAAACACAATTACTCCTAAATTCTTCCACATTGTGATATACTGTAACATATGGTGTCAAGGATGCCTCGTGTTGAAAAAGATAGAAAGGAAACCGTAGAATTATGTTTGAGATTTTAAAAGCCGTGATATACGGGATTGTAGAGGGAATTACAGAATGGCTGCCTGTGAGCAGCACGGGGCACATGATATTACTTGAAAAGATTATGCCCATGGAGGTGTCGCAGGAGTTTTGGAATATGTTTCTGGTGGTTGTGCAGCTAGGAGCTATTCTTGCTGTGGTACTGATGTTCTGGGAAAGGATTTTTCCCTTTCACTTTAATAAAAGAGAAATTATTGACTGGGATATTATGGAACTTTGGGGAAAAATACTTGTTGCGTGTATTCCAGCGGGAGTAGTCGGCGTTGTATTCGGTGACTGGCTGGATGAGCACCTGTACAATTTCTGGGTTGTGGCAGTGATGCTGATCACTGTAGGGTTTATCTTTATCATAGTAGAAAATGTGAATCGTAATAGTAGACCTGTTATTCGCAGTACGCAGGAACTTACATGGGAGATTGCTTTTATTATCGGCTTATTCCAGCTTGTGGCGGCAGTGTTTCCAGGTACTTCAAGATCCGGCGCCACAATCATCGGAGCGCTGTTGATTGGTGTGTCCAGGTCTGTGGCAGCAGAATTTACTTTTTACCTCGCTATTCCAGTTATGTTTGGAGCCAGCTTCTTAAAACTTCTGGGGTTTGGGTTTGCATTTACCAGGCAGGAACTGAGCATACTATTGGTTGGAATGGCAGTTTCTTTTGCGGTTTCCGTGGTAGTAATCCGTTTCCTGATGGGATACATCAGAAAGCATGACTTTAAAGCATTCGGCTATTATCGAATTGTTCTCGGAGGTCTGGTACTGCTGTATTTTGGCTTTCTTAACTAAATACATAACATAAGACAGGCAGGAAAGGAAATAAGACAATGTTTGTGATTGCAGGACTTGGAAATCCATCTTCCAGGTATGAAGGGACACGCCATAATGTCGGATTTGATGTTGTTGACATGCTGGCGGATAAATACAAGATTCGCATTAAGGAGAAAAAGCACAGAGCGCTGTGCGGATCAGGGATTATTGAAGGACAGAAAGTATTATTGGCAAAGCCACAGACCTTTATGAACCTGAGCGGAGAGAGTATAGGATCTATTCTAAATTTCTATAAATTGGATCCGAAGTCAGGGCTTCTGATTATTTACGACGACGTGAGCCTGGCTCCCGGCAGGATCAGAATAAGAAAAAAGGGAAGTGCCGGAGGGCACAATGGAATTAAAAGCATTATCAGCCATGCCGGAACGCAGGAATTTCTGAGAATTAAAGTTGGAGTAGGAGAAAAGCCAGAAGGATGGGATCTTGCAGACTATGTGCTGGGGAGATTTTCTAGAGAAGAGCGGAAATTGGTGGCAGATGCTTTTACACATGCATGTGATGCAGCGGCTTTAATGGTACAGGGAAAAACGGATCAGGCAATGAATCAATTTAACTGAAACAGGAGGCAATATGAGAAGCTTTACAGAGCCGCTGCTGGGGCTGGAACAGTACGAAAAGTTAAAAAAAGAATTAATAAAATTAGACGGAGTTGTGCAGGTTTCTGGGTGTGTTGATGCTCAGAAGCCTCATTTCATGTACAGTCTTTTAGAACAAAAGTACAATGGACTCATTGTAACTTTTCAGGAGCAGAAGGCAAGGGAGCTCTATGATAATTATCGTTTTTTTGACAGAAATGTATTGTATTATCCTGCAAGGGATGTACTTTTTTATCAGTCTGACATTCGGGGAAATCTGTTGACAGCGGAGCGGCTGGCCACAGTAAAAGCACTTCTTAAAGAAGAACAGGTAATGGTTGTTACTACTTTTGACGCTCTGATGGATCGTGTACTTCCTCTTTCCTGTATACAGAGCGGGGTGCTGAAGTATGCGGTGGGAGATACACTGGATATGGAAAAAGTGAAAATGCAGCTGGTACGTCTGGGATACGAAAGAAATTATCAGGTAGAAAGCGCTGGACAGTTTGCTGTCCGGGGAGGGATACTGGATATTTTTCCTTTGACAGAAGAAAATCCGTACCGTTTGGAATTATGGGGCGATGAGATTGATTCCATGCGCAGCTTTGATGTGGAGAGCCAGCGCTCCATTGAAAATTTAGAGCAGGTATCTATATATCCGGCAAGTGAGACGATACTCTCTGATGAAAGATTGAAAGAAGGGCTCAAATCTCTGCAAGATGAGAAAAATCATATTTATGAAGCTTTTCGCGCAGAGATGAAGACGGAAGAAGCACACAGAGTCAAAACGGCTGTAGAAACTTTGACAGAAGAACTTACAGAACTTGGGCAGAGTACTGGCATCGACAGTTACCTTACTTATTTTGCAGAAGAGACAGTGTCGTTTCTGGACTATTTTGGACTGGATAATACCATTATATTTCTGGATGAACCAGTCAGGCTTGCAGAGAAGGGAAGAGTGGTGGAACAGGAATTTTCTGAGAGCATGCAGCACCGTCTGGAGAAAGGATATATTTTACCAGGTCAGATGCAGGCGCTTTTTTCAGGAAAAGAAATTTTTGCCAAAATACAGAGACGGAGAGGTGTGGCTGTAACCACGCTGGATATGAAAATAAATGAAATAGAAATTAAAACTAAATATAATATACTATCCAGGACTGTGAACTCATATAACCGCAGTTTCGAACTATTGCTGAAAGATTTGAAAGAATATCAGAAGAAAAAATATAGGGTGATTTTACTTTCTGGTTCCAGAACCAGGGCAAGGCATCTTGCCGAAGATATTTTGGCAGAAGGACTGAATTGTTTTAACAGTGAATCTTATGACCATTTGGTGCAGCCTGGAGAAGTTATGGCTGGATATGGCAAATTGAAGCAGGGATTTGAATATCCTGATTTAAAATTTGTGGTGATTACAGAGAGTGATATATTTGGAGGCGAGCAGAAGCGTAAGAAAAAGCGGAAAATTTATGAGGGAGAGAAGATTCAGAGTTTTACAGAACTGAGTATAGGGGATTATGTGGTCCATGAACGTTATGGCGTGGGCATTTACCGCGGAATTGAGAAAATTGAAATTCAAAAGACAGCCAAAGATTATGTGAAGATTGAGTATGATAAAGGCAGTACTTTATATGTGCTTGCCACTCAGTTAGAGGCGATTCAGAAATATGCAGGGGCGGAGGCAAAGAAACCCAAAATCAACCGTCTGGACGGACAGGAATGGACAAAGACGAAGAACCGGGTCAAAGGCGCTGTCAAAGAAATTGCAAAAGAGCTGGTGGAGCTCTATGCGGCAAGACAGCAGACGCAAGGTTTTGTATATGGACCAGATACGGTCTGGCAGAGAGAGTTTGAAGAATTGTTTCCCTTTGAAGAGACAGAGGATCAAGAGCTTGCGATCGAAGCTACCAAGAGGGATATGGAGAGCAAGAAGATTATGGATCGGCTGATCTGCGGGGACGTGGGTTATGGAAAGACGGAAATTGCTATTCGTGCGGCGTTTAAGGCGGTACAGGAGGATAAACAGGTGGTCTATCTGGTACCTACTACCATTTTGGCACAACAGCATTATAATAATTTTGTGCAGCGTATGAAAGATTTTCCAGTCAGGGTAGAATTGATGTGCAGATTTTGTACCAATGCCCAGATAAAAAAGACGGTGGAAGATTTGAAGCGGGGAATGGTGGACATTGTTATTGGCACTCACAGGGTATTATCGAAAGACGTGGAATTTAAAGATCTTGGACTTTTGATTATAGATGAAGAACAGAGATTTGGGGTGACTCATAAAGAGAAGATTAAGCAGATGAAAAAAAATGTGGATGTGCTGACACTGACGGCAACTCCCATTCCCAGAACGCTTCATATGAGTCTGATAGGCATTCGTGATATGAGTGTTCTGGAAGAACCGCCTATGGACCGGCTTCCCATACAGACTTATGTAATGGAATATAATGAGGAGATAATCCGGGAGGCAGTTAACCGGGAATTGGCGCGGAATGGACAGGTGTACTATGTATTTAACCGTGTGAATCAGATTGTGGAAGTAACTTCCAGGATTGCAGAACTGGTTCCAGAAGCCAGAGTGGAATTCGCCCATGGGCAGATGCGGGAACGAGAATTGGAAAATATTATGTATCAATTTATCAATGGTGAAATTGATGTGCTGGTAAGTACAACAATTATTGAAACAGGACTTGATATTTCAAATGTAAACACTATGATTATTCATGACGCAGATAATCTAGGACTGTCCCAGCTCTATCAGCTCAGAGGGCGCGTGGGCAGATCTAACCGTACTTCTTATGCTTTTCTGATGTACCGCCGCAATAAAATGCTAAAAGAAATAGCTGAGAAACGTCTTTCGGCTATTCGTGAGTTTACAGAACTGGGGAGTGGCTTTAAAATAGCCATGCGGGATCTTGAAATACGCGGTGCAGGAAATCTGCTGGGCGCTCAGCAGCATGGACACATGGAAGCTGTCGGGTATGATTTGTATTGTAAAATGTTAAATCAGGCTGTAAAAACTTTGAAAGGAGAATCCGAACCAGAGCAGTTTGAAACCAGCCTGGAGCTAGAGGTGGATGCATTCATTCCTCCTGCGTACATTCCCAATGAATTTCAGAAATTGGACATTTATAAGAGAATTGCTGTGATTGAGAATCAGGAAGAGAGTGAAGAAATGCTGGAGGAACTGATTGACCGATTTGGAGAACCACCCAAATCAGTGGAAAATTTACTTCTTATCGCTCAATTGAAAGCAAAAGCGCATAAATGTTATTATTCTGAGATTAAAGAAATTGGAGAAAAAATAAAATTTATATTTTATTTTCAGGCAAAGATTAATCCTGCAAATATCATGGGAATGGTTGAAAAATATGAGGGGGCACTTCAGTTTGTACGTGATACAAAGGCGCCTTATTTTGAATATAACAAGAAACATAACATCAGACAGAAAGCAGCAGGAACACTGGAGCATGTAGAAATGATTCTGGAAGATACTGCGAATCTGCTGGTGGAGCACAAGACAGAGGCAGAATGATAGTACAGGTAATTACTGATGGTGTTTTTATGTAAAACTGCCTGCAAAAGGTGAAAAATCCGTGAAATTCAGTGAAAAACAGTTGCTTGTATCAGAGAAAAGAACTATAATATTACAGAAATATAAGGGAACACACAGGAGGAAATATATGAAGGCAAAGAGATTAACGGCTCTGTTACTGACAGTAGTATTGGGAGCCTCCATTTTAACTGGATGCGGTAATGGCATTGATGCAAAAAAGACAGGAGCAACTCTGGATGGACAGGAGATTTCTCTTGGATTTATGAACTTTATGGCAAGATATCAGCAGGCAATTTATGATGGACAATTTTCGTCTATGTTTGGCAATACAGATATGTGGTCACAGGATATGATGGGGGACGGAACGGATATGGAGACCTCTGTCAAGAAAAATGTGACAGACAGTATTGAACAGTTTTATCTGCTGGAAAAGCATATGGCGGACTATAAGGTTGAGATCACAGACGATGAGATGACGGCAATGGATGAGGCGGCCAAGAAATTTATGAAAGATAACTCTCAAAAGGCTATCAAACAAATTGGCGCTACTGAGGAATATGTCAAGGAAATGCTTCGGCTGAATACGATTCAGACAAAAATGCGGGCAGAAATGGATAAAGAAGTAGATACTGAGGTTACAGACGAAGAAGCTGCTCAGAAAACGATCAGTTATGTCAGTGTAAACAGAAATTCCACCACAGATGAAGAAGGTGAAACGAAAGAATACACTGAAGAAGAAAAAGCAGAAGTGGAACAGAAAGTAAAAGATTTCCGAAAAGCTGCAAAAGATGATTTTAAGACGGCAGCAGAGGCAGCAGGCTACACAGTTACACCGTATTCTTACGGTGAGAAGGATGAAAGTTATACTCTGGACGATGCGGTAATAGAAGCGGCAAACAAATTGAAAGATGGTGAATTAAGCAAAGTAATTACCACGGATGACAATTATTATGTGGTACACATGGACAGTACGTTTGATGAGCAGAAAACAAAGGAGAAGAAAGAATCCATTGTTCAAAAGCGCAAAGATGATCATTATACAGAAGTATGTGACGGCTACAAAGAAGGTGTTTCTTTTGAACTAAACGAAGATGAATGGGCAAAAGTTAAGTTCGATGAACGGTTCACAATTAAACAGACCAAAACTGCGGAACCAGAAACTGATTCCAGTGAAGAGGAAGATTCCGCAGCAGAAGATACTTCTGGCAGCGAAGATACCTCTGATACAGAAGAAGGTGCAGATACAGAGGACGCTGCAGATACAGAAGAGGGCGCAGATACCTCCGAAAATAAATAAGGCGGAATACAAGAAAAGCAGACAGAACCCAGGCAATATGCTGTATAGGTTTTGCCACGTCCTGCAGCTGCGCACTGAGAATATGTAGATTAAGAGACTGATACAAGAGACGGGAAAGTCGTCGGTGTATCAGTCTTTTTATATTAATAAATGTTATGTCGCTAAGGGGGCCGCACGCTTTATTTCTAAATAAAATTTTTGTGAAATAAGAACAAAAATATGAAGAAATATAGAGAAAATCAATAGATAATTTGGATAAATAATACAAAAATGAGGGATGAAATAAAGAGGAAACGACAAGAAATTGCCAAAAAACGGATATAGTTTTACCATTGTTTGTGTGTGTTGCACATAATGGGCGTGTGCAAACTCATATGCGGTGTATGTTTTGCATAAAGATGCGCCGGAAAACATATGAAGAGGACTTTAAATACAAGTTCCTCTTCCCATAAAGGGCTCGCTTGCGGGCCCTTATCCTCATTTTGAGGATTTTTTTAGAAAGGAGGAAAGAGAGGATACAGGATGAATTTTGCTTTGCAGATTGTGGGAAGATTTTCCCCTGTAAAAACAAATGGCTGATTGTGACAGCCACAGAAAGAAAGGGATGGATTTTATGGGAAAAAGAGAAGTGTTTAAAAGAGTTATGTCACTCATCTTGAGTATTGCGGTGGCAGTTTCATTACTGCCAGCACAGACGGCATTTGCTCAAAATGACATTACCCAAGGCAGCGGAGCCAAAATTGTCACACCAGATGAGGTTATCTTAGACAAAAGTCAAAACACCTTTCCAGATAAACTGGCATATTTCAGCTTTGATGAAAATGCCGTGGAGGGCGGGAATTCGCAAGCTGATGTAAAAGGTACACCAGCCATTGAAGGCGGAAAAAAGAATAAGGCGCTGAAACTGACAGGGAGCGAGTATTTGACGATTACGGATAAAACCACAGGAAAAAGTCCTTTAGTGGGAAAAGAAGCATTGACAATTTCTTACTGGAGCAAAAGTGAGTCTAATGGGAATCAAAATGGATGGGCATATTTTATAAAGAAGGATGACACATCTAATAGTGAAGAGAATTTGTCTTATATAGCTTCCTGGGATAAAGAGACTTCATTGACAACGCAGCGTTTTCCACAGAAAGGCAGACCAAAAGAAGCAACGCTTGATGCAAAAACAACTTGGGCAAGTGGAACCTGGAAAATGGTTACAGTTGTATTGACCAGCGACGCCACCACACTGTATATCAATGGAAAATATGATAATCAGATATCAAAACAGGTTAACTTGTCAGAGATTTTGAAAGATTCCAGTATATTTCGGATCGGAAGAGCTAATTGGGGCAGCGGGGAATTATATAAAGGCTTGATCGATGAATTTACAGTTTATGATGGGGCATTAGATAAAGCACAAGTGGAAGCTTTATATTATAATGACGACCCTGTAGCATGCCAGGCATATAAAGAGCAGCTGGGAAAAGATGGTTTTCTCCAGACAGCAGATACGCTGAGTATGGGTGTAGGAGAAAGCGAGACCATTAAATTTTTGGACATTGTCTCTAAAATGTCACAACTTGGAATGCTGGAATTTTCTTGCAAAACCTCAGATTCTTCTGTTGCATCTGTGGATGCGTCAGGTAAAATTACAGGAAGAAAAAAGGGGACAGCTGTAATTACTTTATCCTTTGATAGATATACAAAAGAGATAAGAGTTACTGTAAAAGACCAGATAGAGGAACTCTCTCCGGTAGCGAAGTATCAGTTCGAAGGCAGCTTGGGAGAAGGGGTAAAAAAATATAAAACAGCATCCCATCTGGAAGCATATACTGGTAATGAAGTATATGATGACAATGGTAGAAACGGAACCAAAGCCATAAAAATGAACAGAGATTATGGATTGGAACTGAAAGAAAAGAATTTAGGCGCTAATTATAGTATTTCTATGTGGGTGAAGCCGGGCAAAAACCTGGATAACAATGAACAGTGTCTGTTTCTTGGCTATCATGAACCTGAGAATTGGCTGGGGATTACCGGAGCAGGAGGCGGAAAGTTCAAAGCCTGGGCGCACAACAGCTTAGGCTGGCATGAAAAGAATGAAGAAGGAGCTCTCAAAAATCCGATTGACGTACCCAAAGATACCTGGACAATGCTGACAGTGTCGCAGGAAGGTAATACAGTACGAGTTTATAAAAATGGAGAACTTAACGCTACGCTGACAGAGAACATAACAGAGACGATGAATGGAGCAAATCAGAGCATTTATCTGGGTGTCAATTGGTGGGATCCTGCATTTACCGGTCTTATAGACGATGTATATGTGTATGACACTGCATTGGATGCAAAACAGGTTGCAACAGTATTTTTGAATGACAGCTGTGCGGCTTCACTTGGAATGTTAAATGGCAACGAAAGCCTCGATAGGGTTACAGAAAATTTAACACTTCCCACAGAAGTGAACGGTACTGACGTCACATGGACTACCAGTGATGCAGATAAGATTACAGAAACTGGTGAAGTGAAAGTACAAGATGGCAGTAAAGTAACGCTTACTGCTGTGGCATCTGTTCCAGAGCTTAATTTTTCATGGAAAAAAGAATTTGAAGCGACACTTGCGAGGGAAGTTGCCGTAAATCATATTGATATCAGCGATGATACTTTGATAGCTTCTAAAACGAAAACATTGTATCTGAAGGAAGGAGAGAAGTATACTTATTCAGATATTGAAAATGTTATTGCAACAGATGCGGCGGCATACCAGTACGTGAAGGACAGTGAAAAAAATCATCTTTCTATTACGGTTGGGGCGCAAGACGCCGTAATCACTGTTGCATACAAGAAACTGAATATCAGTAAAGTAGAACCGTTGGAAGATATCTATGTAATCGAAGGAAATACACCAGTTCTTCCCACAGCAGCCGAGGCAGTCGTAAGCGCCGATGACGGAACATCTACAGGTGATTCTCCTTCTGAGATGAAAATCAAGGTACCTGTTACCTGGGCGAAAACGCCAGATATTTCCCAGCTGGAACCAGGGAAAGACCATACAATTTCAGGCAATGCCGGAGGAAAAGCAGTCAGTGTAAAAGTAACTGTATATGAATGTGATGAAGATATCAAGGATACAGAGGCAAGTGATATAACGATAATCAAATTTAAGGATGACAGAATCTATAA
The DNA here is from genome assembly GCA_910585395.1 of uncultured Lachnospiraceae bacterium. Taxonomy (GTDB): domain Bacteria; phylum Bacillota; class Clostridia; order Lachnospirales; family Lachnospiraceae; genus Petralouisia. Next base: position 14,308 of record CAJUCK010000056.1, read on the forward strand.
AGGAAAAATAATAGCGGAATATGATATTATTCCCAACAGTCCTCTCAGCACAGGGGATATGGCGGTGATCTATACAGATGACAGTGGAACAGTTGGCGGAGGCAGCAGCAATGTGTGGAGTAAAAGCGGGGCGAGACTGGACTTTGGCGGCGCGACGCCGTTTTTCAGGACTCAGAACGGTAATGGCTCAGGAACAGCCAGTGGTAATTATCCGGGAAGCTCCTATCAGGAAGGATACCTGAAATGTGAAGCCGGAAAAGTATACCGTGTCCGTGTGGAGATGGATGATTCTGCAGCTGGAGGATTATATAAGACATACATTACAGATGCAGACGGCAATACAACGAAACTATTTGAAGGAAATGGAAATACCTTCCGTACTTATACAGGAAAAGGAATCCAGAATTTTGCAGCAGCCCGCAGCGGATTTAAAATTGTCAATCACAAAATTTATTGGCAGGAAGGCTATGCCACTAAGAAAGTTGAAATCTATGTTGGAAATGAACTGAAAAGAACGATGACCAGCAAAGAGATGGAAGGAACATACACTTATAAACCAGAAAATACCTTTGAGATAGAAGGGGATGATAATTTGTATGTTCTGGAGCTTGAGAAATCTGGATGGGCAGGCAGTGATGGAAACGTTGTGCCAGATCTGGATGAAGAAGGAAACAACGGAACGAAAGAGAGTCCCAATGCAGCAGCAGGCCAGACAGTTACATATAAGGCTTATTATGTGCTGAAAGCAAATATCAAAGGATTGGAAGATGCAATTGCTGATGCAAAGAAAGCTAAGGCAGACGCGGTCGATGCAAAAATTTATATAGATGATTCTCTAAAGGTTCTTCAGAGCAGAATTGATGCAGCAGAAAATGTGCTGAATACCAATAAAACGGAAGATCTGGAAGATCCTGACGTAATCAGGGTGGTAAAAGATGCCATTGACACACTGTCAGCAGAGGAGATTAAAAAAATACTGAAACTGAAAAGTGCGGCAGAGCTTACAGAATATTTAAATGTATACTATAAACTAGAAGAATTCATTTCAGAAGGTGAAGGCGCTGGTGCTGTAAAGAAAGTCAAAGACGAGAGTGGAAAAGGAAAAGATGGCACAGTACATGGAAATGTGGTCTTTGACAGAGATAAGGGAGCAGTCTTGCCAGGCAGCAGTAAGCCGCGCACAAATTATATTGAGATTCCTAACAGTATAGACGTGACAAACCGTATGACATTTTCTTTCTGGGTATATCGTGATATCGGTGTCTCTGGACATCATAATACGTTCGGTTTGAGTTCAGGAGAGAAGGTAGGAGCTGACAGCACGGCAGCTGTGACAGGCCATCATTTTTCCATATATGCGGGAAGAAATGGTAAACTGGAAGCTGATGCAGGAGAAAATGCATGGAGCAATGTGAAAGGAATAGCTGCATCTGGATTTAAAGCAGGAAAATGGCATCTCGTCACATGTGTCGTAGATGGAACAAAGTGCAGCCTTTATGATGATGGAAAATTGGCTGAGCAGGGAGAAATTGGAATTTCATTGCAGGATGCATGGAATGCAGATGAAAGCACACGCCATATATTTATCGGAAATAATGTATATTCCTATAATAACGACCCAGATTTCAAAGGGCGTATCAAGAGTTTTCGCATATATAATGTTCCATTTGCTGCAGAACAGGTAAAAGAACTGTACGATATGGAAGTCGAAATCCCCATGCAGAATGCCATTGCAGATATATTGGAAGCGACAGGGGCAAGAGAAGAAAATGGAACATATATTAATGAGATTTTAGGGTCAGATGCGACTGTTGATATTGTTCTTCCTGAAACCGGAAAACAGGGCGAGAGCATTGAATGGAAGGCATATGAGGCAGATGGCACAACAGAGAGTTCAGCGGTGATCAATGTAGCAGAAAAGAAAGTGACGATGCCGCAGGCAATTGGAACGACTGTCAAAGCAGTATTAAAAGCGGTTATTACGTTAGGTGAATCTACAAAAACGATCACCATTCAATATGAGATTACAAAAGTAGTAGATCTTGACCGCAGTGAATTGGAAAAATCGCTGAAAGCTGCAGAAAGCCTGGATGCTTCAAATTATACGAAATCATCCTGGACAGCGTTTCAGAATGTTCTTAAGGAAGTGCGGGACGCAAATAAGACGGCAGCAAATCAGACTGATATCACTAATGCCAAGAAACGTCTGGATGATGCGATGAAGACAGACGGGACTGGAACACTGGTGCTTCTTGGCGATAAAACAGAACTAAACAAGTCAATTGCAAACGCAGTAAAAGTCATGGAAGACAGGAACAAGTCTGATTATACTGGAACTTATGAAGCTGTATTCACTGCAGTGGAGACAAAATTAGCAGCAGCCAACAGGGTGAAAGATTCTGATGACGTAAGCCAGAGTCAAGTTGATACGGCAAAGAATGAACTGGATGAGGCAGTGGCAAATTTAGTAAATGCCACACTTGAAATGAAGATTGCATCGGCAAAGGCTGCCAAGCAGGGGAAGAGTGAAAGCGATTATCCAGTGTCTGTCTGGAAAGAACTGACAGACGCTATAGATGAAGCAGAAACTTTATTGGAAAATGAAGAGTCGTCTCAGGAAGAGAAACTGGCAGCATGCGACAGGCTGGACGCAGCAGTCACCGCATTTAAGCCTATTGATAAAGCAGCAGCAGAAGCGCTCAAAGAAGAAGCAGAGGCTGCTATGAAAGACAAAGACAAGGATAGTTACGTAGAAGAGGTGTGGAAAGAACTGGAAGAAGCTATCGCTGCATACAAAGAACTTCCAGCAAATGCAGATCATGAGGCTCTTGTAAAAGCATTTAACCGGCTGCAGGCGGCGCTGGCAAATTTCAAGCCTATCGACAAAGAAGCAGCTGAAGCATTGAGAACGCAGGCAGAAGCAGCTATGGAAGGCAAGGACAAAGCAGACTACGAAGCATCCGTATGGGCGGAGCTTGAAGACGCCATTGCCTCGGAGCTCGGTTGCCGCATACACGCCAAGATGCCAATGCCGTTGCTGCGCACGGCAGCATTTATCGGCGACCTGCTCGGCAAGCACAGTCCGCTCACCACACGGCGGCTGCGCAAACTTTCCTCCACTCTCACCTATTCAAACTCCAAGGCCTGCCGCGAACTATGCTGGGAGCCTTCGGACTCGCTATCGAACTATGGCAAAAAAAATGAACTGGGCCACATTGGTAAATGACAAGCGTTTCGGCCTTGAAAACTACCACGACCCCAAAAAGAACCTTACGCGCACCGACTTCCGCCGCGACTACGACCGTCTTGTATTCTCCTCGCCCTTCCGACGACTGCAAAACAAGACTCAGGTGTTTCCGCTGCCGGGCAGCATCTTCGTGCACAACCGACTCACACACAGCATGGAGGTGGCTTGC
>CAJUCK010000057.1:0-648 GCA_910585395.1 uncultured Lachnospiraceae bacterium
ATTCTAAGAAATGGACATATTGTTGTCATTCAGTACAATCACAAAATTTGTATTCAGACGAGAAGCATTATTCAGAGCCTCGAATGCCATTCCGCCTGTCATAGCGCCGTCTCCAATCACAGAAATCACTTTGTATTGTTCTCCTGTAATCTCTCTGGCCTCTGCGTAACCCAGACCTGCTGAAATAGAAGTAGAACTATGCCCTGTATCAAAACTATCACAGGAACTCTCTTTACGCTTGGGAAATCCACTCATACCACTGAATTCCCTCAAATGGTCAAAGCCTTCTCTCCTCCCTGTCAAAAGCTTATGTGTATAAGACTGATGTCCCACATCCCAGATAATCTTATCCTGAGGGAGCTGGTATACCAGATGCATTGCCATGGTAAGCTCCACCACTCCCAGATTGGACGCCAGATGTCCGCCATTTTCTGAAATTTTCCGAATAAGAAATTCCCGGATTTCTGCTGCCAGCACTGGAAGTTCTGATTCTTCCAGATTCTTTATATCATTGGGTGCCTTTATCTTATCCAATACCATAGATAATACCCTCTTTCTTCACTTTAGAAGTAACTTAAAATCAGGACTGTGCATTTGCTGCACTGCCTGTGTACGCATCAAAATCCTCTGCTTTGTATGCATGTTTTT
>CAJUCK010000057.1:658-9948 GCA_910585395.1 uncultured Lachnospiraceae bacterium
CTCTTATATTTATAATAGCGCAGAACTATACTGCAGGAGTGTTTCATTATTTCTTCCTATGTATCAGCTCCATCATCAGACTGACGAGAAATTCATTTTTTACTACCAGAGTATTTATCCGTTCTACGCTCTGCCTGGACAAACGTTCTACTTCCTGTTTTGCCTGCTCAGTACCAAATAATGTAACCCAGGTTGTTTTATTGTTTTTCTCATCACTGCCCACTGGCTTGCCCAATTCCTCTGTTGTGCTGGTTACATCCAGAATATCATCCTGTATCTGAAATGCAAGTCCCAGCTCTCCTGCTGCCTGCTCCACCTGTGCCTGCTCGCCGTTAGTAGCTCCTGCTAACATAGCTCCAATAAGCATGGAAGCTTCCAATAACGCCCCTGTCTTTAAGCGATAGATAAACGTCAGCATTTCTTCTGACATAGGTTTTCCCTCACCCTCCACATCTGCGCACTGTCCCCCCAGCATGCCATGGACTCCTGCTTTTTGGGCAAGTACACGCAATGCTTTGCCAATCTGTCCGTTTCCTGGCTCAAGTTCAAATGCTCTGGACGCTGTCTCAAAAGCATAATTTAAAAGCCCATCTCCAGCAAGAATCCCCATTGCTTCTCCATACTGGGCATGCGTCGTCTTTTTCCCCCGGCGATATTCATCGTTATCCATAGCTGGAAGATCATCATGCACAAGTGAATATGTGTGAATCATCTCAATCGCTGCCATAAATGGCTCAATCACTTCTGATCTTCCGCCGAACATGCGATAAGTTTCCCACATCAGCATTGGACGCAGACGTTTTCCTCCTGCCTGAATACTGTAATTCATAGCTTCTATGACAGTCCTCTGATAACCTTGTTCACAGGGCAGATATTTCTCTATGACTGCTTCTATCTGCCTGGTACGTGTAGCCAATTCTTCCTGAAATTCTTTATTCATCAAATGCCTCCAATTCTCCTTGCTCATTCAGCAAAAGCATTTTCTTCTCCACACTGTCAATTTTCTCATTGCAGTATTTTAATTTTCTGATTCCCTGCTCATAAAGTGAAAAAGAATCTTCCAGAGTTACTTCTCTGTCCTGCATCTTCTCTATGATGGTTTCCAGTTCCTGAAATGTCTCTTCCAGAGAAACCTCCTGCTTGTCCACACTCATTCTCAATGCTCCTTTCATTTGGGAATCGCTCTATATTTCCTCATCACTCTGCTCTAGCTGGATACGTTCCAGATTCTCGATTTCCTGTACGCTTGCTTTTACTTTTCCGTTCAGCATATGAATATTAAGAAAATCTCCCTCTTTGAGCACTGTCACATCCCGTATGCTTCTTCCTGCTTGATCTGCCACAAAAGCATATCCAAGACTAAGCTTTTTCAAAGGAGACAATGCCTCCAGTCTTCCTGCGTACAATTCTGTTTCATGTTTTCGGTGAGTCAGCTTCTGCTCCATCTGCATTCGAAGCTTATCCTCAAAATCTATTGTTATCTGCCGCTTCTCATTTAACTGATTTTCTGGGCTCAGCAGCTTTAGTTTTCCTTCAAACTGCCGCAATTTCTCCTGGCACCGCTCCAGTTTATCACTGATTCTGCGGTTCAATTCCAAACGCAGAGAAAGCATGATTTCTTCCAGTTCCCGGATATCAAATACCGCCAGCTCTGCTGCTGCCGAGGGGGTAGGCGCCCTAAGGTCCGCTGCATAATCAGCTATTGTAGTATCTGTCTCATGTCCCACTGCTGAGATAATTGGAATGCGGCACTCAAAAATGGCACGGGCAACAATTTCTTCATTAAACGCCCATAAATCTTCCATGGATCCGCCGCCTCTTCCCACAATTATCACATCCACGCCATACTGTTCCAGGGCATGGATTCCGTTGACGATGCTCTGTGCTGCTCCTTCTCCCTGTACTAACGCCGGATAAAGTATGGTCTGAATATACGGATTTCTCCGCCTGCTGATATTCTGAATATCCCGAATCGCTGCCCCCGTAGGCGCTGTGACAACTCCCAATGTCTGAATATATCTGGGAACAGGCTGCTTATACTCAGAGGCAAACATTCCCATTTCCTCCAGTTCACGCTTTAGAGCCTCAAACCTCTGATACAAAAGCCCTTCTCCGTCCGGCAGAATCTCTCTCGCATAAAGCTGGTATTTTCCATCTCTCTCATAAACAGAAATAGACCCCAATACAATAACATTATCCCCATTTTTCATAGAAAATCCCAGACCTTTGCGGTTTCCCGCAAAAAGTACAGCTGGCAGCGCTCCGTTTTCGTCTTTCAATGTAAAATAAATATGCCCGGAAGTATGGTATTTGCAGTTAGATACTTCACCCTTCACATAAATGCGGTTCATCATAAAATCCTGGGTGAACATGTTTTTAATGTAGGAATTAACCTGGCCTACTGTATATACATTTTTCGTCATACCAGTTTTGCAAGAATTCCATTTACAAAGGAGGGTGAATCATCTGTACCATAGCTTTTTGCCAATTCCACGGCTTCATTGATCGCCACTCCCTCTGGAATATCTTCCTCAAATTTTATTTCGTATACGGCAAGACGAATCAATGTAAGATCCACCTTCCCCATACGGCTGGTTTTCCATCCCTGCGCCACCTGATTCACCATGGCATCAATCTCTTCCAGATGGCTTAGAATCTGCTCAAATTTATTCTGTATATAAAGGGTATCATTATCCCCCTGCTCCAGTTCTTCCAAAAACAACTGACGCTGTTCAGATAAATCTTCCTCTTCATAAAACTCTGCGCGGAACAACAGTTTAAATATTTTATCTCTGATTTCTCTACGGCTCATTCTGCTTCCTTTCGTATAATCAAAAAGGGGATCTCGAAAGACCCCCTTACAATTCGCATACGCTGTATCTCGTCTTTACTTTTAAAGGTTCATTATTCAAGATGCTTTACTTTCATCTTATTTGCGCTTATCCATATCTACACCTGCAATGCGCACATTGATACTGCTTACTTCCAGACCTGTCATATTCTCGACTGCCGATTTTACTCTCTCCTGCACCTTAGAAGACACCTCTGGAATTCCATAACCAAAGCGGATATTCAGCGCGACATCCACTTTTACTACATTTTCCTGTACTTCCACCTTGATTCCCTTGGACAAATTCTTCATACCAAGCTTGCTTACCAGTTCATTGGTAATATTGCCTGCAATCCGTACTTCACCCAGATTATCATCCTTTATCATATACGCTTTCCTGTCTTCCGCCATGTTTACGCCTCCTAAACTTATTCATTCTGTTATTATACCAGAATATCCAATTTTTGCAAAGGTATTCGGGGGGTTTTTATGAATTTTTAAAATCATGATGATTCTCTACATTAATGTTTTTTAGGAGGCACAGAGGTATACTCATAAGGCGTCGCCTGATACACATAATAATTAAGCCAGTTTGTATACAATGTGTTGGCATGGGCGCGCCACTGCAGGTTCGGCCGTATACTGCAGTCATCATTCACATAATAATTTTGGGGAATCTGAATGTCGAGCCCCTTCTCCTTATCCCGCATGTATTCTGTGTGAAGAGTAACTCTGTCATATTCTGGATGACCCATAACAAAAATTTTCTGTCCGGTAGTATCCATCATCAGAAATACTCCTGCTTCCTGTGATTCTGCCAAAATCGTAAGTTCCTGCACTTTTTCTATATCTTCACGACGCACCTCTGTATGTCTGGAATGGGGTGCAAGAAAATAATCGTCAAATCCCCGCACCAAAGGAATTTTTCGATTGCTTACCTTATGTTCAAATAATCCGAACCTCTTTTCCTTCAATATGTATTTAGGAATTCCATAATGGTAATACAGCCCTGCCTGTGCTCCCCAGCAAAGATACATCGTAGATGTCACATTTGTCTTAGTCCACTCACAGATTTCCTGGAACTCTTTCCAATAGTCTACTTCTTCATAATCCATCTGTTCCACTGGAGCTCCCGTAATAATAAAACCGTCAAATTTCTGGTCTCTAATCTCATTAAAAGTATTATAAAATTTGTTCAGATGACTGCTGGAAGTATTTCGGGATTCGTGGCTGCTGACCACCACAAATGTCACGTCTACCTGCAGAGGCGTATTTGACAGTTCCCGCAGAATCTGCAGTTCTGTATCTTCTTTTAACGGCATCAAATTCAAAATTCCCACCTCAATAGGGCGGATATCCTGATGTACCGCCCGGTTTTCATCCATTGTAAATACGTTTTCTCTCTCCAGCGTTTCTCTTGCTGGTAATCCACTCTGAACTTTAATTGGCATATATTTTTCCTTCTTTCTGCATTTTCCAACCTAATTCTATGAAAGCAGCCTGCAGATTCAAGGCAGCACATCTGCTGCGCTTTCTGCGTATATCACAGTCTGCCTGCCGCATGCGCACGCTTTGTATTCTTTCACAAAAGGCTTTATCCACCTTGTTTCCTGGCTTATTCAGAAATCATATCGAGAAACTCTTTTTCTGAAATAATCTGCACTCCCAGCTCCGTTGCTTTGGTAAGTTTGCTCCCCGCATTTTCTCCTGCCAGCACCATTGCCGTTTTCTTAGAAACAGAGCCAGAAACTTTCCCCCCCTGAGCCTCAATGATTTCTGCCGCTTCTTTTCTCCCAAGACTGGGCAAAGTTCCGGTAATTACAAACGTCATTCCTTGAAATCTGCTGCCCAAAGGCTGTTCCTCAGACTGCATATTTACACCATATGTCTGCATTCGTTCTATTATCCGGCGGTTCTCTTCTTTTCTAAAAAATTCCAGAATGCAGTTCGCGCTGACTTCACCGATATCATTCACACTCTGCAGCGCTTCACTGTCTGCTTCCATCAGTGCATCAATACTCCGAAATTCTCTTAAAATAGATTTTGCCGCCGCCTTTCCCACATTAGGAATCCCAAATCCTGTCAAAAGCTTATATGCATCATTTTCTTTGGATTTGTCTATTGCTGCCAGCAGTTTTTCCGTATTCTTCTCTTTACCGATAACTCCCTGTTCAATCAATTCTTCTTTGTATTGCCGCAGGGTATAAATATCTGCCACATTCCTGAGATAACCACGTCGCACCAGCTCTTCCACATAGACCGTCCCAAAGCCTTTAATATCCATAGCGTCTCTTCCCACAAAATTTATAATATGACGTTCTAACTGCGCCGGGCAGCTTGGAGAAGTACATTTTATATCTGCTGTATCTTTCTCCCGCTGGGTTCTGGCGCCGCATACAGGACATACTTCTGGCAGCCGGAATGGAACTGTATTTTTCTGTCGCTTTTCTTTCAGTACTCTCCGCACCTTTGGAATAATTTCACCTGATTTATATACCACGATCCGGTCACCAATACGGATATCCAGTTCATCAATAAAATCCTGATTATGCAGTGTTGCACGAGAGACACTCGTTCCGCAAAGACGCACTGGCTCAAATATAGCCGTAGGGGTAATCCTTCCTGTTCGTCCCACAGACAGCTCAATATCTAAAAGAGTGGTTTCTTTTTCTTCTGGCGGGTATTTATACGCTACTGCCCACCGTGGCACTTTGGAAGTCGTTCCCAGCATTTCCCTCTGAGCAAACGAATTGATTTTTACCACGGCACCGTCGATGTCATATCCTAGATTCCCACGGTTATCCCCAATAGCAGTGATGGCGTCCCAGACTTCCTCTTTCGTCCGACAAACCCGGTAATCGTCAATTACTGGTATCTTATTCCTTTTCAAGTACTCATATCCCTGGGTATGGGTACTGATATCCATTCCCCGAATCTGCTGAATATTGAACACAAACATAGAAAGTCCTCTCTCCTTTGTCACTTTGCTGTCCAATTGACGCAGTGTGCCTGCCGCACAGTTTCTTGGGTTGGCAAAGAGGCGCTTCCCATTCAGTTCCTGAAGCTCGTTTACCCTCTCAAAATCTTTGTTTGTCATATAGACTTCTCCACGGATTTCCAGATATTCCACGGGCTCTTTTAACTTTTTTTTCACATCTGAAATCACCCTGGCGTTGGCTGTCACATCTTCACCAAAATTAATACCGTCTCCCCTGGTCAGTGCCAGATTTAATTCCCCCTCTTCATACCTTAGCGCCATCGACAGTCCATCAATTTTATATTCCACAACAAATTCTGGTTCCTCAAGCTGCTTTTTCATTTCCTCCACAAACTCTTCTACTTCTTCCCGGGAAAATACATCCTGCAGACTGAGCATAGGTATATTATGTTTTACCAAAACGCCTGCTTCTCGTTTGGCTGTACCGCCCACTTTTTGGGTAGGAGAGTCCTCTGCCGCCAGCTCTGGAAATTCCTGTTCCAGCTTTTTCAGATTCTGCATTTTCATATCATATTCATAGTCGCTGATTTCAGGGTTATCCTGATTATAATAACGCTCTATATGATATTCCAATTCTCTGCGAAGCTCCTGTACACTTTGTTCCGCCTGTTTTCTGTCCATAATACGCTCCTGTCCTTTCCCGTTCTGCTGCTAAAACCAAAAAACATTACCAGTCTGGTATCACTGTTTCGTTAGAAGAATTCCTTATCTGCTTTCTTAACTCCCGCCATTCTTCTGGCGTAATCTTTCGATATGCACCCTCTTTCAAATCGCCGAGGCAGATATTCATGATACGCACCCGTTTCAAATCTACAACTCTATAATGGAATACCTCACACATTCTGCGTATCTGGCGATTCAGTCCCTGAGTAAGTACAATACGGATCGTTTGTTTACCAACTTTTTCCACTCGACAGGGTCTGGTAGAAACATCTAATTCTTTTAAATAGACACCGTTTGCCATTCCACAAATAAATTCTTCTGTGACTGCTCTGTTCACCTTAACAATATACTCTTTTTCATGTAAGTTTCCGCTGCGCATCATCTTATTTACCAGTTCTCCCTGATTTGTCATCAGAATCAGTCCATGAGAATCTTTATCCAGACGCCCTATCGGATAAATCCGTTTGGGATAATTCACATACTCTATAATATTATTTTTTTCCCGTTTTTCTGAAGTGCATACGATCCCCGACGGTTTGTTCATGGCAATCAGTATCGCCTCTTGTTCTTTGGACACCAATTTGTTTCCGTACATCACAGTATCGCCAGGATATACCTTATCTCCCATTCTCGCTGTCTGCCCATTAATCGTTACCCTGCCTGCTTCAATCTGACGGTCTGCCTCTCTTCTGGAACAAATTCCTGCCTCACTAAGGAATTTATTGATTCTTATTGGTTCTGACATAGCTGATCCCCCACTCTTTTAACCAAATTACCTTTCTTTTGTTTCTACAAAAATCTCTTTAAGCGCTCGATATTCTCTTCCTCAAAATCCATAAGCTCTTCTGCCAGTTCATTGGCAAAACTTCCTGTTCTCTTATTATTATGCCTCGCCTTCAGCAAATCTGTAATTCCCCTGGTATTCCCCTGTATCATCATATCTGCCACATGGTTCGTACTGATATTCAACATCGTATTGGCCTGAACTGTCCCCCATAACATCGCTTTCTGTAAGGGAGATTCTTTGGGCAGCAGTCCATATTCCCACAATCCTGCTTCCGCTTTCCGTTCAAAGTCCCGAAAACGATTTCGCTCAGAAGTAAGCTCGTAGGCAAACTCCTGATTATAAACTTTTCCCATCAAGGCATCAATGGCATTGACTGCCATGGATGCATTTTTCCTGGTTTCTTTTAATACATTGATTTCTTCCTGATCTCGCATAGCTTCCTCCTTTTGATTTTACTATCATTAGGTTGAAGCATTTCTTTTATTTTATACTGCATTTATCAGAAAAATAACTTTTGATATCATCTGTTAGGAAAAAAGAGAACTGCCCTTATCGGGCAATTCTCCCTTCTGCTCATTTCAATGCGTATTTCAATTTCTTCGCAAATACCAAGATCAAATTAATTAGCCAACAATAAATCTGTCCTGATATATCCAGTCGTCCCATTCCATTCTACCTTTGTCCAGCCTTCTGCATAACTCAAAATAACTTTAATGCTGTCACCAACAGCTGTAGTTCCTAAAAGCTCTGCTGTCTCACTCATAGAAGAACGCACATTGTAACCATTGCTCGCTGTCAGCACTTTGCCTTCCGGCACATAGTTAATACCGCCAGATTCTCCTTCATCGGAACTATCATCTTCTGATGCCTGTTCATCATCCGTCGTTTCTTCTGGTTCTTCCTGTTGTGTTTCTTCGGGCTTCTCTTCCGGTTCTTCCTGTTGTGTTTCTTCCGGCTTCTCTTCCGGTTCTTCCTGTTTCGTCTCTTCTGGTTCCTCCTGCTCAGGTGCAGTATAATTTTCTTTCCATTTGCGGATAGCTTCTGTCACATCGTTCATTCTCTTCTGCAGTTCTTCACTGCCTTGCATTGTCTCATCATATCTGCCCTGAATTTCGGTCTGAAGCTTCTGTACCTTATCGCTGGCCTCAAAATCTTTAATCAGATTAAGAATCTTTTTCTTCGTCTTCTGCTCATTTAATTCACGGTTAAAAGAACTGTAACGATTATTAATATACAGCTCTCCCTTTTTATTCGTTTGAATATAGAAAATATTTGTACCCGGAAGGCTGCCCTCAACCCCCGCAAGCTTCATATCATAAGAAGCCAGTACGATATATTCATCTTCTGTTCTCCCTGTTTCTACAATACAAGAAACATTGTCATAACTTTCCACATGTTCATTCAGCATCTTGATATAGTCTTTTTCCATATCAGAAAGATATTTGGCCAGCTGCGAAAGCTTGTCCAAATCTCCTGCTGCATAAGAATTGTAATAAGTAGACACCAATTCTGTAATTTCTGGATTTGATTCGGTATCCTGGTTACTATCAGCCTCTGTATTTTCTGAATCAGCCGCCCCATCCGTCTTATTCTGATCATCGTCTTTTGCAGTCTCTTCCTGCTGATTGTCCTGTTTCCCCGGGGTTGAATTACTATCGTTTTTATTGTCACATGCGCTGACAGATAAAACCAGAACAAGGGCAAACGTCAATACCCCGCCTGATATATACCTTACATTTGCTTTACAAAAGTCTGCAATTTTATCTATACTAAATACGGAATTTGTGTTCTTATTATCCTTCATATATTCTCCTTTATCTATCTGTCCAGTCCACTGCGGAACTGTACCTTATATATGCAAAACCTTCTGCCTCATATTATTAGCAGAAAGTTTAAAATCAAAAGCACCAAATGCACCCAGAGGGAATCGAACCCCCAGCCCCAGAACCGGAATCTGGTGTTTTATCCGTTAAACTATGGGTGCATGCTGAATTGTACGAATTGTCAATGCC
>CAJUCK010000057.1:9958-17643 GCA_910585395.1 uncultured Lachnospiraceae bacterium
AAACTATGGGTGCTCTCTGATTATTTTTTCGAACTAGGTTAGTATAACACACTTTTTTCCAAAAATCAAAAGAATTTTATCAGTTCTTATAATTTTTTCATTTTCTTTACAATTTCTTCAGCAATTTCCTCTGGCAAGCGTCCGTCTGTAGCAATTATTATTTCCCCTGCCGCCTGATAAAAAGGGTTCCTCTCCTGCAGAAGCCTGCTAATATATTCTAAATTCATATTTCCATTTAACACTGGACGGCCATTGTCTTGTTTCACCCTGTTCAAAATTGTTTCCGGTTCTGCTGTCAGCAGCACAATTATACCATTCCGGCGCATCAATGACGTATTTTCCTTACGCATCGCCATTCCACCTCCACAAGATATAATTGTATGTTCTGCATCTGCAAGCTCCAAAAGCAGTGCTGTCTCCATTTCTCGAAATGCCTGTTCTCCCTGTGTCTCAAATATTTCTGTAATGTTTTTATTCTGCTGAGAGGCAATTTTCTCATCCGTATCTATCTCTTCATAATTCATCCGTTTTGCAAGACTGTGTGAAACTGTACTTTTTCCAGTTCCCATAAATCCAATTAAATATATATTCTGCTTCATCTCTTATCCATGCTCTCTGCTATTTTATTCAAAATCATGATAGTATCTTCTATATAAAGCTGCCCTGGCGCCGACGCTTTTCCTGCACTCGCAAAAGTTATGCAGGAACCGAAAAGCTGTCCGCCAATTCTGGAAACAGCTCCTTTGTCTCCCATTGCCATAGCCGCCAAAGGAAAATCTGGCGCTTTTTCTTTCATTTCTGCCGCTGCTTCCATTAGACGAATTACATCCAGTAAAGTCTGCGGCATCACTGCCAGCTTTCCAATATCTGCACCTATGTTCTTCATCTTTAGAAATTCCTGCTTCATCAACTGTGTATCAGGAGTATGTGAAAAATAATGCTGGGAAGCAATCACTTTCTGTTCTGCTCCGTGGAGCTGCCTGACTGTCTCTAATGGCTGTGACAGTTCTGACATTTCCAGATCCAAAAGATCTGCCTTGCCTGTTTGGGCAATATTTTGTAAAAGATGCACATATGCTTCCTCTGCTGTTTCTCTCTCTCCTCCTTGCGCTTTACTGCGGAAAGTACATAATAGTATGACTTTCCTGCTGATTTCGGACAGACGGCATAACACTTCTTCCACCTGGCTCCACTCATCAATCTCTCCAAACCAGTCCATCCGCCACTCCAATGCGTCCGCGCCTTGTTCTATTCCCTGCTGTGCTGCCTGAATGATCTCATTCTTTCTGGTTTCTGTTATTGGCACACATATCAAAGGCTTTCCTGTTCCCAGGGTGTAATCTTTTATCTTCATAAATTTTCCTTCGCTTTTATTTACTTAATTAAATATAAAACTGATACACGATCTGGCCGCTTCCATTTTGCCTGGAAATCCTTTCGCCAAATTCCTGTGCCAAATCATTATATACCTTAAAAACAAAACCTGCAAGTCATTGACATATTTTTTATAATCCTTTAAGATAATTCAGAGCTGTTGTTCACTTATAAAGCGAACCATCACCATTCAGGAACCATTTCCTGCAATAAATATAAAATGAAATCAGGTGAAAATATGAATTACGAAATTACTGGAAATACAAAGCTCACTGCTCTCCTGGGAAGTCCGGTTTCCCACAGTATTTCCCCTCAAATGCACAATGAAGCATTTCGCCTGCTTGGGCTGGATTATGTATATCTTGCTTTTGACGTTACCCCTGACACTTTAAAGGACGCGGTACAAGGATTGAAAGCCGCCGGCATCTGTGGTTTTAACCTTACAATGCCTTTAAAAGTACATATCCTGCCTCTTTTGGATGAACTCACTCCTGCAGCACGACTTGCTGGTGCAGTAAACACTGTGACGGTGCAAAACGGCAGACTGATTGGCCATACCACAGATGGCGCAGGATATATGCGCTCTGTGGCTGACGCTGGGTATAATATTATCGGAAAGAAAATGACGCTTTTAGGCGGCGGCGGTGCTGCTGCTGCCATCTGCGTACAGGCAGCGCTGGATGGCGTCTCTTCTATTGATATGTTCAAGCGAAAAAATGCTTCCTGGGATAAAACCATGGAATTCTGCCTGCGGACTGCATCTGAAACTAACTGTAACATCAGGCTTTTGGATTTTAACGATGCTGGCCTTCTGGCAGAAAGCATTTCCCAAAGCGCCATTTTAACTAATGCTACCAGCCTGGGCATGGCGCCAGATGCAGATACAAGCCCTATTCCTGACCCTGCCATGCTGCATCCAGATCTGATCGTATCGGATATTATCTATAATCCGCGAAAAACACTTCTGATGAAGCAGGCAGAAAAGCAAGGCTGTGCCTGTTTTAATGGTTTGTATATGCTGCTATATCAGGGGGCTGCCGCCTTTACCTGCTGGACAGGTAAAGAAATGCCCATTGCAAAGATAAAACAAAAATATTTTTCCAATTAAATGAAGGAGTGAAATCATATGAGTTTTACATTTTTAAAAGAGCTTCCCAGCCCTGAAGAAATTAAAAAAGAATATGGACTTTCTGATTCGGCTGTCCGCCTTAAACAAGAGCGGGACAAAATGATCCGGGATATCATTACTGGTGTTTCTGATAAATTCTTAGTAATCATCGGTCCCTGTTCTGCTGATAATGAAGATGCTGTCTGCGATTACATTCATCGCCTCAGCGATGTACAGAAAAAAACAGCTGACCGCCTGGTAATCGTCCCCAGAATCTACACCAACAAACCTCGGACAACCGGAGAGGGCTACAAAGGCATCGCCCATCAGCCAGATCCTGAAAAACGTCCAGATATGCTTGCCGGACTTATCGCCATGCGTAAAATGCATATCCGTGCACTGGAAGAAAGCGGTCTTTCATCTGCAGATGAAATGCTTTATCCTGAAAACTGGTCTTATGTGGAAGATTTACTCTCCTATGTCGCTATAGGCGCGCGTTCTGTGGAAGACCAGCATCACCGTCTAACAGTCAGTGGCTTCGATGTTCCGGCTGGAATGAAAAATCCCACCAGCGGAGATTTATCCGTGATGCTGAATTCTGTATATGCAGGACAGCACCCCCACCATTTTGTATTCCGGGGATATGAAGTACATACTACTGGCAATCCTCTGACACATGTTATCCTTCGTGGCGCTGTAAACAAACGGGGCGTCTGTATTCCCAATTACCATTATGAGGATCTGGAACGTCTGATTCAAATGTATGACAAAATGGACTTAAAGTATCCAGCAGCCATCATTGACTCTAACCACTCCAACTCCAACAAGCAATACGAGCAGCAGATTCGTATCGTAAAAGAAGTTATGCATAATCGAAAAATCTCTCCTGAAATTCACAAACTGGTAAAAGGTGTCATGATTGAGAGTTATATTGAACCTGGCTGTCAGAAGGTAGGCGAACATGTCTATGGCAAATCTATTACAGATCCCTGTCTAGGCTGGGATGAATCTGTAGAACTTCTGTATCACATAGCAGAAATGAATGTATAAAAAAGACTGATGCACTAATTTGATTAATGCATCAGTCCCTTTTTTTCTCTGGGATGCGCTTTTGCGTATACTTCCCGTATTTTGTTTTGTCCAATCTGAGCATACATCTGAGTAGTAGAAACATCTGCATGTCCCAGCATTTCCTGTACAGAACGTATATCTGCCCCATTACTCACCAAATGCACCGCAAAGGAATGGCGCAGCGTATGAGGAGTCAATTCCCCAGTAATTCCTGCCTTTTTTCCATATGATTTAACCAGCTTCCAAAATCCTTGGCGGCTCATAGCCTGTCCGGAACAATTTGTAAAAAGGTATATACTGTCATCCTTTGCAAGAAGACAGCTCCTCCCCTTTTTCAGATATTGTTCTACCGCCTGTTTTGCTGCTGACCCAAAGGGTATAATTCTCTCTTTTCCGCCATCACTGCAGGTAATATACTCCATCTGCAGATTGATGTCTGAAAGCTTAAGAGAGACCAGCTCAGATACTCTGATTCCAGTGGCATATAGCAATTCCAACATCGCCCGGTCCCGAAGTTCCTTTGGAGAACTTCCCTTTGCCTGCTCTAAAAGACGAAATGTTTCCTCTTCTGATAAAACAGCTGGCATTTTCTTCTCCACTCTGGGCGCTTTCAATTCTCCTGCAATATTCTGCTTCAAATATCCGTCGTTCTGCAAATATTGAAAAAACGCTTTCAAAGACGCAATATTTCTGGAAATCGTCGCTGGTTTTCTTCCCTGCTTTTCTAAAAATAAGATATAGGAGTTCAATCCTGTTGCGGTAATCTGTTCTACCTTCTGGATGCCCTGACCTGCAAAATATTGATTCAATTTTTTCAAATCACGTTCGTAGGATACAACGGTATTTTCCGAAGTCCTGCGAACTTCTTTCATATACTGAATAAATTTCCGGATCTCATCTGTCATAAATTAATTACCCCATCTGCCGTTTTCTTAAAGCACCCCGAATTCCCTGATAGATTACATTATAATAATATTTTTCTGGAAAATCAAATAGAATTTTTCGCGATTTAGGGCATGTTTTGGCCATACTACAAGATATCGTCAAGAAAGTTCCCACCGTCTCTATATCTTGTTAAATTTTTTTAAAAAATATTTAATATTTTTTTCAATATAACAGGATTTATGTAACTTTCAAGAAAAATTCCCGTAATAAACAAAACCATCAGCCCTGCTGACGCCACCAGTCCTGCCATATAAATATATTTCCTGTCTGTCCCCTGCTCCTGTCTGTCCCGATACAGGCGCCGCCGCATATAAACTGTCAGCCAGCAGTAGAGAACATATACTGGCGCATAAAACAAATACTGTGGAAACAATCCTCCAAGTACCAGAAGTATCCCCTTTAACCCATATTTTGCAACAGATGCAGAAAGCATAAACCCCACCGAAAATCCCTGCCATCCTAGAAGCAGATTTCCTGCAATAACTCCCAGGGAAGTAAAGGCAAGGAGACAGAGCAGTAAAAGCAGCGGTACACGTTCTCCCAAAATATAAAAAAGGAGATTTTCCCCGTTTATATCTGTATACTGAAATTTCTCCACAAAATAATCATTGAGAATTCCTGCATTGGAAACGGCCTCTCTCCCCATAAAGTTTGCCATAAAAATTCCTGCTGCAAACGCTCCCAAAAACATACCTTCCATAAGGCGTACCCACAAGGAACCTCCGGCAGAGACTCCTTTCTGCCGCTTTAGATCCAGATTTATAAATTTTTTCATACGACACTCATTCTTTTTTTTCTATCTTATGCATGTCTCGCACAAAAAATTATTCTATATCCATATTTTATTTCTGATATTTACATTTATACGCCATAATTCCAGCGACCGTTTTTCCGTCTTGAATTACTCCCTGGTAAATCAAATCACACAACTCTTCCAGCGTATATGGTTCCAGATCAATAAATTCTCCTTCATCCAGATGCTGTTTGGAGGCTATCAGATCTTGCGCTACATACACATCAACCATTTCATTGCAGAATGCCACTGTCGTCCTTAAGGAAAGCAGAAATTCCAAATGCTCACATCGGTAGCCAGTCTCCTCTTCCAGCTCTCTGGACGCACATTCTATCGTAGGTTCCGTAACGGAATCCCTGGAACCTGCAGGTATTTCCAGCGTATACCGTTCCAACGCATTCCGATACTGGCGTACCAGCAGCAGCCTGCCGTCTGGCAGTACCGGCACTACCGCAGCAGCGCCTTTGCGGTGCTCCACATAATCCCATTTTTCTATTTTACCATCTGGCAGTTCCATGTAATCTGTATAGATATCCAAAATAGATCCTTTATGTTCCAATACTCTGTCTACCCTTTTAATCAATGTCTGTTCCATGTTATTTCCTCCATTTCCACTATCAGTGCCATAATAATATAATTCTTATAGGAATTTCAAAAATTTTCCTGCTAAGAGAACAAGACCGCCAACAAAAAAACTGTTGACGGTCTTAAATTTTTACTTAGCATAATCAGTTACGCGTGATTCCCGAATTACGTTAACTTTGATCTGTCCCGGATATTCCAAATCATTTTCAATCTGCTTAGAAATATCTCGTGCTAACAGAACCATATCAGCATCTGTAATCTGATCTGGAACTACCATAATCCGAATCTCTCTGCCTGCCTGAATAGCAAACGACTTATCTACTCCCTTAAAGCCGTTGGCAATATCCTCCAACTGCTTGAGCCTGTTTGAATATGTTTCCAATGTCTCTCTTCTTGCGCCTGGTCTGGCTGCTGAAATCGCATCAGCTGCCTGCACCAAACATGCAATCAGTGACTGTGCTTCTACATCTCCGTGATGTGCTTCCACTGCATTAATAATGGTAGCGCTTTCTTTGTATTTTCTACATAAGTCCACACCAATTTGAATATGGGAGCCTTCCATTTCATGGTCAACAGATTTTCCGATATCATGGAGCAGTCCGGCACGTTTTGCCTGTCTTACATCCACACCAATTTCTGCCGCCAATAATCCTGAAAGCTGTGCTACTTCAATGGAATGTTTCAGTGCATTCTGTCCATAGCTTGTCCTAAACTTCATTTTTCCAAGCAGACGAACAAGTTCTGGATGTATTCCATGCACACCAACTTCCAAAGTTGCAGATTCTCCTTCCTCCCGAATCATGGTTTCTACTTCTTTCTGCGCCTTTTCAACCATTTCTTCGATTCTCGCCGGATGAATACGTCCATCCACGATAAGTTTTTCCAAAGCAATACGTGCCACTTCCCGACGAACTGGATCAAATCCAGAAAGTATTACTGCTTCCGGAGTATCATCAATAATCAGGTCTACACCCGTCATCGTTTCCAGGGTTCTGATATTTCTTCCTTCCCTTCCGATAATCCGTCCTTTCATTTCGTCATTGGGAAGCTGTACTACTGAGATTGTGGTCTCTGACACATGATCGGCAGCACATTTCTGAATAGCAGTTACAATATATTCCCTTGCTTTCTTTCCTGCTTCCTCTTTTGCTTTGATTTCCATTTCTTTGATTAATTTTGCAGTATCAAGCTTCACATCATCTTCGATCATTTTCAAAAGATAATCTTTTGCCTGTTCAGAGGTTAATCCTGAGATTCTTTCTAGTTCCTGTACGCGCTCTTCGTGTAGCTTTGCAACTTCTTCCTTCTGCCTGTTAATCTCTTCTTCTTTTGCCGCAAAGCCTGCTTCCTTTTTCTCGATCGACTCTAATTTCTTATCCAGATTTTCTTCCTTCTGAATAATACGCCGCTCGTTGCGCTGAATCTCATTCCGGCGTTCTTTGATCTCTTTATCAATCTCATTCTTGCTGCGAATGGATTCTTCTTTGATCTCCAGCATGGATTCGCGCTTTTTGGTCTCAGCAGCTTTGACAGCCTCGTCTATTATCTCTCTTGCTTTTTCTTCCGCACTTCCAATCTTGGAATCTGCCACACGCTTGCGATAGGCAACGGTAGAAAAGTAAGTAATAGGTACTGCGATAATTAACGTGACTGCTACTGCAGCTACAGCGATTAAAATTCCTGGCACAGGAGCACCTCCTTATTTAGTTTTCATTGTACATATAGCAAAACATTTCCGTTTCTAATATGTCATATACAATAAACTGTACCTATGATATACAGTCTAAAGACATGAATAACAACATACTG
>CAJUCK010000058.1:0-3060 GCA_910585395.1 uncultured Lachnospiraceae bacterium
ATTTTGAATATTCAGAAAAGGCTATGGAATATATCACATCTCATACAGTTGAGGTGTTAGTCAGTGAACTGGATATGCCATTGATGTCTGGCAGAGAGCTTTTTGAGATGGTAGATATGTTGTCTCCTGACACTGTGAAGATCGCCATGACACAGGTAAAAAATGTAGCAGATACGCTGGAAGTGCTGAATCACAGCCGGATTTTCAAGCTGATATTAAAACCGTTTTTTCTGGTAGAAGATATTATTGTCCCAATTCAGGCGGGAATTGTGGAGTACAGAAGCGAGATGCAGGAAAAAGATTTTCAGCAGAGAGAAGAGAAGGAACTTGAGAATTTGAATCAGCGCATGGAGTCATTTTGGGATACTCTGGCAGCAAAGAAGGAAGACTATGATGAATTTTGCGGTAAGGCGATGGACATCGTTACAGAAAATCTGAGCGCATGCGTTGCGGATTTAGAGCAGGTGGAGAGTGAATTTGCCAGAGAATTCTGCGATAAGCTTCTCCAGGAATTTCTCCAGTATTATATGTACGAAAAACGTAATTTTATTTACTATATGAATTATCTGAAAAATCAGTTTCATTATCCAGGAAGGTCCTGTGTATTCCAGATAAGCAATGAGACAGGCGGTGAGATTTCACCGGAGGCAATGAAACGGATTGCATACGGAATTTTTCTGACAGGCTGCTGGTGCCAGCAGTGTCTGGAAAATTATGAGATTGAGAATGTAATTGTCACAGAAGGAGATTATTATGTGCTAAAGATTCGCTATCTTCCTTCGGAGAATGACATGGATTATAAAATTAAAAGCCCACGGATTCGGAATCTGCTGCTTCGGATTACGGAGGATTTAAAATGTGCTTTATCAGATGCTCAGGAAGCAGGTGAGAAATTGCTGTGCAGGCTTTATTTCAGGAAAGAGGAGGAAAAACAGTGAACGAGGTTATCAAAGCACTGTATGAGATAGAGGAGCAGGCCGGAGAACTGATGGAACAAGCCAATGCATATAGACAGGCAACGCAGGAAGAAAAAAAACAGAAGATGGAGGAAATCCGTGCGGAGCTGGAGGCGGAAATGGAAGGCAGACTTACAATTTTGAAAAGCAGGCTGGAGGAACAGGCGCAGGAAGAGATTCATAGACTGGAGGAACAGAGCAGTCAGAAGCAAATTCAACTTAATGAACTGTATCAGAAGAATCTCCACCAGTATGCCAGAGAGATTGTGGAAAGAATCACAGAGGTGTAGCCTATGGCAGGAGGTTTGCTGGAATACAGCGGTCTGGTGACGAAAATCAGGGCAATGAAAAGCCGCCTGCTGCGGCAGGAGGATTTTGAAAGAATTGCAGAATTTCAAACCATATCAGAGACCATTAGTTTTCTGCGGGAACAGGATAGTTATGGCAGGATTTATGGAGGACATGAGGAAATTCAGCACCGCGGGCAGGTGGAGGCGCTGATTTATCATTCTATTGAAGAAGATTATCGAAAACTGTACCGATTTGCCAATCGAACGCAGCGCAGAGCCATGGATTTATATTTTGAGCAGATTCAGTTTGAGGAAGCAGTGCCCAGGATTGACGCATCTTATTTTAAAAGAGTATGGAAAGAAATTGAAGAATTTTCTGGCAGGCGGATGCGCAGGCTTCTGCGAGAGGTCTTTGGCACTCAGATCGACTGGATGAATATTTTGTGGTGTTACCGGGCCAAAGAATTTTTTCACCAGAGTCCGCAGGACATTGAAAAAACGCTGATTCCTGTACATTACAGGCTGGGTCGGGCAGAGTTTCAGCGGCTGCTTATGACAGAGCAGATGGATGAGTTTCGGGAGATTCTGAGAAATTCCGTATATTTTAAGGGCAGAGAAGCGCTGGTAAAACTACAGGACGAGATATCTTATCGCAATGTAATGGAAAAAATGTATCAGAGACTGTGTCAGAAATATCCCTGTTCCATCGCTCCAGTATTTTATTATTTTTACAAGAAAGAACAGGAGATTCAGCATCTGACAACTGCTTTGGAGGGAATACGGTATCAGCTTCCTGCAAAGGATATCAGGGACTTAATTTTGATGTAAATTTGCTGGACTTGCTTTGCAGCTGGAGGATTATACGATTAAAATGTCAAAAGGAGGAGATTCTTTGATCGAAAAGATGAAATTACTGCATATTGCAGGGCCAAGAGAAGACATTGACAGGGTAGTTAAGCTTTATTTAAATAAATATGATATTCATTTTGAAAATGCAATGACCAGTCTCGGCAATCTGAAAAATATCCGCCCTTTTGTAGAAACCAATGTATACAAAGAGACAGCACAGAGAGGAAGGGAATTAAAGCAGTATCTGGATGCAGGGAGACAAGGAACTATCATGATGCGCGCCATGCAGGCGCAGGTGATTATTGATGAGGTTTATGGGCAGATAGAAGAACTGCATCTTAGACAGAAAGAACTTCAGGAGAAGATTTTAAAATTAAAAGAATGGATAGCAGAAATCACTCCTTTTATCGGGCTCGATTTTGAGCTGAGCAAACTGAAACATTTTAGATTTATCGACTATCAGTTTGGACGGATTCGAGTGGAAGATTATCATAAGCTGGAGCGTTATATTTATAAAAATCCATATACGCTGTTTTATGAATGCAACAATGACAGTGAGTATGTATGGGGCGTATATTTCGTGCCCCATACCCACTTGCAGGAAGTGGAAGCAGTATATGCCTCCTTTCATTTCGAGGACATTGAGATCTCAGAAGAGTTTGAAGAGACACCAAGGCAGGTATTTGAGAAAGCCAGGGAACGGCTGGGTGACTGCCAGCAGGAACTGGAGCGGCTGCAGATGCAGACGGTAGAGCTGGTGAAGAGCCGGGAAGATGAGATTTTGTCTGCATGTGAGAGTCTGGAAAGTTACTGCAGAAATTTTAATATCCGTAAATATGCTGCCTGTACGCAGGCAAAAGATGGGGAGGGTGAATATTATATCCTGTATGGTTGGATTTCCAGCAGAGATGCGGACAAGCTGGTGCAGGATATTGCGGAAGATGACAAGATACACTGGGAGGAAG
>CAJUCK010000058.1:3070-11814 GCA_910585395.1 uncultured Lachnospiraceae bacterium
CTGCTCAGTAAATCCGCCCACCAGACTGAAAAATCCCAGAATTTTAAAGCCTTTTGAAATGTTTGTGGAAATGTATGGACTTCCGGCTTACAATGAGATGGACCCAACTTTATTTGTGGCTGTTACGTATACATTGATGTTTGGTATTATGTTTGGCGATGTTGGCCAGGGCGCCTGTCTTTTAGCAGGAGGAATTCTGCTGTATCGGTTCAAAAATATGCGTTTGGCTGGAATTGTGGGAGCAGCAGGAATCTGGTCTGTAATTTTTGGTTTTTTATATGGCAGTGTATTTGGTTTTGAGGATATTCTGCCTGCATTGTGGATGAAGCCTATGGACAATATCATGACAACATTGATGCTTGCTGTTGGGTTTGGAGCGGCTTTGATATTGTTTGCCATGATTTTAAATATTATCAATGCAGTCAGGGCAAAGGAGTATGGGAAGCTGATATTTCACCAGAGCGGGCTTGCAGGGCTTTTCTGTTATGGATTTGTAGTTGTGTGCGTACTGCTTTATATCACAGGAAATGGAATTCCAGCAACGGTTCTCATTTGCACCGCAACAGGTTTGCCGCTCATCGCGATTCTGCTGAAAGAGCCTTTGAGCCGATTGGTGGAAGGCAAGAAAAGCATTTTTCCAGAAGGAAGCAAAGTTATGTTTCTGGTGGAAGCCCTGGTGGAAGGGTTTGACGTGATATTAAGTTACGCCACCAATACGATTTCATTTGTACGTGTAGGAGCATTTGCGCTGAGCCATGCAGGCATGATGGGAGTTGTGATGACTCTTGCAGGACTGGAAAAGGGAAATCCCAACTGGATTGTTGTTGTGTTGGGAAATCTTTTGGTGGCAGGACTGGAGGGACTAATTGTTGGGATTCAGGTGCTTCGTCTGGAGTACTATGAGATGTTCAGCCGTTTTTATTCTGGAAGTGGCAAACCATTTATTTCATTCAATAAAAGGGAGCAATAGGAGGATTATATATGATAACGAAAATAATATTAGTGTTGATTTTACTTTGCAGTATGATAATTCCAGCAGGGGGATTTTTGCTGAGCAAACGGCGGGAAGGAGGATTTAAGGCAGCGCTGAGCTGCAATGTTTTTTTCTTCTTCGGGACTCTTTTGGCTGCTGACATTCTGATGTTTCACGGTGATGTACAGGCAGCAGGAGATACAGCTGCGGCAGTTTCCAATTCAGAGAGCTGGAGATATATAGCGGCTGCCTTGTCCACCGGCATGTCCTGTATCGGTGCGGGGATAGCAGTGGCCAGCGCTGCCAGCGCTGCGCTGGGAGCGTTAAGCGAGGATTCCAGTATTATGGGTAAAGCATTGATTTTTGTGGCTCTGGCAGAGTCCATTGCTCTTTATGGACTGCTGATTTCTTTCTCTATTTTGGGATAACAAGGTGAAATTTATGAAAATGTATCTGATCAGTGATAATAGGGACACCTATACGGGAATGCGTCTGGCAGGGGTGGAAGGGGTTGTGGTTCATGAAAGACAGGAGCTGAAAGATGCTCTGGAAACAGTATTTCAGGATAAAGAAATTGGAATCGTTCTTCTGACAGAGAAATTTGGAAGAGAATTTCCAGATCTTATTGATGATGTAAAACTGAACCGTCGGCAGCCTTTGCTGATTGAAATTCCTGACCGCCATGGAACAGGGCGGAAGGAAAATTTTATTACAGATTACGTCAGTGAAGCCATAGGACTGAAGCTTTAGGAAGAAAGGAAAAGTATGCAGAACGGGGAAAAGCTGAAGGTGTTTCGGGATTTTACTCTGGAGGTGGCCAGAGATAACAGCAGCCGGATCAAGGAACAGTATGAAGAGGCCTGCCGGCAGGAACTGGAGGAATTCCGGAAAAATAAACAGGCAGAAGTGGAACATAAAATACAGATAGAAGAGCGGAGCATGCGCAGACAGATGAACAGCAGAGTGTCAGGAGAAATGCTGCGCCAGAAACATATTCTGGATGCCTGCAAACGTCAGTGGAAGGAAAAACTGATGCAGGAGATTCTGATACTGCTAAAGGAATATCAGAACACAGCGGCCTATATGGATTATCTGACTGCCAAAATCGAGCTGGCAAAAAGGGTGGCAGGAAAAGAAACAGTAATCATATATATCAATGAGTCTGACAAAGATAAACAGGCAGAACTTGAGGAAAAGACAGGGGTACAACTGACTCTGAGCGACATTGACTTCGGCGGTGGAATACGGGCAATTATCCGTTCCAGAAATATTTTGATTGATGAATCCTTTTTGACCAAACTGGAACAGGAGGAAACGTATCTATGAGTGCAGCAGGGAAAATATATGGAATTAACGGCCCGATAATTACAGTCAAAGGAAATATTGGATTTAAAATGTCAGAGATGGTTTATGTGGGAGATAAACGCCTGCTGGGAGAAGTTATCGGGCTAAAGCGGGACGAGACTACCATTCAGGTATTTGAAGAGACCACTGGCCTGCATCCGGGGGAGCTGGTGGAAGGCGCCGGCAAAGCCATCAGTGTCACTCTTGCGCCAGGAATCATTACCAATATATTTGATGGAATTGAACGTCCCCTGCAGTTGATAGCAGAAAAAAATGGAGCTTACATTCCGCAGGGAATCAATGTAGATCTGCTTGACCGTGAGCGAAAATGGGAAACAAGAATTACTGTAAAACCTCAGGACGCAGTGAGAGGCGGTATGGTAATCGCGGAAGTTCCAGAGACATCGGCTATTCTGCACAAGGTTATGGTTCCGCCAGGTGTGGAGGGGATTGTTCTTTGGACCGCAGAAGACGGCAATTATGCCATTGAAGAACCGTTGGTAAAAATACAGAGGCAGGATGGAACAGAAGAGATATTGACCATGACTCAGCAGTGGCCTATCCGCATTCCGCGCCCGATTCAGAAACGTTATCCGGCAGACCGTCCTTTGATCACCGGGCAGCGTATCCTGGACACATTATTCCCAATTGCCAAAGGCGGAACGGCGGCCATACCAGGCGGATTTGGGACCGGAAAGACTATGACGCAGCATCAGATTGCCAAATGGTCAGATGCAGATATCATAATTTATATTGGATGCGGTGAGCGCGGTAATGAGATGACGAATGTACTAGAGGAATTTTCCAGACTTACAGACCCCAAAACGGGGAACCTTCTGATGGATCGGACTACGCTGATTGCCAACACTTCAAATATGCCTGTAGCGGCACGGGAGGCAAGTATTTACACTGGGCTGACACTGGCTGAATATTATCGTGACATGGGGTACCATGTGGCCATTATGGCAGATTCTACTTCCCGTTGGGCAGAGGCTCTTCGAGAACTTTCTGGAAGACTGGAAGAGATGCCGGCAGAAGAGGGATTTCCAGCTTATCTTGCTTCCAGGCTGTCTGCATTTTATGAACGTGCAGGGTATGTGGAAACTCTAGGCGGAACAGACGGAAGCGTCACTATTATCGGTGCAGTCTCGCCTCAGGGAGGCGATTTTTCTGAGCCTGTAACTCAGAACACCAAGCGCTTTGTGCGGTGCTTCCTTGCACTGGATAAAGCTCTTGCTTATGCAAGGCATTATCCTGCAATCAACTGGCTTACCAGTTATACGGAATATCTGGGAGATCTAGAGAAATGGTATCAGACGAATGTGGGAGATGACTTCATTTCATGCAGGAATGAGCTTCTTAATATTCTCACTACAGAGAGCAGGCTGAATGAAATTGTAAAGCTTATTGGAAGTGATGTGCTTCCAGACGATCAGAAGCTGATCTTAGAAATTGCCAGAGTGATACGGCTGGGATTTCTGCAGCAGAACGCGTTTCATGCAGAGGATACTTTTGTGCCGATGGAAAAGCAGCTTGAAATGATGAAAATTATTCTGTATCTCTATGATAAATGTAAAGATCTTATCAATGTGGGCATGCCTGCAGCGCTTTTGAAGGAAAACCATATTTTCGAGAAAATTATTTCCATCAAATATGACGTGGCAAACAGAGAACTATATAAATTTGATGAATATAGGCAGATGATTGATACATTCTATCAAAGGCTGCTGGAAACCAACGCATAGGAGGGTGGATATGTCGATTGAATATTTAGGCTTAAGTGAGATTAATGGTCCTCTGGTTGTGCTGGAAGGTATACAGGATGGTTTTTATGAAGAAGTTGTGGAATTTATAATAGAAAAAAATCAGAGGAAAAAAGGCAGAATTATTGCAGTGGACAAGGATAAGGCTGTCATTCAGGTTTTCGACAGTACAGATGAGATGTCTTTGAAAAATACCCATACCAGATTGAGCGGTCATCCCATGGAGATTGGGCTTTCCCTGGAAATTTTAGGGCGCACGTTTAATGGACTGGGAGAACCCATTGATGGACTTGGCAGGATAGAGCCAGAGGTGGTAAAGGATGTAAATGGTCTCCCGTTAAATCCCTGTACCAGAGAATATCCCAGGAATTATATTCGTACTGGAATGTCAGCGATTGATGGACTTGCCACTTTGATTCGAGGACAGAAGCTTCCTATTTTTTCTGGAAATGGACTGCCTCATGACCAGCTTGCTGCACAAATTGTGGAGCAGGCGTCCCTGGGAGAAGATTCGGATGAGGAGTTTGGCATTGTATTTGCAGCAATGGGCGTGAAATACGATGTGGCAGAATTTTTCCGCAGAAGGTTTGAAGAGAGCGGCGTAAGTTCTCATGTGACCATGTTTTTGAATTTGTCCAACGATCCTGTAGCGGAACGTCTGATTACGCCTAAAATGGCTTTGACAGCGGCAGAATATCTTGCTTTTGAGAAAAATATGCATATCCTGGTGATTCTGACCGATATGACCTCTTATGCAGAGGCAATGCGTGAGATATCTGCATCCAAAGGAGAGATTCCCAGCAGAAAGGGATATCCAGGGTATCTTTACAGTGAACTTGCAACCTTGTATGAGCGTGCCGGTATCGTACAGGGCAGAGCAGGAAGTGTGACCCAGATTCCAATCCTTACGATGCCAAATGATGATATTACTCATCCGATACCAGATTTGACAGGATATATTACGGAAGGCCAGATCGTTTTGGAACGTTCCCTTCATCAGAAGAATATTTATCCTCCCATAAATGTGCTGCCCTCCCTTTCTCGTCTTATGAAGGACGGAATTGGGGAGAAGTATACCAGGAAGGATCATCAGGATGTGGCAAACCAGTTGTTTTCTTCTTATGCCAGAGTAGGGGAGGCAAGAGATTTGGCAAGCGTTATTGGAGAAGATGAATTGTCCGAGACAGACCAGAAATATCTGGAATTTGGCAAAAACTTTGAACAGGAATTTGTGGCGCAGGGACCGAATGAGAATCGTTCCATAGAAGAGACGCTGGATATTGGCTGGAGACTGCTGCATATTCTTCCTAAGGAAGAATTAGACCGGATTGATACAAAAATCTTAGATAAATATTACGATCGGGATGAGGTGAAATAAATGGACCCAAATACATTTCCGACCAAAGGCAATCTGATGCTGGCAAAGAATTCCCTTGCCCTTTCCAGACAGGGGTACGAGTTGATGGATAAAAAGAGGAATATTCTGATTCGAGAGCTGATGGAGTTGATTGAGCAGGCTACAGACATTCAGAAAGAGATAGACGAGACCTTTACCAGTGCATATCTTGCGCTCCAGAAGGCGAATATCCAGATGGGAATTCATGAAGTGGAAACTTTAAGCTTAAGCGTTCCAGTGGAAACCTCCATAACGATTAAACGCCGCAGTGTCATGGGTACAGAAATTCCCAAAGTGGAATATGTCAGGCAGGAACTAAAACCAGCGTATGGATTCTTTGGAACTAAGATGTCTTTGGATTTGGCGTGCGAGAAGTTTCAGAAAGTGAAAGAACTGACTATACGTCTGGCACAGATTGAAACCAGCGCTTATCGTCTTGCCTACAATATCAAGAAAACGCAGAAACGTGCCAACGCCTTGCAGAATATTACAATTCCAAAGTTTGATTCTCTGGTAAAAAGTATTCAGAATGCTTTAGAAGAGAAAGAAAGGGAGGAATTTACAAGGCTTAAGGTAATCAAACGGATGAAACAGAGGAAATAGAGTAATGAAAGCAAAAAAAGATATACAGCAGATTCCAGCGTTTGAAGTTATCAATGAAGTAAAAAAAGCAGTACTTGGAAAAGATGATTGTATTGTGAAAGCAGTTGCTGCAATTCTTGCCGGAGGGCATATTTTATTGAATGATATTCCTGGAGTGGGAAAAACAACACTTGCCATGGCATTGTCGAAGTCTATGTCTTTGAAACAGAATCGAGTACAGTTTACGCCGGATGTACTGCCTTCAGATTTGACAGGGTTTTCGATGTATCAGAAAGACACAGGAACATTTGTGTATCAGCAGGGAAGCGTGATGTGTAATCTGCTGCTTGCAGATGAAATCAATCGGACGTCGCCCAAAACGCAGTCAGCTCTTTTAGAAGTTATGGAAGAGCAGAAGGTGACAGTGGATGGGGTGGCCCACGAAGTGCCATCGCCATTTATTGTAATTGCGACTCAAAATCCTTTTGGAAGCGCGGGCACATGGATGCTGCCAGAGGCTCAGCTTGACCGGTTCATGGTGTGCTTAAAGCTGGGTTATCCCAGTATGGAAGATGAGATTAATATTTTAAAAGGTCTGCAGAAGAAAGAAGAGGTGCAGTCTGTGATTTCCAGCAGGGAACTTCTTGCCATGCAGAAAGCAGCAGAAGAAATCTTTGTGCAGGAGGAGCTCTATCAGTATGTGGGAAATCTGGTGCGCCGTACCAGGACTGATCCTCTGATTGATCTGGGGATTAGTCCAAGAGGGATGATAAATATTCTTCAGATGGCAAAGGCATTGGCATTTTTGCGTCAGAGGGCTTATGTGATTCCTGAGGATGTAGAGGATATTTTTCTAGCTGTCTGCGGGCATAGGATTATTCCGAGCACTAAGGCACGGGTGGCACATATGGATGCGGAAGAAATTTTGAAAGAGATATTGAACGGCACGGCTGCACCAAAGACAATCTGACAGGTGGCATAAAATGTGGAAAAAGATATTATATATACTGGGAACGGCAGGTATATTTTATCTGGCGGTATTATATGGAAGCAGGGCACTACTGACTGTGTGCGGGGCGGCAGTTCTGTTACCCGTCTTTTTTTTGTGGGCGCTGTTCTATATCAAGAAAAAGCTGAAGACGGAACTTTTATTTTTTTCATATCCTCAGACGGGTACAGGAGATTATCTTGTGGGAATCCGGGTGGAAAATCCCAATCAGATCTATCTTGCCAGAGTCAAGGCAAAAATCAAGGTGAGAAATCTGGCGACTGGCAGTAAACGCTGTGTGAAGGTGGCAGGCAAAATTCCGGCAGAGACAGTGACAGAACTAAAGGGGAGAATAAGGAATCCTGAGTTTGGTATGTGGGAGGCAGAGTGTGAAAGGCTCCAATGTTATGATTGGCTGAATCTGCTTTGTCTGTCATCTAAAATATCAGAGAAGAAACAGGTGATGATTTTTCCGGATGTGCATGAGATTAATTTGAAAATTGGGATCCGTACCAGGCTGTTTCAGTCTGATGGCGAGCAATATCATCCTCAGACCAGCGGGGATGATCCTTCAGAAACCTTGAAATTGCGGGAATATCAGAAAGGAGACCGGCTTAACCGGATTCACTGGAAACTTTCTGCCAAGAACAGTTCTTTGATTGTGGCGGAAATGAGTATGCCAATGGATTGTAATGTTGTCTGCTTTTTAGATGGAGAACCTTCTCTTATGAAGGAAAGAGAAGTGAGAAGTTACTGGGAAGTGGTAAACAGTATTTCTCAAGGACTGCTGAATCAGGAATGTGCCCATTATCTGGTTTGGAAAAACGAGATTCAAAATGAGCTGTGCCGTAAAGCGGTCCGCAGGGTAGAGGACCTTGCGGACTTCTGGAGTGAGATTTCAGTTGTTAAGATGGGAAAAGGAGCAGATGCAGAAGCATATGCCAGAGAATTTTCTGAAAATTTATACGCCAGTGATTTGGTATGGAATGAAAAACTTGAGCTTTTCTGTAATCAAAAATTATTAGTAAAAATCAGGCCGGAACAGCTCTGTCAGCAGCTGGCAGAGCTGGAAATTTTGTTATAGCAGGTCGGAAAGGCATCTGGGATGAAAGAGAGTTTGAAAGAAAGGAAAACGGAATGGATGAGAAAAGGGCAGGAGATGATCTGCCTGTTTACGATTCTGCAGGGAATGTGTATCTGTATGGAAAGCATTTTGAATGTATCTGTTCCAAGATGTTTTCAGATTTTGTCTGCTGCATGTATTGTCCTGGCGGCAGAATTTGCTGCTCGAAACTGGAGACGGATGCTGGCAGCAGCGGCTGTCTTTCTTGGCATTTTAATCTGGTTTGCTATAAAATATCAGATGATTTTAAAGACTGCAGCCAAGGAAATGGCCAACCAGGTTCTAGAACTTATTAACCATTATCACAGAACAGATTTCCTGTATTGGTATTTAGAAGACTCTTCTGAGCATTACGGCTGGATAGCTCTTTTGCTGGTGTTTGTGCTGTTGGGAACGGCCGAAGGAATATTGCTGTTAAAGTCCAAGAATTGTTCATGGCATCTGCAGATCGTGCTTGTACTTCCAATTTTGATTATCATGTCAGGACTTTCGGTAGGAAGGGCAGCTTCCCTGATGGGAATGGTGCTGATTTTGACGGCAGGGATGCTGGAAATGCTGGATCTCAAGCAGCGGGG
>CAJUCK010000058.1:11824-14628 GCA_910585395.1 uncultured Lachnospiraceae bacterium
CGCAGGTATTGTGCTTAGTGTGGGGATTTCTTGCCTCATGTCTGGAAACCAGGCTCTTTTGGGACAGGTAAAAAGCTGGCATACGGGCTGGCTGAAAAACCAGCTGGCCATGGAGGACAGGATGCTGGAACTGTTGGAGCAGGTAGGTAATATCTCAATATTTTCTAAAAGAGAGAAGAGAGAACACATTCTCACCAACGAGAAACCTGGAATATCAGGGAAAAAGATTTTTGAGATTACCGTTGACTATCCAATTTCTCAGAGTGTTTATCTCAGAGGATTTATAGGCGGGGATTATGAGGATGGCAGGTGGAAAAGTGTGTCCAGGCAGGAATTTTCTGGCAGGGCGGAAGCGAGCAGGAGTATTCCAGGATTGTTCAGAATTTTCCTTACGAAATGCTGGGATATGGGTCAGACATTTTTTTTATGCCAATGGGATATCGTTTTCGGGTGTCATTGAAGCTGGAAGAAGAAATGAAGGGGTATACGCTGATGCCTTATTTTACGCAGACGCCGCAGGAACAGCCAGTGAAAACAGATGGGGCATTTCCACCAGGAGATGTTGTGGAATTTGAGTGGAACAGTTATTTAAAATTATTGGATTCGCAAGTAGAAATGGCAGGAGTGCCTGTATTGGATGCATTTCTTACAGATGAGGGAAAAATAGAAAATTGTGAAATCTGGGCAGAATACGAAGAATATGTCAAAAAAACCTACACAAGGCTCCCGGCAGATGGTCTGCAGGAGTTGAAAAGCTATGCCAAAGAGAGGCGCAGGAGAGAAGAAGATTTATATGAGGCGCAGATACAGAAACTTGCGGAACGTTTACAGGCAGAAGAGGGATGGGAGCCGACAGAGGAAGAAGCAGCGCTTTTATTAACAAATGAAAAGAGACGCATGACGCAGATGATACAAAAGATGCTGTGGGAAAATGGCAGCTACAGTTTTGATCTTCAGCCAGTGCCTGAGGGAGAGGATTATGCAGAGTATTTCTTCTTTACTCAGCATAAAGGATACTGTGTTCATTTTGCCGCAACAGCAACACTGCTTTTTCGTATGAATAATATACCAGCGAGGTTTGTCAGCGGATATTTGCTTCTGCCCTCTGATTTTAAGAAGAATGAAGATGGTACCTGGACAGCAGAAATCACAGATGAGCGCGCCCATGCCTGGACAGAGGTGTTTGAACATAATATCGGATTTCATCCTGTGGAAGTAACGCCGCCCTCTTATATGGAGATGCTTGAGGAAATGGGGGAAGGAGCCGATCTTATAAAGGCTGTGGAGCAAAAAGAGAGGGAAGAGCATGGCCAATTGCCAGAACCAGACAGCAGAGAGAAAGAAAATCAGCACCAACCAGCGAAACAGCAGGATGAAGCTGAAAAAGCAAAACAAAATGGGCTCCATAAGGAGGGGGCCAGCATAGCAAAAGCAGGCAGTGTTTGGCTGCCGCGGATAGTTTGGTGGGTATGTCTGCCTCTTATCGGTGTTTTAGGTTTGTTACAGAAAGCGTCAGGAGAGAATGGCATTTCCTGACCGAACACAGGCCGTCCAGGAAATTGGCAAAGAGCTGAAACGAAGATTAAGGAAAAGGGGATATGGGCGCAGAAGTGAGAGAAATGACAGGGAGTATCGGCAGATGCTGGAGAGAGAACTGCCAGAATTTCAGTGGGAACAGGCTTTTCTGATACTCCAGAAGGCGGTATTTTCAAAAGACAACGTGACAGAAGAAGAATATCAAATGATTTACTCTTTGTATTCCAGTTTGGAGCAGAGGAGAGACAACTAAAAATTAAATTTACTCTTGACAAGAAAAAGCAGGATTGTATACAATTATCCTTGATATTAAGATGACAGCAGGAGGCAGACTTTCTTGAGTGAAACAAATTATTTATTGGGACAAAAGGTATTTCAGATTATCAGGGAAGATATTATATCTGGAAAGTACCAGCGGAAAGAAGAACTGAGAGAAATAGCAATTGGTGATGAACTTCAGGTAAGCAGGACCCCTGTGCGTGAGGCATTGCGCCAGTTAGAGCTGGAGGGTCTTGTAACTATTGTTCCTAACAGAGGAGCTTATGTGGTGGGTATTTCCTATCAAGATATGAAAGATATTTTTGAGATTCGTTTACTGCTGGAAAGTTTTTGTGCCAGAAGAGCGGCAGAGAGCGCGGCTTTAGAGCAGCTGGAAGCGCTGGAAGAGATTATGGTTTTGACAGAATATCATATAAAAAATGAGCATACCAGACAGCTCATAGGGCTGGACAGTAAATTTCATGAAATTTTGTATGAGGCAGGAGGGAGCAGAGTTCTGGAGCATGCTCTGAAAAATTATCATTATTATTTGAAGCGGGCGCGCAGATTGAGTCTGCTTGCCCCGGGACGGGCTCTGCAGTCTATACAAGAGCACAGGCAGATTCTGGAAGCAGTGAAAGCACATGATAAGGAGAAGGCAGAAGATGCTGTCAGTCAGCATTTAATTCATACCATAGAAAATATAGATTCTTATGGATGGGAAAACATAACAGGAGGACAGAAGAATGGAAAAAATTAAAATGACAACCCCTTTGGTGGAGATGGACGGAGATGAAATGACCCGCATTCTCTGGAAAAT
This sequence comes from uncultured Lachnospiraceae bacterium, assembly GCA_910585395.1. Lineage (GTDB taxonomy): Bacteria > Bacillota > Clostridia > Lachnospirales > Lachnospiraceae > Petralouisia. Next base: position 14,439 of record CAJUCK010000058.1, read on the forward strand.
GATTAAGGATGAATTATTAATTCCTTTTATTGATTTAAAGACAGAATATTATGATTTAGGGTTGGAACACCGGAATGAGACGGATGACCAGGTAACCTTTGATTCTGCAAATGCTACCAAAAAATATGGCGTTGCAGTAAAGTGCGCTACTATTACACCCAATGCAGCGCGCATGACAGAGTATGAGTTG
>CAJUCK010000058.1:14669-17614 GCA_910585395.1 uncultured Lachnospiraceae bacterium
ATTTTAGATGGAACTGTATTTCGCGCTCCCATTACTGTGAAAGGCATAGAACCATGTGTAAAGAACTGGAAGAAACCTATTACCATCGCTCGTCACGCTTATGGGGATGTGTATAAGGCAAGTGAGATGAAGATTCCGTCAGCAGGAAAATGTGAACTGGTATATACAGCAGAAGATGGGACAGAGACCAGAGAATTGATTCATAATTTCACTGGTGCGGGAATTATTCAGGGACAGCATAATTTAAATGAGTCTATTGAGAGTTTTGCAAGAAGCTGTTTCAATTATGCTTTGGATATTAAACAGGATTTGTGGTTTGCCACCAAAGATACGATTTCCAAGAAATACGACCATACGTTTAAGGATATTTTTCAGGAAATTTATGAGAAAGAGTATGATGAGAAATTTAAGGCAGCAAATATCGAATATTTCTACACTCTGATTGATGACGCTGTAGCCCGTATTATGAAGGCAGAGGGCGGATTCATCTGGGCATGTAAAAATTATGACGGTGATGTGATGAGTGATATGGTCAGCTCTGCCTTTGGTTCTCTTGCAATGATGACCTCTGTACTAGTTTCCCCGCAGGGCTACTATGAATATGAAGCTGCTCACGGAACGGTGCAGCGTCATTATTATAAACATTTAAAGGGAGAAGAGACCTCAACAAATTCTGTGGCAACTATTTTTGCTTGGACTGGAGCGCTGCGCAAACGGGGAGAGCTGGACAATCTGCCAGAACTGTCAGCTTTTGCAGATAAGTTAGAGCAGGCATGCCTGTCCACGATTGAATCAGGCAAAATGACAAAAGATCTGGCATTGATTACCACGATAGAGAACCCGGTTGTTTTAAATAGCGAAGGATTTATCAAGGCCATTCGCGAAGCTTTGGAAGGACTTTTGTAAGATTAAGAAAGTAGAGGAAGACATATCATGATTTTAGCATGCCAGAATATCAGCAAAGCCTTCGGTACCGACGAAATCATACAACAGGCGTCTTTTCATATTGAAGAAAATGAGAAAGCGGCAATTGTGGGAATTAATGGTGTAGGAAAGACGACCCTGCTTAGAATTATCATGGGGGAACTGGAAGCAGATACCGGAGAGGTAGTTCTGGCAAAGAACAGGACCATAGGATACCTGCCGCAGAATCCGGATATTCAGGGAAACAGAACAATTTATGAAGAGGTTCTTTCTGCAAAGGAAGAGCTGACTGCCATGCAGCAGACACTGATTTCCATGGAAGAAAAAATGAGCAGTCTGGATGGAGCAGAACTGGAGCAGTTCATGGAAAGCTATAATCGTCTGAATCTTGAATTTGAAATGAAGGGCGGTTCTTCTTATAAGAGTGAGATTACAGGTGTATTGAAGGGGCTTGGATTTACAGAAGAGGAATTTGAAAAGCATATGCAGGACTTATCTGGAGGACAACGTACCAGGGTCTGCTTAGGAAGGCTTCTGGTGACAAAGCCAGATGTAATTCTGCTGGACGAGCCGACCAATCATCTGGATATCGGATCTATTACCTGGCTGGAAACTTTTTTACTTAATTATAAAGGGGCAGTGGTGATTGTCAGCCATGACCGCTATTTTCTGGACCGGGTGGTACGTAAGGTGGTGGAACTGGACCGCCGTAAAGTATCCGTGTTTCAGGGGAATTACAGTGATTATGCTGTGAAGAAAGCCAAGGTGCGTGAGGCGCAGCTCAAGCAGTACTATAAGCAGCAGCAGGAGATTAAACACCAGGAAGAGGTCATTGCCAAACTGAAATCTTTTAACAGGGAAAAGTCAGTAAAACGGGCAGAAAGCCGGGAAAAGATGCTGAATAAAATAGAGCGGCTGGAGAAACCTGTAGAAGAAAACACAGATATCCATTTGAATTTAGAGCCCAGGATTGCCAGTGGAAATGATGTGCTTAAAGTGGAACATTTAGGGAAATCATTTCCTGGACAGTCCCTATTTTCTGACATTTCTTTTGAGATAAAGCGGGGTGAGCGGGTGGCTCTGATTGGAGATAACGGGACAGGAAAGACCACTATTTTGAAAATTATCAATGAGATGGCAGAAGCAGATCATGGCAGGCTGACTCTCGGTACGAATGTGCATATAGGTTACTATGACCAGGAACATCAGATACTTCACATGGAGAAGACTCTGGTGGAGGAAATTTCAGATGCGTATCCTGCTCTCACCAATACAGAGATTCGGAATGTGCTGGCGGCTTTTTTGTTTACAGGAGATGAGGTGTTTAAAAGGATTTCTGATCTCAGCGGAGGGGAGCGGGGCAGAGTGTCTCTTGCCAAGCTGATGCTGTCAGAGGCAAACTTTTTGATATTGGACGAGCCGACCAATCACCTGGATATTACCTCTAAAGAAATTCTGGAACAGGCGTTGAATCGTTATACGGGAACGGTGTTTTTTGTCTCTCATGACCGTTACTTTATCAATAAGACTGCTACACGGATCTTGAATCTCACAGGAGAGACCATTGTTAATTACATTGGAAATTATGATTATTATCTGGAAAAATGCAGAGAGCTTACCAAAATCTATGTGCCAGGACAGGAAGAAACTGCAGAATTAGAACCGGACAGCGAGAGCAAGCTGGACTGGAAACAGCAGAAAGAAATGCAGGCACGTCAAAGGAAGCAGGAGAACGACCGGAAAAAAACGGAAGATGCAATAGAACAGACGGAGCGGAGGATTTCAGAGCTCGAGGAAGCCTTTGCAGACAGCGAGATTGCGACCAATTCAGCCAAACTTCAAAAGCTTCATCAGGAGTATGAAGAAAAACAGCGGGAATTAGAAGAGCTGTATGAAAAATGGGAGAAACTGCTGGAAGAAATGTAATTTACTTAGCGCATGCCAGATAAGATATCTGTCCTTATCTGACATGCTTTTTATTATTCTTATTTTGATGAAGCAGACAAAGGCGGAGGGAATCT
>CAJUCK010000059.1:0-11338 GCA_910585395.1 uncultured Lachnospiraceae bacterium
TGCGCCAGGGATTGCCTTTACATGGATATAGCCATTAAAATGATGCATGGTTCTCAGCCTGTACAAAGTCTGGTATATCAGTTCCATGGTGTAATTCGGACTTATCATAATGCCGGAACTTAAGAATAATCCTTCAATATAATTGCGCCGATAGAACTCCAGAGTAATAGTGCAGACTTCTTCCGGAGTAAAAGCTGCTCGGGGAACGTCAGAATCCCGGTTGTTCAGGCAGTATGCACAGTTAAAAATGCATTCGTTGGTAAACAGAATTTTTAAAAGAGAGATACATCTGCCATCAGCTGAAAAAGTGTGGCATATTCCGGGGGCAACAGAATTGCCCATTCCTCTTCCATTTCCCTTGCGGTCCACGCCGCTGGATGTGCAGGCCACATCATATTTTGCTGCATCGGATAAAATTTTTAATTTTTCCATTAAATCCATGTCCATCTGTAAATTCATAAATAGACCCTCTCTGTAACTGTCAGCATAAAAGTTAAAAATAAGAACATTCGTTCTGAAAATATCATATCACAAGGAAACAGAAAATGCAAGAGAAAACAGAACAATTGTTTGCTTTTAATTTACTTTTTATGCATACAAGCTCTCTCATTGTCATAAAGTATTTTAGAGGGGGTGTTTTTTTGAAAGAAAAAATAAAAACATTTTTATCATTGTGTGTGCTGATTATTGCAGCTCCTTATATTATTACTTTACTATTTCAGGGAAATGCAGAAGACACAGAGTCAAAGAAAACGGAGCTTTTGACACAGGAAGATCAGCCGATCACAGTAGAAATGGACGGACAGGAATTAGAAGTGGAAGAATATCTGGCTGGGATTGCTGCACAGCAGATATCTCTGAGTAATCAGCCAGAAGCAATTAAGGCGCAAGTAGTGATTGCACGTACACAGCTGCTGCGGGCTGTGAAACAGAACGAAGAAATGCCAGAATCTATGTCCCGGGAGGAAATGCTGACACTTTGGGGGCAGGATGGATTTGAGAAAAACTATCAGGTACTGGAAGAAGCGCTGGAAGCTACCGAAGGAGAAGTACTGACCTGTGAAGGAGAACTGATTCAGGCAGCTTTTCATGCGGTGAGCGCTGGAAAAACCAGGAAGTCGGAGGAAGCATTGGGGAACAGGCTTTCATATCTGGACAGTGTGGAAAGTGATATGGATATTCCTTCTCACGATTATCTGAAAGTAATTTTTCTTGAAAAAAGTGAGTTTATAAAAAAATTAAGCCAGGTATGCCAAGATGTAGATTTGGCAGAAGATACGGTAATGGATCAGGTGTCTGTTGCCAGCCGCGATTCCAGCGACTATGCTCTTACAATCCAAGTGGGGGAGAAAACCATAACAGGGGAAGAGTTTCGAAGCTGCTTGAACCTGAATTCGTCCTGCTGCTACATAAAAGAGGTGGATGGAAAGGTGCGCATAGTCACCAAAGGTCTGGGACATGGACTGGGGCTGAGCCAGTATGGAGCGAATGTTCTGGCAGAAGAAGGAAGCAGTTACAGAGAAATACTGCAGTATTATTTTAAAAATGTTGAAATTACAAAAGAAAGCAATCATACATAACATAATTACCGAAAAACATTGTAAGAAATCTCATAATCCTGAATAAACCTTATTTTTCCGGCAAAACTAAGAAGGAAAAAACAAACAGAAATGGAAGGTGACAGGATGAGAAACAATCGAGCAGCAGCATTTTTTAACAGAAAATCCTATATTATTGCAGCAGTGATTATGGTAGTCGCGGCATTTGGCATGACAGGGATGTATTTTACGCAGCAGGAGAAGAAACAGGAAGAGGAATTGGCAAGAGAACAGAAAGAACAAATTCAACAGGCAAAAGCAGAGGATGCCGCCAGAAAAAAGGCAAAAGAAGAAGCAGCCGAAGAAGCTAAGCAGAAGGAAGCTGCTGAGGCGAAGAAGCGAGAAGCGGAAGAAAAGGCAGAGAAGGAACAGACAGAAGCTGTATCTGGAATTATTCCGCCAGAAGATGATAATTTCATGGATGAACCAGAAGTGGTGGCTGAGACACAGGCTCCAGCAGAACCAGAATATCATTTTGATGCAGCGGCAGATTTAAGCTGGCCCCTGCAGGGCAATGTGGTGCTGAATTACAGTATGGACCAGACGGTATATTTTGCTACTTTAGATCAGTATAAATATAATCCAGCAGTGATAATCCAGGCAGATGTCAATACCCCTGTGAAGGCAGTGGCAGCAGGAAAAGTTACTGCTCTGGATACGAATGCCGAGACAGGGACTACCATGACAGTAGATATGGGAGACGGTTACAGCGCTATTTACGGACAATTAAAGGAAAGTCCCAAGAATCAGGGAGATTATGTGGAAAGCGGGGAAACGCTGGGCTATATCAGCGAACCGACGAAATATTATTCAGTGGAAGGAGCAAATCTCTATTTTGAACTTCAAAAAGATGGTTCTCCAGTCAATCCTATGGAATATCTGCAGTAGATAACTTATCAAATAATTAACAGAGCAGACGGCGATGGTTGTCTGCTCTGTTTTATATTATGCGCATGTATGCGAAAGGTGTTATGTCGCTCAGACGACCGCACGCGGAACGCCAAAGCGTGCAGTCCACTCAAGATTGAGGGGGTAAGGGGGCAGAAGTGTCGAAGACACTCTCTTGTTTCCTAATGGTGTTTGTAATTTAAAGTAAGATTTGTTAAGATATATTTAATCTTTTTCATGGAACAGGAAATTTGTGATTTTAAAGGGATAACATGTGGAGCGAACAGAAACAACAGAAAACAGGCACAGAAGCAGAATTTTTTCATAAAATATCTGTAAAGACAATTCGCAGCAGAATTTTCTTACCATGAAATTCAGAATCGGTAATAACCTTAACAGAACATAGATGAGATACCTGCTTTTGCTGCTGCTTTGCATACAGGAGACTGCTTGCAGTCTCTTTACATAATATATAAAATGTGAGGAAATTTTATGGAAGAAAAGAAAAATGCAGCTTACATACTCAGATGCAGTGATGGAACACTGTATACAGGCTGGACAAACAATATCACGAAACGCCTGAAAATGCATAATGCCAAAAAAGGCGGAAAATACACTAGAGTGCGTACGCCGGTGGAACTGGTGTATCTGGAAGAATATGAAACGAAACAGGAAGCAATGAGCAGGGAGGCGCAGATTAAACAGCTTAGCAGAAAAGAGAAAGAAGCGCTGATTTGTAAAAAAGCGGACATGTTCAGTTGATTTATTTAGTTTATTATCAAATATGCTTTTAGAGATTGGGACCTTAAAGGGGGTTTACAGATAGAGAACTGTTAAATTGTTATGTCAAAGAAAGGAGAGAAAATGAAAAAAGAGCGAAAGAGAGTGAAGAAAATGAGTTCTATTCTGTTTTCTGTATTTCTCGCAGCAGTAATGCTGGCGGGAAGCCTGCCGTCTGCCTTTTATACAGTGGAAGCAGAAGAGTCTTCCACAGAAGAATACCAGACCAAAATTTTTCGACATACGGGTATGATTCACACAGAAGAAGGATTTGACAAAATAAGGGAGAATATAGAAAAGGGGACAGAACCTAATCTGGATACCTGGAATCAGCTGAAAAATGATGGATTTTCTGATTCAGACTGGAATCCAAGACCGGTTGAGAAATTAGTCAGAGGCGGTGAAGGAAGTAATTATGGAGGATTTTTTGTAGATATCCGGCGTGCCTACCAAAATGCTCTGATTTGGAAAATAGATAGGAGTCAAGAACATGGGAAAGCAGCATGCCGGATTTTAAATGCCTGGTCCGAAATGCTGAAAACGGTAACAGGGAATTCTGATCGTTTTCTGGCTTCTGGCATTTATGGATACACTCTGGCCAATGCAGCGGAACTGATGCGGGATCATCCTGAGTTTAATCAAGAAGCAATGGAAAACTTACTGCTGAATGTGTTTTATCCTATGAATGAAGAATTCCTACAGAGGCACAATGGAGCCCATATTGGAAATTATTGGGCAAACTGGGATCTGTGCAACATTGCAGCAATGATTTCTATCGGTGTGTTTTGTGACCGTGAAGATATCTACCAGCAGGCGGTGAATTATTATAAAACAGGAACTGGAAATGGATCTATTTACAACGCCATGCCCTATGTATATCAGAATGGTGTGGTGCAGTGGCAGGAGGCAGGAAGAGATCAGGGGCATACAACCCTTGGTATCAGTTTGTGTGAAGTGATCTGCGAAACGGCGTGGAATCAAGGGGATGACCTGTATGGGCTGTCAGACAATCGGCTGCTAAAGGCTGCTGAGTATGTGGCTGGATATAATAATCTTAAAATGGACATGCCATATTCTCCGTATGAGTGGAAGAAAGGGCAGAGTGGTTCCAGCAATTGGATGAATGTACTCAGTGATGCAGCAAGAGGAAGCAGCCGTCCTGTTTATTCTATGATTTACAATCATTATGTAAATCGTAAGGGGCTTAGGATGGATACGTTAAAGAAAGTGCTTCAGCCTGCACAAGGAGAGTATATCATAGAAGGACCTTCGGGAAATGGAGACGAACTGGGATGGCAGACCCTGACATTTGCCAATTTAAGCGCCCGCACAGAGGATTCCTTTATCCAGGGAGATTTTACAGACGGCATATACCGGATTCGTTCGGTGCTTACCGGGAAGTCTCTTGCAGATACGGATGGGGGTCTTAGAACAGTTGATAAAGGCTTTAGTGATGCGGAATGGTGGAATTTGAAAAACAAAGGTGATGGAGAATATATTGTCACAAATACCGTTACAGGAAATGTTATGGAGGTCAGCAGTGATGATAATGCTCAGAGTGACAGTGAATACTATTCTTATGATACCTTGATCGGGACAGGGACGGCAGACGGGTCTCTAAAGCAGAACTTTGCTTTTGTAAAAAATGATTCTGGTGATTATCGTATAATTCCTACTATTAATTATCTTGTGCTTTCTTTGCAGGATAGTGCAAAGGAAGATACTTCTATTCAACAGAAAAGAAATAATTCTGGTGCTGACCAAAAATGGGTGATAGAGAAAATATCAGATACCGAGATGAATTTTACTTTTGACAATGACAGTGCAGGATTTACCAGTGATTATACAACAGCAGAAAACAGCGGCGGCGTCCTTACAGAACATGACGGCGGCAAGGCTTTGCTGCTGGACGGAACAGATGATTTTTTGAAAATAAACACCAGGCAGGGACAAAATCCTTTGACAGCCGCAGAAGCCTTTACTGTATCTGCTGAGATTAAGCCAGATTCTACTGGTAAGGGAAACTGGATTTTTTATGCTGGAGCAGAAGGGATCGGGGAAGGAAGCTCTTATCTGGCAATGAAAGAAGAAAGCGGTATCATTACATACTATTATAATGGAACGGAAGTTTTGACAGCACAGACAACAGCAGACAGCTGGTATCATGTGTCTTTGGTCCAGACAGCCAGGGAAGCAGCGCTGTATGTAAATGGGGAAGAAAAGGCAAGAAAGAAAACCGATTGTTCTCTTTCCCAGATTTTAAACCAAGATAGTGTTTTTCAGATTGGAAGAGGAAACCTGGGAAATGGCGAATTTTATAAAGGGCTGATAGACAATCTTAGAATTGCTGGCAGGGAATTAAGCCATGGAGAAGTAATTGTTCAGGCAGCAGATTATGCAAATCCTGTGGTTCCAGAAGTTTTGGTGGATTTTGATTTTGAGGGAGAAACAGGACTTATTGGAGGAGCAGCGGCAGCAGACGGCAGGTACAGTTTAAAGGAACATGATGGAGGAACAGCCTTGTATCTTAACGGTTTTCAAGATTTTCTGAAAGTGACAGGAAAGGAAGGAGGAACCTTACTGCCAGGGGGACAGGTAAAAGAATTGACCATATCTCTGCAGGCGAAACAGGAAGGCGGAACGGGCTGGGTATTTTATGCAGCTCCAAACGAGTATACACAGAAAGTCAATCTGGAGCAGTACATAGGCGTAGCAGACCAGGGAAAGAAGATTCTGGCAGAACGATATAAGAATCAGGGGACACGTTCTCCTTCTGCATCAGGGAATATTCAAGGAGACCGATGGCATTACATGACTGTCGTATTGACAGAATCAGAAATCATTGTCTATGACAATGGAGAAGAAAAAGCAAGGAAGGTCAATTATACGCCGTTATCAGAAATATTAGGCGGAGACAGTGTCTGGTATATTGGTAAAGCAAACTGGGGATATGGTGAATTTTTTCAGGGTTTGATTGATAATTATAAAGTTCTTTCACGTGCCTGGACACCAGAGGAAGTTCGGGCGGAAGCATTGAAATATGTGGACAGAACAGAACTTCAGGCAGCCATAGAAAATGCAGAAGCCAGAGAAGAGAGCCAATATGACTCCAAGCGATGGGCCAATTATTCTGCTGCTCTTGAGAATGCAAATAGAATTCTGAGGGATTCTCAGGCGCTGCAGTCCTCCATAGATTCGGTAGCAGAGGCATTGAATCTGGTTCAGAGCTGGATGAGACTGGATGAGGCGTTAAATGACTCTGTGGATGCATCCAGGGAAGGTGAGTATACCAGCATGAGCTGGAAACCTTATAAAGCTGCACTGCAGACTGCCAGAGAAGTGCAGGAAAATGAGACCGCTGATAGAAATCTGCTAACGGAAACAGCAAAGACCTTGAGGGAGACCCAGAAGGCGCTTTGTAATAAAAATGAGCTGATTATGGAAGTGATGTCAAAGATCGACGCTATTGGACAAGTGCAGCAGACTCCTGAATGCAGCAGAAAGATTATCCTGGCAAGAAAATCATGCGGCATGCTGTCCAAAGAAGAACTGAACGAAATCACGAATTTGTCTGTTCTGGAGGCGGCAGAACAAGCAATGACTGATTATCTTGCAGAGTTTACCTTCGATGATGAAGAAACAGGATTTATAGGTGGACAGGCAATTGCAGAAGGCAGATATGAGATCGAAAACGGTGCGCTGTATCTGAATGGAAGCGCCGATCATTGGCTGAAAGCAGCAAAAAGCAACGGGGAGCCTCTGCTTACTGGTATCACAGAATTGACAGTTTCAGTGGGCGTAAAGCCCCAGACAGGAGGGACAAACTGGGTATACTATGCAGCAATGGACGAGAATTCACAGACAGTTAACCAGGAGACATATTTGGGACTTCTGGAGAATAATGGAACCTACATGGCGGAACGTTACAAAAACACTGGAAGCCGTCCTAAGTCTGCCAGCGCTAAAGCAGAAAATGACAAATGGCATTATATGACACTGGTTTACACTCCGACAGAAACCATATTTTACCTGGATGGAACAGAAGTTTCCAGAGAGGCAAGCAGTATTGCCCTGACAGATATTTTGGGCGAGCGCAGTATTTTTCAAATTGGTAAGGCAAATTGGGGAGAAGGAGAGTATTTTAAGGGATATATAGATCAATTGAAAGTTCTGGGTACTGCAATGACAGCGAAAGATATAAAGGCAGAAGCAGACTGCTATCTGGAGAAAAAGGCAAAGGCTCTTGTCGCAGAGTTTACATTTGACGACGCTGATAACGGATTAAAAGGAGCTGGTGCAATGGCACAGCCAAACGGTACGCCTGTGTTTGTGCAAGATGACAGCCGCGGTAAAGTACTGTCCCTGGATGGGACAGGAAGCGTATGGCTGAATGTGACAGGAGAGAATGGTTCGCCTGTGCTCGGCGATGCAAAAGAAATGACAGTGTCTTATTACAGCAAAGCAGGAAGAGCAGAAGACAACTGGGTATTTTATGCGGCAAAGGATGGGAAAATACAAGAAGCTGGCAGTGAAAGTTTTGTGGGAATTAAGGAAAAGGACGGCAAAGTGTCAGCGCTGCGTTTCTGCCAGGGAAAATATTCTGAAGGGCAGGCAGCATATCAGACGGGCTGGAATCATGTTACAGTAGTATATGGTATAGACAATACAAAGATATATCTTAATGGTATGCTGGCTGGGACATCAGAAAACAGCATGCCGTTGACAGATATTATTGACAGTGGCAGCATGCTTTTAATTGGCAGAGCAAATGTGGGGAGAGAAGGAGAATTTTATCAGGGACTGTTAGACGATTTTAGGATTTATAATTATGCATTATCAGAAGAAGAAATCAGAGAAATGGAACCTCCTGCTGAATCTGATACTGATAAAAAAGTTCTGGTAGAAAAACTAGAGATTGTCCCAGCAGTGGGATCTAAATCTCTTACGGCAGGAGAGCGCTTTACATTTGAGGTGAAAGTCAGCCCAGAAAATGCCTCTAATAAAAATGTGGAACTTTCCAGCAGTAATCCTGGCGCAGTAAAGATTTCTGGCACAACCATCATTGGGGCAGGCGCGGGTGAAGCAGTAATTACAGCAAAAGCGGCTGACGGCTCAGGTGTAAAAACCTCCTTAAGGGTAAGTGTCTGCCTGAATTCTGTCACAACGGTAAAAGCGCAGCAGCAAAGTAGTAAGAAATATGTAAAAGTTTCTTTTGGCAGGGTAAATGGAGCAAAAAGCTATGATATTTACCGTTCTGTAAAAGCTGGCAGCGGTTATCAGAAAATTGGCAGCAGCAGGGGAAGCAGCTATGTGGATAAAAAAGTAAAGGCAGCAAAAACATATTATTATAAAATTAAAGCAAAAGCAGCTTATGCAGGGTATGACAGCGCTCTGAGTTCCAAGTCTGCTAAAGTCAAGGTTCTGGCAGTTCCAGTGGTGAAAGTAAAAGCTGAAAAAGGCAGGAAGCTTATAGTTTCCTGGAAGAAGGTTCAGGGAGCCAAAGGTTATGTGATATACACGTCGGCAAAGAAAACAAAAGGATTTAAGAGAGTAAAGATACTGAAAAAAGCAAAATCAGAAGCCATAATTAAGGCGGCGAAAAAGACAGGGAAATTATATGTAAAAGTACGTCCTTTTTATTTAGAAAAACGTAACAGAGTATATGGCACCTATTCAAAGGCAGTTTCAGTGAAGTTGAAACAATAAGTTTCAAAAGAAAAACTGTCCCAGAGTTAAAGCCGCAGGTATAAAATAGAAATATATTTTAGGAATGCGGTCATTACTTATATCTTGTACAAGATGTTACTTTACACCTGTCTCGTGTATATTTACCCATTATAAAGGAATTGACAGAGAGCTTTACACCTGTTATGATAGAAACATACCGAACGAATGTATAAGGGAGGTCATCCGTATGGCAAGGAATAAATATCCAGAAGTTACCGTTGATAAAATATTGGATGTATCTCAGAAGTTATTTCTGGAAAAAGGTTATGATAATACAACGATTCAAGATATTGTCGATGAGTTAGGAGGTTTAACAAAAGGAGCAATTTATCATCACTTTAAATCAAAAGAGGAAATCATGGATGCTTTAGGGGATAGAATATTTTTTAACAACAATCCCTTTGAGAAAGTAAAACAGCGGACGGATCTAAACGGTCTTCAGAAAATGAGAATGGCAATATTGCTGAATCAGTCTGATGAAGTCCAGATTAAACTTACAAAAGAGGCAGTGCCATTGCTGAAGAATCCTCATGTTTTCGCAAGAATGGTCGATACAAACCGTCGCCTGTTATGTCCATATTGGCGGGAGTTTATTGAAGAAGGACAGAAAGACGGTTCGATTCAGACGCAATATGGGAAAGAGCTGGCAGAATTTTTAGTGTTAACAGATATCTGGATGATACCCTCTATTTTTCCGGCCAATAAAGAAGAAATGCAAAAGCGCTTTCAGTGCATCAAAGAAATGCTGGATAACATGGGACTGCCACTTTTAAATGAAGAAATTGAAGATAAAATCAGCGGATTGCCTTACTTTGAATAAGTATCATAAAATTGCCTGGCAACAGGCAATTTTATTAAAACCTTTTACATACATTTGGTTGGTATTAAAAAGAAAGGAGTTAGAAATGAGTAAAAAACTGGATATCAAAACTATCTGGAGGCGTAGTATGACAGGAGAAAACGCGGTCATTTTTGTATCGGATTTAAAGAAAAGTTTTCAGAATAAAGACATATTGAAAGGCGTTAATTTTTCAGTGGATTTTGGATCAATATTTACACTTCTTGGATCTAATGGAGCAGGGAAAACAACTACGGTTCGTATATTGACGACCTTGCTGAGTGCCGACGGCGGAAAAGTTGAAGTCGCGGGGTATGATGTCACAAAGCATCCGCAGAAAATACATGAGATTATAAGTTTGACAGGACAGTTTGCAGCAGTGGATAATATTTTGACGGGAAAAGAAAATCTTGAAATGATGGGCAGGCTTTATCACCTGCCTTTTCCCGAGAAAAGGGCGTATGAATTACTAGAATATTTTGGATTATCTAACGCTGCAGACAGAGCTGTTTCCACATATTCTGGCGGGATGAAACGAAAATTGGATATTGCCATGAGCTTAGTGGGGAATCCTAAAATAATATTTTTAGATGAACCGACGACAGGTTTGGATCCCCAGAGCAGGCACAGTATGTGGAATATGATTCGTGAGCTGAATCGTTCTGGAGTGACTGTTTTTTTAACAACACAGTATCTGAAAGAAGCAGAACAGTTATCGGATACAATCGCCATATTGGATGATGGAAATATCATTGCAGAGGGAACGCCTGATACGCTTAAAGCTTATCTGCCTCAAGGGGTACTGCAATTTTCATTTAAAGACGCTGAAAATTTGGAATTGGCAAAAGTTCTTTTGAAGGATTACAGATTGTCCATAATATCAAAAAAACATGAACTGCAGGTGTTTACAGACGGAAATACAAATACTTTAGCAGAAATTTTTTACAGACTGTATAAAAATAACGTAAGTATTCGGGACTTTTCAAAATCCACACCTGATTTAGAAGATGTATTTCTGGCAATGCTCAACGAAAGCGAGGAAAAGTTAAATGAAAAGTTATGTTAGGAATTGGGGTGACGCCTGGGTGATGGCAGAACGTTGTTTACGATTGTCAAGACGCAATCCAGATACATTACTGACAAGTATTATGCTTCCGGCGTTAATGATGATTTTGTTTGTTTCTCTGTTTGGCAGATTAATAAAAATAGAGGGGGATTCGTATGTAAATTATATTGTTCCAGGTGTACTGCTGCAGTGTATTGGACAGTGTTCGGCTGTAACAGCTGTAATGGTGAATAGAGATTTAACAAGCGGTATTGTAAACAGGTTTTGTACATTGCCCATAAAGCAATCCGCAATTTTAAATGGCCATATTTTAGAAGCTTTCATAAGAAGCACGGTTACGTCTGTGGTAGTACTCTTTGCTGCGATATTGTTAGGAGTACGTCCTTCGATTAATTTAATTGGTCTGGGTACATTCTTTGTCCTGCTGTTTTGCAGTATTTT
>CAJUCK010000059.1:11376-17575 GCA_910585395.1 uncultured Lachnospiraceae bacterium
GTGCGTTATCTGCAATTGTAATCATTCTGCCTTATATGAGCTCTGGATTTGTGCCCACAGAAACGCTTCCTCCAGTGATGAAGATTTTTGCCCAATATCAGCCTATGACACCGATTATTGATACTATGCGAAATGCGCTGTCAGGCAAGCCGTTGAAAGGAGATGTATTTATAATTTCTTTCCTTTGGTGCATTGGACTATCCCTGAGCCTATATTTTGTGTCATCAGCGCTGTTTAAGAAAGTTTTAAAGAAGGCGCCGGGGACATAATGGCGTTGATTATTTCAAATCATAATTAAGTTTAAAGTAAGACAGCAGTAAAATGGAAACGAAAATATCTTAAGCATCCATTTTGCTGCTGTTTTGACTGAAAATGACCTGATGGAGGTCTATTTATTTTGTTTTCAGATAAAGCTTATAATAATGGCATATTTGCCACAAAGCAGTACATCATAATAAAGTGGCAGACACTTCCGCCCATAACAAACAGATGAAAGATTTCATGTGAGCCAAAATTTTTATGCCTGGAATTAAAGATTGGCAGTTTCAATGCATAAATTACGCCGCCTATGGTGTAAATAATTCCTCCTGCAAGCAGCCACATAAATGCCTGATGTGAGAGGGAATTCATAATCTGCGTAAAAGCAAGTACACATACCCAGCCCATGGCAATATATAATATGGAAGAAAACCATTTAGGGCAGGTAATCCAGAAAGCCTTTACAAGGATGCCTGCAAGGGCAATGCCCCATACCAATGCCAGGAGGCTATAGCCCACTCTGCCGTTCAGTACAATTACGCAGACGGGAGTATATGTTCCGGCGATTAATACAAAGATCATCATATGGTCGAGTTTCCGAAGCATACGGTTTGTTTTTTCAGATAAATCCAAGGCATGGTAAGTGGCGCTGGCGCCATAGAGCAGAACCATACTCAGAATAAAAACTGTGAGCGATATTACATGAACCTTATCAGGGTTCAGGGAAGCACGAATCAGCAGAGGAGTTGCAGCAAATAAAGCCATCAGCATTCCGATAAAGTGCGTTATGGAACTTCCGGGGTCTTTCAATTTAAATTTCATGAAATCATCTCCTTGTCTTAAAAAAGTCGTCATGTTACTTATCATTATATGTAAAGTTTTGAAAAATATTTTATGTAGTATTAAAAACTATATAATTTATAAACAAATACTACACCAATTAGAGTGTAAAGTCAATAACTTTTAAAATATTTATATGTTATACGTTTGGCAAGTTAAAAAGACGGGCAGACTGATAATACTGGAATAACGGCGTTTTTGGCATGCCAGTTCAAATACTAATTCACCAGTAATGCCAGACCGCGTATTAATGAAGAAATTAGAAAAAGTTCTTGACAGACTGATTTTATCTTTATATAATAATTTAGCGTGCATGAAAAATGCATATATAATATTACAGGAGGTGAAAAGAATGCCAACATTTAACCAGTTAGTAAGAAAAGGAAGACAGACATCAGAGAAGAAATCTACTGCACCGGCTTTGCAGAAAGGATATAATTCCCTTAAGAAACGCCCGACAGATCTCTCTGCTCCTCAGAAGAGAGGTGTTTGTACTGCAGTTAAAACTGCTACTCCTAAGAAACCTAACTCTGCTCTTCGTAAGATCGCCAGAGTACGTCTTTCTAACGGAATTGAAGTGACAAGCTATATTCCAGGTGAAGGTCATAACTTGCAGGAACATAGTGTTGTTCTGATCCGTGGCGGAAGAGTAAAAGACTTACCAGGTACCAGATACCATATCATTCGTGGAACCTTAGATACCGCAGGTGTTGCAAACAGACGCCAGGCTCGTTCCAAATATGGTGCAAAGAGACCAAAAGACGCTAAAAAATAAAGTTTAGCGCACCAATAGTATCACAGCAGGTGTGAGGTATCGTTGGGCAGAGTCCTGATAGATACAGGCTACTATAGGTTTAGTGTTGGAAAGCGCGCAGGCGTACATTCTTTTTTAGATAAATTTCCGCACGAATACACAGATAGTTAGTTGGAGATGCAGTCAGAAGGCTGATATCCCGGCCGCAGAATAATGTGGCTGACACATGTGAGTACCGTTGAATTAATCGAAAAATCAAAAAGGAATGATTAAGGAGGGAAGCGACGTGCCACGTAAAGGACATACTCAGAAAAGAGACGTATTAGCAGATCCGCTGTACAATAATAAAGTGGTTACCAAGCTTATCAATAACATTATGTTAGATGGTAAGAAGGGAATTGCTCAGAAAATTGTATACGGAGCATTTAACAGAGTTGCAGAAAAGACCGATAAGCCGGCAATTGAAGTGTTTGAAGAGGCTATGAATAACGTAATGCCAGTATTAGAGGTAAAGGCAAGACGTATCGGTGGTGCAACATATCAGGTGCCAATCGAAGTAAGACCAGACAGACGTCAGGCGCTGGCTCTTCGCTGGCTGACTCTGTACTCCCGCAAGAGAGGCGAGAAGACCATGGAAGAGAGACTGGCAAACGAAATCATGGATGCGGCAAACAATACAGGCGCATCTGTAAAGAAGAAAGAAGATATGCATAAGATGGCAGAAGCAAATAAGGCTTTCGCACATTATAGATTCTAGAAAACTATAACAGGCATAAGCCTTTATATTCTCTGCTCCTTAAGGAAAGAATCAATCTGCCTTTTTGGCAATTTGAAATTGGTGTTACACAGGCGCAGATGAGCGTTTGATGTGCCTGGGAGTAAGAGAAAAAATGTTTTTGCTATATAAATTTAGGAGGAAAAAACCTTGGCTGGAAGAGAATATCCATTAGAGAGAACCAGAAACATAGGTATTATGGCTCATATTGATGCTGGTAAAACCACATTGACTGAGCGAATTCTTTATTATACCGGTGTTAATTATAAAATTGGTGATACTCATGAAGGTACTGCTACCATGGACTGGATGGAACAGGAGCAGGAAAGAGGTATCACGATTACTTCAGCCGCTACAACCTGTCACTGGACAGAGCAGGAGAACTGCAAGCCAAAGGCTGGCGCTCTGGAACATCGTATCAATATTATTGATACTCCGGGACACGTTGACTTTACTGTTGAGGTTGAGCGTTCGCTCCGTGTATTGGACGGCGCTGTGGGCGTCTTCTGTGCAAAGGGCGGAGTAGAGCCTCAGTCTGAAAATGTATGGCGTCAGGCTGATACCTATAACGTACCCAGAATGGCATTTATTAATAAGATGGACATTTTGGGAGCAAATTTTTACGGCGCAGTAGACCAGATTAAAACACGTTTAGGTAAAAATGCTATTATTCTTCAGCTGCCTATCGGCAAAGAAGATGATTTTAAAGGAATTATTGATTTGCTTGAAATGAAAGCTTATATCTACAATGATGATAAGGGCGATGACATTTCTATTACCGATATTCCGGATGATATGAAGGATGATGCAGAATTGTATCGTTCTGAATTAGTAGAAAAGATTTGTGAACTAGATGATGATCTGATGATGGAGTTCCTCGAGGACAAAGAACCTTCTGTGGAAGCACTGAAGGCAGCTCTGAGAAAAGGAACTTGTGAGTGTACGGCAGTTCCGGTTTGCTGTGGTTCTGCTTACCGCAACAAGGGTGTTCAGAAATTGCTGGATGCAATCTTGGACTATATGCCAGCTCCTACCGATATCCCTGCTATTAAAGGTATGGATCTGGATGGAAATGAGACAGAAAGACATTCTGCTGACGATGAGCCTTTCTCTGCACTGGCATTTAAGATTATGACAGATCCCTTTGTTGGAAAACTGGCATTCTTCCGTGTGTATTCTGGTACAATGAATTCTGGTTCTTATGTATTAAATGCTACAAAAGGGAAGAAAGAACGTGTAGGACGTATCTTACAGATGCATGCAAATAAGAGGGCGGAGCTTGATAAAGTTTATTCCGGTGATATTGCGGCAGCAGTTGGTTTCAAGTTTACCAGTACAGGTGATACTATCTGTGATGAACAGCATCCTGTAATCCTGGAATCCATGGAATTCCCAGAGCCAGTTATCGAACTTGCTATTGAGCCCAAGACCAAAGCCGGACAGGGCAAGATGGGTGAAGCTCTTGCAAAACTTGCAGAGGAAGATCCAACCTTCCGGGCACACACAAATACAGAAACAGGTCAGACTATTATCGCAGGTATGGGTGAGCTGCATTTGGAGATCATCGTTGACCGTCTGCTTCGTGAGTTCAAGGTAGAGGCGAATGTCGGAGCACCTCAGGTAGCCTATAAAGAGACATTTACCAAACCAATTGATCAGGAATACAAATATGCAAAACAGTCTGGCGGACGCGGACAGTACGGACATTGTAAAGTTCGTTTTGAGCCTATGGATGCTAATGGAGAAGAATTATTTAAATTTGACTCTGAGGTCGTGGGCGGTGCAATTCCCAAAGAATATATCCCAGCTGTAGGCGAAGGTATCGAGGAAGCTACCAAGGCTGGTATTCTTGCAGGATTCCCTGTTGTAGGCGTACACGCTACTGTATACGATGGTTCTTACCATGAAGTGGATTCTTCGGAAATGGCATTCCATATTGCTGGTTCCATGGCATTTAAGGAAGCGATGAAGAAGGCTACGCCAGTATTGTTAGAGCCGATTATGAAAGTAGAAGTAACAATGCCGGAAGAATATATGGGAGATGTTATCGGTGACATCAATTCCCGCCGTGGACGTATTGAAGGTATGGATGACCTTGGCGGCGGCAAAATTGTACGTGCATTTGTACCACTTGCTGAAATGTTTGGTTATTCTACGGACCTTCGTTCTAAGACACAGGGACGTGGAAATTATTCTATGTTCTTTGAAAAATATGAGCAGGTTCCAAAGTCTGTTCAGGAGAAAGTTATTTCTGCAAAAGCATAGGGAAAGTAAAGAAAACACTTGAAAATCCAATGATTATCGAATATAATCATAAATAGCTGATTTATATTATGAGACAGCCCATAGGGGCAGAAAATTAAGGAGGACGTTATAAAATGGCTAAAGCTAAATTTGAAAGAACTAAACCGCATTGCAATATCGGAACCATTGGTCATGTAGACCATGGTAAAACTACTTTAACAGCAGCTATCACAAAAGTTTTATCTGAGAGAGTAGATGGAAATGAAGCTACTGATTTTGAAAATATCGACAAAGCTCCAGAAGAGAGAGAAAGAGGTATCACTATCTCTACCGCTCACGTTGAGTATGAGACAGATAAGAGACACTATGCACACGTTGACTGCCCAGGCCATGCTGACTATGTAAAGAACATGATCACTGGTGCAGCTCAGATGGATGGAGCAATTCTTGTTGTTGCTGCTACTGATGGTGTAATGGCTCAGACCAAAGAGCATATCCTGTTATCCCGTCAGGTAGGTGTGCCTTATATCGTTGTATTCATGAACAAATGTGATATGGTTGACGACGAAGAGCTGCTTGAATTGGTTGAGATGGAAATTACTGAAATTCTGGAAGAGTATGAATTCACAGACTGCCCAATTATCAAAGGTTCTGCTTTAAAGGCTCTGGAAGATCCTAAGGGAGAATGGGGCGACAAGGTTATGGAACTGATGGCAGCAGTAGATGAGCATATTCCAGATCCTCAGCGTGCAACTGATCAGCCGTTCCTGATGCCTATCGAGGATATCTTTACTATTACTGGTCGTGGAACTGTTGCTACTGGTAGAGTAGAGCGTGGTGTTCTTCATGTAAATGAAGAAGTTGAAATCGTTGGTATCAAAGAAGAGACTAAGAAGACAGTTGTAACAGGTATTGAGATGTTCCGTAAACTGTTAGATGAGGCTCAGGCTGGTGATAACATTGGTGCTCTGCTTCGTGGTGTTCAGAGAACTGAAATCGAAAGAGGACAGGTTTTGGCTAAACCAGGTACGGTTACCTGCCATACCAAATTTACTGCTCAGGTATACGTTCTGACCAAAGATGAAGGTGGACGTCATACTCCGTTCTTCAACAACTACAGACCTCAGTTCTATTTCAGAACAACTGACGTAACAGGTGTCTGCAACTTGCCGGATGGAACAGAAATGTGCATGCCTGGCGATAACGTAGAGATGAGCATCGAGTTGATTCATCCTATCGCTATGGAGCAGGGTCTTACATTCGCTATTCGTGAGGGTGGCAGAACTGTTGGTTCTGGTCGTGTGGCTACTATCATCGAGTAATTAGTA
>CAJUCK010000060.1:0-4110 GCA_910585395.1 uncultured Lachnospiraceae bacterium
GGTTGCCCACAACAGATTTTGAGTCTGCCTCGTCTGCCATTCCGACACGCCGGCACATGCTCTGTTACCAGAACGAGTTTATTCTAGCATATTCAAAACAGAAAAGCAAGTGTTTTTTAAAAAATATTGAAGAATATGGAAAATTGTAGTAATATCAGAGTGAAAGCGGCTTCTGTTTCTATAAATAGTGAGCAGCAAATCATATGAATGTCAGATTTGGCGGCATTTTGAAATAATATGAGAAAATTAATGAAGAAAAGAGGAATAATAATGATGAAGAAAGCAGTCAATGCAGAAAAAGCACCAGCAGCAGTAGGACCTTATGTACATGCGGTAGAAACAGGGGGACTGATTTTTACTTCCGGACAGCTGGGATTAATTCCAGAGAGCGGAACACTTCCAGAAGGTGTCGAAGCTCAGACACATCAAAGTCTAAAAAATCTTTCTGCCGTATTAGAAGCGGCAGGCAGTGATCTGGAACATGTAGTAAAGACAAGCGTATTTTTGGATGACATCAACGATTTTGCCAAAGTAAATGAAATATACGCACAATATTTTCCCGGGGAAACGCCGGCACGTTCCTGTGTACAAGTGGCAAAACTGCCCAAAGGAGGCCTTGTGGAAATTGAGGTGATTGCAGTAAAGAAAAATTAAAGGAGCATAAAATTGGCAGCAGCAGAGAGAATAGCAGCGCTTCGTGAAGAAATGAAAGCGTGTGGGATTGATATCTATATCGTGCCGACTTCAGATTTTCACGAGTCTGAATATGTGGGAGATTATTTTAAGACAAGAGAATACCTCACTGGTTTTACTGGTTCCGCAGGAACAGCAGTTATTACTATGACTGAGGCAGGACTATGGACAGATGGAAGATATTTTATACAGGCAGAGCAGCAATTAGACAAGAATGTGGTGGCTCTTTACCGAATGGGAGAGGACAATGTTCCTGCTGTAAAGGAATATGTAGACAGAAATCTCGTCCCAGGCGGATGCCTGGGATTTGACGGAAGAGTGGTGAATGCCAGAGACGGTGAAGAATATGAGAAACTTGTTGAGAAAAAGCAGTGCCGTCTTGCAGCAAGCCAGGATCTCACAGAACTGATCTGGCAGGAACGTCCTCAGCTTCCTGAAAATCCCGTATTTATCCTGGAAGAAAAATATTCAGGAGAGAGTGTCGGCAGTAAGCTTAAAAGAGTGCGGGAGAAAATGAAGGAAAAGCAGGCAGATGTGCATATCCTGACTTCCGTATATGATATCGCCTGGCTTTTTAATATCAGGGGAGGCGATATTCCGCATGTGCCAGTGGTGTTATCTTTTGCAGTGATTACGGATGAGGAAAGTATTTGGTTTGTCCATGAAAAAGTGCTCAGTGAAGAAGTGCGGGCTTACTGTAGAGATAATCAGATATCAATAAGAGATTATCAGGCAATTTATGATTATGCAGCGCATATCACAGCAGAAAAAAAAGTACTCATGGATAAAAATATTGTGAATTACAGAATTTACAAGAGTTTGAAGGAAGAAGTATCAGTGATACAGGATAAGAATCCCACAGAATTGATGAAGGCAGTGAAAAATCAGACGGAGCTGTCCAATATTCGCAGTGCACATGTGAAAGATGGAGTGGCCTTTACAAATTTTATGTATTGGCTTAAAACCAATATTGGAAAGAGAGAGCTGACAGAGATTTCAGTATCAGAGTATCTGCAGAACTGCAGGAGCAGCCAGGAACTGTTTTTGGATATAAGTTTTGATACGATATGCGCTTATGGAGCAAATGGAGCAATGATGCATTATTCAGCAACGGAGGAATCTAATGCAAAGCTGGAGCCAAGAGGATTGCTTTTGGTAGATTCTGGAGGACATTATCTGGAAGGAAGCACAGATATTACCAGGACGATTGCACTGGGTGAAGTGACCAGAGAGGAAAAATTTTATTTTACTACAGTCTGCCGCTCTGTTTTGAATCTGGCAGGGGCAAAATTTCTTTATGGCTGCAGGGGAAACAATCTGGATATTCTTGCCAGGGGGCCTTTGTGGAATTTAGGGCTGGATTATAAATGTGGAACTGGGCATGGGATTGGGTATCTGCTGAATGTTCACGAATCTCCCAATGGTTTTCGCTGGAAGATTGTACCAGAGCGCAGCGACAGTTGTGTACTGGAAGAAGGCATGGTGACAACAGATGAACCAGGAATTTATTTAGAAGGAAAGTATGGGATCCGTACAGAAAATGAACTTGTATGTAAGAAAGCAGAAAAAAATGAGTATGGCCAGTTTATGGAATTTGAGACCATTACTTATGCGCCCATCGATTTGGATGCAATACTTCCTGAAGAGATGACTAAAACAGAGAAGAGACTGCTCAATAATTATCATAAAATGGTATATGAAAAGATTTCACCATATCTGGAAGCAGGGGTGAAAGAATGGCTTAAGGAATATACCAGAGAGATATAATAATAGAAGGGACTGCAGCACAACGGCAGTCAGATACAATAGATTTTGCTCAAAAAGCAGTATGGCTGTTATTGTGTCTGATGCTGCATATTGCTGCAGTCTCAGTTAAATTACCACGGTATTTTTACCCTGGCGTTTTCCGATATATAATTTCAAATCAGCTCTGGCGACGAGAGAATCCAGAGTTTGGTTTTTATGGTGGTGCGCAATGCCCATGGTGATTGTATGAGAAATGCTGTGTTCTGGACAGACAGTCTCAGATTTCGAAATGGTGAGCCGGATATTATCTGCAAGACTGCCAGCAGAATCCAGGTCATATTCATTCAGCAGAATTAAAAATTCTTCTCCGCCCCATCGGCACACATGGCAGTTGTCGGGGATAGATTCTGCCAGAAGCTTGGAGATATGTTTTAGCACCTCATCACCACAATTGTGGCCATACGTATCGTTGATTTTTTTAAAATCATCAATATCACATATGACAAGACAGAAAGGTCTGCCGTTGTGCATGGCATCAGATAGAATATCCTTCATGCTCCAGCGGTTATATAATCCAGTAAGAGCGTCATTTCCAGCTATTTTCCCCAGTATGGTATTTTCTTCAAATAGTTTTTTCTGTGACATACGCACATCCACCATAAAAAGAATAGAAAAAGTAGTGATAAAAGCAAAAGTACAAAAAGAATTAAAAACGTAGAGCAAGTGAAGGACGACGGGATTGGCAATGGGTGAAACAGCAGAATAATTCTGACTGTACCAGTAACAGCTAAAATAAGTCAGAACAGATAAAAATCCAAATATTAATGGGAATTGAATCTGGTGCCGCCGAAAAGTATAGGAGATATAGAATCCTGCGGCGACTA
Source organism: uncultured Lachnospiraceae bacterium (assembly GCA_910585395.1). Classification (GTDB taxonomy): domain Bacteria; phylum Bacillota; class Clostridia; order Lachnospirales; family Lachnospiraceae; genus Petralouisia. Next base: position 3,324 of record CAJUCK010000060.1, read on the forward strand.
CCGCGAAAAGGTAAGAAGCATAGCCGCATGTCCAGCCTAAATAGATGGTAGCCAAAACAGTATGAAAAATAATCTCTATACTGGCAATAGAATATAATAAAGAGTATTTTTCTCTGCGCAGCAGTATGGTGCAGGACAGATAGACTGCAGCAGAGAACAGATTGTAAACTGCCAGCAGCGGAATTGAGACATAGAAAAACAGAAAGAAAAAAATAGTGTGAACAGCAGCAAGAGGATAGATAATCAAACTGTATTTTAAGTTTTCGGTAATGGATAATTCACCTGCCATAAATTTTTGAAATGGTTCAAATATTTTTTTCAATCGTAACTCCTTTTTAATAGAAATCTGCTGACAATAGTTGAATTAATGTTAAATAATTATAACATAAGTATTAAGAAATATATATTAAATAAATGCACAAAAAATGTTTTTGCTATTGTGGAAAAATTATGGAGTTATCGCAATTTTTCAGGCGGCGGAGACGATTGTATTTGAAAAATACAGAAACAGAAGAAAAATAAAACTTTTAAAACTCTGCCATTTGGTGTAAAATAAAAATGATGTGGTGCAGATATTGAGAAAGTAAGAACGAAAATAACGAAGAGAAAGGGATAGAGGGCACAGGATTGTATGAGAAATAAAATAGTTTTAATTGATGGACACAGTATTTTAAACCGTGCCTTTTTTGGAATTCCAGATCTCACCAATGCAGAGGGACTGCATACGAATGCCGTGTATGGCTTCCTGAATATTCTGTTTCGAATTCTGGAAGAAGAGAAGCCGGAA
>CAJUCK010000060.1:4120-8023 GCA_910585395.1 uncultured Lachnospiraceae bacterium
ATTTGATGTTCATGCACCTACCTTCCGCCATAAAATGTACGAGGCGTATAAGGGAACCAGGAAGCCTATGGCAGAAGAGCTGAAACAGCAGGTTCCGGTGATGAAGGAAGTCTTAAAGGCGATGGGCGTTGTCATTGTGGAGAAGGAAGGATATGAGGCAGATGATATTCTGGGTACTATCGCAAAACGCAGCGAGAAAGAAGGCCTTGAGGTGTCTCTGGTTTCCGGGGACAGAGATCTTCTGCAGCTTGCCAGTGAACATATCAGAATCAGAATTCCCAAGACGAAGCGCACAGGGACAGAAATTGAGGATTACTTTGCAGGCGATGTGAAACAAAAATATCAGGTGACACCAGAAGAGTTTATTGACGTAAAGGCCTTAATGGGAGATTCCTCCGACAATATCCCCGGCGTGCCGGGAATCGGAGAAAAGACAGCCACCAACCTCATTGTGGCGTATGGAAGCATTGAGAACGCCTATGAGCATATTGATGAGGTGAAGCCTCCCAGAGCACAAAAAAATCTGAGAGAGCATTATGATATGGCCAGGATGAGCAAAACGCTTGCTGCCATTGAAGTGAATGTTCCTATAGAATATGATCTAAATCAGGCCAGGATAAGCAATTTGTTTACGCCGGAAGCTTATGTGTGGATGAAAAAGCTGGAATTTAAACAGATGCTGAACCGTTTTTCTGTGGAAGTCCCTGAAAATCCAGTAGAACAATATTTTCAGGCAGTTTCAGAAAAATCCCGGGCGGACGAAATATTTGCAGAAGCCCAGACAGCAGAATGTGCAGGATTTTATTTTTTGGCGGATCAGAATCTGGAACAGGGAGAACCAGAAGGACAGCTTACTCTGGAAAATATGTTGGAAATGAATTCTGATAGTGGACATGCCAAAGAGAAATCAAAGGGAAAGCAAGGACAGATTTTGGGACTTGCCCTTGCCTACGATGAGCAGAAGATATTCTTTTTAAAGGTGAGTGATTCCATTACTGGAAAGTATTTGGCAGAAGAAGCGGAGAAGGTGATAAGCTGGGGCGGGAGGACAGCATCCTTTGACCTCAAGTCCCAGCTTCCCTATCTGTCTATTCCAGAAGAGAACAGAGCTTTGGTGGATGATGTACTGATTCAGGCATATTTGCTGAATCCTTTAAAGAATGATTATAGCTATGATGATGTGGCAAAAGAACATTTGGAGCTTTTAACACCATCCCGGCTGGATCTGCTGGGAAAGCTGCCTTTGGCTCAGGCTGTAAAAGAGAAAAGTTCAGAAGTTTTTCAGTATGTCTGCTGGATGGCTTACACCATATTCAAAGGTGCAGGCATTTTGCATAAGAAGCTGGAAGAGGCTGGAATGTGGAAACTTTATCATGAAATTGAGCTGCCCTTGGTATATACTTTGTACGATATGGAACAGGAAGGGGTTTTGGTCAATGCTTCCCAGTTAAGAGAATATGGAGAAAATCTTTCAGGGAAAATTAGACAGCTGGAACAGGAGATTTATGAGGACGCTGGAGAAACGTTCAATATCAATTCACCCAAACAGCTCGGCGGTATTTTATTTGAAAAGCTAAAAATGCCTTATGGTAAAAAAACAAAGACAGGATATTCCACGGCGGCAGACGTACTGGAAAAATTGGCTGGAGAATATCCGCTGGTATCCAAGATCTTAGAATACCGGCAGCTTGCCAAATTAAAATCTACTTATGCGGAAGGACTTGCAAACTATATTCAAATGGATGGAAGAATCCATTCCAGTTTTCATCAGACCATTACAGCCACGGGACGTATCAGCAGTACGGAACCCAATCTACAGAATATTCCTATTCGGATGGAATTGGGCAGGCTGATACGTAAGGTGTTTATTCCCAGGGATGGCTGTGTGTTGATTGATGCAGATTATTCCCAGATCGAACTTCGGGTACTGGCCCATATGTCAAGAGATGAAAATCTGATAAAAGCTTATGGAGAGGCTCAGGATATCCACAGGATGACGGCTTCTCAGGTATTCCATGTGCCGTTTGAGGAAGTGACCGCGCTGCAGAGAAGAAACGCCAAGGCGGTAAACTTTGGGATTGTGTATGGGATTAGTTCTTTTGGTTTGAGCCAGGATTTGAGTATTACAACTAAAGAAGCGGCAGAGTATATTCAGTCCTACTTTGAGACTTATCCAGGTGTGAAACAATTTTTAGACCAGCAGGTACAGCAGGCAAAGGAGCAGGGATATGTTGCTACCATGTTTGGAAGAAGAAGACCAGTGCCAGAATTATCTTCCAGCAATTATATGCAGAGGTCTTTCGGGGAACGGGTAGCCATGAATTCTCCTATCCAGGGGACAGCGGCAGATATTATTAAGATTGCAATGATCCAGGTCAGCCAATCTCTGAAAAAACACAAAATGCGTTCCAAACTGATTCTTCAGGTACACGATGAACTGTTGATTGAGGCATGGGAGGATGAGATAGAACAGGTAAAGGACATTTTGAAAAAAGATATGGAATCAGCGGCGGAACTTTCCGTGAAGCTGGAAATTGATATGAAACAGGGAAGAGACTGGTACGAAGCACATTAAAGACAAATTATGGAGGGAATTATGCAGATAATTGGAATTACTGGCGGAGCAGGAGCAGGAAAATCCGTCGTCTTAGAGTATTTAGAGCAGAACTACAAGGTGAAGAATCTGGAAGCAGACAGAATTGCAAAGATGCTGATGGAGCCGGAGACAGATTGCTATCTAAAACTTCAGAAATTTCTTCCGGCAGAAGTGTATAATGAGGATGAAACGATCAATAGTGAGGCTTTTGCAGAAGAGCTGTTCAGTTCAGAGGAGCTGCGGCAGCAAGTCAACCAGGTAGTGCATCCAGCAGTAAAGAATTATATCCTGAGCCAGATTGCAGAGCAGGAAAAAATTGGCGTTATGGATTTTGTGATCATTGAAGCCGCACTGCTTATCGAAGAACATTACGAAGAGATTTGTGATGAGCTTTGGTATATCCATGCCCAGGAAGACATCCGAAAACAGAGGCTGGTACAGTTTAGAGGCTATACCAGAGATAAGATAGACAGAATTTTTGCCAGCCAGCTCACAGAAAAAGAGTATCGCCGCCACTGCCGCGTGGTGATTGACAACAATGGGACAAAGGAAGAAACTTACTACCAAGTGGCCCAGGAAATAAAGGATAAGGGAGAACTGATAAGAGTGGAGCAGCAATTGGATGGAATGCCTCTGGTATTTGGATTGGATATTGGAACACGAAATGTAGTTGGAACGGTTGGATATAAAGAAAAGGAATCAGACGAATTTATTGTGGTGGCGCAGTATGTGAGAGAACATGAGACACGTTCTATGCTGGATGGACAGATACATGACATTGGACGTGTGGGACGTACCATCAATGCAGTGAAAAAAGAACTGGAACAGCAGATTCATCTCACCTTGAATGATGTATGCATCGCAGCGGCAGGCCGTGTTTTAAAGACAGTGACCACAACTGTGGAATATACATTTCCAGAAGAAACAGTGGTGACTGGGGAAGATGTTCATACATTGAATCTGCTGGGTGTGGAAAAGGCGCAGGAAATTTTAAATGAAAACAATGATACCAAGTTTAAATTTTATTGTGTAGGATATTCCGCTGTAAAATATTATCTCAACGGGGATGTTTTTTCCAATCTGGAAGGGCATAAGGCAGAGACGGTAAGCGAAGAGATTATTGTAACTTTCCTGCCAGAAGATGTGGTGGACGGGTTATATTCAGCAGTGGGGCTTGCAGGACTGAGAGTGGCAAATATGACGCTGGAGCCTATTGCAGCCATCAATGTGGCAATCCCTGAGGCATTTCGTATGCTGAATATTGCATTGGTGGATGTGGGAGCAGGCACCAGCGATATTTCAGTGAC
>CAJUCK010000060.1:8033-8412 GCA_910585395.1 uncultured Lachnospiraceae bacterium
AGCATTATTGCGTATGGTATGATTCCAAGCGCAGGTGATGAGATTACAGAGATGCTGGTACAGCATTATCTGGTTGATTTTAAAACAGCAGAGCACATTAAATTAAGTTCTACCACAGAACTGGAGATTGAATATCAGGACATCATGATGATCAAACATACCATTACAGCAGAAGAAGTATGGGAATTGATTAAGCCGCTGGTGGACGATCTGGTGGAGAATATTGCAGCTAAAGTTAAAGAGTTAAACGGTGATAAAACAGTGAGTGCAGCCTTTGTGGTAGGAGGCGGTGGAAAAATCCACGGCTTTATTGAATATTTGGCAGAACAACTGGAACTGCCGCAGGAACGCGTTGCGCTTCGAGGAGAAGAGGTGCTTC
>CAJUCK010000060.1:8422-17369 GCA_910585395.1 uncultured Lachnospiraceae bacterium
TCAAGAGATTCATTTCCTGCAGCCTGCGATTAGGAAGGATCCTTTGATTGTAACACCTGTGGGAATCTGCCTGAATTATTATGACCAGAGAAATAATTTTATTTTTGTTCGTTTTAATGGGGAACGGATTAAATTATATGATAATGATAACCTGACGATTGTAGACGCGGCGCTTCAGGCAGGATTTCCCAACGAAAAACTGTTTCCAAGACGAGGAAAAGAGATTAACTTTACTGTTAATGGCAAAAAGCGCATTGCACGCGGAGAGACAGGCGATTCAGCAATTGTCAGGGTCAATGGCCGTTTGACCAATATTAATGCGCCCTTAGAAGTAAACAGTGACATTGTTATTGAACCGTCTACTCAGGGAGAACCTGCGTCCTGCCGTCTGGAAGATTTAGAAGAATATGGTAAATCCATGTTGAATTTTGAAGTAAATGGGAAAAAGATTTCATGTCCCAGATTTGCAGAAGTGAATGGTGTAATGGAACCTCCATATTATCAAATTCAGGATAATGATGAGATTGACATGATAAATTATTATACAGTATCCCAGATCATGGAGTTTATGGATGTAGAAGTTGATCTGGACAGTGAAATACTTGTAAATAATAAACCAGCAGAAATGGATACATTGGTATATGAGAATTTTTCTATTGAGTGGAAAGTACTTGCTTACCGGACGCATCCTTCTGATGTGGAAAGCGGGAAGATAAGCAGAGAAGAGCTGAGAGAGCAGAGGATTCAGAAAATTCTGGAGAAAAAGCAGATCCGGGAAGAGAAGATCAAGGAAGCTGAGATAGAAAAGCAGCAGCTGAGCGAGGTAGAGCAGACAGAAGAGAAGGCAGCAGAAGAGGCAGAGAACAAAGAGCCTGAAACCCAGGAACTTACAGTTATGGTAAATCATCTTCCTATAACAATGAAAGGAAAAAGTTCATACGTTTTTGTGGATGTATTTGAGTACATTGATTTTGACCTCCATTCAGGTAATGGAAGAGCTGTAGTCACCAGATTAAACGGTGAATTTCCTTCTTATATGGCAGTGCTGAAAGAAGGAGATGAGATAGATGTGCACTGGGAGGAATAGCAGAACATGAAATTATGCAGCATTGCAAGCGGAAGCAGCGGAAATTGCATTTTTGCAGGTTCTGATACTACCTGCCTTATGATAGACACTGGAATCAGTGGCAAGAGGATAGAGGAAGGGTTAAATGAGATTGGTTATACAGCAAGAGAAATGGATGGGATTTTAATTACTCATGAGCACTCTGATCATATCAGCGGACTGGGTGTCATGGCAAGAAGATACGGAATTCCAATTTTTGCCACAGAGGGAACCAGAAGAGGCGTTTTAAACAGCAAAAGCATAGGGGATATTCCGCTGGAGCTGTTTCAAGAAATTCAGCCAGATGCAGATTTCGTAATTGGCGATATTGCAGTCAGCCCAATTTCCATTTCTCATGATGCCGCCCAGCCCACGGCTTATGTTCTGCGCCAGGGCGGAAAGTCTATGGCAGTGATGACAGATCTTGGAAGATATGACAATTATATTATAGAACATCTGCAGAATTTGGATTTGATTTTACTGGAGGCAAATCATGACGTACATATGCTTCAGGCAGGAAAATACCCATATTATTTAAAACAGCGGATTTTGGGCGACAGAGGTCATCTTTCAAATGAATTGTCCGGACAGCTTTTAAGCCAGATTCTCCATGATGGATTAAAAACTGTGATTTTAGGGCATTTGAGCAAAGAAAATAATTATGAACAATTGGCGTATGAGACGGTGCGTCTGGAAATTGATCTGGCAGATAACCCATATCATGCGGGAGATTTTCCGATTCATGTGGCGAAACGGGATATGGTATCTGATATTTTTGAGGTTTAATGGCTGATACAGAAGTATCCAGCAGATATGTTAAGCGCCAAGATGCGCATTAGGAGGAATAAAATGGAAAAAAATGTGGATAGAACAATCATTACAGTTGTGGGTAAAGACACTGTGGGCATTATTGCCAAGGTATGTACTTATCTCTCAGAGCATCGTATCAATGTGCTGGATATCAGCCAGACAATTGTACAGGAATTTTTTAATATGATGATGATTGCAGATTTGAAGAATTCAGACAAGCCTTTCGACCAGTGTGCCAAAGAACTGGAGGTGCTGGGAGAAGAGATCGGTGTAAATATCAAATGTCAGCGGGAAGAAATATTTCAGAAAATGCACAGGATTTAAGGAGAAAGATAAGATTTTTGTTAATTCTTTTGCTGACAGTCTGTTTGTGCTGAAAAGCGCAGAGAAATAGAAAATGTGAAAGAGTTTAAAAATTTTTCGTTAACTGCCTGTTTGTGCTGAAAAGTACACAGAATGGAGGAAGCAATGATAAATATCTGGGAAGTAAATGAAACGAATAAAATGATTGAGCAGGAGAATCTGGATGTGCGCACCATTACGCTGGGGATCAGCTTGCTGGACTGCATAGACTCAGATTTACAGAGGCTAAATGATAAGATTTATCAAAAGATTACCACAGTGGCAGCCAAGCTGGTGGAAACGGGAGCAGAAATTGAGAGAAATTACTGCATCCCAATTGTAAATAAGCGGATTTCCGTAACGCCGATTGCCCTGGTTGGACAGTCAGCCTGCAGGTCTGCGGAAGATTTTACAACTATTGCAAAAACATTGGATCGTGCTGCAAAGACCGTGGGAGTAAATTTTATCGGAGGTTATTCTGCGCTGGTGTCAAAAGGAATGACATCAGGAGATGAGTTTTTGATTCGTTCGATTCCTATGGCGCTTGCAGAGACAGAGAGAGTGTGCAGTTCGGTCAATGTAGGCTCTACAAAAACAGGCATTGATATGGACGCGGTGAAACTGATGGGTGAGATAATACTGGAAACAGCAGCTCGAACCAAAGATAATGATTCACTGGGATGTGCTAAGCTGGTAGTTTTCTGTAATGCACCAGACGATAATCCTTTTATGGCCGGAGCTTTTCATGGAGTTACGGAAGCAGACGCTGTTATCAATGTGGGCGTGTCAGGGCCAGGAGTGGTAAAAAAAGCGCTGGAACAGGTACGAGGAGAGAGTTTTGAGGTTCTCTGCGAGACAATTAAAAAGACGGCCTTTAAGATTACCCGCGTAGGCCAGCTTGTGGCACAGGAAGCAAGCAGGCGTCTGGGGATTCCTTTTGGCATAATTGATTTGTCGCTGGCTCCTACTCCGGCAGTGGGAGATTCTGTGGCGGAGATTTTGCAGGAAATAGGTCTGGAATATGCTGGAGCCCCTGGAACTACTGCGGCGCTGGCGCTTTTGAATGATCAGGTAAAAAAAGGCGGGATTATGGCGTCTTCTTATGTAGGAGGCTTAAGCGGAGCCTTTATTCCTGTCAGTGAGGATCAGGGCATGATTGATGCTGTAGAAGCGGGGGCATTAACCCTGGAAAAGCTGGAAGCGATGACTTGTGTCTGTTCCGTAGGTCTTGATATGATTGCGATACCAGGAGAAACAAAAGCATCTACGGTGTCTGGCATTATTGCAGATGAGATGGCAATTGGAATGATCAATCAGAAGACGACAGCAGTCCGTCTGATTCCGGTAATTGGAAAGAACATTGGAGAAACTGTGGAATTTGGAGGGCTGCTGGGGTATGCGCCAGTGATGCAGGTGAATCGTTATGGATGTGAAGCATTTATCAACCGCAGAGGAAGGATTCCAGCGCCAGTACACAGTTTTAAAAATTAAATTAATAAATTGTGTAATATGATTTAGTGTGTTATGATAGAAATACAGTATGAGAAAATGCACCGGAGGTGGAACCTTTGAACGAGAGAGAAGATTACCTGGACAGATTGTTACGGGGAATGGATGAGGAATCTGAGAAAAAAGATGCAGAAGATGATTTTTTCAGCAGTCTTGGTGGGACAATTTCTCAGGATGCAGAGGATGATTTTCTTAAGGCATTTGAAGAAAGCAGATCACAATCGCCTGCCGCATCGAGTTCTGAACCGAAACTTGATACAGACATGTCAGAAGCAGAACCAGAATTTGATATGGATGACATTGACCAAATTGTCAGCCATGTAAAGAATAGCGGTCTTGATGAAATGGATGATTTTGGCAGCCTTGAAGATGGGATGGATCTGCCTATTGAGGAATCTCTGCAGAATTATACAGATGAAGATGAAGGATTAAATGAAATTGGCGGAGGCTATGAGGAAGAAGAACCAGATGTAATGGTCAATACCATGGACGAAGGTCAGGACACAGATTATAAACCAGGGGAGGCAAATCAGGATCTTCTGGATATGCTTTCTGGAATTGGAGAAGAGGACGCTTTAGGACAGACAGATTTGGAAGATTCTTTTCAGCAGGAGGATGAGTTTTCTCTATTAGGGGAGGATTCAATGCAGGAGGATGCAGGAAATTTAGATATGTCAGAGTCTTTGGAAGGGATGGATCCAACGGGAATTCCATCTTTATCAGAAGAGGAATCTGCGGCAGAAAGCCTGGCGAGAGAACTTGAGAGTCTTGGGCTGGATCTGGATGAGGATGAGGCTCAGCAGAAGGAAGAGACTTCCAGAAAGAAGAAAGATAAGAAAAGCAAGAAAAAAGGAAAAGAGTCGCCGGATGGACAGGAAGGGGAAGAAAAGCTGGGATTTTTCCAGAAGCTTTCTAAACTTTTGTTTGATGGGGAAGAGCTTATAGAACTTTCAGAAGAAGAAACAAAAGCACTGAAAGAAGAAGAAAGTAAAAAGGCGGCAGCAGCGGCAGAAGCCAAAGAATTAAAAAAGCAGGAGAAAAAGGAAAAGAAAGAGCAGAAGAAGAAAGAAAACGCGGAGAAAAAAGCACAGAAAGAGAGTGCAAAGCAGGAAAAAGCGAGGAAAAAGCAGGAAAAGAAAGAGACTATGGTCATCGAGAAGACAAAGCCTCTGCCCAAAGCTCCTGTATTCCTTATCATGCTGCTTGGTCTTTCTCTGGTACTTTTGATTGTTTTATTTACCAGCCAGACAGGATACAGTCTTAGTATTGCCCAGGCTAAGGAATATTATGAACAGGGGGATTATGTGGAAGCTTATGGCTGCTTTAACCAGGGAGACAAGGTGCGGAAGGCAGATGAAGAGCTGTACAATAAGGCAAGACTGACGGCATATCTGCAGCAGCCAATCAGAAGCTATCAGGTTCATCAGAAGCAGAAGATGTATGAAGAAGCGCTGAGCGCATTGATTCTCGGTGTAGGAAGATATGATAAGAATGCTTATGAAGCTTCTACGGCTGGAGCGGCGGTAGAATATGATGATATGCTGGCCAAAATAAAAAAGGCATTAAAGAAGAAATACGGCATGACTTTGGATCAGGCAAGAGAATTGTATACAATCCGTGAAAAGGAAGATTATACACTGGAGCTGTACAAGATCATTGAAAAACTTGAATTGGAATAAAGCAGACAGGAGCAGCGCGGCATGATAGCAATTATAGATTATGATGGCAATTATTCTTTAGAAATCCAGTAAAATCAATGCTTACGGCGTTGCGCCTGATTCATTTTTAAACTTTTACGAATTATTTACGAATTACAATGTCTCGAATGCAGCATACGAATAAAATGAATACAGTTAGGCGATCCAAGAAGAGTGTCGGCAGATAGTTCTGTTGGCGCTCTTTTTTTATTGCTCACTACAATTTTCATGTATAATTTATTTATAGAAAAGAGGTGAGCTATGTGATTGTCGAAGAAGTATTAACCTGTTCCAAATGTGGGGGTAATATGAAATATTACGATAGTGTCCTTCGAATTGTACGAACAAAAGGTCGGAATACAAAGTGGGTTAAAGTTCGAAGACTTCGCTGTATAAACTGTGGATATTTGTGCAGGGAGCTTCCGGATTATATTTTTCCATATAAGCAATATGAAGCGGAGATTATTCGAGGAGTTTTAGAAGGATTTATTACTCCGGAAACTGTAGGATACGAGGATTATCCTTGTGAGGTGACAATGTTTCGCTGGAAGGCACAACTGCTATCATGAAAGAGGTGTGACATTTGCGAAGGGGAGTCCCGGCAGGGGCTCTTTCTTCTTGCTCTATTTCCACCGAGGTTGTTTGTACAAATGCTCATTTTTAATCTAGAATAGCTACAGTGGCCACGCAGAGAAAGGAGATCAGAAATGAGCACAACGATACGACCAGAATTATCGAAAAAAAATCCGTATTGGATTGAAAAGCATCGTTATTATGAATTGAAACACTTCTGCCTTCAGTATCCGATTTGGAAAAAAGCTAGGGCTGCGTTAAGCGGTTTGAGCCAGAGACCGCTGGATATGGTGACATCCAAAGGCAATTTTAGCAATCCGACTGCAAAATGTGCGGAAGCAAGAGAATTCTATTCCAAACGGATAGAGCTAATTGAACAAGCGGCAACAGAAACGGATGCAGAATTGGGGGATTATATTTTAAAAGCTGTTACGGAAGGTATTTCTTATGACCATTTGAAAGCTAGATTAGAAATCCCATGTTGTAAAGATGTTTATTACGAACTGTACAGACGATTCTTTTGGATTTTAAATCGGGAGAGGAAGTGAGGCTGGAGATTATGAAAATTGTGGATATTGCTATAAAGAAAACTTACCGATTTAACTGTCCAGTCTGTGGGAGCAGAAGTCAGGAGTTTGTTGATATCGGTGGAAAGGTCAAGAAGTTCTTTTGTCCAGTTTGTAGAGAGGATCGTTATATTTCTTGGGGTGAGCTTAAAAAAAGAATTATCTATGAAGGAGCGAAAGACACGCAATAATTACAAGTTCCTTTATGAAAGGAGGCACGGTTATATGTCAAAGATAAAGTCTATGATCATTTATATTTTGTCAGTGGCACTTGCATTTGAAAGCGGATTAATCGCAATCTTTGTATGTGTAATGGCGGTATTGGCTGATGAAAAAACAGAATCAAAGAAACGTAGCGGTCGTGTCAGCTATTCGAGCTATTATAACGAAAGGAGAGGAGCCTAACAAGGGCTCTTTCTCTTTGCGCAGAATTTGCAATCTCTATTATGAAAATAAAAAATTTACATGGAGGTATCAATATGAGCATGGTAACAAAAGTAGCAAAAATGAGGTTATTCTTTCACGCCAATATGCTGGACATCTGCAATGTAGCTAATCAGTTAGGTATATTGAAAGATGATAAGGCGGAAGAAGTAATGAAAGGGCATACCATGAAATGCTTTGATGCGATGGAGCATATGGGGCTTAATGTAAAGAAATATTTGGAAGAATCAGGAAGGGAGTCCTAACAAGGACTCTTTTCTTTTTCTGGATTATATTTTTCAGAACGAAGGTAACAGAAAAACATGCTATTTTGGTATTTGAAAAAATCCCCGGGTAGAAAATCTGGGGAATCTTTTTCGGAAAGGGGAATCTATGTTGTTGGTAATCGGAATATGTATTGGGTTTGCACTCGGAATTTTAGCTGTTTTGTGTGTCTTGAAAAAAGGGGCAATCGGAAATCTGGTGATTATTGATGACCCAGAGGATGGTTCTTATATGTTCCTTGAAATCTCGAAGACAGAGATTGAAGAGCTGCGAATACAGCCAACAGTAAAACTTAACGTTGTTGATAAAGGCAAAACGCACAAATAACACTCTCTGTTATGGAACATGAAAAATTCATCATTGAAAGGAGAAGAAAACGATGAACGAAGAAATTAGACAAGCGTTGGCGGATGAGATTTTAGATCAATTTAATAACTTGAAAAATCTTGATTCGGGAAGCAAAGAGCAACAGACGGCGGTGGAGAACATTACAAAACTCTATAGACTGGGATTGGAAGATGTGAAAGCTGATACGGATTATGATGAAAAATTGTATCGTAGAGATGTGGATGCACAGCACGAACAGGATGAGCTGGATAAACAGACCCGCGAAGAAGAATTTAAAAGAAATCAGTTATCAGAACAGACAAAAGACCGATATTTCAGGCTTGGAATAGAAGTGGCGGGAATTATATTGCCGTTGATGTTCTATGCATCCTGGATGAAGAAGGGCTTCAAGTTTGAAGAGACCGGAACTTATACGTCAACAACATTCAGAGGATTATTCAATCGATTCAGACCGACAAAGAAATGAATTTAAGAGAAAAAGCGGCGAGTTCGTGTGAAATGCATGGGCTCTTCGTTTTTTCATTACTTTAGGGAGCTTGCTATGAGATATCATTACGAAAAACCTGCGATTTATCTTTCTTTATATGGAGAACGCTATATTTGTGAGCATCCGATTTACAATAGCTGCACGCTTTTTAAAATAGGCGAAAAGGGTTTGGCAGTCATCCAACAACGATTTAATGCGGAAACTAAGAGTACCTGGTGGGGAGAAGTAGATTCGTGGATAACGGACGACTTATATTTGCATCCGGGTTTTAAGGAATACTTTGAAAATCGTGCCGGAGACTGTACAGATGGTCTTTATCCGACGGTTACAGTCAGGCAAATCATGTGGGCGCTAAAAATGAAGCCTATACCCAGAGAACGTTGGGAAACGGTATTTGACAGACGAGAGATTTAGCGAAAAATACATCTACCTTTATGAAAAACCAACGATTTTGAAAGGAGAAAAGGAGTATGGATGAAATGAAAATCAGCTCGAAGTTTATGAGGAATATGGTCGCAAAATTGGTAAAGAAAACGGTAAAGAAAAAAGTGGGGTATGAGGTAGATATCCAGCTGAACGAATTTACCGCAACTGTTACCGATGGAACGGCGCATGTTCATCTGAGCGTAGATGCGGAACTTAACAAAGACGAACTTACTAAGATTCTGGGAAAGATTGGTTTATAAGAGGTTGAGAGATCATGGAAACATGGTCTCTTCGCTTTTACATACGCGCAAAAAACGCAAAGGCTTTTATGGAAAAATAAACTAATTTCAGGAGGGTACAATTATGATGAAAGCAT
>CAJUCK010000061.1:0-407 GCA_910585395.1 uncultured Lachnospiraceae bacterium
ATGGGAGCTTCCAATGCGTACCAGTTTCATGGGCAACTGCCGAAAGACAAGAAAAGGCTGCTGTCATTTCTTAATAAAATCATAGCAAATGTCAGCGAAGAAAAATTGAAGCGATATAGAAGAAGTGTTCATCATCTGTAAATGAAATACCCTGCGGATATACCTATATGAACAAAAAGCTGTGCAGAAAATAAGAAAGGAGTGAAAATCATGCATTTTACAGGCAGAACTTGGAGGCCGCCGTATGAAGCTCATTCGGTCATCATACAGGCTGCTTCTGGCTGTACCTATAATAAATGCAAGTTTTGCAGCCTGTATAAAAATGAGTGTTTCAGAATGTCACCTATGGAAGAATTTGAGGAAGATTTAGCAGAGATTAAAGGCTTCCAGCCATATGCAAGAAGAAT
>CAJUCK010000061.1:483-7566 GCA_910585395.1 uncultured Lachnospiraceae bacterium
AAACTTAGGGCTTTAACAGTAAGGGATTACCTCATTAAATGCCAGACAATGGCTATGTTTGCGAGTATCCGTGATATAAAAAACAAAGAGGTATGGCAGCTTAGAAAACTAAAAGCAATGGGCATTAACGGGCTGAGCATCAGTGTGGAAAGCGGAGATGATGAAACGCTTGCCCTTGCAGATAAGGGATATACTTCGGCTGATATTTTGGAGCAATGCAGGAAGCTGGATGAAGCGGATATGGAATACTATTTTGTTTATATGACAGGACTTGCGGGAAAAGACGGAGGATACCGAAATGCGAGGAATAGTGCAGAGCTGTTCAGCCAGCTTAATCCATATTTTATTTCCGTGGACTCACTTACGCTTTTCCCAGACACAGAGCTGTACCAGATGGCACAGAAGGGCTTATTTGTCCCTGCTGAAGAAAAAGAGCGTATCCGTGAATTGCAAATGTTAATCAATAACTTAAATATACGCACACATTTATTTGCAAATACGGTTTCAAATTTTGCGCCTGTAACAGCTTATCTTCCATATGACCGTGAAAAGGTCACGAATGAGCTGCAATTTGTTTTAGACAACATGGACGAAAGTAAGATGCAGGAATATAGAAATAATTTGAAATCATTGGGATAAGGCTTATGGTAACAGGTGATTTTATAGATGTTTAATACAACGACATTGATACAGTTCTTAATATTGCAAAACAGCTAGAATATAACGGAGAGGAAATTACGATTATTGGATTGTCTGAAGCAAATTTTACAATAAACGGGGATGTGTAGGGATCTCTTCTGATTTTAGATACTGTCCTTATTGCAGAATTACATCAATTATGGTATTATTCAGATAACGTATCAGTGTGACTCAATAGAAGGCAGACCACATGAAATATTTAGGGATTATAAAGAGAGCTGCCAGCACTAGATGAAGCAAACTTTACAGCGTACTATTTCCCTAAATTCAAGCTCCTTGCTGATCACTTGTTAAAAGGAGCATTTAAAACACCTTAAAATCAGCAGTCACACGAAGGTATGAGATAACATTCTGAATCCGTTAAAACTAAGGAAATACAGGGATTAGATAACGCTAAGAGGGAGTTTGCTGCTAGCAAACAGGATTGTTCCTAAGCAGTTCAAATCCTCTTACCAACATCCTAAGAAATGCCGAGAATACTGGGGTTCCAGGATTTTCGGCATTTTAATCTATCTAAAATTTGCTAATCAAAAAAGTAGTTTTATTAATTTTGAATGGAGATATAAAATGATTCTTATCGTATGTGTAGATGAAAAAAAAGGAATGATGTTTCATCATCGCCGCCAAAGTCAGGATCGTATACTGCGGGAGGATATGATAAAGCAGTGCAGAGGAAAAAAATTATATATGAACGAATATTCCGCTGCAATGTTTGGGGAATGCGCAGATGAATCTATAATTGTATCAGAAGATTTTTTGTACCAGGCTGGGGAAAATGATTATTGTTTTGTGGAAAATCAGCAAATTTCCAGCTTTTTAGTGGATATTAACAAAATGATTCTGTATTATTGGAATCGCAGATATCCAGCAGATACATATTTTACAGTTGATTTAGAAGATGGGACATGGGAATTGGAAAAAAGAGTAGAGTTTACAGGTTCTTCTCATGAAAAAATAACCAAGGAGGTTTATAAAAAAGTACAATGAAACAAAAAAAAGTAAAAGTAAAATTTATAATCCTATTTGTTTGTTGTCTGTTCCTCACAGGCTGTACAGATTTTCTTACTGAAAATGTGCAGCCTAAAGAACAGGAATTGATAAGCGCCAAAGATATTCCTGACTATGAAGGTAAGCCTTATATTGAAGTAAATGGAAATGAACCAGAATTTACAAAACAAGAATTTACAGAAGAAAGTTTTGAAACTTATAGTGACCTGGATGAGCTGAAAAGATGTGGAACTGCTTATGCAAATGTGGGAAAGGATCTTATGCCTGTGGAAGAGAGGGGAAATATCGGGCAGGTCAAACCTACAGGTTGGCATACTATAAAATATGACAATGTAGATGGGAAATATTTATATAATCGCTGTCATTTGATAGGGTATCAGCTTTCTGGAGAAAATGCAAATGAAAAAAATCTGATTACTGGAACAAGGTACATGAATGTAGAAGGTATGCTGCCGTTTGAAAATATGGTAGCTGATTATGTAAAAGAAACGGAAAATCATGTGTTGTACAGAGTTACACCTATTTTTGAAGGAGATGATCTGCTGGCAAAAGGTGTGTTAATGGAAGCTATGTCTGTGGAAGATCAGGGAGAAGGAGTGTGCTTTCATGTTTTTGTTTATAATGTACAGCCTGGCATTTATATAGATTATTCTACAGGAAAAAGCGGTCTTGGCGGGGAAACGTTTGAAGAATCTAATACAGTTAAGGAGCACGATGTCATTCGCGGAAATTCCAGATCAAAGATTTATCACTGCCCTGGGCAGGCGGCTTATGAAGAGATGGAAAATTCTAAAAATCTGGTTATTTTTG
The DNA here is from genome assembly GCA_910585395.1 of uncultured Lachnospiraceae bacterium. Classification (GTDB taxonomy): domain Bacteria; phylum Bacillota; class Clostridia; order Lachnospirales; family Lachnospiraceae; genus Petralouisia. Next base: position 3,001 of record CAJUCK010000061.1, read on the forward strand.
AAACAGAACAGGAGGCAGAAGAAGCCGGATATAGAAAAGCGAAACGATAAAAGATAGTATATTAACTACTGTTGTTTGAAGTCAAATTCATTGCAAACTTTAAAGACTTATGCTATCATATTAGGGAAAAGAATTCTTAATAATTTATTGCCTGGAGGAATATTTATGGAAAATGAGAAAACACCAAAGAAAAGAGTACGGACGACTTCAGTTATTACATTGTTGATATGTATGATTGATATTTACATAATTATTAATATTCCTGAGGATTATACGATTTTAGCCGCGGCAATGTTTTTGACGCTTGTATCTTCTGTTCTCACCATCAACAGCTGGTTTAAATGGAAGGATTTGGAGGGGCAGAATCGAAATGAGCAGTATACTGACATCATGAATGTTCAGAAAAGCTCATACGTTATCATCCAGAAGAAAGTTCAAGATTTAGATGAAAAACTTAATTTTATAGGACAGAAAATTATGCCTCTGGAAAAAGCTGGAGATGTGAATCAGAGGAAAATAGCATCTATGCTGGATAGTATTGTGGAAGATCAGAAGAAAATTGCTAAGATTACAATAAGCCGCAGTAAAGAAAACGCAGATGCTTTGATGAATCCCAATGACAAATTATTACTTCAAATGGAAGAGTTTCGTGATTCTATATCGGGAATGCAGGGGCAGCTTCTTTCCCAGCAGGAAGAAATACATAATGAAGAAGCAAAGAAACTTGATAAGAGTACAGATGAGATATTTAAGAGAATTACAGAGTTAAGAGATTTGCTGGTAAAAGAGGCAGATGAGATTTCAGAAAATATTTTAACTTCACAACAGTCTCTGGAAGAATCTTACAGCAGTGCAATTGAAGCAGCGGCAGAATCAAAGAATATGAATTCGGCAAAAGATTCTATAACAGAAGAGAAATCGTCAGAGGAAATACATAATACAGACCAAAAAGAAGAACAGCCAATAGCAGAGGATGTATTGAATGAGGAACAGATGGTGTCAGAAGAGACAGCATTTGAAGAGCAGAATGAACAGCAGGCAGCATCCGAAGAAGCAGTAGTTGAAACACCGACAGGAGAAGAACCTGTATTAAAGCAGCCAGAACTCAACAGTCAGATAGAACAGCCAGAATCTGTTCCAGAATCAGAACAGGTTTCTGCTGTTGAGGAATTTGCAGTTCCAGAGCCAGAACAGGTTTCTGCTGTTGAGGAATTTGCAGTTCCAGAGCCAGAACAGGCTTCTGTAGTGGAAGAACTTCCGGTTCCAGAGCCAGAACAGGCCTCTGTAGTGGAAGAACTTCCGGTTCCAGAACCAGAACAGGCTTCTGTAGTGGAAGAACTTCCAGTTCCAGAGCCAATTGTAGTACCAGATCAGGCAATAGAAAGTCCAGCAGCGGATTCTTCAAAGTCGGAGTCTGACAGCGGTATGAGCCCAGAGGATATTGCAGCTTTGATTGCAAAAACGGAATCAGAGAATCTTCCGGAGACTACAGCAAAATATGAAGAAGAAGAAAAGCCTCCTATGCCAGATATGTCTGATCCAAATCGTCCTATGAGTCCAGAAGATATTGCAGCATTAATTGCAAATATGTAATAGAATATTAACTGTGTTTTATCAGAGTGTCAGAAATTGCTTTTTGGCGCTCTGATATTTTATATTATAGGAAAAAGCTTACCCGCTTTATTCTAATGTAGAAGAATTTGAGACAAAAACAATTTAATTTTGCTTCTGTATCAAAAAAAGTTTTCTTCATATAATAGAATAAAAAGAAAAGGATTCAACAATGAAACGTAAAAAATCTATGAAACAGAAACTGGCAGAAATAAGTTACAAGAATCCGGGACTAGAAAAAAAGATTAACACGATCGAAAAATCATTTCAGGAAGTGAAGAAGATGTTAAATGATAAAGGCTGAATGGACAAAAAAAGAACCCGTCATGAGAGCGCTATCTTCACAACAAGTTCTTGCAGTGCGCCTCCAGGGGCTCGAACCCTGGACACCCTGATTAAGAGTCAGGTGCTCTTCCAGCTGAGCTAGAGACGCATGTCTTATTCCTTAAGACAAAAAATATTATATAATAAAGTTTTAAGAAATGCAAGAACTTTTTTTAATTTTTTTAAGAAAATGAAAAAAAACTTTTTACGTTATCCAATGATTGACATAAGAATTAGAAAAGAGTAATATTGTACTAGATAAATAATACAGATGAGAAAGGAGAAATATATGAAAAAAGCAGGAAAAAATATTTTGATTGCTGTTATTTTATTGGTAGTAGCTTTTGTTTATTATTATGTGACCATTCCAGCATTTAATATTCATTCTGTAGGAACCTGGTGGTTTGTAATCGGAGCGGTTGTTGTTCTAAGTATATTGGCTTTAGTGCGGAAAATGTTTCGGGAAAACCAGAAATTTGAGATAAAAAGAGGAAGCATGGGCATGGAGATTCATCCTGGCATAATAACGAAAGCTGGTTTTTGTATAGCAGCAGTATTGTTACTGATTTTGATAGTTGGTGCCATACTGTCTTCTCCAATTATCAATGCAAAGAAATATCAGAAGCTTATGGAAGTACATGAACGTGACTTTACAAATGATATTTCCCAGGTAGATTATAATACAATACCTATATTGGATAAAGACTCAGCAGCATTGCTGGGGAATAGAAAAATGGGAAGTATGGTCGACATGGTATCTCAGTTTGAAGTATCCAGTGATTACAGCCAGATTAACGTAAATAATAAACCTGTGAGAGTAACACCACTGGTTTATGCAAGCCCTATTAAGTGGCTGACTAATCAGAGTGAAGGTATTCCAGCGTATATTAAGATTGACATGGCCACTCAGGATACAGAGTGTGTGAAATTAAAACAGGGCATCAAGTACTCCAAAGGAGAATATTTGAACAGAAATATATACAGGCACCTGCGTTTTCATTATCCAACTTATATCTTTACAGAGCAGATTTTCTTTGAAATAGATGAGGAAGGAACACCTTTCTGGATATGTCCAGTGAAAAAATTTAATGTGGGACTATTCGGCGGAGAGACAATTGGAAGAGTCGTAATCTGCAATGCTGTTACTGGAGAATGTACAGATTATGATATTAAAGACGTACCTCAATGGGTCGATAAAGTGTATCAGGCCGAACTGCTGATGGATTTGTATGACTACAGCGGAACTTTAAAACATGGATTTTTTAACAGTGTGCTGGGACAGAAAGACTGCCTGGAAACAACAAACGGTTATAACTATATTGCTCTGGATGATGATGTATGGGTATACTCTGGAGTTACCAGCGTAAGTGGGGACCAGTCTAATGTAGGTTTTGTCCTGATGAATCAGCGTACGATGGAAACACGATTTTATAAAATAGAAGGGGCTACAGAAGAATCTGCCATGTCATCTGCAGAGGGCCAGGTACAGAATCTGGGCTATCACGCCACTTTTCCGCTTCTTTTAAATATTTCTGGAGAACCCACCTATTTTATGGCATTAAAGGACGATGCAGGTCTGGTAAAAATGTATGGTATGGTAAACATTCAGAAGTATCAATGGGTGGCAACTGGAAATACCATCAAAGAATGTGAGAAAGCTTATAATAAATTGTTGAAAAATAATGGTATCTCAGGAGCAGTAGATTCTGATAGTAAAAGTGCTTCTGGAAAAATTAAAAATATGTTTCCAGTAAATATCGAAGGAAATACACATATATATTTCGCACTGGAAGGAAATGAAGAAGTATTTGATGCAGATATGACAAACAGCGACCTTCTGGACATCGTAAAATACCAGCCAGGAGATATCATCAGGATTTCTTATACAGAAGAAGATGAACCGGCAAAAGTAACAGAAATCAAATAATCTTAAATGATAGACATATGCAAGGGGATATGAAGGAACCTTCTAAAGGTTTCTCATATCCCTTTTTAAATGGAAAATTTATCTGGATGCTATCAGTTTACAAATGGGATTTCCCATGGAAGAAAAACGTTCTTCGTATTCCGTCATCACATTTCCTTGATTCATCTGCTCGTCTTCGTGAAGATTTCTGGTAAATTTGTCCAGACACCAGCCAGCTTCTTTGACTTCTTCTAAAGAAAAATCAAAAAGGTCTGTATTGTCAGTTTTAAATTCTACCATGCCATTTTCCTTGAGAATTTGATGGTAACGGGCAAAAAACTGTCGGGAAGTAAGACGGCGTTTGGCATGACGATCCTTAGGCCAGGGATCAGAGAAATTAAGATAAATCTTATCTACCTCATGATTATCAAATATTTCGCAGATATTTTCTGCATCCATGCGGATAAAACGTATATTTTCCAGAGGATTTTCTTCCATTTTCTGAAGACCGCGCAGCAATACGCTGGAATACTTTTCAATTCCCACATAGTTAATTTGAGGATTTTGTCTGGCAAGTTCCATGATAAATTTTCCTTTTCCCATTCCTATTTCAAGGTGAACGGGATTGCCATTTCCAAAAATAAGACGCCATGTTCCTCTAGGGTTTTGTGTTTCTTGTATACACCAGCGGTTCTCGGCAATAGCTTCACGGGAGCCCGGAATAT
>CAJUCK010000061.1:7576-9164 GCA_910585395.1 uncultured Lachnospiraceae bacterium
TAATCTCATAATTTCCTCCATTCAGTGCACTTTTGGCACAAAAAATAGTCAGCAAAAGAATTAATAAATTCTATCAATCCTACAAAAAATAAATTAAAGTTAAATGCAACTGGTTCATTTCATCTTACTATAAATTTGTTAGAAAAAAAAGTATCTTTTATAAAAAGAACCTCTTAAGGAAAGTTGCGTTGCTTCTCTGGATATGCTATACTATAGAAAATGTAATATTTTTGTAATGATTTTATAATATTTGGAATATCGAACATAAGGAGAAAATTTCATGAAGAACAGAAAGAGATGGTGGACTTTGCTGTTAGGGATAACATGTCTGTTTCAAACTGAGATTCTTCCGGTTCAGGCAGAGGAGTACTGGCCAGAAGGACCCCAGATTGCAGGGGAATCAGCAATTGTTATGGAAGCTTCTACCGGAACGGTGCTCTTTGAGAAAAACTCTCATGAACAGTGTTATCCGGCGAGTATCACCAAAATTATGACAAGTATGCTTGCAGTTAAGAATTCTGGTCTGGACGAGGAGGTAACATTTTCCAAGGATGCAGTTTATAAGACGGAGGGTTCAGGAATTTCCCGCGATGTGGGAGAAGTAATGACCATGAGGGAATGTCTGTACGGGCTGATGCTGGAATCAGCAAATGAATGTGGATATGCCATTGCGGAACATACAGGTGAAAATTATGAAAACTTTGTTAAAATGATGAATGATGAGGCAGAACGGCTGGGTTGTAAAGATACACATTTCAATAATCCGCATGGTCTGCCAGATGAAGAGCATAAAACAAGCGCGTACGATATGGCATTAATTTCCAGAGAAGCATTGAAGAATGATGTATTTCGTATGATTGTCAATACCAGAAGACACAGTATTCCGCCCACTAATAAGCATAAAGAGGAGACCTACCTTTCCAATCACCATAAAATGCGCAATAATTATAAAGGAGACGAACGGTACCTCTATGAATACTGTATTGGAGGAAAGACTGGTTATACCAGCGTGGCAGGAAGCACCCTTGCTACTTTTGCAGAAAAGGACGGCATGACGCTGATTTGTGTGGTTATGAAGGAGACAAGTCCAAATCATTATACAGATACCCGCACATTGTTTGATTATTGTTTTGAAAATTTTCAGGTTTGGAATATATCAGATAATGAGAAAAGTTTTGAGAAAGATGTTTCAGAGAGTAAGATTTTTGAAAATGACAGTTCTTTTGCAGAATTAAATAAGGATGGATATGTAGTACTTCCTAAAGCAGCTGCTTTTGAAGAGGCTGAACATAAAATTAAAAAATCAAAAAATGACAGCAATGTAATAGGACATATCCAATATACGTATGCCGGCAGAAAGGTTGGCGGAACAGATATTGAAGTAACAAGTGTAAAGATTCCTGAATTTAAATTTCAGAAAGAAAAAGAGGAGACTAAGATTCCAGAAGGAAAAGTTGTCAATATCAATGTGAGATATATTATTTTAGGAGTGGTTGCGGTCATTCTGCTGGTGGGAATTGGTTTTGCTATTTATCATTTAGCTGATAATTTTTATTTAATCAGATATAAAATTATGAGCAGAAAAATG
>CAJUCK010000061.1:9174-15034 GCA_910585395.1 uncultured Lachnospiraceae bacterium
AAGAGAAATTTTAAGGAAATTAAGGTTAAGAAACATCGCCGCAGAAGGTAATGTTTTATGAATAATAGAAAAGGAACTTGTTACAATAAGGTAACAAGTTCCTTTTCTATTTGTTGATTATTGACCAATGTGACAGATAATTTTCTGATTAATACGCCATAGGAAATAGCTGCTCATTGCCACAGACATAAGCTCTGCTATAGGAAATGCAAACCAAATATTTCTCACATTTCCAGAGAGGGAAAGCAGATAAGCGGCAGGAAGAAGAACAACTAGCTGCCTGGCAATTGAAACCACCATACTGTAGACGCCGTTTCCCAAAGCCTGAAAGGAACTTCCCACCACGATACAGTAACCAGCAAATAAGAAACTTAAGCAGATGATTCGAAGTGCGGGAACACCAACAGCAATCAGGTCTGGAGTAGCGTTAAACATACTTAATAACTGAGCAGGGAACAGTTCCATAATTATTAATCCAACAAACATAATTCCCACTGCATAATAAACGCTGGTCTTAATGGTTTTAATGACACGGTCACGTTTACCAGCGCCGTAATTATATGCAATAATAGGCACCATTCCATTGTTCAGACCAAAAATAGGCATAAATACAAAGCTCTGCAGCTTAAAATAAAGGCCGAAAACAGTCTGAGCAATTCCATAGGCGGATAAGATCAGGTTCATACCATAAGTCATAACAGAGCCGATTGCCTGTACCACAATGGAAGGAGCCCCGACAGCATAAATTTGTCCGATCAGCCGGAAGTCTGGGCGAAACTTCTTGAGATGCAGATGAACCTCATCATTATATCTCAGATTGAAGAAAACAGCCAGCATTGCAGCAACAATCTGTCCAGAGACAGTTGCAATGGCTGCTCCGGCAGCTTCCAGTCTGGGAGCGCCAAATAAACCGAAAATCAGAATTGGGTCCAGAATAATATTGATAATGGCTCCTGTACCCTGTGTGATCATGGTATATATGGTTTTTCCAGTAGACTGTAATAAACGTTCAAAACAAATCTGCAGAAAAATTCCTAGGGAAAATACAGTGCAGATGGTGAGATATGAGATGCCGTAACTGCGCACTTGCTCTACATCCGTCTGGCTGTAAATAAAGGGTTTTGCAGCAAATGCTCCGGCTACGGCTGACAAAATATAGCAGAGTATAGAGATGAATACACCATTTGCAGCCACTTTGTCCGCCTTGTCATATTCTTTTTCCCCTAAAGTTCGAGACAGCAGAGCGTTGATACCTACTGCAGTTCCCACAGCCACTGCAATCATTAAGCTCTGTGCAGGAAAAGCCAAAGATACGGCACGAACTGCATATTCACCTACTTGTGCCACAAATATACTGTCTACGATGTTGTATAATGCCTGTACCAGCATAGAGATCATCATAGGCAGAGACATACTAATCAGTAATTTTCCTATGGGCATAACACCCATTTTGTTCTCTTGAGTTTCCATTACATTTCTCCGTTACTTCTATATTAATGTGTTTTCAGGTTACAATTTAATAGTTTACAGGAAAAAAAATTATTTGTAAAGATTTTCTTAAATTTGAATACAATAAAAGAAGAGAGACAAGTCATAAAAACAAAAATTGACAGGATTTTACAATAGGAATATAATAAAAGAGCCACCTGAAAGAAAAATAAGCGGAAAAAGATTGAATTAATTCTGTAAATATTATTATCAGATAAGATCAGGGTCAAAAGGCATATAATAAATATGCCGCAGGCTGCCTGCAGAACAGTCTTGGTGCAAAAAAGCGCCATAGGAGGTAGAGATGGGAAAAGTGCAGAAAAAAAAAGAAGCATTGATACAAAAGCTTTCTCAGGAAATGAAAGACAATGGAGGATTGATGAAAACTTCTCAGCTGTATGAGCTGCCCATGGATTACCGGAAAATACAGCAATTTGTGGAAGAGGGTATATTAGAAAAAGTTAAGAGCGGTTATTATGGCATGGGATTTTCCGCGAAATCAGAGGAAGCCATGGTCAGCGAATTATTTTCAGATGGTGTGCTTTGTCTGGAAACAGCGCTATTTTACAGAGGATACAGCAGGCACAGGCCAGTATTCTGGCAGATTGCAGTGGACAAGAATACTTCAAAATCAAGATTTAAGATAAATTATCCACCAGTAAAACCCTATTATCTGGAACCCGATATTCTGATGCTGGGTGCAGAAAAGTTTTCAATGGGTGATGGAGAAATGTATATATATAATGTTGAACGTCTGATTTGTGACTGCCTGAAATTTGAAGAAAAACTGGAACGAGACGTTTTGAAACAATTACTTCGCCAGTATATTGAAGAACCTCAGAAAGATATTCAAAAACTGATGGAATACGCCAGAATCAGGAGGGTTATGCAAAAAGTACAAAATCGAATTGGAGTGTGGTTGTAAATGGAGAGAGAAAAAAATTCGCATGAAAATCCGTCTATTTACACAGTATCAGTGTTGGGAGCGGAAGAAATACTTAAAAGGATACAATTATTCTCGAAAAGGGAAAAGCTTTTACTAAAAAATGATAGTTTTCTGGAAGAAAACAGAAAACAGAATTCACTGACAGACAGAATGGAATTCTTTACGCCGGAAAAGGAATTAGAAAACATTATCATAGAACTTGAAAAATTATTTTTGAGCGGACAGAAAGAAAAATCACCTCCTGCACAGGAGTGTATTAAGATATGTATAGACGATAAACGGAAAGAGTTAGGGAATGAAACAGAATGTTTTAATAATTTATTTCTGCAGATCCATAAAAATCCCTATTGTATTCCTTTTGAAATACGCCTGCTTCCCTATACCAAAGATTATATTTATCCCAGGGAAAAAACAAGAAAATCGTTATGGAACGAGGAGATTTTTACTTATTATACATTTCCGCCAGAAGAAATTCTTGTAATCGCTTTTTATGAAATTTTAAACGGATTGGAACTTTTAAATGATTTATCCTGGTACAAAGAAATCTATGAAATTCTTAACAGAGAACCTTTAGAAGGGCGCAAGATATGGGAAAGTTTCAGCCATTTGCTCCAAGAACAGCCCATTCCTTCTCTGGAAAAGAGATTAGATACCATAGAAAGTTATAAGAATTATGGATATATGAAAAAAAGGTGGAAGAGCCAGAGCAGACGAAGCAGAGGACATTATCCACAATGGGAACAGGTTATAACACTTTTGGTAACATTTTTTACTCCTATTTTTGATGGAGTATTAAACGATGAAATATTTCTCGGCGATTGGATGCCTCAGTTGGGAAGGTATTTGGATTAAGAAAAGGAGGAAATTTATGACACTAAAGACCGTAAACGATTTTTTGAACCTAATTGATAGTCTGGTATGGGGAATTCCACTGATTGTACTGATTTTGGCGGTGGGAGTTTTTCTTACAATCCGTCTGCATGGGCTCCAAATCAAGCGTCTTCCCCTTGCAATACGCAATCTCTTTGCAAATGAGAAGAAAGGCGAAAGTGGAGAGATGTCCAGCTTTGCCGCGTTATGCACAGCATTATCTGCTACCATAGGAACAGGAAATATCGTGGGAGTCGCCACAGCGCTGGTAGCAGGAGGGCCAGGCGCCCTGTTTTGGATGGTAGTGGCGGCTATTGTGGGTACAGTAACAAAATATGCGGAGTGTCTTCTGGCAATAAAATATCGTGTTGTAGCAGAAGACGGACATATCGTAGGAGGTCCGTTCTACTATATTGAGCGCGGTATGGGCAAAAACTGGAAATGGCTGGGAAAAATGTTTGCTTTTTTTGGTATAAGCGCAGGGCTTTTGGGAATCGGAACATTTACTCAGATTAACGGAATTACCAGTGCAGTGAATAATTTTTTTGATCCTGAAAATCAGTGGACCACAGAGCTGTTTGGGAGAGATTATTCCTGGAGCGTTGTTATCGCAGGGATTATACTGACGGTTTGTGTGGCATTGGTTCTGATTGGAGGAATCAAGCGTAGTTCTAATGTAGCGCAGGTAATTGTTCCCTTTATGGCAGGGACTTATATCATAGCAGCATTGCTGATATTGGTTACTCATATTTCACAGATTCCAGAGGCATTTGTCATCATTATACAAAGTGCTTTTGGATTAAAAGCAGCAGCGGGAGGAGCTCTGGGCGCCATGATGGTTTCCATGCAGAAAGGTGTGGCAAGAGGTATCTTTTCCAATGAAGCAGGATTGGGAAGCGCTCCCATTGCCGCTGCAGCAGTACAGACGGATGAACCAGCGGCGCAGGGACTTGTATCTATGCTGGGAACTGTCATTGATACCGTGATTATTTGTACGATGACAGGACTTACCATTGTGATTACTGAGAGCTGGAATGTGGGATTAGACGGCGTTGATGTAACCACCAGGGCATTTCAGTTTGGACTCCCGCTGGAACCTCAGGTTTCATCTTTCATTTTGATGGTATGTCTTGTATTTTTTGCTTTTACCACTATTTTGGGCTGGAATTATTACAGTGGCAGGTGTCTTGAATATCTTATAGGAGATCGGCCAGGGGTGTTAAAGGCTTATCAGTGGATTTATATTCTCTGTGTGTTTATCGGTCCGTTTATGACGGTTTCTGCCGTGTGGACACTTGCCGATATTTTCAATGGCCTGATGGCAATTCCCAATTTAATTGCTATTGTCGCTTTAAGCAGCGTTGTGGTATCAGAGACTAGGGCATATCTTCAGAAAATAGACAAGGGATTACTGTAAACAATAGTTACATAAATTGGGCAAGAATGACACTTGCCACGGTGCCTGCAAGTGTAGTCAGTAATGCCCCAGGCAGCGTGTAGCGTGTTTTCTGGACTTTAGCCGTCATAAAGTAAATACTCATAGTGTAGAAAATAGTTTCTGTGCAGCTCATCATGATGGAGGTTATGATGCCATAATAAGAGTCTGGCCCAAATTCTTTGAAAATGTCCAGAACCAGCCCAGTGGCGGCAGAGGAGGAAAACATTTTTACAATAGAGACAGGCACTAATTCTGCCGGAAACTGCAGAGGTTCTGTAATGATTCCTAATACAGAGGATAAAAGGTCCAGAAATCCTGATGCACGTAAAATTCCCACTCCTACCATCAGTCCAATCAAGGTGGGCATAATGCTGATTACTGTTTGAAATCCGTCTTTTGCTCCTTTGATAAAATCATCGTATATATTGTGGTGAGTGAGAAGGCCATAACCGACAATGGAAAATATCAATATTGGAATAACAGCATCTGACAGAAAAAGGAGGATATTCATAGGTTCCCTCCTTTTTTCTTATATGTAGAGCCAGAATTTTCTGGCAGACAGGCCATAATTTTAGCAAACAGAATTCCCACAAGAGTGGAGATAAAGGTAGCAATTATGGCAGGACCTAAAATGGCAACAGGATTGGCAGAACCATACTGGCTGCGGTAGGCAATCATATTCACAGGAATCAACTGGAAAGAAGATACATTTAATATTAAAAATGTACACATTTCCCGGCTTGCCACTTTATTGTGATGATTCAATTCTCCCATAGATTCCATTGCCTTTAAGCCCGCAGGCGTTGCTGCCCATCCAAGCCCAAAAACATTGGCTATAATGTTTGTGGAAATATACTCATTTGCCTTATGATTTCTGGGAATATTGGGAAACATAAAATGAAGCAGAGGGTTAAGAAACCGTGCAGCTCCCGTAATAATGCCGCTGTTTTCTGCAATGCGCATCAAACCTACCCAGAATGACATGACTCCCAGCATGGTAATACAGAGGGTGACGGCTTCTTTAGAAGAATCCAGAGCTGCATTTGTGACAGCGGGAAGGTTTCCGGTTAAAGCAGCATAGAGGATCCCGATTACAATCATAAAACCCCATAAGTAAT
>CAJUCK010000062.1:0-7426 GCA_910585395.1 uncultured Lachnospiraceae bacterium
CACGCATTCTGTTTCCCTCTATATGAATACGCGTATTTATTCCCCTGCTGGACGCCTCAGCTTCTGCAGTCCAGCATTGATATCCATTCATCTGGGAAAAATTGTTCTAACAGCCTCTCCTGTTCGTCTGTGTGGAGAATGTTGTTTGTTCCGGCTGGCACATCTTTGCGAAATCTGCCTTTTTCTCCAGAAGTTTCTTCCTTTTCCTGAATTTCTTCCTGCAGATTTCCCTTTTTCTGATTTTCTTTCACTGCCGCTTTTACAGCCTCTCCCAAAAGAATTCCAAATTGTTCATTAGTTTTGCTTACTTGCTGCACCATCTGATATGCCTGCTGCACAATTGTCTGCTGTTCTTCCTTACTGGACGCCTGAGACAGCGCATGCTTGATCCGCTCTCCCTCTTTTCTTGCAAGCTCCGCCATCTGAGCAAGCCTGGGATCTGTCTCCATCAGAAACTTCTTTTCTTCTGGTGACACATGCTCTCCCCTGGCGATCCGGCGGGCAATCTCTGCCGCCTTCCTCGCATCATTCTGCCCCTCATCCACTTCTTTCGGTTCCAAAAGCCGCGCAAGCACAGACTTCTTCTCCTGATCCTGTTCTGTACCTATTACATTGCGGATTGCCTGAGAAATATCTACGGTCTTTTTGCAACTTTGATGTTTCGTTTCTTCTATATTAACAGGCAGCATAATATTCATAATTCAGAACCTCCCTTTCGTGCAAACCAATCATTTTAAAGATTATATCGGCACAAAAAAGGCATTTATTAATTCTCTGAATATTTATCTGCTGCCACAAAGATACCAATTCCAAGTGCCAGTATAAAGATGGAAATGATCTGTGAAGTAGATAAAAATCCCCATGTTCCCCGGTAATCATTTCGCAGCATCTCAATGATAAAGCGCCCGATACTATATAAGATACAGTAACCAGCAGCTACTTTTCCTTTCTTAGGCTCTTTCTTTGCATATGCCATCAGCACAAATGCCAATACAAAATCGCCTATGCTGGAATAAATCTGTGTTGGAATCAATTTTACACCGTTGGGGGCATATTCTGACCGCCAATATTGTATGCTCAGCGCAGATTCTGTCTCTCTGCCATAACAGCAGCCAGCGAAAAAGCAGCCTATACGTCCACATCCCTGAGCAAAAGCCACCGACGGAAGTACCAAATCTAAATACCTGACAAAGTCTACCCTTTTATATCTGCAGTAGAGCAGGCTGGCAAAAACGCCTCCCAGAATTCCACCATATACCACCCATCCATTCTGAAAATTCCACAAAATAGAAGGATCTTTCAAAATATCTAGAATACTCACAGTATAATAAAGCAGTTTACTTCCGGCTGCTCCCCCAAAAATAGCACACCAGAATATACCATATAAAATATCTGTTTCCATCCCCCTTTTTTTTGCGCGTCTCTCACAAATTATCAATGCGCTCAGGAACCCAAGAGCAACCATAATTCCATACATATGCAGAGTCAGCGGTCCAATCTGTATATCATTAATCATTTTCTTTTCCTTTCTTATCTTTTTACAATTTATCTGTGTGGTTACGATTATACGCAATTTCTGCTCTCATTGCAAGAGAAGCCGTAATTTCAGTTGACGCTGTTTTTTTCCTGGGATATAATATTTCCTGATATTAGAAAAGAATTCTCTACGAAGAAGATGTACAAGAAAGGAATACACCTATGTGGATTGCAGACAGCTGGAAAGATTATGAAGTCATCGACTGCTCAAAAGGCGAGAAACTGGAACGCTGGGCAGATTTTATATTAGTAAGGCCAGATCCTCAAGTCATCTGGGATACTCCGCGGACACTCCCAGGCTGGAAAAAAAAGAACGGACATTATCACCGCAGTAAAAAAGGGGGCGGGGAATGGGAATTTTTTGAATTGCCGCAGCAATGGGACATTCATTATCATTCTCTGACCTTTCACCTGAAGCCTTTTAGTTTTAAACATACTGGATTATTTCCAGAACAAGCAGTTAACTGGGACTGGTTCGGTAAAAAGATACGCCAAGCAGGACGCCCCGTGAAAGTGTTAAATCTCTTTGCCTATACTGGCGGCGCCACACTGGCGGCAGCAGCCGCAGGGGCAAGCGTCACCCATGTGGACGCTTCTAAGGGCATGGTAACCTGGGCAAAAGAAAATGCCATTGCCTCTGCTTTGGGAGACGCTCCTGTCCGCTGGATTGTGGATGACTGTGTAAAATTTGTGGAACGTGAAATACGCCGCGGCAATCATTATGACGCCATTATTATGGATCCCCCTTCTTATGGCAGAGGACCCAAAGGCGAAATATGGAAAATTGAAGACGCCATTTATCCTCTGGTAAAGCTGTGTGTGCAGCTTCTCTCAAAAAAGCCGCTTTTCTTTCTGATTAACTCCTACACAACCGGGCTCCAGCCTGCTGTCCTCGCCTATATGCTGGGGACGGAACTTCGAAATTTCAAAGGTATTATAGATGCTCAGGAAATTGGACTTCCTGTTTCTTCCAATGGTCTGGTACTGCCCTGCGGCGCCAGCGGAAGATGGGAGGCACTTTAATCATAGCGCCCGCCGCATTCCGTTTTTCATCTGTTTTTTAAATTCATCTGTTCTTTAAATATTTCTGGGCGCTCTCCACTGTCCGGCAGAGATACTTTACAGTCTCTGCCGGATATTTTCCAGACGCAGTCTCCCCTGTCACCATCACACTAGATGCTCCCTGAGAAACCGCCTGAAAAATATCTGAAACTTCCGCGCGGGTAGGTACCTTGCTGTTCTCCATAGAAGCCAGCATCTGAGTTACCACCATAAAAGGTTTTCCAGCGCTTGTGCATATTTCTGCTACCTCTGCCTGTACTGCCGGAAGTTCCCACAGCGGCATACAATTGCCAAGATCACCTCTTGCAATAACAATTTGGTCTGCACAGGACAGAAGAGATTGTAAATTTCTCACTCCATCCATGTTCTCTATTTTTGCAAATACTTCTAATTCCTCTGCGCCTGCATCTGTAAGTTCCTGTCTTAAATTCTGTAGATCCTGGCAGGAACGCACGAAGGGCAGCATAACTCCTGTGACACCATGCTTTTTGGCTTCCCTGATATTTTTCCGGTCACTGTCTGTCAATGTGGGAAGTACTAGCTCCACCCCAGAGATTGATATGCTTTTCCTTGAAGTTAGGGTTCCGCCTCTCTGTACCCGGCAGAAAATCCGCTCCTTATCAATTTCTTCCACAGTCAGAAGAAGCTTCCCATCATCGATCAGCACCTGCTGTCCTGGCTTGACTCTGGAAAGGAGCTGTATTGGTACTGGGATCGTTCCTTCTTCTAAAGCCCCCGACTCCTTTTGCGGTTTTAATACAATCTTCCTCTCTTCCTTTAATACTATTGGTGATTTTATCACACCAATACGAAGTTCTGGTCCCTGCAAATCCACAAGAAGCCGCGGGCAGATGCCCGCAGCTTCAGCTGCTCTTTGTATTCTGTCTGTCCATACCCGGCAGTCTGACAGCCCTGTATGGGAAAGATTCAGCCGCATTCCTGTCATGCCATGATAAAACATTTCTGTAAGAATATTGATATCTGCACATGCTGGACCTATCGTTCCATAAATATCCATCTCTCATTCCCCCTGCTTGTCCGATTCTGCTTCTGGCTTCCCTTCTGCTCCTGGCTGTCCTTCTGCTTCTTTCTTCTCCGGGTCCACATAAGAAAATGCATTTGAAATTTTTGCATTTTCTGCTGACAGTTCCACCTTCTCTCGATAAAAAGCAATCACTGGCGTACCTACCTTAATGGTTTCATATATTTTCTGCGCCACCTCAAGGGGAGCATTGATACAGCCATGGGAACCACTGCTCTTATAAATCTCACCGCCGAATTTTCCATTTCTCCAAGAAGCGTCATGAATTCCCACATTATATGCAAAAGGCATGAAATAAGTAACGTCTGACTCATAATCCTCTCCCTTTAATACGGCCGGACTGTCCTTATACACAATCTTAAACACCCCGTCCGGAGAACCATTATTTCGGCTGATATTACCTGTAACAATATCACTCTCTACCACAAGCTGGCCATTCTCATAATACCAGAGATGCTGCTTGGTATAGTCAATCTCCACATACGTATTTCCTATGTCATTTTTTCCTTCCACAAAAGGACGCTGAGAATATTCAGGCTCTCTGCTGACTGGTTTCCCGGCTTCCAAGTCCGCCTTTAACCGCTCTGCCTCCTTGGGCTTGTTGACAATCCAGCCATAATCACCGCCGCCAATTTCCACCGTATCGCCAGATGAGGTCTTAAAGGAACGCACATCTGCATATGTATTATATTTACTGGCAAGAGACTGGACATATGCCTCAATCTTTTCTACATTCAATGATACCGAAAATCCTTCTACCAAAAGAAATTCACGAATCTGTTTTTTATCAAGTTTTTCTTCATAATCTTTGATTTCATAATTTATCTCAGCATTTTCATAACTGTTAATCCGATCCATTACCTGAGTAATTTCTCTGCTCTCGCTGGTATATTCAGGTTTTACATAGTCTTCATCTGTAAGCTCTACAGAAGCATCCCCCGCTGATACCGCCTGCTGCACCTTGGCAAGCACATTCTCATAAATCATCTGATTTCCCGGAATCTCCGGCTGGATATAATAACCGTCTTCCCCCAGTTCTATCTGGGCACTTTCTGGTTCTGTAATATTTTCCTTTCGAAAACAGTCCAGTGCGGACACCGCCTTGGAAATTAGTTCCTCCTGATATTCCATGGTAATTGGAACGTCCGTTTTCAGGGGATGATACAGTTTTACTAGCCACTGAAGCGGTTCCTGTTCCTTTAACAGTTTCTCCACGGACCCATCCGGCACATAACTGCAGCCAATATCCGCTCCATAAATATGATGTTTTTCACCATCCCTGTCAAAAATAGTCAGAAGATAATCTTCCACGCCATCTCCCACTTTTTCCTCGGCGCTGGATAAATCCATGCCTCCAACTTTCCATCCATTGATTCTGGTTCGGAAGAAAAAATGGCTGCTGAAATAATATCCCATGAAAAGATACACTGCTGCCAATAGCAAAATAACTCCTAACACGCTTGCTATAATAATTTTCTGTTTTCTTCTCTGTTTTCTTCTTCGCATATGCATCCCTCATTCCTGTATTTGCCTCAACCTTTTTCCTGATTACTCCTGTTTGGATATATACAGCATGAATTCTATCAGTTCATTTTGTTTTCCCAGCTTTCTAGGATAAATGGCAGCAGATACCTTCTGCATCTCTCCCTGAACATTCCTTGTATAAGAACCTGTCACTCTGTCCTGCCCTTTTTTAAATGCTTTTTGCAGGAAATCCAGCGAAAACAGCTGGAAGCAGAACTCCTGATCATCCGCCGCAACTTTTTCTTTTATCACAAGCTGAAGCATTTTCTCATATCTGCTGATACTGTAATCATCCTGAAGGATTTCTGCCAGCCTTTTTTCTTCCTCTGGTCCTTTCAGAATATTGCATTTATCTGGTGCAAGACTCACCAGAGTAATCTTATAGTATTCTTTTCCCCGAAGGTCATCCTTTAATCCCATGTTTTATTTTACTTTCCTTTTTAATTTTCGCTTTTATATTATCCTCTTCTATTTTATCTTTTACAGGCAGCAAAAGATTTGAATTTTTGCAAATAATTTCTTATTCTTTTCTTAATCTTTCTCACACATATCGCTTATTTCTCATACAGACATACCTTTCTCTGTCTTCTGCTCTCCTGTACATCAATCAGCCGTTGATTCTCAGATCCCCGGAACCGCAGAGATATATTCCGCTTCTCCTGCACAAATTCTCCGTCTACCAGCACGTCAATCAGAGACAGCATCTCGTCTGTAGCCTCACACCTGGCGCGGCTGTCCTCCCATAGTTCTCGTTCAAGAAGATACCCTGTATAACACCAAATTGTTTTTTCTGGATATCTTTCTTTTACCTTTTTGAGAAAAGGAAGCAGAATTCTCTGATTAGAAGGCTCAAAAGGTTCTCCCCCCAGCAGGGTCAATCCAGCGATATGAGGCGGATACAATAGTTTTAATAATTCTTCTTCTGTGTCAGCAGTAAATTCCTGTCCATAAGAGAAATCCCATGTTTCCGAATTAAAACAGCCTCTGCAGTGATGGGTGCACCCTGACACAAACAGGGAAACTCTTACTCCTGGCCCATTGGCAACGTCTGTTCTTTTTATTTCCCCATAATTCATTACAGATGCAGTACCCTTTCCTGAATTTCCTGTGTTCGGCCCTGATTCCAGAACTGCGTTCCAATATAACCGCAGGTTCTGCGGGCAACATTCATTTTATCCTCGTCCCTGTTCTGGCAATTGGGGCATTCCCACACCAGTTTGCCATGATTGTCAGAAACAATCTTAATTTCTCCTTCATAACCGCATGTCTGACAGTAATCACTCTTTGTATTCAATTCTCCGTACATAATATTCTCATAAATATGCTGTATGACCGTGAGAACCGCGTCAATATTATTCTGCATATTGGGCACTTCCACATAACTGACTGCCCCTCCTGGAGATAACTTTTGAAACTTGGCCTCAAAAGTCAGTTTACGGAAAGCATCAATTTCTTCTGTCACATGAATGTGATAACTGTTTGTAATATAATTACGGTCTGTCACACCATCAATCACTCCAAAACGCCGCTGCAGGCATTTTGCAAATTTATATGTGGTAGATTCTAACGGTGTACCATACAAACTGAAAGCAATGTCTGTCTCATCTGCCCATTTTTTACATGCCTGATTCATATATTCCATTATTTCCAGCGCAAACGGAGTAGCTGCTGGATCTGTATGTGACTTTCCCGTCATATACCGGACGCACTCGCAAAGTCCGGCATAGCCCAGAGAAATTGTAGAATACCCGTGATACAGAAGCTTATCCACTGCTTCTCCTTTTTTCAGCCGTGCCAGAGCGCCGTACTGCCATAAAATAGGTGCAACGTCTGATGGAGTTCCTTTTAATCTTTCGTGCCGCAGCATCAGCGCCTCTTTACACAATTCCAAACGTTCTTCAAATATTTCCCAGAATCTGTCCCTGTCTCTTTCTGAAGAACAGGCAATATCCACAAGATTCAGCGTTACCACGCCCTGATTAAACCTGCCGTAAAATTTAGGCCGATTCTCTTCGTCCCGATATACTGTCAGAAAAGAACGGCAGCCCATACAAGGATAGCAGTTCCCTTCCTTATTTTCTTTCATAATTTTTTCAGAAATATAATCTGGCACCATACGTTTTGCGGTACATTTTGCTGCCAGTCTGGTAAGTTCCCAATAACGGCTTCCTTCCTGAATGTTATTTTCCTCCAAAACATAGATCAGCTTTGGAAAAGCTGGTGTGATATAAACGCCTTTCTCATTCTTGACCCCCTGCATTC
>CAJUCK010000062.1:7436-13101 GCA_910585395.1 uncultured Lachnospiraceae bacterium
AGCAGCATCTCCTTAATTACCATGGCAAGGTCATCCCGGACACGTCCCTCTTCCACCTCGTTCAGATACATAAACACTGTCACAAAAGGCGCCTGTCCATTGGTTGTCATCAGAGTAATCACCTGATATTGTATCATCTGAACGCCTCTGCGGATCTCTTCTTTGACCCTCATTTCTGCAACTTCATTGATTTTTTCTTCTGTCAGAGGCAGCCCTGCCGCAATAAATTCACGCCGCACCACTCTTCTCAGCTTCTGACGGCTTACATCTACAAAGGGCGCAAGATGGGAAAGCGTAATGCTCTGCCCTCCATACTGGGAACTCGCAATCTGGGCAATAGCCTGGGTTGCCACATTACACGCGGTAGAAAAACTTTTAGGACGTTCAATCATGGTTTCACTGATTACTGTTCCGTTCTGCAGCATATCCTCCAGATTCACAAGACAGCAGTTGTGCATATGCTGTGCAAAATAGTCTGCATCATGAAAGTGAATGATTCCATCCTCATGGGCACGGACAATTTTTTCTGGCAGCAAAAACCTCCTGGTGATATCCTTGCTGACTTCACCAGCCATATAGTCTCTCTGAACACTGTTTACAATTGGATTTTTATTGGAATTTTCCTGTTTAATCTCTTCATTGTTACATTCAATCAGGCTCAAGATCTGCTGATCTGTAGAATTCGATTTTCTGATCAGGGCACGTTTATACCGATATGTTATGTATTTCCTCGCCACCTCAAATGCCTTGTAACTCATAATTTCATTTTCCACCATATCCTGAATCTCTTCTACATTATAGATACGTTCCATGGTTCCGCAGATTTCTGAAATCCTCTGTGCAATTGCTTCTATCTGTTCCTCTGACAGCCTGTCATTCTCAGCCACTTCCTGATTCGCCTTTGCAACTGCTTCTTCAATCTTGCTTTTATCGAATCCTGCTTCTTTGCCGCTTCTTTTGATAATTTTCATGATGTCTCCTCCGAAATAACTAAATATAGTGTTATTTCAATTCTGCCATACAATATGTGCCCAATTATTATATTATTATCCTTCTAAAAAAGCAAGATGAAAAACAGATTTTTCTGTCGGATAACAACATATAATTCTTGCATCTCAGTAAAAAAGGGATTATGATAAATATAAATCTATTTTTATACAGGAGGCATATACAAATGAAATGCAAAAAACTGATTCCCCTTTTACTTAGCTGCCTGATGCTGTCATGTCCCTCGATCGTCTCTCAGGCAGCCAGCTTTTCGTCTGTTTCCACCTTCTCAGAGGACAAGCCTGCCCAGGATGCAGATACTGAAACAAATCTTAATGTAAATTTAAACTACAATACATATAATCTGAATCCTCAGTCATCTTTACAGCTGGCTGCCTCTGTTCTGGGTTCTGATGGAACTTCTCTTTCTAGTCCGTTACAGATTACCTGGGATTCCAGCCAGGAGGATATTGCTTCTGTATCAGAACAAGGACTTGTCACCGCACAAAAAGCAGGGACTGCAGTGATTACTGCATCCGTCTCTGCCGCAACAGAAAACGGCGCCCTGACTGGTTCCGCCTCCTGTACTATTACCGTAGCAAATACTGTCACTCTGGATCAGGATAATCTTACTGTTTACCTTGGACAAGTCCATCAATTAAAGGCTGCCGGCGCTCCAGCAAGCAGTATCACCTGGAGTTCGTCCAGCCCTGATATTGCATCTGTAGACGCTGACGGAAAAATTACGCCTAAGAAAACGGGGACCGTGATCATCACAGCATCTGCTGAGGGTGTATCTGCCTCCTGCAGCGTAACTATAAAAAAGCCTTCTATAACTTTAAAATCTAAGGCTGTTATATATTTGGACAACCCTATTACTCTTACAGCTTCCGTTCAGCCCAAAGGCAGTGTTTCCTGGAAATCTTCCAACAAGAAAATTGCCGTTGTAAATTCTTCGGGCAAGGTTACGCCAAAGAAAACCGGCAAAGTTACTATTACCGCTGCCTGTGGTAATCTGAAAAAGTCCTGCAAAATTACAGTAAAAAAACCTTCTGTCAAAATGAAGACAGAAGAAATCATTATCTTTGCAGACAATGATTACGCTCTTAAAGCAACAGCACATCCTGCAAAAAATCTTTCTTACCGTTCATCTGACAAGAGAGTCGTATCTGTCAGTAAGAAAGGAAAAATTCTCGGCTTACATACAGGAACAGCAACTATTACGGCTTCTGTACCAGGCGCTAAAAAGTCCTGCCGGGTAACCGTGCTAAAAAACAACTATAAATTGAGCCGAACATCTCAAACTCTGATGAAAGGAAGCAGCGCCTCTATATACTTATCTAATAGTTCTGCCAACACCTCTGTGTCTTTTGAGCTGTCAGATAATTCTATCGGAGATCTTTCTGTTTCTGGCAACAGTTGTACGATCACTGCTCGTAAAACTGGAAAAGCCACCCTTACTGCACACTACAGTATTTATGAAAATGACCAATTGGTAACTGGAGAGCGCAGCTGTACCATCAACGTCATCCGCTGTGGTATCGTACAGCAGCAGGCTTCTATGGCAGTCAAAACCAAACAAAAATTATCATTGCACAACATAGAAAAGCCAGGCGCTGAAGTCAAAGATATTGTCTGGAGCACTTCAAATCCTAAAATTGTTTCTGTAAATCAGAATACTGGAACAGCCACTGGCAAGAGGACAGGCTCTGCTACTATTACTGCTGTGGTCAGCTACTCTGACCAAACTTCTACAGAATACCAGACAAATATAAAAGTATCTAACCCCAAAACAAAATATTCCCGTACTGTGGTTTCCCTGGGACATACCCAGAAAATTTCTCTGACGGGGCTTACCCCCTACAGTACCGTAACATGGAAGCTGGGAAAAACATCTCTGGTTTCTGTTGGACAAGATGGCACTGTCACTGCCGGCTATAAAACCGGAAAAACCACTGTAACCATTAATGCTGACGGAAAAACCATCCGGCACACCATCTATGTTACCAACCCTAAACTGACAACCAGCAGCGCCTCTCTCGCTCTTGGCAAAACCACAAAAATCAAATTATCTGGCGTTTCCTCCCAAAGCCAGATTCGTTATCGTTCAAAGAAAAAATCAGTTGCAACGGTGAGCAAATCTGGTCTTGTCACAGCGCGCAGCTGCGGAAATACTGATATTATAGTTACCATAGATGGCAATGTCTTTACCTTTAAAGTAAGCGTCGCTTCTCAGCGTGCTATCACTGCCTGCAAAACGGGATATAACATTATGTATCGTTCCAGATACAGTCAGGCAAGAAGAATGAGCAACGGTTTCTATGACTGCAGTTCCCTTGTTTTCCGTGCCTATGGCTGTGATTCTGCACTTTTGGGCGGTTCTCCCTCATGGGCGCCCACCGCTGCTTCCATGGCATCGCATCTGGAGAGAACAGGAAAAGTCATTGCTTATCGCGGAATCAGTTCCGTCAAGCTCCGTCCTGGGGATCTGTTGTTTTACAAAGCTCCATACTCTAATGGGCGGTACAAGAACATTTACCATGTTTCCATGTATTACGGCGATGGATACCGATTAGAAAAACCCCTGCGTTACTATTATCCAGAGCGCAATCTTGTTATGGTTGCAAGACCAGTGCCGTAAAACATCATACTTAACATTTCCATTGAACTAAAGATAACACAAAAAACGATTCTGGCAATGAACTCTCCAGAATCGTTTTTCAAGGCAAAATCCATCATCCAACATCAATCGATATCCCCAAAAGGCAGGAAAAATGCGCCCTATCATTCTAAGAAAATCGGGCAGCAATTCAATGGGAAACATAGTTCCTGAAAGCATAATTGAGGGCAGAAATACTAACTGTGCTATCATTGTCAGTTTCGTCTGGCTTTTTATAATCAGTCCTAAAATACTTCCAATGCTTAACGATACCATAATGTATACAGCAAGTGCAAAAAAGAAAATCAAAAGTTGTGCTGGCAAAACTGCTTCAAAGAATATAGAAGCCAGCAGCACAATCACAGCACAGGCAATCATCAAATGGATAAATGCGGAAAAAAACATTGTAACAAGCCCTAAATAGATAGGCACTCCGTTTGCTTTATAAACTTTTTTTATGTCACTTCCGTAAGTTTCAATCAACGATGGTGGCAATCCGATAAACGCTCCCATAGAAACACCCATCACCATCATAGATTGTATGAGAGTATTTCTCATTTCAGGCATAACAGAAGTAAAGATTCCTCCCATAAGGAGAAAAAAAATAAGCGGAACGATATAGCAGGTAACTAATAAAGACTTACTGCGTATATCCAATTTCCACTGTAATGCTATACCGTATAAAAACCCACTCATTCTGCTTTCCTCCTTGCCATTTCCATAAAGTGATGTTCCAGTGTGCCACAGTCAACTTTAATGTCTAATACATGAATTTCCTTCTGTTTCAAATTGCTGAGCAGGGAAATCAGAGTATCTTCAATATTATCTGTTTCAAAAATGCTGTCCTCTCGCTGCGTTTTGATATGGATAAAATATTTTTTTCCAACTTTATGTGTCAGTTCCGATGCTGTACCACAAAAGACAATATTTCCGTTACTCAAAATAGCAATACGATCGCATAAGGCTTCCACTTCTGCCATATCGTGACTTGCCAAAACAATCGTTTTTCCGCTTGAATTGAGCTTTCGAATTTGCTCGTGAAGTGAAATCCTGCCCTCGACATCCAGCCCCGCAGTCGGCTCATCGAGAAATATAATATCTGGATTATTGATAAGTGCAAGAGCAAGATGCAGCCGCCTTTTCTGCCCTGTGGATAGCTGAGCATACGGTTTCTTTTCAATTTCTTTAATACCGAGATTATTAAGCATAGCTTCATCAATCTTTTCCCTATTCCATTTTGCAAATAACTTTACAGCCTCCATCGGTTTGATCTGAGCAGGCAAAGATGAGGATTGCAGCTGAATACCCATTTTCCCATTTACAATAATTGTACCGCTGTCATATTTTCTCAAGCCCTCAATACATTCAAGAGATGTCGTTTTCCCGGCGCCATTTACACCGAGCAGGGCAAAAATTTCTCCTTTTTCAATTTGAAAATCAAGCCCATTGAGAATAATATGGCTGCCATAGCTTTTCTTTAATCCACGAACTTGTATTGCACAATTCATCATTCCACCTCCTCGAACGGATTTACTCCGAGCTTTAAGAAGTAGATTTGCAGAGCTGGCTCTAAATAATCATTTACAATTTTCTGTCTTTCTTCCCAAACATTTGCAGCAGTATCAATATTGCCGACTTCCATCAATTTCGGCAGCATACTCATATCACCGTTCGTAAATTCCATAATCAATCCCCAATACTCTTTTACAATCCGTTGGCATTTTTCACTTTCAGGGGGCACGTTTTCCTTTTGAAGTTGTACAATATCGTCACTCAAACGGTTAAATCTATCCATAAAATTTAAACCGCTCTCTTTATCAAATTGACTGCGGATATGGTCAAGCATATCATCATCGAAACGTTTGATAAGATAGTAAGAGTCATTTTCCATCTGCAGATTGACAATGATATCTGCATACTTCTTAAAGTTGACTGTCTGCATTTGCAAAACTTCCGCTTTTAACTGTTCTATTGCTGTCAAAGAAGCTGTTAGCTGTTCTATTTTCTCTCGTAACTCAT
>CAJUCK010000062.1:13184-14946 GCA_910585395.1 uncultured Lachnospiraceae bacterium
CCAAAGAAAAACCTAATGATTTTAATGATATAATTTGATGAAGTGTAACTAAATCTTTATCCGTATAAAGTCTGCGCCCGCCTTCGCTCTCTGCTGAAGGGGACAGCAATCCCTTTTTATCGTAGTATTGCAATGTGCGGACCGTCACTCCTATTTTCTTTGCGGCCTCTCCAATTGTCATATATCCCAGCGGTATTGCTCTGTGTTTTGTCATAATTGATTACCTCCTGTGATACATTATAAATCATTACGCTGCGTCACAAGCAAGCCTCTTTTTTAAAATTTTAGGCGGTAAAGGTTTTGATATGATACCTCATAAAAACAATTGTGTGAACTCATATAAAAGGACACGGCACAGGCTGTGATAAATCCTTTGTTTTCAAGGCACCTGGCATATTTTATCAAGTCCCTGTGAGGTATGATGAAGACCTGTAAAATATTGTTTTTACAACTGCAAGTTATATATCTGTTTCTATGAAATGCTCATCATAAGTCTATTTGTTTCATCTCTTATGTTATCCATCCGTTTCCCCTCAGCTTCCGATTATGATTTGATGATTTTTAACAGTATAACACAAAATATATGGGAATCGTAAACTGCTTGAAATACTTTCAAAAATCAATGAAAAAAGGAGAAAAAATGAAAATTAACCGACTTATAAGCATTGTTGTTTACTTATTAAGCCATGGTCGGACATCAGCACAAAAATTAGCAGAAGAATTTGAAGTTTCTTCCAGAACGATCATGCGGGATTTAGAATTGCTGGATCAGACAGGTATCCCGATTCAATCTATTATGGTGTAGAAGGCGGCTACCAGATTATGGACGGCTTTGTTTTAGAAAAGCAGGCACTGGAAAAAGCGCCGACTATAAGCCATACAAGGGACGCTGCTGTTTCCGTGGACTTGAGTACCGCAAATAAAGACGGCAAAATAAAGGAACAACTAATGCTGCTGGAAGATGCAATCGAAAAAAAATTGTTGGTCGATTTTCTTATAAAAACTCCTAGAAAACATACTGGTAGGAATAATAAGATAATCAAAAGGTTTGTTCTGTTTTTTGTCTTCAACCAATTCTGTCTCCAATTTTTTTTAAAGTGACTCATTAATAATAAGAGGAACTGGATGTGCCAGAATATTGCTGGCAATAAAAGAATCCATGCAGACTTTGAATAAATCTTTTTCCTCATCTGTTTCAATACTTCTTATATATGCTTCATATTCTGCTTCTGACTTCCATACAGGATGGCGTCTTTGATTTCTGTCAAATAATTCTTGGCTCAATTCATCTGAAAACACGTTTTTAGACAAATATATTATATCATCACACAAGTATAAAACCAGATAAGGATAAAACTCAAAAATATATTCAGCTTTACTTGCCGAAAGAAGATGTCTTTATCAAAATGGTTTTTTCGGGACGTCCACAGTGATAGTGAGCATCGGATTGTTTCAGTCATATTTCCAGTTATAAATCTATTTGAGAAAAAAATAGAATAACATCAAACCGTATGTTATAATTTTTGCGTTGCTCACCGAAACCTGGCAACAGGAAGGAGGTGTCGGCGTTGGATATTTTCATTTCTTTTTTATCGCTGTTGCGGCTGGTGTAGCTTGCCACTACATCATCAAATGGTTAGACAGCAATGACAAGAGCAACAAATAACCTACTGGGTGCTTTGCCAGTATAAAAAGTAAAGAAGAATCCCTCGACTGTACGTCACTACGGCCGGGGGATTCGTTCTTTCGTCAACGTGGACTT
>CAJUCK010000063.1:0-5581 GCA_910585395.1 uncultured Lachnospiraceae bacterium
ATTTTGAGCCAATGCCAGGCAGTATTATCATTGAACTGGCAACGAACTTAGGTTACGCTATGGTTGACCGAATGTTGGGAGGATTAGGGGAGCCTATAGAAAAAAGCCGTGAATTTTCAGAAATAGAAATTTTGATTATAGAACGGATTATGAATGCGTGTATCAATTTGATGAGTGAGCCTTGGAAGAATGTTGCTGAAATACATCCGAGATTGGAGCGGATTGAGACGAATTCTCAGTTTGCACAGTTTATTTCTCCAAGTGAGATGATAGCAATTATTACAATTAATATAAAAGTTGGGGACGTAGAGGGGCGTATGAATGTATGTCTGCCGTACATGACGCTGGAAGATGTCATGGACAGATTGAATACAAAGTACTGGTTCACCAGTATGCAGGCGCGTGGAGAGCAGGAATATACAGAAATTTTGGAATCATTGCTTTCGAAGGCACCGATGCCTGTAAAGGCAGTTTTGGGCAAGAGCACCATATCTGTCAGTGATTTTATTAATCTTCAGATTGGAGATATTATTCGTGTTGATACGAAAGTAGATCAGGAACTGGATGTATATGTTGGAAATATTAAGAAATTTACTGCTTTGCCTGGAGCATCTGGGGATCAGTATGCAGTAAGAGTTACATCAGTAATCAGAGAGGAGCAGTGAAGTTATGGATGGAGTTCTGTCACAGGAAGAAATTAGCGCTCTGCTGAGCGGTGATACAGGAGCGGAGACAGCCGGCGGAAACGGAGAGGAGATGCTGACACCGGATGAGATTGATGCCATAGGAGAAATTTCCAATATCAGTATGGGAACAGCAGCTACAACTTTGTTTTCATTGGTGAACTATAAAGTGGAAATTTCCACACCAGTAGTAACTTTTGCTACATGGGATGATATTGTCGAAGAATATGAGAGACCATGTGTATTTATTCGAATTGCCTATACAGTAGGATTGGATGGAAGCAACCTTCTGGTACTACGAGAACAGGATGTTAAGATCATCACAGATTTAATGATGGGTGGAGATGGTACAAATACAGACGTTGAACTTGGGGAACTGCATTTAAGTGCAATCTGTGAGGCTATGAACCAAATGATGGGAAGTTCCGCGACCTCTTTATCTTCCATGTTAAATAAAATGATTGATATCAGTCCGCCGTCAGCAGATTTAGTTGATTTAAAAGATACCATTGATGGGACAGAAATTGATGAATTTCTGGGAGGTCAATTTGTAAAAATTTCATTTTTGATGGAAATTGGAGATTTAGTAAAAAGCAATATTATGCAGTTATATCCAATTTCTTTTGCAAAAGAGATGTGCAGCGGAGTTTCCGAAAATATGGAAGCAGATAGCTCTTCTATGGCCAATAATTCGCAGCCAGAACCGCAGGCAGCGCCGGCACCACAGCCTATGCCGCAGCAGGCACAGCCCATGCCGCAGCAGATGCCGCAGATGCAGCCTATGATGGGGCAGCCTATGATGGGAATGCCTATGGATATGTCACAAATGTATGCACAACAGCCGGTTAATGTACAGCCTGCACAGTTTCAGGCATTTGCCGGAGATTTTAATCCTATTACCCAGCAGGAGAATATGGGACTGATTATGGATGTTCCGCTGGATGTTACTGTAGAATTGGGAAGAACCAGTAAATCAATTCAGGATATTCTGGAATTTGCTCCAGGTACAATCATAGAGCTGAATAAGATTGCAGGTGAGCCTATTGATGTGTTAGTAAACGGTAAATACGTGGCGAAAGGCGAGGTAGTTGTATTGGAAGAAAGCTTTGGCGTTCGTATTACTGAAATTATAAATAACTAAAATAAAAGTGATATCAAGGAGAAGAAGATATGGCAAAGAATATTTTAATTTGTGATGACGCAGCATTTATGAGAATGATGATCAAAGACATTCTTACCAAAAACGGTTATGATGTTGCAGGAGAAGCTGAAAATGGCCTGAAAGCAGTAGAAAAGTACAATGAGACGAAGCCAGATTTAGTATTGATGGATATTACCATGCCGGAAATGGATGGTATTCAGGCACTGAAACAAATCAAAGCGTCGGATCCTTCAGCGAATATTATTATGTGTTCTGCGATGGGACAGCAGGCGATGGTTATTGAGGCAATTCAGTCTGGAGCAAAAGATTTTATTGTTAAGCCGTTTCAGGCGGAACGTGTATTAGAAGCTGTGAAAAAAGTAGTTGGCTAATATGATTATAATGGAAATTTTCTCGGGATGGAGCAGCTTTTTCCAGCTGATCGGGATACTGCTGATTTTTCTGTTCGTTTTGGTAATTACTTATTTGACTACCAAATGGATTGCAGGATATCAGCAGGGTATGATAAAGAACAGAAATGTTCAGGTTATAGAAACTTTTCGAGTAACGAATAATAAGTTTATTCAAATTATTCAGGTTGGAAAAAAGTATCTGGTTATTTCTGTCTGTAAGGATACTATGAATATTTTGACAGAACTGACCGAGGAAGAAATAATCTGGAAACCTTCAGCAGAAGATTTTCAGACAGTAAAAATGAATGAAAGCTTTCAGGAAACAGACTGAAAGAAAAAATTCCTAGGAAGTAGGCAGGACATTATGAAGAAACTGAAGAAAATATATTGCGGAACTTCCTTTGCCTTTGGTATGTTTACATTGTTATTGACATTGTTTTTGATTTTTGGGCAGAGTGCATATGCATCAAATACTTCGGCAAGAGATAATGGGACACAGAGTAACAGGCCTTTCTCTGGAATAGATCGCCAGGATAATACAGGTCTTTCTGTCATGTGGAACAATGAAGACGGAAATTTGTCTGCAAATATCAGAATTTTACTGGTTTTGACAATTATTTCACTGGCGCCTTCCCTTCTGATTATGCTTACGTCCTTTACGAGAATTATTGTGGTGCTGCATTTTGTGAGAACTGCAGTAGGGACACAGACAGCACCTCCTAATCAGGTGCTTATTGGACTTGCATTGTTTTTAACATTATTTATTATGAACCCGATTTTTTCAGAATTGAATGAGACAGTAGTTAAGCCTTTAGACGCAGGTGAGATTAATCAGGAAGAGGCACTGGAGATTGCAGAACAGCCTATCCGCAGGTTTATGTATAAGGAAATGCAGCGGAAGGATTTACAGTTGTTTTGTGATATTGCAGAGATTGATATGACAGGTATGGATTTGCAGGAGCCAGAGACTTTAGAATCAATTCCTATGAATGTGGTAATACCCAGCTTTATTGTCAGTGAATTGAGAACGGCGTTTATTATTGGATTTTTAATCTATATTCCGTTTATTGTCATTGATATGGTCGTGGCGTCGGTGCTTATGTCTATGGGTATGATGATGCTGCCGCCCACAACTATTTCGATGCCTTTTAAGGTATTGTTGTTTGTGCTTGCAGACGGCTGGGATCTGGTAATTGGGAACCTTGTAAAAACATTTTATTAACAGCGGAGTGAGGTGAACCATATGATAACAGAAGGTCAGGTAATGGATATTGCAAGAGATGCACTGTTTCTGATTATCAAAGTATCAGCGCCTTTATTGTTGATTTCTCTGATTATTGGTCTTACCATAAGTATTTTTCAGACTGTTACTTCTATTCAGGAGCAGACATTAACTTTTGTACCTAAGATTGTCGCAGTATTTTTGGGTATGATGTTGATAGGCGGCTGGATACTGAATGAGTTGTCCAATTTTATGACGCAGCTTTGGAACAACTTTGGTCTGTATCTGCGGTAGGTTGAGACAATATGATAAACTATGAGTTTTCATTGTATACATTTGAATATTTTTTGATGATATTGGTAAGAGTTGCATCTTTTGTATATATTGCTCCTTTTTTTGGAATGAATAATACACCGGGTCGAGTTAAGATAGGATTTTCGGCGTTTCTGGCTATTGTTTTATATCAGGTTGTACAGCCAAAAGAAACTCTGGCATATTCTGGAGTGATTGAGTTTGCCATTATCGCCCTGAAAGAAGGAATTACAGGATTGCTCATTGGTTTTGCAGCAAATATTTGTAATTCCATTATTGTGTTTTCAGGAAAAGTCATCGATATGGAAATTGGACTTGCAATGGCGAATATGTTTGATCCCACTACAAAATCGCCTTCAGGACTTACAGGCACCATGTATAATTATTTTATAATGATGCTGCTGATTGTAACTAATATGCATCATTATATTTTGAGAGCCCTGGTTGATACTTTTCAAATTATTCCAGTCAATGGAGCTGTGTTTGATTGGAATCATCTTTTAGGATCAATGACCATGTTTGTGACAGATTTGATGGTAATTGGGTTTCGAATTGTGCTCCCTGTTTTTGCCTGTAATATGATTTTAAGCTGTATTTTGGGAATAATGGCGAAAGTTGCGCCTCAGATGAATATGTTTGCAGTTGGAATGCAGATTAAGATTTTGATGGGATTTGGAATTATGTTCCTTACCATTATACTGCTTCCAGATATTTCTAATTTTATATTTAGAGAGATGAAAAAAATGATAATTTCAATGATAGAAGGAATGTATTGACGTGAGAGAGGAACCCTATTTTTTGCTGAAATATGATCTGCAATGGTTTGCAAAAGATGGTGAGGGAGGCGAGAAAACAGAGCCTGCCACAGCCAAGAAACTGCAGGATGCCAGAAATAACGGACAAGTAGCAAAGAGCCAGGAACTGAATCATGCAGTAGGTTTGATGGCATTGTTTCTTATGCTGAAATTGTTTATCTCCCTTGTGGGAGAAAAACTTTTAGATGGTTTTTCTCTGTATAATAAAATACCAGATATTGTCAATGAGAGTATCGGTGGTTTGTCAGTAATGGCAGTACATACAGTAATTCAGAATGTAATGGGGACAATATTACTGATTTTAGCACCATTTTTTATTATTGGTTTCAGTTTATCTTTGGCGATCAATGTTTGGCAGGTAAAGTGGAAGGTGACTACCAAATCTATCATGCCTAAGTTCAATAAAATTAATCCTCTCAGTGGATTTAAGCGAATTTTTTCCAAAGATTCCCTCTTTGAGCTTTTGAAATCTATTGTTAAGATTATATTGATAATATATGTGGCATACACTTCCATCAAGGATCATCAGAATGAATTATTTTTACTTTATGATATTCCGCTTCTTCAAGTAATTTTGCTGGTGGGAAGTATTGTGATTAATACAGGACTTAAAATCAGCCTTTTCTATTTTGTAATAGGGATTGCAGATTTTGCTTATCAGAAGCATAAATTTAAAGAAGATATGAAAATGACCAAACAGGAGGTCAAAGATGAATTTAAAAATACGGAAGGAAATCCTGAAATTAAGGGACGGCAGCGTTCCAGAATGAGGGAAGCCTCCCAACGACGTATGATGCAGAGCCTGCCCAGTGCAGATGTGGTTATAACAAACCCTACTCATTATGCAGTGGCAATCAAGTATGATGCCCAGCAGTATTCAGCGCCTGTAGTGGTGGCAAAGGGCGAGGATTTTCTGGCACAGAAAATCCGGGAAGCGGCAAAAGAGCATCATATTGAAATAGTAGAAAACAAGCCGCTGGCGCGAATGCTGTATG
>CAJUCK010000063.1:5611-8111 GCA_910585395.1 uncultured Lachnospiraceae bacterium
AGTTCCGCCAGAGTAGTATCAAGCGGTAGCAGAGGTACTTGCCTTTGTCTACAGTTTGAGAGAGAATAGATAAAAGAGAGGAAAGGAGAATACAGCATGAAGAAGGCAGATTTTGGCATAGCGTTATATTTATTGGCAGCAATTATATTCTTTATTATTCCGATTCCTTCTTTTTTACTGGATATTATGCTTGCCATCAATATGTCCATTGCCTTGATTGTATTGATGAATGCATTGTTTGTAAAAGAAGTGCTGGATATGTCGTTCTTTCCCACACTGCTTTTGTTTACCACAATTTTTCGTATTTCATTAAATGTTTCTTCTACACGTTTAATTTTAAATAGTGGGGATCCAGGTAATGTAGTACGTACTTTTGGACAGTTTGTTGGTGGAAATGATCTGATTATTGGAGCAATTATCTTCGTTGTTATGATATTGATTCAGCTCATTGTTATTAACAAAGGTTCTGAGCGAGTATCAGAAGTGACAGCAAGATTTACACTGGATGCTATGCCAGGTAAACAGATGGCTATTGATGCAGATTTGAATACTGGTGTCATTGATGAAAGACAGGCAAGAGAACGCCGTGATAAAATTCAGCAGGAGTCCAGCTTCTTTGGAGCAATGGATGGTGCTACTAAGTATGTAAAGGGAGATGCCAATGTAGGTATCGTTATAAGTTTAATTAACATGGTAGGCGGTATTGCCATGGGTATGCTTCGCCAGGACATGGAAGTTATGGATGCCTTGAATCAATATGGAGTTCTTACAATTGGTGACGGTCTGGTCAGCCAGATTCCTTCCCTTTTGATATCTCTTGCAACTGGTATTCTTGTAACAAAGGCATCGAAAGAGGCAGATTTTGGGGAAACTCTGATACACCAGTTGTTTGGCATTCCAAAGGTGTTATATATTGTGGGTGCCGTAATGGTTTTTCTGGGCTTAGCTACACCTCTGGAGTGGAAATTATTTGTTCCTTTGGGAATTAGTTTTCTTGTGGCAGGAAGAAGCGTAGAGAACAGTCTTGGAGTGGAAGCCATTGAAGAAGAAGTCGATGCTGCAGAAGAACAGGCGGAAGAGATTCGCCGGCCAGAAAATGTGGTATCACTTTTACAGGTGGACCCTATCGAATTGGAATTTGGATATGGAATTATCCCTCTTGCAGATGTCAATCAGGGCGGGGATTTGCTGGATCGTGTAGTTATGATACGAAGGCAGATTGCGCTGGAACTTGGTACAGTGGTGCCGATTATTCGTTTGCGTGATAATATTCAATTGAATCCCAATCAGTATATTATTAAAATCAAAGGAATCCAGATTACCGAGGGAGAGATTTTGTTTGATCACTATATGGCGATGAATCCCGGTTTTGTGGAGGAAGAGATTTCAGGTATTCCTACTTTTGAGCCATCCTTCCATCTGCCTGCGCTTTGGATTACTGAAAATCAGCGTGAACGTGCGGAGAGTCTGGGTTATACTGTAGTAGATCCACCTTCCATTATAGCGACTCATTTGACAGAAGTAATTAGGACTCATATTGACGAATTATTGTCCAGACAGGATGTTCAGAGTCTTATCGATAATATTAAAGAGAACCATCCTACATTGGTGGAGGAACTTATCCCCAAACTGCTGGGTGTTGGTGAAATTCAAAAAGTACTGCAGAACCTTCTCAGAGAAGGGATATCTATTCGTGATCTGCTGACTATTTTTGAAACTCTTGCAGATCATGCGGCTACTACACGTGATACAGATGTCCTGACAGAGTATGCAAGGCAGAGTTTAAAACGGGCAATTTCCAGTAAATATTTCCCGGCGAACGAAGTGACCAGCGTGATTACTCTGGATCCTAAGGTAGAGCAGGAAATTATGGGTTCTGTGAAACAGACAGAGCAAGGAGCATATTTGACTCTTGATCCGGAAAAGACAAAAGGTATTATGTCCGCTCTGGAGGCAGAGATCAAAAAATTGGAAGAACTGGGTAAAAACCCAATTATCATAACATCCCCAATTGTGCGGATGTATTTTAAGAAATTGACAGAGGATTACTTTAGGGATTTAATTGTGGTATCCTATAATGAAGTAGAATCCAATATTGAATTACAATCGGTTGGGATGGTGAGTCTTTCATGACAATAAAAAAATTTCAGGGGAGAACAGAAGAAGAAGCAACAATGAAGGCGAGAGAAGAGTTTGGCGCTAACACTGTTATAATGAATGTCAAAGAAATAAGACCGAAAGGATTATTTCGTTCATTTAAGAATTCTATTGTTGAAGTAACAGCGGCAATAGAGGAAGTGGAGACTGCTCATACGGCAAAGCAGCCAGTTCCAGTGCAGTCAATGCCTCAGCCGGCAATGCCTCAGGTGCCGATGCCGCAGTCAACGATACCTCAGGTAGCAATGCCGGCTGCAAAGAATATCAATGTGGCTGCCGACGAGCCTATTTCTATTCCTAGGTCTGACTCAATGGCAGGGCCTGGTTCCATAAAAGAAGTATT
>CAJUCK010000063.1:8121-14377 GCA_910585395.1 uncultured Lachnospiraceae bacterium
AGAAAATACATGGACTTCTTCCATGGAGAAAGAGCAGCCGCAGGAGGGCAGAAAAGAAACTGTACCTGAAAATAATCTGGAAGAGAAACTGGAAAGCCTGCAGTCTCTTCTGGAAAAAAAACTGTCGCAGCCTTCAGATCAGCAAAGAGATGAGCTGCCGAAGGAATCTCTGGCAGATGAGAATTTGAAATTTATAAAAATGATTTACAGTATTCTGCTGGAAAACGAAGTTGATGAGAAATATGTTAATCAAATCATGGATGAAGTGGAGAAGGTGATGAAAAGCGGTATTAGTGTCGACTATATTCTCTCCAGCATTTATCAGAAAATGATTTTAAAATTTGGACAGCCTCAGCCCATTGAACTTTCGGGTCGTAAGCCTAAAGTAGTATTTTTTATCGGTCCTACTGGAGTGGGAAAAACGACTACAATTGCAAAGATTGCTTCACGGTTTAAAGTGGAGAAAGGACAAAAGGTGGCATTGTATACTGCAGATACTTATCGTATTGCAGCGGCAGACCAGCTTCGTACTTATGCAAATATTTTAGATACGCCTCTTAACATTGTGTATTCTTCAGATGAGTTGAACGGAGAACTTGCAAAAGCAGGGGAATTTGATCTGCTATTGATAGATACAGCAGGTTTTTCGCATAAAAATCAGGACCAGCTTAATGAGACCAGAGAACTGATTGACAGAGTACCCAAGGAATTTGAGAAAGAAGTGTATCTGGTTTTAAGCGCAACCACCAAATACAGGGATCTTTTGGATATTGCGGATATCTATAAAGAGAATTTCCAGTTTAAAATGATATTTACAAAATTAGATGAAACAAGTTGTTTTGGGAATATACTGAACATGAAGCTGTACACAGGCGCGAGTTTGTCATATACTACTTATGGGCAGAATGTGCCGGAGGATATTGAAATTTTCAATACCCAGAATATTGTAAAGCTTCTGCTTGGAGGAAAATAATTTATGGACCAGGCAGAAAAATTAAGAAATATTGTAAAAAAGAACCAAAGAAATACCCCAAAAGCACAAATTTTTACTGTTACCAGTGGAAAAGGCGGCGTGGGGAAATCAAATGTCGTAGTGAATCTGGCAGTGCAGATGCAGAGGCGCGGAAAAAAAGTCATCATTTTTGATGCAGATTTTGGGCTTGCAAATGTGGAGATTATGTTTGGGGCGATTCCTAAATTTAATCTCAGTGATTTAATTTACAGGGGAAAGACCATACAGGAGATTATTACCCCAGGTCCTTTGGATATTGGATTTATATCAGGAGGATCCGGAGTTATGGGGGTAAATAATCTTTCCAAGGAACAGCTGAAATTTCTGGTGAGCAATTTGTCAAAGCTGGATGAACTGGCAGATGTAATAATTATAGATACGGGAGCAGGGATTTCTGACAATGTATTGGAATTTGTTATGGCGAGCCCAGAGATATTGCTGCTTGCCACGTCAGAACCAAGTTCTTTGACGGATGCTTATTCTCTTTTGAAGGCATTGCACCGCAGTGAGGAATTCCGTCAGGCAGAAACTAAAATTAAAGTGATTTCTAATCGTGTAACATCAGAGGAAGAGGGGACAGGGATATTTGAAAAGTTAAATGCAGTTGTAGGTCAGTTTTTAAATGGAAACCTGGAATATCTAGGTATGATTCCGCAGGATTCAGCATTGGAAAAAGCGGTACGCCAGCAGCAGCCGGTAACTCTTTTATATCCGGAGGCAAAATCGTCAAAAGCATTTGATATGCTGACGAACTGTCTGATTCAAGGGACGGCGGCGCCGATACGTGAGAAAAAGGGGATTGTACAATTACTATCTCGTTTTATTTATAAAAAAGATTAAGGACAGAGGTGCAGTATGAGTTCTGAAGTTGTAAAAATCGGAGATAAAGTTGATGTTCGGATTTTGCAGAGCGTAGAGAAAGGAAAATCAAAGGGAGGAATAAAGAAAAAAGAGCGTCCCAAGACATATCGCAGTAAGGTACAGGATATTATGGAACATGGATATATTGAAATAGAAGTTCCTACAGAGGGAGGAAAGTCTATCTATCTTCCATCTGGAGTTCGTCTGGAATTTTTATTCTATACGAGAAATGGTATGTACCGTTGTCTTGGATATATTAAAGAGAGGTATAAAAAAGAAAATTTGTTTTTACTTTTGATTGAGCGGAAATCCGCTTGGGAAAAGTTTCAGCGAAGAGAATATTATAGACATGAATGTCTTATGGAAATACTTTATTATCCGGTTTTAAAGGAGGAGATACAGCAGGTACCAATAGAAGAACTGAAATCATATCACAGAATGCTTTATCCTCAAGAAATTCCAAGGAATGCGATTGCGGTTGATATCAGTGGAGGAGGAATTAGGATTGTGGCAAACAGACCTGGAGAACGTGGGGACTACATTGTGATATCCATGGGTCTGGACAGCCGGGGAATAGATGATTATATGGAAGTGCTGGGAGAAGTTTTATTTTGTCAAAAGCTTGAAAATAAGCCAGGTGATAAAAAAGACAATCAGAAAAAGTATGAGTATCGAATACAGTTTGCAATAGATTCCAAAGAACGAGAACGAATTATTAAATATATTTTTGAACAGGAACGTAAATACCGGCAAAAAGGGTGATTGATATGAAAAAAAATATTTTAGTTGTTGATGACTCTGCACTCATGAGAAGGGTCATTTGTGATATAATCAATTCAGATAGTACATTTCAGGCAACAGAAGTTTGCAGGGACGGACTGGAGGCATACGAGAAATTAAAAACGAAAGCTTATGATGCTGTAGTTTTGGATGTGAATATGCCGCGGATGGACGGACTGGAATTACTGGAAAAATTACAACAAGATGGAATCAAAGCCACGATCATAATGGTGAGTACACTGACTACCAGAGATGCAGATGTAACCATTCGTGCAATGGAGTTGGGCGCAGTTGATTTTGTCACAAAACCGGGAAATCTTATTGAGGCGAAGGGGAATGATTTCAAAAATGGACTTCTTTCGATTCTCAAGGCAGTGATAAAAACAGACGATGGCAGAAATGCATCTGATACGCCTGTCAGAACGCCAGCAGCAAAGGAGCGTGTCTTGGTAAAAGTGCCAAAGGCAGCGGAGCGGACAGGAAGCAATGGTAAAAATAAGCTGATAGCGCTTGCATGTTCCACTGGAGGCCCTAAAGCGCTGCAGAGTGTGATACCATATCTTCCGGCTGATTTAAATGCCCCTATGGTTCTGGTGCAGCATATGCCCAAAGGCTTTACTAAATCTATGGCAGAACGCCTCAATGAGACCAGTAAGATTGAGGTCAGGGAAGCGCAGGAAGGCGATATTCTGAAAAAGGGTTGCGTGTATATTGCACCAGGTGGATACCATATGGAAGTACAGAAGAAGCCTGATGGAACACATGTTGTCCGATTGAATGATAAACCGCCGATTGGCGGGCTTCGTCCCTGTGCTAACATCACTTATCAATCTCTGAGGACCAGTGGATACGACGAGATAGTCTGTGTGGTTCTCACAGGTATGGGAGCGGATGGCACGGAAGGAATTCTTTCTCTGAAAGAGAAGAAAAAAATATATGCGATTTCTCAGGATGCTGCAAGCTGTGTCGTATACGGTATGCCGAAAGCGATTGCAGAAGCAGGTGTTGTAAATGAAGTGGTTCCATTAACTGATGTTGCTGGCACAATAATAAAGAATGTGGGGGTACAGTGATATGGATGTAAGCCAATACCTTGAAATTTTTATTGATGAGACTAACGGGCATTTACAGAATTTATCAGATTGTATTATGACTCTTGAGAAGGAACCGGAAAATATGGATACCATTAACGAGATTTTCCGGGCAGCCCATTCCTTGAAAGGAATGGCGGGTACTATGGGATTTAAACGCATGCAGCGTTTGACTCATGATATGGAGAATGTATTTCAGGAAGTCCGCAGTAGTAATATGAGCGTTACCAGCGGACTGGTGGACGTATTATTTCAGTGTCTGGATGCCATAGAGGCATATCTGGACAATGTAAAGGAAAGCTCTGACGAGGGAACAGATGATAATGAAGCAATTATTCAGGAGCTGAATGAGATTTTGGCTGCTGGTACAGGAAATGCTCTGCCTGAGAAAACAGAAAAAGTATCTGTTAAGCAGCCAGAAAATGAGAAACATTCAAAGAAATATCTGGATATCGAGTTTTCAGAGAAGGAAAAGGAAGAGTTAAAAGAAGCAGAGAATAAGGGTATGAATATTTATGGAATTACCGTATTTATTCAGGAAGAATGTCTGCTTAAGGCGGCTCGTGCATTTCTTGTGTTTAAGGCTGTGGAAGATTATGGAAATATTGTTGCTTATAATCCAAGTTCCCAGGATATTGAAGATGAGAAGTTTGGTGTTGATTTCAGCTTTTACCTGGTAAGTGAAGAAGGTTTAGATAAAATTCTTGAAGTTTCCAGAGCGGTCTCAGAAATCGAAGAGGTAATTGGCGAAAAGCTAAAATTCAGTGAATTAACTGCAGCCGCAGAGAAAAAGGAAGCTGCCCAGGCGGCTCAGGAAGCAAAAGCGGCAGAAACTAAGACAGAAGAGAAGGCAGTTCCAGCGACGGCAGCACAGACGAAACAGGCTCCGGCAGCAGCAAAGAAGGCGAATGGCGGAAAGCCTGTAACCAACCGCACTGTCCGTGTAGATATTGAGAAACTGGATGCTCTGATGAATCAGGTCAGTGAGCTGATTATTGCAAAGAATTCTCTGGTTTCTATTGGTTCTAGCTCTGATGGAGGAACTGGAGGTGCAAGTTCCCAGGCATTCCATGAACAAATTGAATATTTGGAAAGAATCACTACGGGACTGCATGAGTCTGTGATGAAAGTTCGTATGGTTCCGATAGAGAGTGTTGTACAGAAGTTCCCTCGTATGATCCGCGATTTGTCTAAAAAACTGGACAAAAAAATGGAATTGTTCATGACAGGTGAAGATACGGAGCTGGACAGAACTGTAGTAGATCAAATTGGTGATCCATTGCAGCATCTTTTACGTAATTCAGCAGATCATGGATTGGAGAGTACAGAGGTCCGCAGAAAGAGAGGCAAACCAGAGGTGGGAAGCATTCACTTGAATGCATTCCAGGAAGGAAATAATGTTATTATTGAAGTCAGTGATGATGGTAATGGTATTGA
This sequence comes from uncultured Lachnospiraceae bacterium, assembly GCA_910585395.1. Taxonomy (GTDB): domain Bacteria; phylum Bacillota; class Clostridia; order Lachnospirales; family Lachnospiraceae; genus Petralouisia. The sequence continues at coordinate 13,303 of CAJUCK010000063.1, forward strand.
TACAGAAACCGTCAAGGAAAAAGCTATAGAGCGTGGATTGATTACCCCAGAACAGGGCGAGACAATGACTCAGAAGGAAATTATTGATTTCCTTTTTATGCCCAGCTTTTCCATGGCAAAGAAGATTTCGGACATCTCCGGCAGAGGTGTAGGACTTGATGTGGTGAAATCGAATATTGAGGCGCTTGGCGGAGATGTGGAAGTTAGAAGTGTGCTCGGAGAAGGATCAAAATTTATTGTGCGTCTTCCTCTGACACTTGCAATTATCCAGGCATTGATGGTGGAAGTCAGAGGAGAAAAATATGCCATTTCGCTTGGTTCCATTGAGACCATCGAAGAGATTTCACCAGATGAAATCAAGTTTGTACAGGCAAAAGAAGTTATACACATTCGTGGTATTGTGATTCCTCTGATTCGTCTGGACCAGCTTTTGGACTGTCAGCCAGAAGACAAAGAACGTGAGAGCCTGACAGTAATTATTGTCCGCAAAGGCGATAAGGTTGCAGGTTTAATTGTAGATGAATTGAATGGACAGCAGGAGATTGTTATCAAATCCCTTGGTAAGTATATCAATAACAGCAGTAAGATTATCAGTGGTGCAACTGTTTTGGGTGACGGCGAGGTTGCATTGATTCTGGATGTGAATACATTATTTTAGGGGGTGATGAGATGGCAAACAATCTTGTAACAGCAGAGAATACGAGAAAACAGTTTATAGTAGTAAAAATTGGCAGTGAACAGTATGGAATTGATATCAGTTATGTGGATAATATTGTAAGAATGCAGAAGATTACCAGAGTTCCTAAAGCACAGCCATATTTTAAAGGGATTATCAATCTTCGGGGCGAGATTGTTCCTGTTATGAGTATCCGTACGAAGATGGATTTAGAGCCGGATGAGTTTACGGATGTTACCCGAATTATCATTTTGAAGCTGGAAGAGCACGGTGTGCTTGGAATTGTGGTGGATGAGGTAAAGGAAGTGGTAACGCTTGCTCCAGATGAAATTGATAAGGTTGCTTATGATGCTAAGAACAATAAGAGTAATTTTATCAATGGAGTGGGAAAACATGGAG
>CAJUCK010000064.1:0-816 GCA_910585395.1 uncultured Lachnospiraceae bacterium
GAACAATGCATCATATCCAGCTTTTAGAAGAACTTGCATCCACTATTTCTGCCACAGCGTTATGCGGGCTGGGTAAGACCGCAGCCTCTCCGGTTGTGAGTACCATGAAGTATTTCAGAGAGGAATATATTGCTCATGTGGTAGAGAAGAAATGTCCTGCCGGACAGTGCAAGGCATTGGTAACTCTCCAGATTGATTCCGAATTGTGCAAGGGCTGCAGTAAATGTGCCAGACTCTGCCCAGTGGGTGCGATTTCTGGTGAAATTAAGAGCCCCTTTACCATTGATACAAGTAAATGTATTAAGTGTGGAGCCTGTCGAGATGGCTGTAATTTCCACGCGGTAAAAGAAGTGTAGGAGGGAACGGACATGGAAAAATATATGATAATTGACGGAGAGCGTGTGCCGTTCACCGATGAGAAAAATATTCTTGCAGTCATCCGCAAGGCAGGAATTATCTTACCAACTTTTTGCTACTATTCGGATCTGTCTATTTACGGTGCGTGCCGTATGTGTGTGGTGGAAGATAACCGGGGAGGGATCGTGGCCTCCTGTTCCACACCGCCCAAAAACGGTATGGAAATCCGTACCAATACGCCGCAGCTTTATTATCACAGAAAACGTATTTTAGAGCTGCTTTTAGCTGCACACTGCAGAGATTGTACCACCTGTGAGAAGAATGGAAAATGTAAGCTGCAGGAACTGGCAAATCGATTTTCTATTCCGGGCGTGCGGTTTGAAAACACCAATCCTATCCGCCCCATTGACACCTCGTCTAAAGCGATTGTGCGCAATCCCAATAAATGTATTCTCTGCG
>CAJUCK010000064.1:826-1870 GCA_910585395.1 uncultured Lachnospiraceae bacterium
GGTCTGCAGCGAGATTCAGCATGTGGGAGCCATTGATTTTGCCCACCGTGGGGCTGATATGGAAATTTCTACTGCGTTTGGCAGGGATATTGCAGATACCAATTGTGTGAACTGTGGACAATGCGCGGCAGTATGTCCTACTGGAGCCATTACCATTAAAAATGATACACATGATGTGTGGGAGGCAATCCACAATCCCAATAAGCGCGTGGTAGTGCAGATTGCGCCTGCAGTCCGTGTGGCAATCGGTGAAGGGTATGGATATGATCCAGGAGAGAATACCATTGGAAAACTGATTGCTTCTCTGCGAATGCTGGGGGTGGATGCTATTTTTGATACATCTGTGGGAGCAGACCTTACGATTATGGAGGAATCAGAAGAACTGGTAGAGAGTTTGGAAGAGAAAGACCGGAAATACCCGCTGTTTACCTCTTGCTGTCCTGGCTGGATTCGTTATGTGGAGACACAGTATCCTCATATTATGCCCTATGTTTCCACCGCAAAATCCCCTATGCAGATGTTTGGAGCAGTGATGAAAGAATATTACAAGAAACAGGACAGGCAGGAACAGAAAGAGACGGTTTCTGTTGCAATTATGCCCTGTACTGCTAAGAAATATGAGGCGTCCAGAGAGGAATTTGTAAGAAATGGCATACCAGATGTGGACTATGTGCTTACTTCAGAAGAAGTCATTGGCATGTTAAAGGAAATTGGAATCCGTTTTGACCGCTTGGAGCCGGAAGCTTATGATATGCCGTTTTCTATTTATTCTGGAGCCGGAGTAATTTTCGGAGCCACTGGAGGCGTGACAGAAGCAGCAGTCCGTCGTGTAGTGGGGGACAAAAGCCCTAAAGCGTTAAAAGAAATTGAGTTTATCGGCGTCCGGGGAATGGAAGGCGTGAAAGAATGTGAACTTGACTTAGGTGACCGTAACGTGCGGATCGGCGTTGTCAGCGGACTTGGCAATGCGGACTGCCTTTTGCAGAAAATTGAGAGTGGAGAAGAACATTTTGATTTTGTGGAGGTGATGGCGTGTCCTGGCGG
>CAJUCK010000064.1:1880-8980 GCA_910585395.1 uncultured Lachnospiraceae bacterium
CCTTTGCCCGCTCCACAGAAAAGCGGATGCGTGCAGATGGACTTTATAAGAATGATAAAGCGCTTCAGATTAAGCGCAGTGAAGAAAATCCTCTGGTAGATACATTGTACAAGGATCTTTTGAAAAACCGGGAGCATGAGCTTTTGCATGTAAATTATATACATGAATAAATATTAGATGGAATATGAGAACACAGGAACAGAGGCAAAGAACTCTTTTCTGTGTTCTTTGTCCTGTATGGCAGGTTTTCTGTCCTGTCAGGATGAGCCAAGAGGTAAAGAATTAAAGAATTTATGCCGAAAAAATAAAAAGAAAGGAGGACGGCTATGAATGTTTCACTGACGAATATAGGGACAGACACATATCAGAAAGGTTCCGTTTTTGCCGGAGGTCTCCCAATGCTGCAGAATAATGGACTGAAAAGTACCCAGGAGAAGGCAGAGCGACAGCAGAAGGCGCAGAACGAGGTAGCTTTCTGGGAGAAACAGAAGGAAAACCTGAAGGATAAAGAATGTGACACAGTAGAAGAAATTGCTGAGAAACTGAAAGCGCTGCACAGTTATGAGGAAGAGATTGCATCTGTAAAGAAATCCTTTAATAATGAGCAGATGTGGCATGTTATGGATGAAGCACAGGAGCGCGGAGAGAAAATTGCAGAAGCTGCTGAGAAGATGGAGCCCAAGACACCGGAAGAGAGACGGGAAGAGGCTGCCGAGGAGGCTCTGGGCACAGAAGAAGACAAGAGTGCAATGGAAGAAATGCTGGACGATGTTTCAGAGATGGCAGAGGAAAGCGAAGAGATGGCAGAGGAATTGCAGAATCTCAAGGAAACGACGGAAGAATTGGAAGAAAATGCCAAGAAAGCAGAGAATCTTAAAGAAGGCGAAGGAGCTGTGTCAGAGCTTACCCAGCAGATGCAGGCAATTCAGGAGCAGAAGCAGCAGGAAAAGGAGGAAGAAAAGCTTGCAGCAAAGCAGGCGCAGAAACTGGGGGCATATCAGCCAGAAGACAAGAAATATCTCTACCAAGGAATGGACATTAGGATTTAACATTTCCTGCCAATGGTAACTAAGAAAGAAGCGCTGCTGGAGAATATCATCGTCCAGACAGAGCTTCTTTTTTACTGTTATAGGAAAGAGGCTGACACGCTGATTTGCGCAAGCAGAGGGCGGAGAACTTACAGGATATTTATATTTCCGCTTTCGCATTCAATAGAAATGCTGTTATCTTTCCCGCTGTCTTTCCTGTAATGTATTTCACCATCTTCATTTTCTTTGATTTTATTGCCATCCAGCTTTACGCTGCCATATTCTGCATGCAGGTTATAATTATAATTTGAAACAGAGTCAGACAGCATCAAAGACACATCGCCATAAGAACTGATGATTTTTGTATTGCCAAGCTCTGCCTGTTCAAAATCAATATTTCCTGAATCTACAGAAATACTGCTGTTTTTTACTTTGATTTCATTGACAGAGCAGTTTCCATATTCATTGGTCAAGGCCAGTTCTTCTGCGTTCAACTTAGACAATGTGAGATTTCCGCTGTCCAGTGCGATGGTTGTTTTGCTGGAAACTTTAAAGACATCTCCTGTGATATTTCCATATTCATTGTCAAGTTCCAGTGTATCACAAGTAACTGCGTCGAGTTCCAGGTTTCCAGAATCAGCGCCAACAGTTAATTTTTCACCAGAGAAAGAATTTACTGTAAGATTGCCATAATCAATCTTGATATCGGCGTTTTTGACCTGAATTTTGTCAATTTCCACGTCTCCGCTGTCGTTAGATAGATTCAGCATGTTAAAATATGTTTCTTGAGGTACATAGAGTGTGACGTAATAAGGTTCATATCTGCCAGTATAATATTGAGGATTGAAAAATAAATGAAAACCGCTGCGGTATTTTGCCTGAGTGGGACCCTCCTGAAAATAAAATCTGCCGTTTGCCACTTCATATTCGGGCTTTTCACAGGAACCGTCCATATGGTATTGCAGGTAATAATCATCTCCTGGCAGTATGGAGAGATTGCTGTAACTCAATGATATGGAAATCTCCGAGAATTCTTCCAGTTTCGTTTTCTGAAGTTCCCACGGTTTGGGAAGGCGTTCTTTTCTGGCAGAAGCGTCGTGGGACAGTGCGGCCCCTGTCTGTATGCCCTGGGCAATTACCATGCCGGAGCAGGCGATTGCAGAGAGTATGGCAATGCCAAGGACAGCAGTTAAGATTTTATTTCGTTTCATTAGATTATCCTCCTTTGCGCGTTCAAAATGTACGGCTGATTTGTTCTAAGTTAACAGTTCTAATAATTAGAACGAGCTGATGTGGAAATTGACTTCAAAGATAGAAAAATATCTTGCTGATGTGCAGGAAAAACTGCAGGATTAACTGCTTTAGAAATGCCCCATAAAGAAAGCGTACACTTAAACGGTTGCTTTCTTCATGGGGCAGTCTGTTACATAATACGTTATATATCTGTTTTATTTTGAAGTTTTGCCAGATTTTTCTGTGCGGTGGACAGCATCAGCTTAATACGGTTCAGCTGATTTACCTCAGAAGCTCCTGGATCATAATCAATTGCCACAATATTGGCAAGCGGGTATTGATGGCGTATTTCTTTGATGACGCCCTTTCCAACTACATGGTTGGGCAGACATCCAAAAGGCTGGGCACAGACAATATTATTGGTACCAGAGTGAATCAGTTCTAACATTTCTCCAGTGAGAAACCAGCCTTCTCCAGTCTGATTACCCAAAGAAACAATGGGATCAGCATATTTGGCAAGTGTTTCAATGCGTGCTGGAGCTTCAAAGTGACGGCTTTTTTCAAATTCTTTCCGTGCGCTTTTTCGCAGCCATTCCAGCGCTTTGATTCCCAGATTTGCATTTTTGGCGCTGGACTTTTTGCTTCCCAGATATTCTGCATTGAAATTATTATTGTAAAAGCAGAAAATCAGTAAGATCTGGAACGACAGCTTCGGCGCCTTCTGCTTCCAGCAGTTCCACCAGATAATTATTGGCGGCAGGGAGGAACTTTACAAGGATTTCGCCTACGACACCGACTTTGGGTTTCTGTTCGCCAGTCATGGGAAGTTTATCAAAATCCTGTATGATCTGACGGCAGTACTGTTTAAATTTCCGATGAGAAATCAATTTATCCCTGGAAACGAAACTAATACATTTTTGTTTCCATTTTTGGTGAAGTGCATTGGCAGCTCCGGGAACTGCCTCATACGGTCTGGTGCGGTACAGACAGCGCATGAAGATATCTCCGAAAATCAGGGCGTATAAACCTCTTTGCAGCAGGGGCAGCGTGAGCTTAAAGCCAGGATTGTCTTCCAGTCCGCTGAGGTTGAGGGAAATGACTGGGATATCAGGGCATCCTGCTTTTTCCAGCGCACGGCGGATAAAGCCAATATAATTAGAAGCACGGCATCCTCCGCCGGTCTGAGTGACAATAACAGCTGTCTTAGACAAGTCATATTTGCCAGAGAGCACAGCTTCCATAATCTGTCCCACGACCATCAGGGAGGGGTAACAGGCATCATTATTTACATAACGTAGTCCCATATCCACGGCTGATTTGCCGTCGTTGCCCAGTACCACCATATGGTAGCCGGAGACCTGAAATGCAGGCTGGAGCAGTTCAAAATGAATAGGAGACATCTGTGGACAGAGAATCGTGTAATGTTTGCGCATTTCTTCGGTAAATATCACTCGTTTGTAGCTGGAGGGCGTAATGGTACGGGATTTTTTCTGCTTTTCTTTTACCCGCAGCGCTGACAGCAGGGAACGGATGCGGATGCGTGCCGCTCCAAGATTGTTAACTTCATCAATTTTCAGGCAGGTGTAGATTTTGCCTGATTTAGACAGAATGTCGTTCACTTGGTCAGTTGTGACAGCGTCCAGTCCGCAGCCAAAAGAATTAAGCTGAATCAGGTCCAGGTCATCTCTTGTTTTAACAAAATTTGCGGCGGCATAGAGCCTGGAGTGGTACATCCACTGGTCCATTACCATCAGAGGACGTTCTACTTTTTCCAGATGAGAGATAGAATCCTCAGTGAGCACGGCAATTCCATATGAGTTAATCAATTCTGGAATTCCATGGTTGATTTCTGGATCTGTGTGGTAGGGACGTCCGGCAAGCACAATGCCCCGATGACCAGAAGCTTCCATATATTTCAGGGTTTCTTCCCCTTTGCGCTGTATATCTTGGCGCATATGTGCCAGTTCCAGCCAGCCAGCCTCTACGGCAGCAGTTATTTCTTCCCTGGGAATAGAAAATTCCTGGGAAAACACCTGTATGAGCTGTTTGGCAAGCACCTCTTTGGAGGCAAAGGACATAAAAGGATTCAAAAAACGTACTTTGCCTGAGGTAATCTCATCTACATTGTTCTTAATATTTTCAGAATAGGAAGTGACAATGGGACAGTTGTAGTGGTTGCTGGCGTCAGGGAATTCATTTCTCTCGTAGGGAATACAAGGATAGAAAATGAAATCTGCCTGGTTTTTTATCAGCCAGGACACATGGCCGTGTGCCAGTTTGGCAGGGTAGCACTCCGATTCGCTGGGAATGGATTCAATACCCAGTTCATAAATATTCCGAGTGGACTGGGGAGACAGCAAGGTACGAAATTTTAGAGTACGGAAAAATATCGCCCAGAAAGGGTAATTTTCGTACATATTCAGTACACGTGGAATACCTACGGTGCCGCGGACTGCTGCATCTTTGGGAAGGGGACTGTAATTAAAAAGGCGGCGGTTCTTATATGCAAAGAGGTTGGGGATTTTCTCTTTGCTTTTTTCCTTGCCCAGTCCTTTTTCACAGCGGTTTCCAGTGATAAAGCTGCGGTTTTTTGAAAAATGATTGATGGTCAGCAGGCAGTGGTTGGTGCAGCCTTGACACCGGGATAATTTTGTTTCTACCTCAAGGTTTTCAATCTCCTGTATGGAGAGCATGGTGGTGTCAGGGTTGTCTTCATATCGTTCTCTTGCGATGAGCGCAGCGCCGAATGCACCCATGATGCCTGCAATATCCGGGCGTACGGCGTCACAGCCTGATATTTTTTCAAAACTTCTGAGAACGGCGTCGTTGTAGAAAGTTCCGCCCTGCACGACAATATGTTTTCCTAATTCACGGGCATCACTGACCTTGATTACCTTGAAGAGGGCGTTTTTAATGACGGAGTAAGCTAGTCCTGCTGAGATATCAGCTACTTCAGCCCCTTCTTTCTGTGCCTGCTTTACCTTGGAATTCATAAATACAGTGCAGCGGGTGCCAAGATCAATGGGATGTTCAGCAAACAGCGCGGCTTGCGCAAAGTCTTCTACAGAATAGTTCAGTGATTTGGCAAAGGTTTCAATAAAGGAGCCGCAGCCAGAGGAACAAGCCTCATTTAATTGGACACTGTCTACAGTCTGATTCTTGATTTTGATGCATTTCATATCCTGGCCGCCGATATCCAGAATACAGTCCACCTCTGGATTGAAGAAAGCAGCAGCATAATAATGGGCAACCGTTTCCACTTCTCCTTCGTCCAGCATGAAAGCAGATTTCAGCAGCGCCTCACCATATCCAGTAGAACAGGAATGAACAATTCTGGCGCCTTCTGGCAGCAAATCATAGATTTCCCGGAGAGACAGTGTCGCAGTTGCAAGAGGATTGCCGTTGTTGCTGCTGTAAAAGGAGTACAGCAGAGAACCGTCTTCTCCGACAAGAGCCACTTTAGTGGTGGTGGAACCAGCGTCAATGCCAAGATAACAATTGCCCTGGTAAGTAGACAGCTGGCTGGTCAGGACATGGTGCCTGCTGTGGCGTTTCTGGAATCTCAAGTATTCTTCCTGGTTTGAAAACAATGGTTCCATGCGTTCTACTTCAAATTCCATATGTATTTCAGAAGAGAGTTTTTCTAAGATACCTCTCAGATCTATGGAGACTTCTGGTTTATAGTTCAGAGCAGACCCTATAGCTGCAAAGAGATGGGAGTGCTCTGGCGCTATGATGTGTTCCTGATCCAGTTTTAAAGTGCGGATAAAGGATTCTTTTAACTCTGACAGAAAATGCAGCGGACCGCCTAAAAAGGCAACATGTCCTCGTATGGGTTTTCCGCAGGCAAGGCCGGAAATTGTCTGGTTTACGACTGCCTGGAAGATAGAGGCGGACAGGTCTTCTTTGGAAGCTCCTTCGTTAATCAGAGGTTGGATATCAGATTTGGCAAATACACCGCAGCGTGCCGCGATAGGATAGATCGCCTTATAATTTTTGGCATAAGTATTCAGCCCAGTTGCATCTGTCTGAAGCAGGGAGGCCATCTGGTCAATAAAAGAACCAGTTCCCCCAGCGCAGATGCCGTTCATCCGCTGTTCTACATTTCCGCCTTCAAAATAGATAATCTTTGCGTCTTCGCCGCCCAGTTCAATGGCAACGTCTGTCTGGGGAGCATAGTCCTGTAATGCGCTGGAGACAGCAATAACCTCCTGCACAAAAGGGGTTTCCAGGTGTTTTGCAAGGGATAGTCCTCCGGAACCAGTAATTACTGGTGATAATAATATATTTCCAAGAGCATCCTGTGCCTTTGAGAGTAAATCGGAAAGAGTCTCCCGGATATTTGCGAAATGTCTTTCATAATCAGCAAAGACCATGCCCAGCCGGTGTAAATTTTGTCTTTTCATATTATTTCCTCCATTCTGTGCGCCTTTTTGCACAAAACTCATGGCTGCTTGTCTCAGCGCCTGCCGAAATATGCGGATTTTTTACAATTTCTTCCTATTAAAATGTAGCTCTGAAATCAAGCAACGTTTATTATACGACAGTAAATTGCAAAAAACAATTCATTTTGCAGATTTTATAGAATGTTTAGAATCTATATGATAATTTTTCATGTTTCTTTGTGAAATTGTGACGATAGAAGTTTGGAAATCATTGATTCAATATATGCGTGAAAGAGAAAAATAGAACAGTAGTGGAAAGATCAAATAGAACCGTTTTTCGAAACCGGAATATAATAACAGCAAAGGATGTGATATAACAGAATATGGAGGAAAACAAATATGGCTCGAATTATACCTATTCCCATTGGCCCTATCTTTCCAGGAGGACCCTGCA
>CAJUCK010000064.1:8990-9324 GCA_910585395.1 uncultured Lachnospiraceae bacterium
TATCCATGTCATACAAAAGGGAGATACCCTTTATCAATTGGGAAAACGATACCATGTAAGCGTAGGTCAATTGATGTTTGCTAATCCATTTGTGGATGTATATAATCTGCAGATTGGGGATGAACTCTGTATTCCGGCGACGATACAGCCTAGGAATGTAGGGGCAGGAGAACGGCAGGAATACGGGGATATAAATGATTGGAACGACCAGGATGAGAGCGGAGACTGGAATGACAGAAATGACTGGAATGACGGAGAAGACTGGGATGGCAGAGATGACGGAGAAGACTGGAACGACAGAGAAGACTGGAACGACGGAGAAGACTGGAACGAC
>CAJUCK010000064.1:9334-13492 GCA_910585395.1 uncultured Lachnospiraceae bacterium
GGTTCCCATTCGTTGACAAAGCCGGAGAGAAAATTTATAATGAAAGCAGCCGACAGCCCCGCCGCAATCAGCGGGGTATTGTCTATACGTTGTTTCGGTCCTTGCTGAATAAGCGCCCTAGGCGCTTAACAACCTTGCGGCATACATCAGATATCTGCATAAGTGCATAGATCTGTTTGCTGTCTGCAGGAATAAAATTGAGAGAGGTGCATTATGAATTTTCTGAATAAAATGGAACGGAAATTCGGCAGATTTGCAATTCCTAATCTGACTTTCTGGCTGATTGGTGCATGGGTGCTGGGATTTATCATACAGTATACTATGCCGAGCGCGCAGAATATGCTGACAATGGAACCATACCTGATTCTTCGGGGACAGGTCTGGCGGCTTGTATCCTGGATATTAATTCCTCCGGCAGTCAATATTCTTTTTTTGATCTTTTTTCTGTCCTGTTATTATTTTATAGGGACGTCTATTGAGCAGGCTATTGGAACTTTCCGCTACAATGTCTATCTGTTTGGCGGTCTTTTGTTTACGATCCTGGGAGCGTTCTTTCTGTATGTGGTTTATATGGTTTCTACTGGAATTCCAGTAGTGGGGATTGGTTCTTATTTTAGTACAGAATACGTGACGATGTCACTCTTTCTGGCGTTTGCGTCAATCTTTCCGAATGTGGAATTCAGGCTGTATTTCATTATTCCGTTTAAGGCAAAATGGCTTGGAATTGTAGATGCCGTGTGGATGGTGTTTTCTTTTATCGTAAGCAATTGGGCGGGCAGGGTGGCAATACTTGCGTCACTTTTGAATTTCCTGATTTTCTTTTTCAGCACCAGAAATTATCAGAGAATTTCTCCCAGAGAGATTCATCGGAAACAGGTTTACAGGCAGCAGATGCGCCAGTCTCAGGGAGTTACCAAACATAAATGTGCAATCTGTGGAAGAACGGAAAATGATGGGGCAGAATTGGAATTTCGTTTCTGTTCAAAATGCGACGGGAATTATGAATACTGCCAGGATCATCTGTTTACCCATGAGCATATAAAACGGAGCTGACAGGATGATATGATAGGTTAAGTTTCATTGACAAATAGGAGATTACAATTTATAATGATTCATAAGGGCGTTTGAAAGACTCGCTTTCCAAACGCCCTTTTATTAAGAATTTTAGAATATTTGTAAACCAGGAGGAACACAGATGGAAAACGAGACAGTTTCCAGAAATTTTATTGAACAGATTATTGAAGAAGATCTTAAGGAAGGACATTGTGAAACGGTTCGAACACGTTTTCCACCGGAACCGAATGGTTATCTTCATATTGGACATGCAAAGTCTATTCTATTAAATTATGGACTGGCGGAGAAATACCATGGCAAGTTTCATATGCGTTTTGATGATACAAATCCTACCAAAGAAAAGACGGAGTTTGTAGATTCCATCAAAGAGGACATTGAGTGGCTGGGAGCAGACTGGGAAGACCGCCTGTTTTTTGCATCTGATTATTTTCAACAGATGTACGAGGCTGCTGTGAAGCTGATAAAAAAAGGAAAAGCATATGTATCTGAGCTGAATGCAGAGCAAATTCGGGAGTACAGAGGAACACTGACAGAACCTGGAAAGGAAGATCCGGCAGCAGGAAGAAGCATAGAAGAGAATCTGAGATTATTCGAAGAGATGAAAGAAGGGAAATATGAGGACGGGGCCATGGTGCTCCGGGCAAGAATTGATATGACGTCTCCCAATATCAATATGAGAGATCCAATCTTGTACCGAGTCGCTCATATGACCCATCACAATACCGGAAATCAGTGGTGTATTTATCCTATGTATGATTTTGCACATCCGATAGAAGACGCTATAGAGGGCATCAGCCATTCTATCTGTACGCTGGAATTTGAAGACCACAGACCTCTGTATGACTGGGTGGTCCGGGAGCTGGAGTATGAAAACCCGCCCAAGCAGATTGAATTTGCAAAATTATATCTTACAAATGTGGTGACAGGCAAGCGTTATATTAAGAAGTTGGTGGAAGATGGAATTGTAGACGGCTGGGACGATCCGCGGCTGGTTTCTATTGCAGCTCTGCGCAGACGGGGATTTACCCCAAAATCTATTCAGAAGTTTGTGGAACTCTGCGGTGTGTCAAAGGCAAACAGTTCTGTGGATTATGCCATGCTGGAGTACTGTATACGCGAAGACCTGAAATTGAGCCGTCCGAGAATGATGGCCGTGCTGAATCCTTTGAAATTGGTGATTGACAACTATCCAGAAGGAGAGGTAGAATATTTGGATGCTGCAAATAATCTGGAAAATGAAGAGCTGGGCAGCAGACAGGTTCCTTTCAGCAGAGAATTGTATATTGAGCGGGAAGATTTTATGGAGGAGCCTCCAAAGAAATATTTTCGATTATTTCCAGGAAATGAAGTGCGTCTCATGCACGCTTATTTTGTGAAGTGTGAGAGTTTTGTAAAAGATGAAGATGGAAATATCATAGAAGTACATTGTACTTATGACCCAGAGACGAAAGCAGGAAGCGGTTTTACTGGAAGGAAGGTCAAAGGAACCATTCACTGGGTTCCGGCGCCCTTTGCCAAAAAGTGTGAGGTGCGGCTGTATGAAAATCTTGTGGATGAAGAAAAAGGGGTGTATAACAAGGAAGACGGCAGCCTCAATCTGAATCCTAATTCGCTGACCGTTTTAAAAGATTGCTATATAGAACCTGCGCTGGCAGAGGCAGAACCATATGACAGCTATCAGTTTGTGAGACAGGGATTTTTCTGTGCAGATGCCAAAGATTCCAAAGAGAATGCTTTGGTATTTAACAGAATAGTATCTTTAAAGAGTTCTTATAAACTGCCAGTACAGAACAAGTAGCGCCAAGAGGAGGAAGAGTGCCATGAATATATTTTCAGGATTAGAAAAATTCGGTTTGAAATCTACAGATTCCGTGAATCTGTTTGATGATGACCAGAAAGAAGAGGGCAGAAAAGAAGAGGGAAAACCTGTTGAAGAAAAGGTTCCCTCAGAGGAAGAATTTCTTCTGGAAAAAAGTGTACGTTGTAAGGTGTGTGATCAGGTATTTAAGACCAAGGTGGTAAAAAACGGAAGAGTGAAACGGCTAGAGCCTGATAGAGATTTAAGACCCAGGTTTCAGTATATTGATACGCTGAAATATGATATTACATCCTGTCCCAATTGCGGCTATACTGCCATGAACCGTTATTTTGACCAGATTATGCCAACTCAGGAGAAACTGATACGAGAGCAGATTGCCAGCAATTTTCAGGGCAAAAATGAACTGCAGAAGTCATCTTACACTTATGATGAGGCCATTGACCGCTATAAATTGTCTTTGATGAATACTGTGGTGAAAAAAGGAAAAGATAGTGAGAAGGCATATACCTGTTTAAAGATTGCATGGCTGCTGCGTGGAAAGGCAGAGACTATGCCGGAAGGCAAGCCGGAAGAAAAAGCGGCAAAAGAGGAATGTCTAAAGGAAGAAGAAGTTTTTTACCAGCAGGCATACGAAGGCTTTTTGAAGGCGGTTTCCAAAGAGATGTTCCCAATGTGCGGAATGGAACAGAGTACTTTGGACTATCTTCTTGCTTATATGGCATTTCATTTTAAGAAATATGAGGTGGCGTCAAAACTTCTGGCAAGCGTGATGGCTTCACCGTCTGCAAGCAGACGTATGAAGGATATGGGACTGGAATTGAAAAATGAGATTATTGCTGAATTGAGAAAGTAGATAACTGCAGATTGGAGGAAGTCATCGTTTGGAAAAATAGACTGCATTTTTGATGAAAAAGATTGATAGATGTAACTGAATATTCGGAACAGAGGTAGTGATTGGAAGCAGAAGCATGGAGAAACTGAGCAGAGTTGCCGCAGGTATCCTTGCAGTATTTGCAATGATGTTCCTTACCGGCTGTACCAAAGAAGAGCAGAGAGAAGCAGCAGAGAAATATCAGCAGCAGGCAGAGTACTATACAGAGGGAAACAGCTATTTTGAGGCGCAGAAAGCCATGAATCAGGCACTGGAACAGGCTCCAAAAGATAAAAAGTTACAAGAAGCAGCAGAGAAAATCAATCAGGAAGCAGAGAAAATGAGGCAGCACAACGAGACGATGACAGCCGCCATACAGGCGATAGAAAAGGAT
>CAJUCK010000065.1:0-8166 GCA_910585395.1 uncultured Lachnospiraceae bacterium
AGACATGGTAATCACATCCATATTGCCGCCGCTTAAAATAGACACTACGCGCTTATTTTTCACATTTAGATGCCGGAGAGCCGCAACCGTGAGAAGACCAGAATTTTCTACGACCATTTTATGGTTTTCCACCATATCCAGAAACGCCACCACCAGTTCATCGTCTTCCACAGTAATAATTCCATCCAGATTCTCTTGAATATAAGGAAAAATATTTTCTCCCGGAGTTTTCACAGCCGTACCGTCTGCTATGGTGCTGACTCCCGGCAGAGTCACTACTTTTCCAGCCTCAAAAGAAGCCTGCATACAGCTGGCACCTGCCGGCTCCACGCCAATCACTTTTATCTTAGGATTTAAAAGCTTGGCGAGGGTAGATACTCCAGTGGCAAGCCCGCCCCCTCCTATGGGAACCAGAATATATTCTACCAGTGGAAGTTCTTTGAAAATCTCCATAGCAATGGTTCCCTGTCCAGTGGCAACTGCAAGATCGTCAAAGGGATGAATAAAGGTATACCCATGTTTCTCCGCCAGTTCATAAGCCTTATTGCACGCCTCATCATAAACATCTCCGTACAATACCACCTCTGCGCCATAGCCTTTGGTGCGGTTTACCTTGATCAAAGGTGTAGTCGTAGGCATAACAATGGTTGCCTTAACCCCGAAGCACTTTGCAGCATAAGCGACTCCCTGTGCATGATTTCCTGCAGAAGCAGTAATCAGCCCTTTTTCCCGCTCTTCTTCTGTCAGGGTACTAATTTTATAGTAAGATCCACGCACCTTATATGCTCCGGTAAACTGCATATTTTCTGGTTTCAAATATACTTTATTTTCTGTCAGATCACTTAAGTAGTCACTGTACACCAGCTTTGTTTCCAGTGTTACCTCCTTTACAATCCTGCTTGCCTCTTCAAATTTATCCAATGTCAGCATCTTTCTCACTCTCCTGTTCTTTCTTCTGCCTTCCTGATTATGCTGTCTCTTCGTCTCTAGCGAACAACGCATTGACAAACTGTTCCGAATCAAACTTCTGCAGATCATCAATGGTTTCTCCCACACCAATATATTTTACGGGAATCCCCATCTCTGACTGAATGGCCACTGCAATGCCGCCTTTTGCGGTTCCGTCCATCTTTGTCAAAATAATGCCTGTGATATCTGCCACTTCTGAAAACTGTTTTGCCTGTGACAGTGCATTCTGACCTGTGGTTCCGTCCAGAACCACTAATGTCTCCCGAAAAGCATCAGGATATTCTTTTTCCAAAATACGATGAATTTTCTTAAGCTCCTGCATAAGATTTTTCTTGTTATGAAGCCGCCCTGCCGTATCACAGAGCAGGACGTCTGCATTTCTTGCTTTTGCAGCCGCCACTGCATCATAAACCACAGAAGCGGGATCTGCACCCTCCTGGCCGCCGATCATCTCCACTCCAGCACGGTTTGCCCATTCGCCAAGCTGTTCTCCTGCCGCCGCCCGAAAAGTATCTGCTGCTGCGAGAACCACTCTCTTCCCCTGATCTTTCAGCTTTCCAGCAAGTTTGCCTACAGAAGTAGTCTTTCCCACTCCATTAACTCCGATTACCAGCACCACAGATTTTTCCTGCTCAAACCGGTAGGCCGTCTCACCCACATCCATCTGTTCTTTGATACTGGAAATGAGAAGTTCCTTGCAGGCTCCAGGCTCCTTGATATGCTGTTCCTTCACTTTCCGTTTTAAATTCTCAATAATTTCTGTAGTGGCATGAATTCCCAAATCTCCCATAATAAGAATTTCTTCTATTTCTTCGTAAAACTCATCATCTATTTTGGAAAAACCGCTGAAAATAGAATCAATTCCCGAGACAATGTTATCTCTTGTTTTGGTCAGTCCCTGTACCAGGCGCCTGAAAAATCCTTTCTTTTCTTCTGCCATAATTTCACTTCCTTCCTACTGTTCTAAATCCTCTTCAATCAGATTTACTGATACCAGCGTGGAGACTCCCTTCTCCTGCATGGTAATTCCGTAGAGACGGTCTGCCGCCTCCATAGTTCCCCTTCTATGCGTTATCACAATAAACTGTGTGTTTTTCGTCAGCTTATGCAGATATTTTGCAAACCGCCCCACATTTGAATCATCTAAAGCCGCCTCAATCTCGTCTAACAGGCAAAAGGGAGAAGGTTTTAAATTCTGTATGGCAAACAAAAGGGAAATTGCTGTCAATGATTTCTCACCTCCAGACATCTGCATCATATTCTGCAGCTTTTTGCCTGGAGGCTGAGCAATAATCCGTATTCCGCATTCCAGAATATCTTCATCCTCCACCAGTTCCAAAGTTCCTTTTCCGCCGCCGAACAGCTCTTTGAACACTTTATTGAATTCTGTCTGTATCTGAGTAAACTTCTCCATAAACTGCTTTCGCATTCCCACATCCAGTTCCTCAATAATATCCAGAAGAGTCTTCTCTGCTTCCACCAGGTCGTCATGCTGAGTTTTCATAAATACATACCGTTCTGACAAACTTCGGAAATCCTCAATGGCATTGACATTCACATCTCCTAATTTGCGGATTTCGTTTTTAATCTCTGCAATCATCTTTTTCAATTCTGAGGGATTGTTATATTCCTGATTCCGAAGTTCCATGGCATTGTGCAGTGTGAGTTCATACTCTTCCCACATATAATTGCTCTGATTATCTGTCTGTTCCTGAAGTTTTTCTTTCTGACTGTTCAAACGGTACTGTTCTTTGTCCAGATCGTTGATACGCTTGGAAAATTCTTCCTGCTTCTGGAAAAATCCTCTATATTTTTGTGACATTTCCTCCCGGTTCTTCTCGCTTTCAGATATTTTTTTCTCAATCTGCTCATGCGCAGCTGCGGACGCTTCAATTGTCCTGCTGAGCTCTTCAATATCCTGCTGTTTTTTCGCTGCATCTGAATTGGAATCGTCTTTCTCCTGCTTTGCTGCCACAAAATCTGCCTCCAGTTTCTTTAATTCTCCCTGAAGGCGGGAAATGTTTTCTTTCAGGAAATTCACCTTCTGAATAAGGTTTGCTTCCTCCAGCTGCACCTTAGAGACAGCTCCCTGGCTCTCCTCTGCCAGGCGGTTCTGTCTGTCTAAAATCTGCTGAAGATTCCTGTTCTCTTCTTCAATTTCCTTCTCTCTTCGGTCTGCCTCCTGAATCTCCTGCTGTATCAGCGCACAGTTTTCACTGATTTCCTTTAACTGATATTCCAGTTCCCGGCTCTCCATCTGGAGACTGGAAAACTGACTGTCATTTTCTTCTTTTTGTTCCTTTACGCGGTTCAGATTCATTTTCTCTGTATTCTGGGTAAGCATCGCCTGTTTTAAATTCTCCCGGATCTGCTCTGCCTCATCTTTCAATAGCTCTCTTGCAGTCCGAATTTCTTCCAGATAATTCTGGTGCTTTTCAATGGCAGCTTTTACTGCTTCTGCAGAGTTCTGCAAATCTTCAATTTCACGTTTTCTCCCCAGCAGATTGCTGGTATTTTTAAAAGCGCCGCCTGTCATGGAACCGCCAGGATTTAAAGATTCTCCTTCCAGAGTCACAATCCTTAAACTATATTGATATTTTCGTGCAAGGGCAACGGCATGATCAATGGTGTCTACGACATATGTTCTGCCCAGGAGATACGTTTTTAACCCTGTAAACCTGCTGTCTGCCTGGACCAGCTCACTGCCCATGCCGATTACTCCTGGCTCTTTTAATGCTGCCTGATTTATCTGAGGCATTTTCTTTCCCACACTGGTTAAAGGCAGAAACGTTGCCCGGCCAAAACGATTCTTTTTCAGATATTCAATCATCTTCTTTGCTGTCACTTCATCGCTGGTGACAATATTCTGAATACTTCCTCCCAAAGCTGTCTCAATCGCAATTTCATACTGCTTGTCCACCTGAATCAAATCTGCTACAACGCCCAAAAGTCCAGGCTCTGTGCTTTTCTTCTCCATGACCCGCCGAATGGAATTTCCATAACCGTCATACCGTTCTGCAATATTTATCAGCGATTCCAGCCTGGACTGTTCTCTGTGATACTGTGCAGTAGCCTGTTCCAATGATTTCCCTGTCTCTGCCTGCTTCTTTTGCCATTCCTGATTCTTCTGCACCAGTTTTTGTTCCTGCTCCTGCAGTTCCAGGTAATGTTCTTTTGCCTGCTGGTATTTTTCTTCACATTCTTCCACCATAAACTGCAGCTCTTCCTCTTCGCTTTTCTGCTCCAGCAAGCGTTTACTGAGCTGCGCTCTGCGAATATTCGCCTGTTCTCGCATGGTATCATAGCGCTGTTGTCTTGCTTTGGTGGAAGCTTTGCTGTTCAAAAGCTCAATCATCTCGTTCTTGCCGTCTTCCATTCCACGGCTGCAGCGGGCAATTTCCTCTTGAATTTCCTGATACCGAGCCATCACGTTGCTCTTTTGTTCTTCCACAGATTTCAGCAGGTCGTTTGCCTGGGCAAGTTCTTTCTGAAATCTCTTCTGCTGCTCTGCCCGTTCTGACTTATCTCTGTTAATTTCCTCCTGACGCGTCTGAAAATGTTCTTCACTCTGCTGCAAAGCATGAATCTGTTCCTTTAAGACATTAATCTGACCTTCCAGCTTCCCCTTAAGGACGGTTGTATTCCCCAACTCTTCCCTAAGAACTGCCAGTTCTTCATCTTTTTCCTTCATGCTCTGTTCCATCTGCTCATATTCCGCTTTGATACTGTGATAGGAGCTGTTGGATTCTTTTAAATCATGATCCACAATCTGAATTTTTTCTTCCAGTTCCTTAGATTGTTCCTGCATCCGTTCCATATCCATTAGGAACATATTTACGTCATAAGTTTTTAATTCCTCTCTCTTTCTCAGGTATATTTTTGCTTTCTCTGCCTGGCGTTCCAGTGGTCCTACCTGCTTCTCCAGTTCTGCCAGAATATCATTGACGCGCACAAGATTCTGGCGTTCATCTTCCAGCTTCTTCTGAGCCGTGGCTTTTCTCCGCTTATATTTCACGATTCCTGCCGCCTCATCAAAGAGCTCCCGCCGTTCCTCTGGTTTTCCACTTAAAATTTTCTCAATCTGCCCCTGTCCGATAATAGAATATCCTTCTTTACCGATACCTGTATCATAAAACAGCTCGTTGACATCTTTCAAACGGCAGGCTGTGCCATTTAATAGATATTCACTCTCACCAGAACGGTATACCCGGCGCGCCACTGTCACTTCATTATAGTCTACATTCAACTGACGGTCACTGTTATCCAAAGTGATTGCCACATAGGCATAACTCAGCGGTTTCCGGCTCTCTGTCCCTGAAAAAATAACATCCTGCATGCTGGCGCCTCTAAGCTGCTTCGCTCTCTGCTCTCCTAACACCCAGCGTACTGCATCTGCCACATTGCTCTTCCCACTTCCATTCGGACCCACAATTCCAGTGATTCCATTATGGAATTCAAAAAGAATTTTATTTGCAAAAGATTTAAAACCATGGACCTCAATACTTTTTAAATACATGTACTCCCTCCATTATTCTGTGGGAGCTGATGTTTTAATTTCAACAGCGTCTGATAGGCAGCCTCCTGTTCCGCACTCTTCTTCGTTCTGCCTGTTCCCTGCCCATATACAGTATTCCCAATCCTTGCCTCTACCAAAAATTTCTTATCATGATCCGGACCTTCTTCACTGACCAGAAAATACTGAAGCTGTTCATCATAATTCCCCTGTACTACTTCCTGCAGGATAGTCTTGCTATCAAAAAAGAGCTGTTTATGCTCAATATCATTTAACACAAAGCGAAAAATAAACTCTTTTGCACTAGCAAAACCACCGTCCAGATAAACTGCTCCAATCACCGCTTCCAAAGCATCCGATAAAATGGACTTCCGCTCTCTGCCCCCAGTCTGGTCTTCTCCTTTTCCAAGAAGAAGGTATTTTCCCAGATTCAGTTCTCTGGTGCAGAAAGCAAGGGTAGGTTCACAAACCATGCTTGCCCGAAGCCTTGTGAGTTCTCCTTCTGGATAATTTGGATATCTGTGGTACAAAAATTCACTGGAAACAATTTCAAGCACTGCGTCTCCCAGAAATTCCAGCCGTTCATTATCTGCCTGTCTCCCCAAATGGCGTTCATTGGCATAGGAACTGTGGGTCAATGCCTGGCACAGCAGCTTTCTATTCTGAAACTTATAACCTATCTTTTCTTCAAATTCTTTCTGCAATTTCATATCCTTTACCTTTCATACTTCACATATTACAGAAAAAATGCGCTTGCATTTAAATAAGGGCAGCTAAAAGAGACATTTAAACTTTCTTTCAGACACCCTTATCCTTTTATCACTGCCATTCAATTAAATACTAATTCAGCGCATTTTTAATCTGTTCTACTGCATCGCCTACTGTTACAATCTTCTCTGCTTCCTCGTTGGCAATTTCAATATCAAATTCTTCTTCCAGTCCCATGATAATCTGGAAAATATCCAGAGAATCTGCGCCCAGATCATCTACGAATGTAGTATCCATTGTGATCTCTTCCACGTCAACGTTCAATACCTCTGCAATGATTTTTTTCAGTTTTTCAAATTCCATGATTTCCTCCAATTCATACATTTTTCATCACTGAAAACCCGCCCAGCGGAGTATTTCCACGTCCGCTTTTGCTCCTTACTCCTGGCCTTCCACAGGAGAGGTTCCAATATTTCTTCTGATTTTTTCATTGATTTCCTGTTCTTTAAAAGTAACACATTGAATAATAGAGTTGGTTACTTCCTTTGCTTTGGAACTTCCATGAGTTTTGACCACAAGCCCATTCAGTCCCAAAAGAGGCGCTCCACCATACTCACTGGCATCAAAACCTTTCATGGTTTTCTTCAACGCAGGCTTTACCAGCAATGCTCCGATCTTACTCCTGAGATTTTCAAGCATTCCTTTCTTCACCATACTTAAAAACGTAGCCCCCACGCCCTCATACAGCTTGAGAATTACATTTCCCACAAATGCCTCGCAGACAATCACGTCTGCTTCTCCATGAGGAATATCTCTGGCTTCAATGCTTCCCACAAAATTGATATCCGGACAATTCTTCAGCAGCGGAAATGTTTCTTTCACAAGTGCATTTCCCTTCTCTTCTTCAGCTCCGATATTAACAACAGCAACTCTGGGATTCTTTACCTGCAGCACGTTTTCCATATAAATGGAACCCATTTTAGCAAACTGCACCAGATGGGATGCCCTGGCGTCCACATTCGCACCACAGTCAACAAGCAGGGAAACCCCTTTCTCTGTGGGAATTAATGGCGCCAGCGGAGGACGTTCCACGCCTTTGATCCTGCCGACAATAACTTGTCCTCCTACCAGAATGGCCCCAGAGCTTCCTGCAGACACAAATGCGTCCGCCTTCTTCTCTTTCACCATGTTCATTCCTACCACAATGGATGACTGCTTCTTTCTGCGGATTGCCATCACTGGCGGTTCCGCTGTTTCAATCACCTCAGGAGCATGAATCACTTCAATGCCTGAACCCTGATAAGAATGTTTTGCAAGCTCTTCTTTGATGATATCCTGCTGTCCGACCAGATATACTTTGATATCCTGACGCAGCGTAACAGCATCAACCACACCTTTTACCATTTCCGTAGGTGCATAATCCCCGCCCATAGCATCTACTGCTACTTTTACCATTTCCTCCATGAAATTTCCTCCTTACGGCACAAAACCAGAAAGATTTTCCTTTTTTTGCTAATGCCTCTCTAAGAATATACTATAACTAATACCAGAAATCAACAGAAAAATAATATCTGTGCTAATTTCCTCTCTCCTGTTCCAGTTCTTCTTCCTTGGCCCGTTCCTCTTCTGTCATATATCTGCGGAAAATCCGTTCCAGAATAAAGCTCTGAATCCAGGCATAAACAGCTGGAAGAAGCAGAATAAGGGGCGGAGCCATGTAAAATAAAAATACCGCCGCCGCCATCAGAGCCAGCATTAGAATTGTCATAGGAAGATGTGCCGCCGCCATTAAAACTGCATTTTTCATAGACTGCTTTCTTGTATTTTCAAATCTTGCCATATAGGGGAACAGATAGGACATCCATGCAAGCAGCACAGACATTCCTATAATAAGCACTGCTGTCAGAATACTCAGAAAACTTTCATTTTGGGCAAACTGCTGTATAATGCTCCAGTCGGCAGCCAAAATCGACCAA
>CAJUCK010000065.1:8176-13334 GCA_910585395.1 uncultured Lachnospiraceae bacterium
TCAGCAGCCAGACTGGCGCCGTCTGTTTAAAATTATCGCGAAACGCTTCCATATAATCCCGAAAAATATAGCCTCTGTCACCACGCAGCACCTTATATGCAGTGTAATATAAGGACGCCGCCGCCGTCCCAATGGTAAAAACTGGTATACAGCATATCAAAAACAAAATACTTAAAAATATGCAGTCTGTAAATTTATTGACAGCTCTCATAATCCCGCCATCGTAATTAAAAATATTCATTTCCAGATTCCTCTCTCTTTATAAGTTATTATTTTATTCGCTATATCCTTGATTTCCCTTCACACAATACATTGATTCTAAATATTTTTATATTTAAATGTTCTTCCAAGCAAAGGAGCATCCTTTTTATCTTACCGGATTAGACTGTCAAAATGTAAAATGTAATAAGATAAAAAAGCCTCCCCGGTAATGGAGAGGCTC
The DNA here is from genome assembly GCA_910585395.1 of uncultured Lachnospiraceae bacterium. Lineage (GTDB taxonomy): Bacteria > Bacillota > Clostridia > Lachnospirales > Lachnospiraceae > Petralouisia. The sequence goes on from CAJUCK010000065.1 coordinate 8,619, forward strand.
ATTTGATTAATCCTGAGGGATAATCTCTTTTTTGTTGTAGCTTCCGCAGTTCTTGCAGACTCTATGGGGCATCATCAATTCCCCGCACTTACTGCATTTTACCAAAGTCGGAGCAGTCATTTTCCAGTTTGCTCTTCTCTTATCTCTTCTTCCTTTGGAAGATTTATTTTTTGGACATATAGACATGGTCACACCTCCTTAAATTTGTTAAAAATATCCTGGATTGCTGCCATTCTTGGATCAGGCTCTGTTTTCTGGCACTGACATTCTGCCATATTCAGATTAGCTCCGCACCGTTTACAGATGCCTTTGCAATCCTCTCTGCACAGAACCTTCATTGGCCAACTCACCAAAATTTCTCCAAAAATAAGTTGATCTACATCCAGATTGGTTCCTATCATGTAGTTTAATCCTTCCATGCTGTTCTCCGCATCACTGCCAGTAAGGTCAATCTCCTTATCTATCGCAATAAAGAATTCACTGTCTACATCTTCCAGACAACGACCGCACGGAATTGCAATTGTAACCTCCGTCTCGCCCTGAATAAGCAGCCGCTTATTATTCTCATTGACAAACTTCAGTTCAAAAGGTGTTTTCTTCACAATGGGAAACCGTCCCAATTTGGAATCAAAGGACATCAGTTCAATTTCTACCTGCTTGGATATTTCCTTATTTTCACAGGAAATTATGTCTGCTAATTCTACTCTCATGGCAGTCTCCTATCCACACTCGATATATTATACATAGCAATCTATGGTTTGTCAATACTGAAATTTACCAGAAAATTCAAAGTATTACTTTAAAACCAGCGCTTCCGTCTCCCTTGCAATTGCAAGCTCTTCATTTGTAGGCAGACAGATCACTGTCACTTTAGAATTGGGTGTGGAGATAATCGTTTCCTCTCCATGCACCTCATTTGCCTTATCATCCAGCTCCACACCCAGGTAACCGAGATAATTGCAGATACCTTTTCTGGTATTGGGTCCATTTTCTCCCACACCTGCGGTGAAACAGATCACATCTACGCCGTTCATAGCTGCTGTGTATGCGCCTACATATTTGGCTGCACGATAAATAAACGTACTGAGAGCTCGGATTCCTGCATGGTCATTTTTCTCTGCCGCTGCTTCCAGATCCCGGAAATCACTGGAAATATGAGATAATCCCTGTACTCCGGACTTCTTATTCAGAATATCCATTACTCCTTCCAGATCCAGATTTTCTTTCTTGGCAATATACTCCATGGCGCCAGGATCAATATCTCCAGAACGTGTTCCCATAATCAGCCCTTCTAAAGGAGTCAGCCCCATGGACGTATCAATGGATTTGCCATTTTTCACTGCACAGATGGATGCGCCGTTGCCCAGATGGCAGACAATAGTTTTCAATTCCTCATAAGGTTTCCCCACAATCTCTGCTGCACGTTTGGAAACGTAACTGTGAGAGGTTCCATGGAAACCATATCTTCTAATCTTATATTTTTCATAGTAATCATAGTCGATTCCATACAAGTAAGCTTCCTCCTGCATGGTCTGATGGAATGCTGTATCAAATACACCAACCATAGGCACATTTGGCATCAGTTCCTGACATGCGCGGATTCCAATCAAGTTTGCCGGATTATGCAGAGGAGCTAATTCATTGCATTCCTCTATCACCTTGAGCACTTCCTCGTTTAAAATTGTAGAAGTTGCAAATTTCTCTCCACCATGCACTACTCTGTGACCTACCGCTCCGATTTCATCCAGGCTCTTTATCGCTCCCGTCTTCGGATTCACCAGCGCATCCAGTACCATCTGGATTGCCTGCTTATGTGTGGGCATGTCCGCATCTGTAATTTCCTTCTCGCCGCCTGCTCTCTGGTATACCAGTCTGCCGTCCAGACCGATTCTTTCACATAAGCCCTTTGCCAGCACTGCCTCCGTATCGGAATCAATTACCTGATATTTCAAGGATGAACTTCCGCAATTGACTACTAATATATTCATTTTTTTCTCCTTTCCTGCGCTCTTTTCAAGACATGCTCATAATATTATTCTCCCAAAGAAAGCGGGATTGATTCTGGGACACGCTTAAACAAGACGCTGCAGTCTTTTTATCCATTATAAACCAAATTTTTTTTGTATACAAGAGGATTTTTCTTTGAGTTCCCGTATTTTATACATTAGATTTTATAAAATCAAACAGTTCTGCCGCCAGAAACAGCAGAGATATACTGCCAAAAAGCATTGTTTACTCCTCAAAAGCGTATAATTCAATTGCTTTAGGAAAAACTCTATCATATATTCAGCAATGGGGTGATTATCAATGAAAGTGATGCTCAATGAACTTTTAGAAAAGAAAGGAATATCACAAAACAAACTGTCAAAAGATACTGGAATATCTACAAACACCCTGAGAAATCTCAATCACAACAGGACTACCCGGATCAGTTTTGATATATTAGAAAAAATCTGTGGTTATCTTGACTGCGGGGTGGAAGATATTCTCTATTTGGAAAACTAAATACCGTCTAGTAAATATCATAAAGAACCTTGATTTTTCAAGGTTCTTTAGCTGCTGACGGAAATGGGACACGCTAACATCCTTCAATATTCCTTGAAAAATCAATGTTTTTAAGCTTTTCAAGCACGGATGGCCAGTATCATCCGTGCATGTGAAGAGCATGTGAAATTTAATCTAATAAAGATTTTTTGTCAAATCTACTGTCCTCTTTTCATCTTCGCAAAATTCTTTTATCTTATATAAAATATTTTCCTTTTTACATTTTCCCTTCCAAGTAATACCAAATATAATGTAATATAAACGCTTTAATTCCTCAGATGTCACTTTCTTTAATATTGTATTTTTTTCAGCTTCTGAAATATCTGGCTGAAAAATATGTTCCAGATTGTCATTAAAGTAGTTTACTGCTTGCTCCCGCGTACTAATTAATGATATTTCCGAAGAAAAACCTTGATTCGCTTTTTTATTTTCATTTCTCTCTATATTGAGTACTTTTTTTACTTCATCAGGCTTATATTTTAATTTTTTCAATATTTCTGTTCCTAAGAAACATGAGGTTTTTTCATTTTCTCTAATATTATAAAACACTTCATACAAATAGAATAGATCTTGTTTGATTTTTTCAGAATTATTCATTTTTGATCCTCCAAAATTGTAAATATAGCTTCTGATATAGGTTCATAGGACGAGGTGTGTATTCCTTTATTTGTATTCTGAGGAATACTTTCACCTCCTGATCTGTTATCTCTATGACCTATATATTCACCAAATATATTCTTCACAACAGAACCACTCGCTTTTCCATCACGATAATCTCTATATTTCTCGTCAGATACAATAGATCTAACACCTGTGATTTTATTAATATTGTTGTCTAAACTAACTATTTGACCACTATTATCTGCATATCCTCTTCTTTGTTTGTAAATAGTTTCAAAAACACCTATAAGTTTTGTCTTATTGCCAAATACACTATTAATTAAAATACTTCCTATATTTTCATTCATGATGTATTTCATATAGGTTTTTTCTATCTCTGTAATATAGTCTGCAACGCCCTTTGTACTAATTTCATCTATAATTGTTGGAACAATATAAAAATCAGACGCTAAAAAGGAACTTTGAATGAGAATGTTACTTGTTGGCGGGCAATCAATAAATAAATAGTCGAAATATAATTCCTCATGCAGTTCTTCAATATCTCTAATCAATAAATATATCAAGAAAATATTATATATGTTCTTTTCCATCCTCTGTGCTAATTCATTTAATCTACAATTCTCAAAACTTAAACTTGACGGAATAAAATACAGATTGTTATGATACGTTTTTCCTCCAATATTTACACATATTTTTTCCAATTTATCACTTAATGAGATAATTTTATTTCCACATAAAAGTTCAAAGTCTAAATCATTTTTTGAATTTATATATCTCATATACAACTCTATAATATAATTTAAAACCGAATCAGCTTTATATTCACTTAATACTGAACTATTTCCCCTACAACAAATATTACTCAGAGAACACTGAGGGTCTAAATCTATCAACAATACTTTTTTCTCATGCTGCGCAAAATAAGTAGCCACCTGATATGTACTTGTTGTTTTCCCAACACCGCCCTTGTAATTTCCCCATATTATTGTCTTCATACTTAATACCTCCTATGTAATTGCCATTAATGTATTATTTTTCATAGACTTACCCTTTTGGTTAAATCTATTAATTCATCATATATTTCAAAACCATACAACTTCTCTTTCTGCTTTCTGTTGCACCTATAAGTAATTGAAAACGTATTAAATAAGTTCTTCTTTTCCATTTACGCGCCATTCTCCTTAGAACAATGGCTTTATTCCCAAAATTATACACTACTAATAATATTTTTCATCATACCACAGGCATAAATTAATTTCCATATCTTACTAGGAAACCCGCAAAAAAATAGGCATACCAGATAAGTCCGCCCTATCTGATATGTCTTATTCACTTTTTGATTATAGAATACCCCTGCGACGTTCTGTAAGGCGCATACAGAGCTTTATTGTTGATTGGTATAGAAATGTAAGGATTGATAAAATAATGTTGAAAATGATAGATTCAGGCGCTAAAAAAGTCTATAACTGACAAATTACTTTTATCAGTTATAGACTTTTTAAAGCTGCTGACGGGAATCGGACCCGTGACCTCCGCACTACCAATGCGACG
>CAJUCK010000066.1:0-238 GCA_910585395.1 uncultured Lachnospiraceae bacterium
GGAAGCAAGACAGCAGAATGTAAAGTAACGGTGACAGATCCTGTTGTTGCTCCGCCAGCGAATGTAGAAGTGACAGGAATTACCCTTGACAAGACCAGCGTAACCGTAGGAAAAGGTAAAACCTTGAAGCTGAACGCTGTGGTCTTACCTGCAGACGCCACCAACAAGACTGTAGTTTGGAGTTCCTCAGATCCAAGAGTTGCCACTGTGAATAATGCAGGTACAGTGACAGGCGTCA
>CAJUCK010000066.1:248-12922 GCA_910585395.1 uncultured Lachnospiraceae bacterium
CGGAACAGCTGTTATCACTGCGGCAGCAGGTGGAAAGAAAGCCACATGTACCGTAAAAGTAGGAGCTGTTACCCTGAATTATAAGTCTCTGACAATGAAGAAGGGTACAAATACTACGGGTCTGACAGCTAAATATGTGAACGACTCTTATAAGAGCTGGAAGTCTTCCAACAATAAGGTAGTTAAGGTGACAGTCAAGAAAGGTAAAGTGACTCTGAAAGCTGTTAAGAAAGGTTCAGCGGTCATCACAGTAACAACGAAGTCAGGTGCAACAGCAAGCTGTAAAATTAAAGTACAGACCAAGGATGTAAAGACCAAAAAGATGGCCTTGAACAAGAAGAAGGCAACCCTCAAAGTGAAGAAGAGCCTTCAGCTTAAATTAACCAGAACACCTATCACTGCAAGTGATAAAGTTACCTGGCGCACATCCAATCAAAAGGTGGCAACTGTAAACAAGAATGGCAAGGTAACTGCAAAGAAGGCAGGAAAAGTAACCATTACAGTAAAAGCCAACGGCAAGAAAGCTACCTGCAAAATTACTGTCAAGAAATAAATTTGGGCGGATAGATGAGCAAGATAAAAAACATAATTATTGCTGTGGCGGCTGTGGTTTTGTTTGCAGGCATTCTCTATTATGCAAACTATAACAGACCAACCTACCACAGCAGTGACACAAAAGGTATTGAATACGAAGTAGCAAAGGTGACGCGGGTGCTTGAAAACCGCGTCACCATAGATGAAGAAATGGAAGGAATCTGGCGGGGCACCATGACAATAGAGGTGGAAATCCTCACTGGAAGATATAAAGGTGATACGGCGGAAGTCGAAAATTATTTCAGTTCTCTTTACAATGTCCGTGTGGGCAAGGGAGACAAGGTTTCTGTCCGCATTGATACTTCTGACAAAGGAGAGTATCAGGTTTCTATTTATAATTATTATCGTGTGCCATGGATGATTGGGTGTATGCTGGTATTTGTACTCCTGCTGATTCTTGTAGGTGGTAAAAAAGGTGCAAAGTCAGTGGCAGGACTGGTCTTTACCATGGTATGTATCATCTGGATTCTGCTTCCTCTGTCACTGAAAGGATATTCACCGCTGGGCGTTACCATCATCTTGATTTTAGTGTGTAATTTTGTCACATTCTTTCTGATAGATGGGGTCTGCACAAAAACAGTGGTGGCGGCTCTTGGGAGTCTCGGCGGCGTGCTGGTGGGAGCTTTGTTCTCTATTTTGGCACAGGCAGTTATGTCTGTAACCACTTATCAGATGGATGAAGCCGAAACGCTGCTGCTGATTACAAGCACCACAGAACTGGAAGTGAAGAATCTATTTCTCTGCGGCGTATTGATCGCCTGTATGGGAGCGGTTATGGATGTGGCTATGAGTATTGCTTCATCTATCGCAGAGCTCCATGAGGTAAATCCTGCTCTGGGTGCCAGGCAGTTATTTACTTCCGGCATGAACATCGGAAGAGACGCAATGGGAACTATGTCCAATACATTGATCCTGGCGTTTGCTGGAAGTTCATTTAATATGATGCTGATGATTTATTCTTATGGAGTAAGCTTTCAGCAGCTGATGAACACAGATTTTGTGGCTATTGAAGTGATACAGGCGATTGCCGGGAGCGTCGGCATCATCTGCACGGTTCCTCTTGTGGCGGCTGTAGCGGCAAATGTGTTCTCCAGAAGCAGGGTAAAATCCAAACAGAAATAAAATCAGGGGCTGTTGTTTTACGAATTTTTATTCGTTAAAGCAACAGCCCCTGATTCAGTATGATATTTTAATAATAAGCAGCATTAAAACCGTATTATAAAAAATGCAATGCTTCCCCTGATTCCAGTTACAGATAACTTGCATTGCCAGAGATGTTTTGCTATACTTAGGGCATTATAAACGGGCATATTTGAAAGTTACGAAAGAGAAGCCTGCTTTATGGCGAGATACGGAGGAATTCCATGCAGTATGAATTTTTAAAGCACTTTCCCAGAAGAATGAAAAATGTAGGATTGTACGCGGTACTGGTACAGAACAGTCTGCAGAAAGCGTCCTGGAAGAAATATGGTTTTCAGAAGACAGACGAGCAGTTTAATGTGATTTTTGCAGTACTTCTGTATATTATGGAGCAGTCTCTTAAGGAAGAACAATGTACCATGGATGATATCGGCGCCTATCTTGATACGGTCAATGCTCAATATTTAAAAAAGCGTATGACATATGAGGACTGCTGTGCGCTGGGAGATTTTATTGTGAATATGGTACTGTCTAACGAGGGCAGGACCATGTATTTTGAAGGATTTAATTTTGAACAGAATACATATCAGATTATGAATATCAGCTATGTTGCAAATCGGATTGTATACAGTGAGCAGGATGTAAAACGCACTTCTTATTATCTCACCGATGACGGTTATAATCTTTTGTTATCCACATTAGAAATTGAAAATAATATGAAGCTGGCCATCCACGAAATGATTTTTCACATGCATCTGAAAAAACGAAGCTACGACAAAGCCGTGGATGAGATAAAAAATGTCTTTAACCTTCTGCGCATTCAACTCCAGAAAATTCAGGAGGCAATAGAAAAAATCCGCAGAAATGCATTGAATTATTCCGTGCGGGATTATCAGGATATTTTAAAAGAAAATTTAGACACCATCAGCGATACCAAGGAGAAATTTCAGAATTATCAGGCAATGGTAAAGAATCGTGTGAAAGAGCTGGAAGAGTCTGATATTAATGTGCGCAAGCTTACAGAGAGAGAAGAGGAAAAGCTGAAATCATTAAAAGAAATTGAACATTACTTAAATCGTACTATAGATGAGCACCAGAAAATTTTAAACAGCCATTTTGATTTAAAATCTCTGTATACCAAAGAGCTGGAATCATTGTCGCAGATGTCTTTTATCCAGCGTTTTCCTCTGCGGGCAAGCTTGTATGATAAAATTCCAGAGAATCCAGAAGCTATGGAGCGGCTGGAGTATTTTCTAAGGCCTCTTTTTTGCCAGGAGATGGAGAAATCTTATAATCTGAATAAAGCATTTCAGCTGCAGCAGCCAGTCTGCAAACATAAGACAGAGAGCGCAGAGGAAACGCTGGACTTTGATGTGGGAGCCTGGGAAGAAGAGCAGGAACAGATTCGAAAAGAACGGTTAAAATTATATGAAGACAGTCTTTCCTATCTTTTAAGCCGGGCTATGGCGCGGGGGGAGATTTCCTTAAAAGAGCTCTCGGTTGTGGTTATATTAGAAGGCAGGCAGCAGGAACTTCTGCCTAACGTAGAGGTTTTTAAGGAGATTATGGTAGAATTGATCCGAAATAAAGAGATTAATATTCCAGCTCTGCAGAAAGAACAGAGCGAGTATATTGGAGAACAGACCGGGGAATTCCAGCTCAATGTGATGCTGCTGTATCTGGTAGACGAATATCCTCAGTTTCGGGATATTCTGCGGATAGAAACGTATCGTCTGGAAGATGGGAATGTGGTGAGTTTTCCAGGAGTTTTGGATGAAAATGGAGAGAAGAAAACAGTCCGCTGCTCCAATATATTGATTCGGGTGATAAAGGAGGAACAATAAATCATGGGATACGAAGCAGAAGAAATCAGATTGAGTCAGGAAATTTTTTATTATCTGCTGGAACATCATGAACTGCAGGAAGAACAAGAGCAGTTATTGTACCGGGCCTATGCAGAACAGCAAGAGGTACAGAATCTGGTGAAATCTCAGGGAGAAATTGCATTGTGTAATGTGGAACGGTATGGAAATGTAATCTATCTCATTCCCAAAGAAGAAAATCATTTTCTGGGATTTTCCAAACCTCAGCTAAAAAATGCTCTCTGCAGATCTAACGCCACAGATAAAGATTATTACCTATCCCAGTTTGTGATACTTACCCTTTTGGTGGAGTTTTTTGACGGACAAGGAAGCAGCAGTAAATCAAGGGAATATATGCGGGTGGGAGAGCTGCAGAACTGTATCTCCCAGAGATTAAAAGAAGGCGCACAGAATGTGCGGCAGGAGGAAGAAGAGAAGATGGGAATTGCATTTTCTAATATGATGGAGGCATATGAGGCTCTTCGATCCGATGAAAAAAGTTCCCGTGCCAAGACTACCAAGGAAGGATTCTTGCACCATATTCTGATATTTTTGCAAAAGCAGGGGCTGATTGAATATGTGGAACAAGATGAAATGATTAAGACCACCAGAAAGCTGGACAGCTTTATGGACTGGAATCTGCTGAACCAGAATAACTACCAGAGAATTCGAAAAGTGCTGGGACAGGCAGCAGAATCAGCAGGAGGCGAACATGAGTAAAATCAATGCAGTGAGACTGATTAATATCAATTATAACAACAATACCATCCGTGTCAGCGACGAGACCTTTCATTTTAACGGGCAGAGTACATTAATGTCTCTGCGCAACGGCGGAGGGAAATCTGTGCTGGTACAGATGATGACAGCGCCTTTTGTTCATAAACGTTACCGTGATGCTAAGGACCGGCCGTTTGAGAATTATTTTACCACCAATAAGCCCTCGTTTATTATGACTGAATGGGTACTGGAAAAGGGAGCAGGTTACGTGCTTACAGGTATGATGATACGCAAGGCTCAAGACAGTGAGGAAAATTTTGGGGAGAATCTGGAGATCGTGAGCTTTCTCAGTGAATATCCAAGTGCCTGTCTTCATGATATTCATCATCTTCCAGTGCTGGAAAAAGGAAAACGGGAAATTGTATTGAAAAGTTTTGCCTCCTGCCGCCAGATGTTTGAGAGTTATAAAAGAGATCCTGCCATGAAATTTTTCTGTTATGATATGGGAAATGAGGCCCAGTCCCGTCAGTATTTTGATAAACTGATGGAGTATCAGATTAATTACAAAGAGTGGGAAGGGATTATTAAGAAAGTAAACCGGAAAGAGTCCGGCCTGTCAGATTTGTTTGCAGACTGCCGTGACGAAAAAGGACTGGTGGAAAAGTGGTTTCTGGATGCAGTAGAGAACAAACTGAACAGAGACAAGAATCGTATGAAAGAATTCCAGGTGATTTTGGAAAAATATGTAGGACAGTACAAGGACAATCAGTCTAAAATCAAGAGGCGGGATATTATCCGGCGCTTTCAGCAGGAAGCCCTTGTGATTCAGGAGAAGAACCAGCAGTATCTGGAAAGTGAACAAAGCGTAAGAAAACAGGAGAACAGAATTGCATGTTTTCGGGAAGCGCTGGAAAAGATGCATCAGGATACCACGGAAGAAGAACGGGAAAACCGTGGGCAGGCGGAGAAGATAGAACAGGAACTGGCACATCTCTTGTATCAGAAACTGTCTGAGGAATATTATAATCTGGAAGAGAAGAAGAATTTCCATGTGGGGAACCGTGAAATGATTGCCATAGAAAAAGAGGATCTGGAGCGGGAACTGGAACGAATACAGCAGAATCTTCATCTGCTTTTTTGTGCCAGACAGCAGAGCAGTGTGAATGAAGAGAAAGCTGAGTGGGAATTGGCGCGCCAGCGTCTTTTTGTGGCAAGAGAGCGAAACAAAGATTTAGATCCTGAGAGGAACTGCCTGGGGTATCTTCTGCGCAGGCATTATAAAGCTTCTATTACAGACATAGAGTATCGGCTCTCAGAGAATCGCAGAGACTTAAAAGAGCTGGAAGATGAGATACAAAGAGAGCAGGAGGCGCTTGTGGCGCTGGAGGAATCTTTGCGCAAAAATGCGCTCCACACAGGAGAGTTAAAGAGTAATATTGCAGGATATGACAGGCAGGAAGAACATTTTAACAGCCATTACCAGGCGCAGCTTACCAGAAATATCATGGGAGAATATGAGCCGGGAAGCCTGGAAATATCTGGACAAATATTGAAGAAAAGCCTGGAAGAAATTGTACGTTACCGGTCATTGCAGAACCGTGAACTGGAACAGACAAGACATGGGAGAGTAAGTCTGGAGCACAAGGTGGCAGCTCAGAAAGAAGAGTGCACCCATGCGCTGGCAGAATTGGAACAGCAAAAAACACTGCAGGAAAGTTATGAGCAGGAGCTGGTTCAAAGGCGGGCAATTCTGAAATATCTGGAACTGGAAGAAAACATGCTGTTTGAGGAAGAAAAAATCTTTCAGGCAGCAGATCATAAGTTGAAAGAAATTGAGATTTTCCGCCGAAATCTGGAGAGAGAGGAAAATGAACTGCAAAAAGAATACCAGAAGCTGACAGAGGGAAAGGTACTGGAACTTCCGCAGGATCTTCTGGAAGAATTTGAGCGTCAGGGAATTCACATCGTATATGGCATGGAGTGGCTGAAAAAAAATGGGTATACCAAGAAGAAAAACCAGGAACTTGTGAAAAGGCATCCATTTCTGCCCTATGCCCTGATTTTATCTGAGGGAGAAGCAGAGAACTTATCCAAGCTTACAGGAGCAGTTTTTACACCATTTCCCGTTCCCATTGTGCTGCGGAAAGATTTGGATCAGCAGACAGACAGGGAAGCAGGAAATGTCGTTCAATTTCAGGATCTCAGCTTTTATGTGCTGTTTAATGAAAGCCTTTTGGATGAAGAGAAACTTGCCCAGCTTGTTACAGACAAACAGCGTCAAATTGAGAAAAAGCAGGAAATGACGGCTGTCCGACGACAGGAGTATCAGGAATATTTTGCCTGGAAAGAGCAGGTGAAAAATCAAAAGGTATGTAAAGAGAACTATCAGCAGAATCTGACACAAATTTCAGAACTGTCTGAATACATTCAGAATCTGGAAGCAGAGATTCGCTCTGGAGCTCAGGACCTTTCCCAAAGTCAGGAACAGATCGCCAAAATGGAAAAACAAATCCGTGATTTGGACAGGGAAAAGGAACGATTACAGCGAAAAGAAGCGGAATTTAAAGAATTGCAGGCTGCTTACGAAGAGTACAGGGAGAACCGCAGACTTTCTGAGAAATGTAAAAAAGAAGAACTGCGGTTTGCGGAAAATCAGAAATTATCTCGTTTAAAAACAGAAAAGTTTTTGGAGAAACGGCAGAGCCTGCAGAACCTGCAGGCGGCTCTGGAACGTGAGAGGGAACAGCTAATGAGGCAGTTTAGCCTTTACCAGAGATACGAGAAGGTGACAGAACAGGAGATAAGAGATACGCTGTCAAAGTTCTTTTCAGAAGAGATTACGGCAGACGGCCAAGAGGCGGAAGAACGGAACAAGAAGCCGGAGCAGATGAATATACGGCAGGTAAATGTGGCAGAGCTGGAGGCCAGATATACGGCTGTGACGGCAGCCGTTTCACAGGAGATCAAGGAACTGGAATTTTTGGAGCAGCGAAGCGGCAGACGTTATCAGCAGGTCCGGGAAGACTTGGAATATCTGTCAGAGAAATATCATCTTTCCAGCAGGAACTGGCAGGGAATTACCTACAGCCGCAGAGAAGAAGCAGAATTGGAAAAACGTCTGGAAGACCGGCGGATCAAGATTAAGGGGAAAGAGAGCCAGTGGAACCAGGAGGATAAACAGATTGCGCTGTTCCATCAGCAGATGCAGGACAGGCAGCAGCGCATGAAGGATGCATGTTATAAAGAGAAACCGCTGCTCAGAGAAGAGATTCCCAGGGAGGACTTTGAGTCAAGAAGATATCAGCTGGATTATCAATATAAGGAACTTCAAAAAGCAGGGAAAGCATTGCAGGACCGTCTTCACAGTTACGATGAAAATCTGACAGCCCTTGCAGAGTACAGTGGTTTTTCCATCATAGAAGCAGTGGACTGGAAAGAAGATTTTGCTGTTATGGACACGCAGGCGCTGCGGAATTTTAAAGGGATTCTGCTCCGTGATTACAACAGGATCTGCAGTGACAGGCAAAAGACAAGAGAAAGGCTTGTGCATGTCCTGAACCGGATTGTGCGGTTGGAATGTTTTCAGGAGGATTTTTACCGCAAACCTTTGGAAGCTATGCTGGAACTGGCAGCTGATGCTTCCCAGGTGCAGCGCCAGTTAGAAACAACGCTCCATTCGTATGACAGCCTGATGGAGAAGCTAGAAGTAGATATTTCTCTGGTGGAAAAGGAAAAAAGCAAGATTGTGGAACTTTTGGAAGATTATCTGAAAGAGGTTCATCAGAATTTGGGCAGGATTGACCATAATTCTACCATAACTATCCGTGAACGTCCGGTGAAAATGTTAAAGATTCAGCTTCCTTCCTGGGAAGAAAATGAGGGCATGTACCATATCAGGCTTGAAGATTTTATAGATGAGCTGACCAGGAAAGGCATCGCCATTTTTCAGCGGAATGAAAACGCCCAGGAATATTTTGGCACGCAGCTGACCACGAAAAATCTCTACGATATAGTTGCGGGGATCGGCAATGTGCAGATTCGCCTGTATAAGATTGAGGAACAGCGGGAATATCCAATTACCTGGGCAGAGGTGGCAAGAAATTCCGGCGGGGAAGGATTTCTCTCTGCGTTTGTGGTTTTGTCCAGTCTGCTGTATTTTATGCGCAGAGATGATGCGGATGTTTTTGCGGACCAAAACGAGGGAAAGGTGCTTTTGATGGACAATCCATTTGCCCAGACCAATGCGTCACATTTGCTGAAGCCTCTGATGGATATGGCGAAAAAAACCAATACACAGTTGATATGTTTTACAGGGCTGGGAGGCGAATCTATTTACAGCCGCTTTGATAATATATATGTGCTCAATCTTGTTGCAGCAAGCCTGCAGCAGGGGATGCAGTATTTAAGAACCGACCATATGCGGGGAAGTGAGCCGGAGATTATGATAACTTCCCAGATAGAAGTTGCAGGACAGCAGGAACTGATATTTTAGTAACAGCGACAGCCCTAGAAAGACTGCATACAGACTGCACTGAGAAAATGAATTTTCCAGATGCAGTCTTGTTTTTGCAGCGGGTTTGTTTGATATATCATGATTGCAGAATGGATAACTTACAAATTTTAAGTGTTGACAGATGAAGTCAGGAAGAGTAGAATAAAACAAAAATATGAATTGAATATAAATCTTCAGGGCAGGGTGCCTGTTTCTTATATTAGAAATATAGAAATGGAATTCCCGACCGACGGTGATACTTTATAAGGCAAGTCCGTGAGCCGAGAGGCATGATTTGGTGAGAATCCAAAACCGACAGTAAAGTCTGGATGGGAGAAGAAACTGTATTGTGTATATGTGACTGTATATGCCCTGAATCTCTATAGATTCAGGTTTTTTTATTATACGCACTCATGCGGAAGGTATTTCGCACATTGAAAGGAGTGTTTACATTGAGATCCGCAGTGAAATCTGTAAATATATGGAAACTGACTATGACAGCCATGCTTTCTGCAATTGCTTTTGTGCTGATGTTCCTGGAATTTTCTGTTCCGGTTATGCCGCCGTTTATCAAAATGGATTTGTCAGAGCTTCCAGCCCTGTTGGGTGCGTTTGCCATGGGACCTGTAAGCGGCGTGATGATTTGTCTGATTAAAAATCTTCTGCATCTGTTGATGTCAGCTACCGGAGGGGTGGGGGAATTGTCCAATTTTCTGCTGGGAGCCTGTTTTGTACTGCCGGCAGGCATGATTTACCAGAAGTGGAAAGGCAAAAAGAGCGCTGTTTTGGGAGCGCTGGCAGGTGCAGTACTGATGGCAGGGGTCAGTATTATTTCTAATTATTATATGGTATATCCTTTCTATTATAATTTTATGTCGGAAGAGGCAGTGCTGCAGGCATATAAGGTAATCTTTCCAGGGGCAAATAGTATTCTGGAATGCCTGATTGTATTTAATGTACCTTTTACCCTGGTGAAAGGTCTGCTCAGTGTGGCGGTTACCACATTTATTTATAAGCCGCTTTCACCGTTTTTGAAAGGGAATCACCGAAACAGGTAGTTGGCAGACAGGAGGAACACATATGGAAACATGCATTAGAAGTCCGCAGGATTATATGCGTATGGCGCTGGAACTGGCAGGACAGGGAGAAGGAAAAGTATCACCCAATCCTATGGTTGGCTGTGTAGTGGTAAAAGAGGGCAAAGTGATTGCCACTGGTTATCACGAAGCTTATGGAGGATACCATGCAGAACGCAACGCGCTTTTACATTGCCAGGAGGATACAGAGGGTGCAGAACTTTATGTCAATCTGGAACCTTGCTGCCATTATGGCAAGACGCCGCCCTGTACAGAGATTATTTTGGAGAAAAAAATAAAAAAAGTTTATGTGGGCTGTCTGGATTCCAATCCAAAGGTAGCAGGAAAGGGAATAGAAATTCTTAGACAGCATGGCGTAGAAGTGGTGACGGGAATTCTCGAAGAGGAGTGCAGAGCCATAAATGAGGTGTTTTTCCATTACATGAAGAAGAAAATGCCTTTTACAGCCATGAAATATGCCATGACTCTGGATGGAAAAATCGCCTGTGAAACAGGAGACTCCAAATGGGTCACAGGGACAGAAGCAAGAGAGCATGTACAGTGTCTTAGAAATCGTTACCGTGGAATTATGGCAGGCATCGGGACCGTGCTGAAAGATGATCCGATGCTTAACTGCCGGATGGAAGGAGGCACAAATCCCGTGCGCATTATCTGTGACAGCAGGCTGCGGATAAAAGAAGGCTGCCGGATTGTGGAAACAGCCCCAGAAATTGAAACGATAGTGGCATGGAATTTTAACGCAGCAAAAGCTTATTATAGAGAGACGGGACAGGCAGCAGAAAAGCTGGAACAAACGAGAACATATCTGGAAACGAAAGGGATTGTTCTTCTTGACATTCCTATTAAATCAGACGGCGCTGTTCCACAGTTAGATTTAAGATATCTTTTTGCGAAGCTGGGGGAAAGAGGGATTGACGGCATTCTGCTGGAAGGAGGCGGAACTTTAAATGGCTCGGCACTTAGAGAAGGTCTGGTACAGAGGGTTTATGCGTTTGTGGCGCCAAAACTGGTGGCAGGGGCAGCAAAGTCTCCCGTAGAAGGAAAAGGAATTCAGATGATGAAGGATGCGGTAAAATTAAAAAGCATAGAGATTGCTTCTTTTGGGGAAGATTTTTGTATTACTGGCAGGATTGGAGATGAGGAAACATGTTTACCGGAATTATAGAAGAGACAGGATTTTTATCTGAAATCAAAAAAGGCACTGTATCAGCACAGGTGAAAATCCGCTGTCAGAAAATTTTGGAAGGAACGAAAACGGGGGACAGCATTGCAGCAAATGGAATCTGCCTGACAGTTACTTCTCTGTCAAAAGACGGATTTACTGCTGATGTTATGGCAGAAACCATGCGGCGCAGCAGCCTGTCAGACCTTAAAGTGCCTGGCATGGTAAATCTGGAGCGCGCCATGGCGGCGGACGGCAGATTTGGCGGGCATATCGTTTCCGGGCATATCGACGGGACAGGACGGATTACGGAAATTTATCAGGAAGAAAATGCTGTCTGGTATACGATTGCGGCTGAGACCAAGCTGCTTCGCTATATTGTGGAAAAAGGTTCTGTGGCGCTGGATGGAATCAGCCTTACTGTGGCAGAGGTGTCTGAGCAGGAATTTAAAGTATCTGTGATTCCGCATACCCGAAAAGAGACTGCTCTGTCAGAAAAGAAAACAGGAAATTTGATAAACATTGAATGTGATATAATAGGAAAATATGTGGAAAAATTAATATCAGGGGACAGCAGGAGAGAACCTCAGAGCAGAATTACAGAAAATTTTTTGATGGAACATGGATTTTGCTGAGAAAGGAAGGATGGAAAAATGAGTAAGAAAACAGATACAGTGGAGCAGGCGCTGGAAGATATCCGGCAGGGGAAGATCGTGATGGTGATTGATGATCCTGACCGGGAAAATGAGGGAGATTTTATCTGTGCAGCAGAGTTTGCCACGCCGGAGAATATTAATTTCATGGCGACTCATGGAAAGGGACTGATCTGTATGCCTATGGACAAAGAGCTGTGTAAGCAGCTGGGCTTAAAGCAGATGGTGGAACAGAATACAGACAATCACCAGACAGCTTTTACCGTGTCCATTGATGGAATTAATACAGATACAGGGATTTCTGCCTTTGAGCGTTCAAAAACAGCTCTGCTGACCGTAAAAGATGGCGCCAGGCCAGAAGATTTCCGCAGGCCAGGGCATATGTTTCCCTTAGAAGCAAGAGAGGGCGGCGTTTTAAAGCGTACTGGGCACACAGAGGCAACGGTGGATCTTGCTGTTCTTGCAGGATTGAAACCCTGCGGGCTTTGCTGTGAAATCATGCGGGAAGACGGAACGATGATGCGTACTACAGAGCTGCTGGAACTTGCAGAAAAATTTGAAATGACAGTGATTACCGTGGCAGACCTGGTGCGTTACCGGATGGACCAAGACAGTCTGGTGCAGCAGGAGGCACATGCGAAAATGCCTACAAAATATGGAGAGTTTGAGATTTATGGTTATGTTAATAAATTGAATGGTGAACATCATGTGGCGCTGACAATGGGAAACGTTTCCGATGGAAAGCCTGTGCTGTGCCGTGTGCATTCCGAATGTCTTACTGGGGATGTATTCGGTTCTGGACGCTGCGACTGCGGGGAACAGCTGGATTCTGCCATGAAAGCCATTGCAGAGGAAGGGCGTGGAATTCTGCTGTATATGCGGCAGGAGGGCCGGGGAATTGGGCTGATCAATAAACTGAAAGCATATGCCCTTCAGGAGCAGGGCATGGATACTGTG
>CAJUCK010000067.1:0-10772 GCA_910585395.1 uncultured Lachnospiraceae bacterium
TTTTATGCAGCTCGCAAAAAGTTATGGGGCAAAGGCAATTCGGGTTGAGAAATACGAGAAGATTGAGAGCGCATTATTGGAGGCTCAGAATACAAAGAAGGTTCCTACAGTAATTGAATTTCTGATTGAAAGAGAAGAAAATGTGTTTCCAATTGTGGCCCCAGGCAGACCTATTGATAACATGATAACAGGGTAGTTAAGAGGGAAGTTAAGGGGTGACTTTGCAGGTGGAATATGATAAGATGAGGAAGTATTTCATGAGTATGAGAGGACAGAGCTGCTGACAAAGATTAAAATATTCATAGGGTCAGCCGCTGGCACGATAAATGAGGAGACAGTAATGGCTAAAAAGTTTTATGCGGTTAAAGTAGGGAAGGTACCAGGAATTTATGAATCGTGGGCGGAATGCCAGAATCAGATTCATGGGTTTTCAGGGGCAGTATATAAAGGATTTACAACGAAAGAGGATGCTTTAGACTTTATGGGAAATGGAGGCGCAAAGAAGCAGGAGGAAACACAGGCTGTGGCTTATGTTGATGGGAGCTACGATGCGGCAGAGAAGGCTTTTTCTTATGGAATAGTCTTGTTTTATGGGGGGCAGGAAATGCATTTTTCCCAAAAATGTATGGACCAGGAATTGGCATCAATGCATAATGTTGCCGGAGAAATAAAAGGAGCAGAAGCTGCAATCCAGTATTGTCTTGACAATCATATTTCTAGTGTTACCATTTATCATGATTATGAGGGGATTGCAAAGTGGTGTAATGGGGATTGGCAGGCGAAGAAGGCGGGAACGATTGCATATGCCAGATTTTACAGAGAGGCCAGCAGCAAAGTTTATGTAAAATTTGTAAAAGTGAAAGGGCACTCTGGTGATAAGTATAATGACCTTGCAGACAAGCTGGCAAAAGAAGCTCTTGGAATTGTATAAAGGGGAGAGGAAGCAAGCGAATGCAGAAACATATACTGATTGTAGACGATGACGAAGATTTATCCTATATTATCACAGATCTTCTGGAAAATTATGGTTATCAAGTGTCAGGAGCACGGGATAAGGAAGAGGCGTTTTCAATGTTATCCCAACACAAAATTCACCTTATCTTACTGGATATTAATCTTCCGGACAGCACAGGGTTTGAATTATGTCAGGAATTGAGAAAGGTATCTACTGTGCCCATAATTTTTGCCAGTGCAAGAACAGATGAAGCGGACCGGATTACAGGATTTGACATAGGAGGCGATGACTATCTTCCCAAACCGTATTCTATGAAAGAACTGCTTTCCAGGGTAAATGCATTGATCCGGCGTACGTATAGATTTCAGGAGGAGGAAAAAACGATTACCTTTGGTGAGGTGATGGTTCATACTACCTCCAGAATTGTACAAAAGAAAGGGGAGACAGTTTCTCTTTCTCTGAAAGAGTTTGACCTGCTTGCCTGTCTTTGCAGCCATAAGAATCAGGCAGTTTCAAAAGAAAAGCTTATGACAGAGGTATGGGGACCATATTCTATCACAGAACCATCAACGTTGACAGTACATATTCGCTGGCTCAGAGAAAAAATAGAGAATGATCCGGCAGATCCCCAGTACATTAAGACAGTATATAAGGTAGGATATATGCTGGAGGTGCCAGAATGAAACGACGTCTCATATTCATTTCTATTTTGTTTTCTATAGCTGTTATCTTATCGGTTTCTATTTTTTTTGTGAGAAGCAGAAACGAAAATGATAAAGATGATATCAGATCACAACAGATCCTGGCAGTGAATGAACTGGAACAGCTCGCGTTAAAGGGAGAATTGGAACAGGTTTCGGAAAAATCTGCAGCCCTGCAGGAAAAACTGCGCGCCACAGAGAACGGTCCTGGTGCAGATAACAACTATTTTTTTCTCGGTGCAGTATGTATCGTGTATCTCTGGGGAATTTTTGGATATATATATATTTGCATACTTAAACCTTTTGATAAAATGAAACTATTTACTGAAGAAATAGCAAAAGGGAATTTTGAAATGCCTCTCAAATATGAACGCTCTAATTATTTTGGAGATTTCACATGGGCATTCGACAGCATGCGAAAGGAGATTACGAAATCACGTATCTGTGAGAAACAGGCAATTGAGAATAATAAAACAGTAATCGCCACACTTTCCCATGATATTAAGACACCCATCGCATCGATTCGGGCATATGCAGAGGGATTGGAGGCAAATATGGACAGTTCTGCCGAAAAGCGGCAAAAATATATTTCTGTGATTATGAAAAAATGTGATGAGGTGTCAAACCTTACCAATGATTTATTTCTTCATTCTGTTTCAGACCTGGATAAGCTGAAAATTGTTATGGAGCAGCTGGAGCTGTGTAAATTTTTGAGAGAGGCTGTTTGGGAGATTTCTGCTCAGTATAATGATATTCATATGATAATTCCTGATGAAGAAATAATGGTATACGTAGATAAGAACCGGCTTATGCAGGTTTGTGAGAACCTTATCACCAATGCAGGAAAATATGCGAAGACGAGAATTGATGTCACAGCAGTGCGTAAGGGAAGATATGCTGAAATATTTTTTCGTGATTATGGCAGGGGAATTCCAGATGAAGACATGCCATTTATTTTCAGTAAATTCTATCGTGGAAAAAACTGCGGGCAGGAACCAGGATCAGGTCTGGGATTATATATTGTAAAATATATAGTGAAAAAAATGAAGGGGGAAGTGCTGCTGCACAATATGCCAGACGGGTTGGAAGCAGTGGTAAAGCTGCCGATATTGCCAAAGAGCTGAGGCAGAATTTTTATGCCCTCGTACGCTCTGAAGCTGTTCAGAAGAAAAACCATTAATCTTGAAGAAGAGGAGCTCTATTAGCAACATGCGAGTGGTAAAATGTCTGAAAAGGCCGAAAATAAAAATTTTTATCAAAGTATTTAAGGACTTCTTAATAACAATGCTGGTATAGTTTTCTTATCTTGCAGGTGTTAAAATGCCCAAAGAAAGGAAGCGCTAATAATGAAGAAAAGTATTTTATCAGCTAAAGGAGTCAGTAAAAGTTTTGCACATAATGGTGACCAGATACATATTCTTTCTCATATTGATTTTGAATTATATGAGGGTGATTTTACGGTAATTATGGGAGCGTCTGGCTCCGGGAAATCTACACTTTTGTATGCTTTAAGCGGTATGGACCGTGCTACAGCAGGACAGGTGATGTATCAGGAAAGAGATCTTGTGAATATGGATGAGAAGGAGCTTTCCAGTCTGCGCTGCACTGACTTTGGCTTTATATTTCAGCAGATGCATCTGGTTAGTAATCTTACGCTGTTTGAAAATGTAGCAGTTTCAGGATATTTAAACAAGCAGAGTACAGCAGGTGAGGTTAAGAAAAAGACTGCCAGCCTGCTTGAAAAGATGGGAATTACACATGTAAAGAATCATTTGCCATCACAGGTTTCAGGAGGAGAACAGCAAAGGTGCGCCATAGCAAGAGCAGTGGTAAATACACCGAAAGTGCTTTTTGCAGATGAACCTACGGGTGCGCTGAATCGTCAGAATACGATGGAGGTTCTCGATCTGCTTACCAGGTTGAATGAAAAAGGACAGAGCATTTTGATGGTTACGCATGATTTAAAAGCAGCGTTGAGGGCTGACAGGCTTTTATATCTTGAGGATGGAGCAATAATTGGAGAACTGGAATTGCCGCAATACAGTTATGAGGATGAAAAAAGTCGTGAAGTGCAGGTCAGTGCATGGCTGGCTTCGTTGGAATGGTGAGGTGCCAGTATGGAAATATTTACAATCATTAAGGCGAATGTTCGTCATAAAAAGAGCTCTTTTGTCAGTATTATTCTGCTTATGACTATAATAGCCATGGCGTTGACAGCAATTCTCAGTGTGGAGGAAAATATTTACAGTGGTCTTACCTATGCACAGGAACGGATCAATGTACCCAATCTTTCGTGTATGGTGGAAAGGGATATGCTGAGTGATGAATTGGCTGAAAAAGTAAAAGACCATTCTATGGTAGAAACTGTAAAAATAGAAGAATCTATTATCTCATGGAAGGTAACATATGGAGATTTGGAATACAGCAATCCTGTTTATGTACGGCGGCTGCCATCAGGGTATCGGCTGTTTAATACGCAGGGCATAGATTTTGTGGAAGAGAAACCACAATTAAATCAAGGAGAACTATACATATCCCAGGGTATGAAGACGAATTTTTCCTGCAGCATAGGGGAAAAGCTGACAATTCTCACAGAGGCGGGTTCTTATGAGTTCAGAATTAAAGGCATTATCGAAGATCCAGAATTGGGAGCCTCTGTGATTGGGTGGAAAAATATTTTTATCAGTCATGAGGACTATGAAAAAATGCATAAAGCACTTGAAAATTCTCAAGAGCAGGTATCAGGAGAATTAATAAACTTTATCACCTTGGTTTCTGTTTATAAAAAGGCAGATTGTAATCTGACAGATGGAAAATTTGCCCGTCAGGTTAATTTAGATACTGGGATAGCAGATATGAGCTTTGGCGCGATTACTAAAGAGATGATAGTTAAGTATACATGTCTCTTTCCTCAGATTATTTGTATGATACTGAAAGTTTTTGTGATTTTGCTGTCAGTCGCAGTAGTAGTGGTTATGTGTCACAGCGTATCGACGGGAATTGAGATGGAATATGTTACGTTTGGGGTTATGAAATCTCAGGGATTTTCCACGAAAAAGATGCAGGCCGTCTTGCTGATACAGTATCTTATAGCTGAATTTGCAGGAGCGGTTCTTGGGATCTTGGGAGCAATTCCATTATGCGGTACACTGGGAAATTTATTTCAGCCAATTACAGGAATTATTCCCAGGAAAGCAGTTTCTATTGAAAAGAGTGGAGAAATAATGCTGATTTTGTTTGTGACGTCCATGATTTCTATTCTGGCTATCACAAGAAAAATTGCCAGAATATCTCCAGTAAGAGCTATTGCTGGTGTTAAGAAAGAAATCTATTTTGACAGCAGGATAAAGACTGCCATCAGTAAAAAAATGCTTTCGGTAAGTCTTGCATTCCGACAGTTTACCTCAAATAAAAGGCAATATGCAGGGGTAATGGTTATGGTGGTGATACTTGTCTATTTTATGACTGCTATGATGGTGCTGGTTCATGTAATCACTGCGACTTCTGCATGGGAGGCTATGGGTATTTCTTATTCAGATTTGGATTTAGAATTAAAAGAGGAAGTTTCTGAATTAAAAATCCAGGAGATAGAAGAAACCATTCGTCAAAAAAGCAGTTTTCAGGTTTCTTATAAATCCAGTGGGAACTATTATATGTCAGTCAATGGGGAACAGATGATGGCATGTGTATACAGTGACCAGGAATCAATAAAGGCTGTGTCAAAGGGCAGAAATGTCCGTTATGATAATGAAATTGTAATGACAGAAATTGCAGCCGATAATCTGGGCTTGAAAATAGGTGATAAAATATCTGTGGGATATCGGGACAGAAAAGAAAATTATATTATTTGTGGATTCAATCAATTTATGAATGATGCAGGTGTGAATTTCAGCATGACAAGAGCGGCAGCGTCGAAACTGGGAAATATGCGTTTATCTTATCTGGGATATATTCTTGAAGACAAATCTCAGGGCGAAAATATTGCTAAGATATTAAATCAGCAGTATGGGGAAATTCTGACAGCTGACTTTCATGAAACATCTATGGATGACGAGTATCAGTTTGCCATTCATGCAATGACCTTGGTGGTCTACACGTTTTCTGCGATTTTTGCCATGGTGGTGATACATATGGTTTGCTCCAAAGCATTTTTAAAGGAGCGCAGAGATATTGGGATTTATAAAGCGCTTGGATTTACATCCAGAAAGCTGCGCCTGCAGTTTGCGGTAAGGTTTTTTATTATTTCTGTGCTGGGATCTGCGGCGGGGGGTGTGCTGGCGGCGGTTTTTGCAGGAAAGATGCTGAGTTCAATTTTAAGGATGATTGGCATCTCAAGTTTTCAGGTGACTTTTCGTGTTACCACCTTTGCGATACCAATGATACTTACCGGTGTATGCTTTTTCCTGTTTGCCTATCTGTCATCCTGGAAAATTAAAAAGGTCGAGGTCAGAGAATTGATTACAGAATAGAAAAGCAAATTAAAAAAGGTTGACTCCTACGCAGCGTAATAGTGTATGATTTATTTACACGGAAGGAGGAAATAGCTATGATGACAGTAAACGAGGTTAGTAAACTGGCAGGAGTGAGAACCATAGATTTTTCAGTATTTGATACAAAAAAGATTGACGAATATGCAGAACGCGCCAAAGAACAATGGGGAAAAACCCCTGAATTTGAAGAGTTTCAGCACAAGTCTCAAAACTGGACGAAAAAAGAAGAACAGACGATTATGGAAAAGTTTATGAAGCTGTTCGAAGAATTTGGCAGCATCAGGGAAGCTGGTGCAGAATCTGAGGCTGCAGGAGCGCAGGTAAAGAAGCTTCAGAATTATATTACAGATTATTTTTATGAGTGTTCAGATGAAATTTTATTGAGTCTGGGTCAGATGTATGCAGGATGTTTAGAATTTACACAGAACATTGACAGTGTGGGTGGAGAGGGCACAGCTGAGTTTGCAGCTGAGGCGATCCGCATATACTGCGAAGAGCAAAGACAGTGAAGAGACTGGAAAGAAGTATCGTTACACTGAGGGCGGAATAGATCCGTCCTCTTTTTATGCTGCAGGAAAGAATTTCTAAATTAACTTTCATAGGTAAAAAAATGTTAGACGAAAGTATTGACATAGAGTTGATATATGATATGGTTATTATAGAACAGGAAGGATATGGGATTTTATTTTTGGAAAAATGGTACTGCATTTTTCAAACAATAAGAAAAGGAGGATTTTTATGTTTAAGAAGGGAAAAAGACTGCTGGCACTTTTGCTGACACTGATGTTAGTTGTCGGTCTTGTGCCAGTACAAGCACAGGCGGCGAAGAAACCTGCCGTCAAAAAGGTTACGCTCAAGTATAAGGAATATGTATTGAAAAAGGGACAGAAGCTGAGATTAAAGGCAGCAGTCACGCCGAAATCAGCGAAAGCAAAGCTTACCTGGAGGTCCAGCAACAGAAGGATTGTGACAGTAAATAACCAAGGCGTTGTCCAAGCAAAAGCATCAAAGGGAAAAGCTACGATTTCAGTGACTGCAGGAAGAAGGAGGGCTACTTGTAAGATTACCATTGGAATACCTGTCAAAAAAATAACAGCTTCAAATTTGAAGCTTAACGTTGGGCAGTCCTCCAAAATATCTGCTGCAGTATCACCTAAAAATGCAGCGATTAAAAGACTGATTTATAAAAGTAATAAACCTTCCATTGTTTCAGTAAGCCATAAAGGAACAGTAAAGGCATTAAAACCAGGAAATGCCAAGATAACAATTTTGGCTGCAGATCGTTCTAAGACCAAGAAGGTTATCAATGTAACTGTTGCGAATAAAAAGGCTGAGATACCAAGTCCAGCGCCAAATCCAACACCCGATCCCAAACCACCTGTTCCAGATGTACCTAAAGATACACCCAAATTTTCTATTAGCTTAGATCATCAGGAACTTCCCCTAGTGATCGGGGAAAGGATGACATGCAGAGCCACTTTCAATCCAGTGGCAGAAGTGGCAGATCAGGATATAATTTGGACCAGTTCAGATGACAGTGTTGTGGCAGTCGTGTCCGCAAGAGGTGATATTCAGGGACTGATGCCAGGAAAAGCAACTGTCACAGCAATATCACAACAGGACAGCAGGGTAACAGCATCCATGGAAGTGACTGTTTCAGAAGAAGGGGTGATTTCAAAGGAAGCTTCTTCAGCTCAGGAACTGACAGAGATTTTGAGCAGTTCAACAGCGGAGGCAAATGATGTATTGGTTACATTAAAAACGGAAGAGAGCCAGATAGCAATTTCTGAGGGAACGTATGAGAATGTTACACTTATTGTTGATGCACCGAAAGCTACGATTGACAACAGTGCGCAGTTTAAACAGGTGCTGATTAAAAATATTGCAGAAGATACTTGGTGTGAAAAGAGCGGGAACCACATTTACATAGACAGTACAGCAGGTCATTTGGTGGTTGATTCAAAGGGCACGCCTAATGTGTATCTTTTGGACAGTACAGAATCCATTACCGTAGAAAATAATGGAAATCTACAGGAACTTTTAATTGCTTCTGCAGCGAAAGTTCTGGTAAAAGGAGATTCTGCAGCCAGTCCGATAAATTGTGAATATTATCATGCTGATGAGAATTATGGACAGATTACAACCTATGTGCCTTTGGACATTTATTCCACTACAAAATATAAATTGGTGGTGGGTCCTGGAGGTGAGCAGACAGCCGTAAAGGTCAGCGGAGAGAATGATATTCCAGAAATTAATGGCCTTGGCATGATCTCCGTTACCATTGACAGCACAGGCGAAAACAAGTCAGTGATTGCAGAAAACAGTGAAGATTTAAAAGATCTGCCGGAAACAACAGTTACAGGGAAGATCTGCCGAGATGCAGGAGAAACGGCAGGGACAATAGAAGCAGCCGTATATCTGGTGCGTTATTCCATGAATATTACGGATGATAATATATCTGTTTATTTGGACGGCAGCAGCACCATCAAGAAGGAGACAGATGATGCAGGCAGATATACATTTGAATCGGTAAAAATTGGTAACTATGTGGTCGTTGTGGAAGCGGAAGGTTATCCTCTTATCACACAAAATATTTATATTGACAATAATTATAATCAAGACAGAGCATATGAAGTAAGCGACATTATTTTAATGGATGAGGCTGGAAAAGCAGGTGGGATTACTGGTGTGCTGATTGATGCCTCAACTGGAGAGCGCATAAATAAAGGACTGTCTGTAATTCTGCGGAAAGGAATCAACAATATCACCACAAATGAAGTGAAAAAAGTGATTTCCGAAAAAACTGGAGATTATGCATTTTATAACATTACGCCCGGCCAATACACAATACAGGTTAAAGATGAATCAGATGAGCAAGAATATATGTCTGCCTATGAAAATATTTCGGTTCAGCCAGAGGCAGTTGTGACTCGCAATATAACATTGTCTAAGACTTTAGATTCCGATGAAGTGAGATTCGTTCTTACATGGGACGGAGAAAAAGAAGGGGTCAGTGCAGATCTGGATATTCATCTGTATGGACCAGATCCATTTAATGACGGAGAGTATGGAGTTTATTTCTCAGACCAATATTCCTGGTCAGGCCATCTGATGGATGGAAGATATGTTCCATACTTTGCGAAGCTTGATGTAGACGATAAAGCTTTTGAGGGACCTGAGACAATTACAGTCAAAACTCTTACAGAAGGGCAGTATAAAGTATTTGTACAGGATTATACAAATGGAGGCGCAGGAAATCAACTCTATACCTCTAAGCCAGTAGTAAAAGTTTACAAAGGCAACAGGATGATAGATACGATTAATATGCCGGAGAAAACAGGCGGTGTATGGTTTGTAGGAAGCTATAATAATGTTACGGGAGCGTTTACGGTGGCAGATGAGGTTTACAGTGGAAAACCCAATACCTCTGTGCGCGCGCAGATTGGAAAAATTCTCAATCGGCTGACACAGTTTGAGGTGACGGATGCAGCGGCATTTGCCCAGGACCAGCAGCTTATTGATGATGTGGCAAGAAATTATCTCTTAAAGAAAACAACTGACGCACAGCTTGCCGATTATCAGACAAAACTGCTTGCGCTGCTTGCGAAACTGCAGAGTGGACTGACTATAAGCCAGATAAAAACAGAAGGCGAAGTGAAAGAAAGATATGATTGTTTCAAAAATGAACATTGGCTGTATAATGTATCTGGAAGCACAGAGACTTTGACTGACTTTGAGGTGGTTTTGAAGGATGCAGATGCATCTTTTGTCCTTGAAGAACTAAATAAAGATGATAATAATTATCTGTATGAATATCGCTTGATTTTGCAGAATCGGGCGCTTGGGGTTTCTACAAATTATTATTTTGATTATAGCCAGGTTAATGAGAGCTGGGTAGAAGATATCAGGGATTCTGGCAATGCAGGATGGAAAAGAGAGCTTTATGCACAAAATGGCTACACCGGCGGCAATAATGCAGAGATTGGCAGAAATCTCGATATTCAGCTAAAGGAAGGCATCAGCCTTACCTCTATGGAATATGCCGCAGATGCAGAAGAAGGAACCTGGACCTATGGAGATAGGGTAGATCTTGTTCTGCATTTAAAGAAGGATGGAACGGAAGTTTCAAAAGATTACCCAATTTATTATAAACCTTTTGGTGCAGAACTGCTTAAGATTACAGATACTGAGAATCATATAACAGAGCAGGAAAGTACAAGTTATTGGAACTGGTTTGAAGAAAATCGTATTGTATCCTACCGCGTTTATGGTGAAAATAAGCAAATGGGAACCAGCTGGTCTGCAGAAGTTTCGCCAGGGGCAACCTATGAATTAATTGATCCAGAAGAATATTATCGAGAGAATGGAGATTATTATTATGACCAAACAATAGAAACTGTGATGGTGGTCACAAATACCAATGGTGCAAAACAGGCATACAATATCTATTATTACGAAGATACTACTGATGCGGAAATCATAGGAATTTATGATCCCGATAATATGTATACCTATTATGATGATGATGTTACATCAACCACTTTTGGAATTTACTATACCATCCATTTAGAGGGAATGAATTCTGAGCTGGGAAAGAATCTGCAGGTACATACAAAAGCAGGAGCT
>CAJUCK010000067.1:10782-12539 GCA_910585395.1 uncultured Lachnospiraceae bacterium
GAATATACAACAGGATCTGAGAGCTGGGATTATACGTCTTCAAACGCTAAGATTACGGTGACTGCAGACAGCGGAAAACAACGGATTTATTATATCGTCTATGGAAAATCAAGTTCATCCTGTAATATTCGCGGAATCAGCAGCGCCCAAAATGGGCTGAAACGAGTATATCTGCAACATGAAAATTACCTTAATATTACTGGAAGTGAGCCTGTGCTGGGAGATGACAGTTCTCTGAACATTAAAACGAATCCGGGCTATACGGCGTCATACAGCAACAGAAATGATGGGTATGAGGTGTCTGGCACAGTTACAGTTACAGAAGATTCGACGGGAGAACAGCAGACCTATCAGGTCATCTATAGACAGGATATCAGCGGACTTAGAATTCGTGAGCTGACCAGCACACAGAGTAAAATCTATTCTATTGATATTTCAGACAGCTTATCTACAGCCGGCCAGACAAATGAGAAATATTACAGGATAGACCTGGTGGGTGAAAGAGCGGAATGTCCAAGCGACCTTCAGGCAGCGGTTCCAGCAGGCGCAGAAGCAGAGATTATATATGCAGATGAAACCTGGAATTATGCGCCGGAATTTCGAGCAAAGATTATAGTTAGAAATCAGACAAAGAGCATGATCTATTTGGTGGCTTATCGGCAGGATGAGAGCGGAACTATTGTAAAAGGAATTACAGACGCTGGCAACAAGTATGTGAATACTTATATTTCTAATTCTGCCCGCCTAATATCTTTGAAGCCCACAGATGAAGAAGAAGAACCTCTCGAAGCAGTGTATATGATTTATATTAAGGGTACAGAGAAAGATTTAGGGACTGGTTATAAATTGGAAATTCCAGAAGGAAGCAGGATTATCAGTACTATCCGCAAAGGAGAGACAGGCTGGAATTATATCAGCGAATCTGGAGGGCATGAATATTATGATCAAACTATAGATGATTATGTTTATGCTGTCTATGATTACATGGAACGAGTTACAATAGAGGCGCCGAATGGGGCGCAGAGAATTTATCTGATTGCTTATGCCCAGGATGACAGGAAGACGGTGGTAAGTGCCATTACGGATAAGGAAAATGATTATGTACATACAGGGATTGAAACAAGAACCTCATTTATGTATCTGGATGTGTCAGAAGGAGAGGAAGGTGCATCTAAGAAAGAAGAAGTGTATATGATCTATGTCAAAGGAGACAACAAAGAGCTGGGAACCAGCTATAAACTGACACTGCCAGAGGGTGGTCAAATTGTCAGCACCATTCATAAAGGAGAGTCAGGCTGGAGGTACATGTATGAGTCTGCAGAGTATAACTATTATGATGAGAATATAAATGAGCATGTATTAGATACTTATTATTATGCAGACCGTGTGACAGTACAGGCGCCGAATGGGGCAGAGAGAATCTATGTGATTGCCTATGCGCAGGATGAGAGAGGGGCAATGGTAAATGGCATAAGTGATGCGGAAAATGTTTATGTGAATACGAAATTTTCTGATCGTTTTGAAACCATGGATTTGACAACGACAGAGGAAGGTGCATACAAAACAGAAGAAGTGTATAAGATTTATGTCAAAGGAAACAACAAGGAGCTGGGAACCAGTTATAAGCTGGAAGTGCCAGAGGGAAGCAAAGTGAGCACGCTCCATAAAGGAGAAGAGGGCTGGCAGTATCGGGCTGAGTATGAAAATAGTTATTATTATGATGAGGAAGAGAATTATATATCTGATAATTACTACTA
>CAJUCK010000068.1:0-226 GCA_910585395.1 uncultured Lachnospiraceae bacterium
GTACAGTAGGAAACGCAGACCACAACCTGATTAATATCGGTAAGGCCGGAAGAAAGCGCCATATGGGTATCAGACCTACTGTCCGCGGTTCCGTCATGAACCCCAACGACCATCCACACGGAGGTGGTGAAGGTAAGACAGGTATCGGACGTCCGGGTCCATGCACACCTTGGGGCAAACCTGCGCTGGGCTTAAAGACAAGGAAGAAGAACAAGCAGTCTAATAA
>CAJUCK010000068.1:236-2775 GCA_910585395.1 uncultured Lachnospiraceae bacterium
GGTTAGAACCTATGGCTAGATCACTGAAAAAAGGACCATTTGCAGATGAAAGCTTACTTAAAAAAGTAGACGCTATGAACGCAGCAGGTGAAAAGCAGGTTATTAAGACCTGGTCCCGCCGTTCTACAATCTTCCCGCAGATGGTTGGACATACAATTGCAGTCCATGACGGCAGAAAGCATGTGCCTGTATATATTACAGAGGACATGGTTGGGCACAAGCTTGGAGAGTTCGTTGCAACCAGGACCTACAGGGGACACGGCAAAGACGAGAAGAAATCCGGCGTTCGCTAACAGACGGTAAACAGCGCCCTGAGGGGCGCCCCAGACACATGGGGAAATACAGGAAAAAAGGAGGTTTCATCATGGCAAAAGGACATAGATCCCAAATCAAGAGAGAGAGAAATGCACAGAAGGACACAAGGCCGTCGGCTAAGTTATCTTATGCCAGGGTTTCTGTTCAGAAAGCATGTTTTGTTTTGGATGCCATTAGAGGTAAAGACGTGCAGACAGCGCTCGGTATTGTGACCTACAATCCGAGATATGCGTCTGAATTAATTGCTAAATTATTAAAGTCAGCGATTGCAAACGCTGAGAATAACAATGGGATGGATGCTTCAAATCTTTATGTAGAAGAGTGTTATGCAAACAAAGGACCTACAATGAAGAGAATCAGACCGAGGGCACAGGGAAGGGCATACAGAATCGAAAAGAGGATGAGCCACATCACCATCGTGCTGAATGAAAGATAGGAGGTAAAGCATGGGACAGAAAGTTAATCCACACGGCCTGAGAGTCGGTGTTATTAAGGACTGGGATTCAAAATGGTATGCTGAAGGCTCTTTCGCTGATTTCCTGGTAGAGGACTACAACATCAGGACATACCTGAAGAAGAAATTATACAGTGCCGGAGTTTCAAAGATTGAGATTGAGAGAGCTTCTGATAGAGTAAAGGTTATCATCTATACAGCAAAACCGGGCGTAGTAATCGGTAAGGGCGGCTCTGAAATCGAGAAAGTAAAGGCAGAAGTCCAGAAGTTTACAGATAAGAAATTAATCGTTGATATTAAAGAAGTAAAGAGGCCGGACAGGGATGCCCAGTTAGTAGCAGAGAATATCGCTTTGCAGCTTGAGAACCGTGTTTCTTTCCGCCGCGCTATGAAGTCTACGATGGGACGTTCCATGAAGGCCGGAGTAAAGGGTATTAAGACTGCTGTTTCCGGACGTCTCGGCGGCGCTGATATGGCTCGTACAGAGTTCTACAGCGAGGGGACAATTCCTCTTCAGACACTGCGCGCAGATATCGACTATGGTTTTGCGGAAGCAGATACCACATATGGAAAGATTGGCGTAAAAGTATGGATCTACAAGGGTGAAGTACTTCCAACGAAAGGACCAAAGGAAGGGAGCGATAAATAATGTTAATGCCAAAAAGAGTTAAACGTCGTAAACAGTTCCGTGGTTCCATGGCTGGTAAAGCCACAAGAGGCAACAAGATTACCTACGGTGAGTTTGGTCTTGTAGCTACCGAACCATGCTGGATTAAGTCCAACCAGATAGAGGCAGCCCGTGTTGCCATGACACGTTATATCAAGCGTGGAGGTAAGGTTTGGATTAAGATTTTCCCTGATAAACCAGTAACAGCAAAACCAGCAGAAACTCGTATGGGTTCCGGTAAAGGAACATTAGAGTACTGGGTAGCAGTTGTAAAACCAGGGCGTGTAATGTTCGAACTTGCAGGCGTACCGGAAGAAACAGCCCGCGAAGCATTACGTCTTGCTATGCACAAATTACCATGTAAATGCAAGATCGTTTCCCGAGCAGACTTAGAAGGCGGTGATAACAGTGAAAATTAATAAATTCGTAGAAGATTTAAGGACAAAATCAGCTTCGGAGCTGAACGAAGAATTAGTAGCTGCTAAGAAGGAACTCTTCAACCTGAGGTTCCAGAACGCAACAAATCAGTTAGATAACACTAGCAGAATCAAAGAAGTTCGCAAGAACATCGCCCGTATTCAGACAGTTATCTCTGAAAAAGCGGAGTAATCCCACGAAAGGAGTAAAGGAACGTGGAAAGAAATCTGAGAAAAACCCGTACAGGCAAGGTAGTCAGCGATAAGATGGACAAAACAATCGTAGTTGCTATCGAAGACCATGTAAAACATCCTCTTTACAAAAAAATCGTGAAGAAGACATATAAGCTGAAAGCGCATGATGAAAATAACGAGTGCCGCAAAGGCGATACCGTAAAGGTTATGGAAACAAGGCCCCTGTCCAAAGACAAGAGATGGAGACTTGTGGAAGTCGTAGAGAAAGTTAAATAGTATAAGGAGGTATATCAGCATGATCCAGCAGGAGAGCAGACTGAAGGTAGCTGATAACACTGGGGCAAAAGAGATTCTCTGCATCAGGGTTATAGGCGGTTCTACCAGAAGATATGCAAACATTGGCGATACAATCGTTGCTACGGTTAAAGATGCAACACCAGGCGGTGTTGTAAAAAAGGGTGACATTGTAAAAGCTGTGGTAGTTCGTACAGT
>CAJUCK010000068.1:2841-12427 GCA_910585395.1 uncultured Lachnospiraceae bacterium
AGATGACAAGACTCCGAGAGGAACACGTATCTTTGGGCCGGTAGCAAGAGAGCTTCGTGAAAAACAGTTTATGAAGATTGTTTCACTTGCTCCGGAAGTATTATAGGAGGTACTTTATGTCAGCTATGAAAATCAAAAAAGGTGATAACGTACAGGTAATCGCCGGGAAAGATAAAGGCAAAGAAGGCAAAGTAATCGCTGTTGACACAAAGAACCACAGAGTTCTGGTTGAGGGTGTGAGCATGGTTACGAAGCACACGAAGCCGTCTGCCGCAAACCAGCAGGGCGGTATCGTGAACAAAGAAGCGTACATTGCTATTTCAAACGTGATGCTGCTGCACAAAGGCAAAATTACAAGAGTGGGCTTCAAGATGGATGGCGATAAAAAAGTTCGCTATGCGAAAGCAACAGGCGAAGTTATCGATTAATATTGAGAGAGAGGAGGTCGCACAAGTTGAGTAGACTGAAAGAGATTTACAAGAATGAAATCGTAGATGCTATGATGAAGAAATTTGAATATAAAAATGTGATGGAAGTTCCGAAGCTTGATAAAGTGGTTGTCAACATGGGTGTCGGCGAGGCAAAAGACAATGCTAAGGCGCTGGAGTCAGCCGTTAAAGACATGGAAACCGTTACAGGCCAGAAGGCAGTACTCACAAAGGCTAAAAAATCTGTGGCTAACTTCAAAATCAGGGAAGGAATGGCCATTGGATGCAAGGTGACACTGCGCGGGGAAAGAATGTACGAGTTTGTTGACCGTCTGATTAACCTGGCGCTGCCGCGTGTGCGTGATTTCAGAGGCGTGAATCCTAACGCATTTGACGGAAGAGGAAACTACGCTCTGGGTATCAAAGAGCAGCTCATTTTCCCGGAAATTGAGTATGACAAGATTGACAAGGTCAGAGGTATGGACGTAATCTTCGTTACTACCGCAAAGACTGACGAAGAAGCCAGAGAGTTGTTGACACAGTTTAATATGCCGTTTACGAAATAGTTAGGAGGGAAATTTCATGGCTAAGACAGCAATGAAAATCAAGCAGCAGCGCAAACAGAAATTCTCCACAAGAGAGTACAGCCGCTGTAAAATCTGTGGTCGTCCACATGCATATTTAAGAAAATACGGAATCTGCAGGATCTGCTTCCGTGAATTAGCATACAAAGGCCAGATTCCAGGAGTAAAGAAAGCTTCTTGGTGACCGAAAGCACTTGGTGAAAGCAAGCCGTCAGGCGCGGCTTGAGGTTCGTGCGAGGCCGTTCCCGAATCTTAGTAAGCACAAGTTAAAAGCGCAGTGCGAACTTAGCTGAGGGAACATACCGAAGGAATTAATTATAAAAGGAGGCAAACCAAATGACAATGAGCGATCCAATTGCAGATATGCTTACAAGAATCCGTAATGCAAACACTGCAAAACATGATACAGTAGATGTACCGGCTTCTAAAATGAAGATTGCCATCGCAAACATTCTTTTAGACGAAGGTTATATCAGCAAATACGACCTTGTCGAAGAAGGAAACTTCCAGACAATCCGTATCGAATTAAAATATGGCGCAGATAAGAATGAGAGAATCATCACCGGGCTGAAGAGAATCTCCAAACCGGGACTGCGTGTATACGCAAACAGAGAAGAACTGCCGAAAGTTCTTGGAGGACTGGGCGTGGCAATCATCTCTACAAACCAGGGCGTTATCACAGACAAAGAGGCGCGTAAGCTCCAGGTAGGCGGAGAAGTATTAGCGTTTGTTTGGTAGAAACTTTAGTGAAAACTAAAACCAAACAAGTTACTGAAAACAGAAAGGACACCCGTTCCTTTCCGAAAATCTAAGTAAGGAGGACATGGAAATGTCACGTATCGGAAGAATGCCGGTAGCAATCCCCGCAGGCGTTACTGTTGAGATTGCAGAGGGAAATGTAGTTACTGTGAAAGGCAGTAAAGGAACTCTTGTAAGAGAGCTTCCAAAGGAAATGGACATTAAGATGGAAGACGGTCATGTAATCGTAACAAGACCGAATGATTTGAAGAAAATGAAATCTTTACACGGCCTGACCAGGACGCTGATCCACAACATGGTAGTTGGTGTGAGCGAGGGTTATACCAAGACACTGGAAGTAAACGGCGTAGGTTACAAAGCTGCAAAGCAGGGCAAGAAATTAGTATTATCTCTTGGCTATTCACATCCTGTAGAGATGGAAGACCCGGAAGGGCTTGAAACTACAGTGGATGGCAACAAGATTATTGTAAAAGGTATCAGTAAAGAAAAAGTTGGCCAATACGCAGCGGAAATCAGAGAGAAGAGAAAACCGGAGCCATATAAAGGCAAAGGTATCAAGTATGCTGATGAAGTTATCAGACGTAAAGTTGGTAAGACTGGTAAGAAATAATTAAGGAGAGTGTAAAGATGGTTAGTAAAGAATCCAGATCAAAAGTTCGTGTAAAAAAGCACAAAAGACTGCGTAACCGTTTCAGCGGCACTGCTGAGAGACCGCGTCTGGCTGTGTTTAGAAGCAATAATCATATGTATGCTCAGATTATTGACGATACAGTTGGAAATACACTTGTTTCCGCGTCTACACTTCAGAAGGATGTTAAGGCAGAGCTGGAAAAGACCAATAACGTGGACGCAGCAGCACATTTAGGAACTGTGATTGCCAAAAAAGCGTTAGAGAAAGGTATTACCACTGTTGTCTTCGACAGAGGCGGTTTTATCTATCAGGGAAAGATTAAAGCTTTAGCTGATGCAGCCAGAGAAGCTGGATTAGACTTTTAATAGGAGGAGACAAATACATGAAACGTACAATCATTGATGCTAGTCAATTGGAATTAACAGAAAAAGTGGTATCAATTAAACGTGTAACAAAAGTTGTTAAGGGCGGACGTAATATGCGTTTTACAGCTTTGGTTGTTGTTGGCGACGGCAACGGTCATGTAGGTGCAGGTTTAGGTAAAGCGACTGAGATTCCTGAGGCAATCCGCAAAGGAAAAGAAGACGCAATGAAAAAGCTGATTTCTGTAAAATTAGATGATAACAACAGTATTACGCATGATATTACTGGAAAGCATACCGGAGCATCCGTTTTACTGAAGAGAGCTCCCGAAGGTACTGGTGTAATTGCAGGCGGACCCGCACGTAATGTGTGCGAGCTTGCAGGAATTAAGAATATCCGTACAAAATCTTTAGGTTCCAACAATAAGCAGAACGTAGTGCTTGCTACGATTGATGCTTTGAGTCAGTTGAAATCTCCGGAAGAGGTAGCAAAACTCCGCGGCAAATCTGTGGAAGAGATACTCGGTTAAGGAGGACATGAAAGATGGCAGAAAAATTAAAAATTACACTTGTGAAATCTACGATCGGCGCTGTTCCCAAGAACCGTAAGACAGTAGAAGCATTAGGTTTGAGAAAATTAAACCATACTGTGGAAATGCCGGACAACGCAGCAGTCAGAGGTATGATTCAGAAGGTTAAACATTTAGTGAAAGTAGAAGAAATCTAATTAAGAAAGTAAGGAGGTGTCAGAATGGACTTATCAAATTTAAAGCCGGCAGAAGGTTCCAAACACAGCAATAATTTTAGAAGAGGACGCGGACACGGTTCAGGAAATGGTAAGACGGCAGGCAAGGGACATAAAGGTCAGAAGGCTCGTTCTGGAGCGCCAAGACCTGGTTTCGAAGGTGGCCAGATGCCATTGTACAGAAGAATTCCAAAACGCGGATTTACGAATCGCAATTCCAAAGAGATTGTTGGAATCAACGTAGACAGGCTGGAAGTATTCGATAATGATGCAGTGATTACAGTGGAAACTTTAATGGAAAAGGGAATTGTTAAGAATCCACGAGACGGTGTTAAAATTCTTGGAAACGGTGAGCTGACGAAGAAGCTTACTGTGCAGGTAAATGCCTTCAGTGCAGGTGCAAAAGAAAAGATTGAAGCCCTTGGCGGAAAAGCAGAGGTGATTTAATGCTGGAGACACTTCGCAAAGCATTTAAAATAAAAGATATTAGAAGTCGTATATTTTATACATTTTTAATGTTAATCGTTATCAGGATTGGCTCTCAGCTGCCTCTTCCTGGTGTCAACGGTGAAGTGATCGCAAACTGGTTTGCAAGCCAGGGAGCGGATGGGCTGAATTTCTTCAACGCAATTACAGGTGGTTCTTTTGAGCAGATGTCGGTATTCGCCCTGAACATCACGCCGTATATTACATCTTCCATTATTATGCAGCTTCTTACCATTGCCATTCCCAAGCTGGAGGAAATGCAAAAAGATGGAGAAGATGGACGTAAGAAAATAGCAGAAATTACACGTTATGTGACAGTAGTTCTTGCGCTGATTCAGGCTACCGCTATGGCGATTGGATTTGGACGCAGCAACTATCTGGATAAATTTGACGCACTGCATGTTATTATGATGGTTACCAGCCTGACGGCAGGTTCTGCAGTGCTGATGTGGATAGGTGAGCGTATTACGGAAAAAGGTGTGGGAAATGGTATTTCTATTGTCTTGACCATTAACATTATTTCACGTATTCCGGAAGATTTAATGACGCTTTATAATCAGTTTATCAAGAATGCGCCGAATGTTGGAAATGCTATTATTGCAGCACTTGTGATTCTTGCAGTCATTTTAGTAACTGTGGTATTTGTAATTATTCTTCAGGATGGACAGCGCAAAATTCCAGTGCAGTACAGTAAAAAAATTCAAGGAAGAAAGCAGGTGGGCGGTCAGTCCAGCCATATTCCTTTGAAAGTTAACACTGCAAGTGTAATTCCCATTATCTTTGCCCAGTCCATTATGCAGTTCCCAGTGGTAATTGCAACTATTATGGGAAAGGGAAATGGAACAGGTATCGGAAGTAAGATACTTCATGGTCTGTCCCAGTCCTACTGGTGTGATCCAGAACAGCCTATTTACAGTATTGGTCTGGTGGTATACATTATTTTGGTAGTTGCGTTTGCATACTTCTATACCTCCATTACCTTCAATCCGCTGGAGATTGCCAATAATATGAAACGTCAGGGTGGTTTTATTCCAGGAATCAGACCAGGAAAACCAACCAGTGATTATCTGACAAAAATCTTAAATTATATTGTATTCATCGGAGCTGTTGGTCTTACGATCGTAGCAGTTATTCCAATTTTCTTTAATGGAATATTTAATGCAAATGTATCCTTCGGTGGAACATCTATCATCATTATTGTCGGTGTTATAATTGAAACCTTAAAGCAGATTGAA
This sequence comes from uncultured Lachnospiraceae bacterium, assembly GCA_910585395.1. Classification (GTDB taxonomy): domain Bacteria; phylum Bacillota; class Clostridia; order Lachnospirales; family Lachnospiraceae; genus Petralouisia. Next base: position 8,072 of record CAJUCK010000068.1, read on the forward strand.
TCTCAGATGCTGGTACGCTATTATAAGGGATTTTTAAATGACTAGTTACAATTAATGTGTACCTGAGAGGTGCCTTACGGCATCTCTCATGGTGCACTATAGTCATTTCTAAGAGTATAAAAACAATTGTCTCATGTTTGAGACCGCAAGAATGGAGGAACAGCTTATGAAAATTATTATGTTAGGTGCACCTGGAGCAGGAAAAGGAACACAGGCAAAGCAGATTGCGGATAAGTACGCTATCCCTCATATCTCCACCGGTGATATTTTCCGTGCGAATTTAAAAGCAGGAACGGAATTGGGAAAGAAAGCAAAAGAATACATGGATCAGGGACTTTTAGTGCCGGATGAACTGACTTGTGATCTTGTTATGGACCGTATCAGCCAGGATGACTGCAAGAATGGATTTGTGCTGGATGGATTTCCAAGAACCATTCCGCAGGCTGAGGCATTGGATGCAGCTCTTTCTAAAATCGGACAGAAGATGGATTACGCAGTTGACGTAGATGTTCCAGACGAAAATATTATCAACAGAATGTCAGGAAGACGTGCATGCCTGAACTGTGGTGCAACTTATCACATTGTGTCCATTCCTACCAAGGTAGAGGGCGTATGTGACCGCTGTGGAAATCCGGTAGTGCTGAGAGATGATGATCAGCCTGAAACAGTTAAGAAGCGTCTGGAAGTTTATCATGCTCAGACCCAGCCTCTGATTGACTATTATAAAAAACAGAATATTTTAAAGAGCGTAGATGGAACACAGCCAATGGAAGAGGTATTTCGTGCCATTGTGGAAATTTTAGGAGCGTAAAATATGTCAGTATCAATTAAATCTGCCAGAGAGATTGAGTTAATGAGGGCAGCAGGAAAAATCCTGGCAAAGGTTCATGAAAATCTGGGAAAGGAGCTGAAAGAAGGAATGTCCACGCTGGAAATAGATCGTCTGGGTGATGAGATTATCCGCAGTTATGGATGTATTCCTTCCTTTAAAAATTACAATGGATATCCGGCATCGGTATGTGTGTCAGTGAATGATGAAGTCGTTCATGGCATTCCCACAAAAAAACGCCTCATTCAGGAAGGCGACATTGTAAGTCTGGATATCGGCGTAATTTATAAAGGCTACCATTCTGATGCAGCACGTACCCATGGAATCGGTGAAATTTCCCAGGAAGCTGCATTATTAATAGAAAGAACTCGGCAGTGTTTTTTTGAAGGCATAAAATATGCGAAAGAGGGAAATCATCTGCATGAAATTTCAAATGCGATCAGTGCGTATGCGGAGAGCTTTGGTTATGGAGTGGTGCGTGATCTTGTAGGGCACGGCATTGGAACTCATCTGCACGAGGATCCGCAGATTCCAAATTTTGCTCAGAAAAGCAGAGGAGTCCGTCTGAAAGCAGGAATGACATTGGCAATTGAACCTATGATCAATGCAGGGCGTTTTGATGTGGAGTGGCAAAATGACGACTGGACAGTTGTTACCCAGGATCATTCCTTATCTGCTCATTACGAAAATACCGTTTTGGTCACATCCGGAGAGCCAGAGATATTAAGCCTTTAGGGAGGGAAACCGGATGGACATTAAACTAGCGATTTCCAGGTCTGGACATGACAAAGACAGTATCTATGTAATTATAAAAGAAGAAGCCAATTTGGTTTATCTGGCAGACGGCAAGTTAAAGCCTGTGGAAAAGCCGAAAAGAAAAAACAGGAAACATATTCAAATAATTAAAAAGCTTCCGAAAGAGATTACAGAAGTCTTTACGCAGGAGAATTTTCGGAATGAAGAAGTAAAAAGAGCCATAAAGCTTTATCAGAAAAGCATACCTTGTGAAATGGCCGAATGGTCATAACGGCGTGCCCAGAGGGTATGGAATATCAGGAGGAAACAAAATGTCAAAAGCAGATGTAATTGAAGTAGAAGGAACAGTAGTGGAGAAATTACCAAATGCCATGTTTCAGGTAGAACTTGAGAATGGACATCAGATTCTGGCGCATATCAGCGGAAAGCTGAGAATGAATTTTATTCGTATCCTGCCAGGAGATAAGGTAACCATTGAGATGTCCCCTTATGATCTGACAAAGGGCAGAATTATCTGGAGAGACAAATAAAAACAGAGAAAATACTATTTTACGAAAGATAAGTAAAGGGTATAAAAGATTCGGAGTTGTGCTTGAATTTTTTATACCCTGATTTTTTGGAGGGATTAAAAAGTGTATCAATATCTGCTATTGCTGGATACTGAGCAGGAACGAGAATTCTTTAAGAAACTGTATAATGAACATAAGAATGAGATGTATTATACGGCTTTAAAGATATTAAAGAATGAATCCGATGCGGAAGATATGGTGCATGAGACGTTTCTAACATTAACTGAACATCTGTCGAAGATGATAGATAACACACCGCAAAAGAGCTGGAATTTTATACTCACCATTCTAAAACATAAATGTTATAATCTTTATAAAAAGAAAAAGTGGGAAATTGACGATGACGCGGAATTGGAAAACATGAAAGATGTGTTCCATGAAAAGCCTGATGATAGAATGGAGAGATTGGAAAAGAAAGATTTAGTGATGAAATTATTAAGAAGGATGAAGCAGTCTTACCAGGAAGTACTGCTCCTGCAGTATTATCACGAGATGGAAATCGCAGAAATTGCGGAGGCCCTGGGAGAGACGGAAGACAATATCCGTCATATCTCTATGAGAGCGAAAAAGAAAATGTGTAAAATGTTAGAAAAATATGGGATTGCCGATTCACATGGAATTTGAAAATTTCCATGTTGAAAAAGAAGTGGAAAATGCTTGATTTTTCTGGGCTTGGATGTTATAATACTAGCTGAACGCTTTTGGAGCATGGCTTTTTTGCGCAAAAAAATGCGTAAAATCAAGCATATATGAGCCCTTAGGGGCAGGTAGAAAGGAGGAAACGCTGTGAAGGTAAGATCATCCGTAAAACCTATTTGCGAAAAGTGCAAAATTATTAAACGAAAAGGAAGTATCAGAGTGATCTGTGAAAATCCAAAGCATAAACAGAGACAAGGGTGACCAGATATACTTAACAAACACAGGCATTTGCTTGAGTTTGGCAAGCAGAAACATCCTTATTTATTGTTTAGCAAATTATTTATGTGCGGCTGTAGTAAGACTGCGGTAAGCAGTTCCTTACTATTCATAATAACCAGCGTGTACGGCTGTATGCCTGTTCTTTGATACCGAGGGAGCGGGGATAAAACAGTGCAGGGGACCAGCGTGACAGTATACACACATTTCAGGACGAGCAACCGTAGCTGTATATGGTCATCTGAAGTCGGCAGATTCCGTTGCAGATTCTGCACCATGATTTTGGTAATTTTAGCTAATATCGAATGGAAGAGATTTCGTTCAAAAAATAATTTTATGGAGGTGTACGACACACATGGCTCGTATCGCAGGTGTAGATTTACCAAGAGAAAAACGTGTTGAAATAGGATTAACTTATATTTACGGTATCGGCAGAGTAAGCTCTAACCGTATTCTTGCAGAAGCAAAAGTAAATCCAGATACTCGTGTCAGAGATTTGACTGACGAAGAAGTAAAGAGAATTAGTGAAGTAATCGACAAGACTCAGACTGTAGAAGGTGATCTGAGAAGAGAGATCGCTCTGAATATTAAGAGACTGCAGGAAATTGGATGCTATCGTGGAATCCGTCATAGAAAAGGACTTCCTGTTCGTGGACAGAAAACAAAGACCAATGCAAGAACCAGAAAAGGTCCAAAGAGAACTGTTGCAAATAAGAAAAAGTAGGCGTTAAGCGTTTAGTGACAGCAGACTGCAGACGCAGTTTGAGAATAATGCGAAAGCCGTTCTGCCAAATCAGCTGCAGCAAGCCAGTACGTGGCGCAGCTTGAGCTTAAGCAGACAAAATACCTTGGCACAGCAGCGGTGGCCCTGCTTGCAGGCATCGTGCTAGTCAAGCGTAAATAATAACATATCAGAATATATCAAATAAGAAGAAAGTAGGTTAGTTTAGAAATGGCGAAAAACACTGCAAAAAAAGTGACAAAAAAGCGCGTAAAGAAAAACGTTGAACGGGGACAGGCGCACATTCAGTCATCTTTTAACAATACAATTGTAACTATTACAGATGCTGAAGGAAATGCTTTATCATGGGCAAGTGCAGGCGGTCTTGGTTTTAGAGGTTCAAGGAAATCTACTCCTTATGCTGCTCAGATGGCAGCAGAAACTGCTACAAAGGCAGCTCTTATTCATGGATTGAAAACAGTAGACGTTATGGTGAAGGGGCCTGGTTCAGGACGTGAAGCAGCGATCCGTGCCCTTCAGGCATGTGGACTTGAAGTAACCAGTAT
>CAJUCK010000069.1:0-10742 GCA_910585395.1 uncultured Lachnospiraceae bacterium
AGCAAATCGACATCTACTATTCCTATGTCGGGATTGTGGACATCCCCACGGACGAGGAAATGCGGGAAATGGAACAGGAATATATGCAGCGTACCAAACGTCAAACCGCCTAAATATAGGCGTGGCAGGAGAAAATCTATGCTCCTGCCGATACATATCTATTTTTTATCCCTATCTGGTTTAACCCATGAGTGAAAGATTAATAAGATTTCAGAAAGAATTTTCCGGAGGGGACATTTTAGGAATCTCAATAATCAATCCTTTTGAACATGTTCTGGAAAACCATGAATTAAGTAGTTTTATGGAAAAGAACGCCAAGTATATTGTTAATGCAAAACTCACGGCAGATATTAACCCTGTTCAGAAAAGTATATATGTTTCATTGGATGAGCAGGGAGCTCAGCTTGTAAGTAAAATGCAGAGCGGCTATATCTTTATGTCCACACAGGGAGACGAGCAGCGCTTACATAGGAGAGAAATTGCAAGAGAGAAGATTGAGAACTTAACAAATCCAATGCCTAACTTAGCAGCCATTCTTGAGGGCAAAAGTGTATCTAAACCAAGAAAGAAGCATTTAGATGCCTTAACCGAGCATGTCAATGGAAAGCAGAGATTGGCTATCGAAATAGCGCTGAATACACCAGATATAGCATTGATTCAAGGTCCGCCTGGTACTGGAAAAACAACAGTTATTACAGCTATATTGAAACGTCTTAACGAAGAGGCAGACGCTGCTGGAGGCATGTTTGGAAGAAATCTGGTTACAGCATTTCAGCATGATGCAGTGCAGAACGCAATTGACAGAATTGAAATCCTAGGGCTTCCAGCTATAAAGTTCGGGAAAAAATATTCTGATATTGATGATAATTCAGCTGATATTAATAGTACGATTCAAAACTGGATTAATGAAAAAATAGTAGATATGAATATGAAACACCACAAAGTATTGGAAAAAAAATATTTGACTGACTACAATAAAATATTTACCAATTACATGTATTCAGCAAAAACGGTTGATCAAACAATTGTAATATTGGAAGAAGTTCGAGAGTTATTAAGCGAACACCTATCCATAGATCTGCTTAATCAGCTGAATGCACATATAAGGGATTTAAAGTATAAGACAAGAGGTAAAAATGATGCGGCAATTGCTGCGCTGAGCCGCTGTATCAGAAGAATTCCAATCAATAAAGATGCCTTTAGCGATGATGGTAAGGGAAATATCCATTTTGCCATTATGATGTTAAAGAGACAATCAAATCCTGAATTTGAAAATGCAGTAAATGAGCTGGAAAGAATGGAAGAGTGTAAGAATTATGATTTTGCATTATTGCGGAAAATTCGTAAGAGCTTACTCGTACAAATGATTCCCAAAGAAAAAATATTTACCGAACAGGGGAAAAAAGATGAGATTACAAGTTTACTGGCAAATATTTCTGAATATCTGCTGGAGCAGATTGAAAATGGAAAACAAGGAGAAGATCTTGTACTGCTTCAATACATGCAGACATTGGAAGAAAATCCTCTGGCAGTAAAAAATGCTATTTTAGAGTATTCATCAGTTAATGGAGCTACGAATCAGCAGGTGATGCGTAAAGAAATAAGTATGCTCAAGGGAGGCGATATTGTCTATGACAATGTTCTCGTAGATGAGGCTGCCAGAAGCAATCCATTAGATCTGTTTATTCCGTTGTCTGTTGCCAGAGACAGAATTATCCTTGTTGGCGACCATAGGCAGCTGCCGCATATGGTTGATGAACAGATCGTGAGCGAATTAGAGAAAGAGACGGAACGTTCAGGTGATTTGGCATCGGTTGTTCAGCAGAAGATTAAGGAAAGTATGTTTGAACAATTGTTTGAAAAACTGAAGATTTTGGAAAAAGCGGATGGCATTACGAGGACGATTACTTTGAATAAGCAATACAGAATGCATCCTGTACTGGGAAAATTTATAAATGATAATTTCTATGAAAAATACAGCCAGAGTGAGAGAGTAGAAAATGGAATAGAAAAACCAGAAGATTTTGCGCATAATCTTCCAGGAATAGAGAATAAGGCGTGTATATGGTTGAATGTGCCGTTTAAAGCTGGAAGAGAAAAATCTGACCAAAGTAAAAGCAGGGATGCTGAAGCTGTTATGATTGCAAAACATTTGAAAGAAATGCTTGATTCAGAAGAGGGAAAAAAATATAAATTTGGAATTATCACGTTTTACAGGGAGCAGGTAAATAGAATTTATGAAGCATTAAGCGCTCCGGAGATAGGAATTTTTGTCAAAGATGAATCAGATCATTATGTTTTGTCATCCGATTATTGGAATGGTAAATATGGAAGTGAACGAGAGTACATTAAAATTGGTACGGTAGATGCTTTTCAGGGGATGGAGTTTGATTTCGTTTACTTGTCAATTGTGCGTTCCAATGATTATAAAATTTCTTCTGAAGGCACGAAAATGGAGGTTTCAAAAGCAATGCAGAGGAAGTATGGATTTTTGATGTATGAGAATCGCTTGTGCGTAGCCATGAGCAGGCAGAAGAAAGCGCTGATATGTGCAGGAGATAAAGAAATACTGAACGGCGATATGGCAGAACAAGCGATTCCTTCTTTAATTGAATTTTATAAATTATGCAGCAGAGAGGACAAGTATGGAAAAATTATTTCATGAAAGAACAGAAGTATTGTTTCAAAATCCTTCGCTGCCAAAAGGATATTATAATACAAGACCTTTGGAAAGATGGCTGCTGCTGCCTATGTGTGCTTATAAAGTGTCAGTTCCATATCCTGTAAGCAATGCTTTAAATTTGTTTCAGGAAACGATATTGAAACTTTTTGCAGGAGGAAGCAAAAGTGACGAAGAACTTGCAGATAAGCTTTCCTTAAATGTCAGTTTAGTTCAATTTATTATAGAAGAACTGCACAATAAAGGACTTATAGATAACAGGCATTCTTTGACAGACAAAGGTTATGCTTTACTGAATGGCAGTGATGAAAGTTATGATTTGAAAATAGGTTATGTATTTTATAATTATATTACAAAAACCTTTATGGATATTTTTATACCAGATGGAGAGCTCTATTCCGCAGGAATAAGAAGCCGGAAAGGCAATAAGATCCAATTTTTTGTCGATGAAGCAGTTGCTAATCCGGTTTACAAGGAAGCAACCATTGTACATGCCGATAATGAAAATGTGCTTATTCAGCCAAGTTCATATGACATTATCGGAATTTTGAAAAAGCATAAAAAGAGAGCGCAGATGCTGATTCCGGATGAGGTGGATGAAACAGTTACACTGGCGGATAAAGAGAGGGCAAAGGCGTCTGAGCTTCCTCGAAATATCGAAAAAGTATCGCTTTTGGGTGAACGCAGACTGGTATACGTGGCGGCTGAAATTACTTTGCCAGCAGACGATGTCATTAATAGAAGCAAAATGCAGATGTGTTATCCATTTGGAGCAGGTTTTGCAAGCAACATACTTGAAGCAGTTACGATGCTTGCGGAACGTGAGAATAATGCAGATGTTAAAAATGTATTAATCGGACTGCGCAAGGAAGCGTTTGGAATGACTGATAAACAATTGGAAGATACAAAAAAAGAACAAAAAGAAGTTAACGCTGCAGTTAGAAAAATCTTATCAGATAACATTGAAAATTATCCTCATATATTTAGGATGTTTTTGAATGTAGAATCGAATTATGTATTTATTCAGTCATTGTTAAAAAAGAACACAGGGGGCAATTATTACTTCATTCAAAAGAAGATGAACGATTACATAGTTGATAACTATGATGTGATAGCATCTATTTTGATCGAAGTTATGCAAAGGTATAATACTTATGATAAAGGGATGTTAACTAGATATCCGTCAGTAAATTCTAATATTTTGTCTGACATTGCAAGACAAATAGGATTCAAAGATGATGAGAATGTTTTTGGCCCTTTCTTTGCCGTCAAAAAAGGTGCAGTAAATGGAGCATATTCCTCAAGTAAAGTGGATGCATTAATGGCGTATAATTTAATTGCCGCATATAGATGCAATGATCATCCGTTTTATAAATTGGCCAAGTATGTACCTCGGTTTATTACATACCTGAGTAAACTAGTTGAACTGAGAAATGAAGGGAAACATGGAAATACCGTTGAATACAATTTTAATACGATAGCGGCATACAGCATTAAAAATATGTATATTGCATATCTGCTGCTCGATGGATTGTCCTTCAATCAAGAACATAATTTCAATTTTGAAAATGAGCGTCTGATAAATCCAGACAGGATTAAAGTCTCTAAAAATGCGGAGATTGAGGTTGAAAGAATATATACGATCAATGCGAAGAAGTATAGCACAGTATTAAATAAGCTTGTTGCTCTTCAGGAAGAGATTTTACTTAAAGGCGACGAGTATCCAGGCAGGGTTTCGGAAGTATTTGAGGCTGTTTTTAAGAGGATTTGCGGAACACGGTTAAATATCAATGCTTTGCCAGGCATAAAAGATTTTAAGAACTCTGATGCCAATCACTTGTATTTGTGTAAAATGAAACAATATGGTTTTGAAGTTAAGTCTATCCCTTACTACGATTTAAGAAAGCTGTCCAAAACTTTTAATAATTATCATAATGGAACCTTGGGAACATTGTTTTATGCTTGGTTTTTTTCAGAAGAACTCAGTGATGATTCCATGCTGCCGCCAGCAGCCGCTAAAATACCATATCTGATCAAATTGATTGAAGAGACGACTCTGGGCAGAGGGCATAATGGTAAAATGGATTTTGAGAGCAGTGAGCTGGATTTCTTAAAGAAACATGTGGATGAAGCGATAAATGTTTTGGTGGATTTGATGGCGGACAAAAATTTATAAATATACGGGATTTTTATATACTGGTTTGTGTTTATGCAGTATGCAGCAGCCAGCCATAGGAGGATGATAAGATGTCTAAGAGAAATAAACAGATGAATAATGGACAAAGCAGCAAAAAAGATGAAATCGAGCGATTGAAAGTTATGGCAGCTAAGAACAGGGAGTTATCTGAAGAAGAGAAAAAACAGGCGGTAATCCAAAAATTTGGTCTTGAAAATGCTGAGATTTATATGAAGCAGGAAGAGATTGTGAGACGAGAAGAAGCGATTGCCGCAAGAGAAAAAAAGGTGGAAGAGAAACAAAGCGATATTGCTAAAAGAAATGAGGAACTTGAGCAAAAAGCGTCTGCGGTTAAGGAGGAAGAACGAGAGGCAAATGAGCGTTTAAGAGCGCTTAAAAGGGATACAAAGATACAGGAAGATCAGTTAAAGGATCTGGAAAAGTCTGTTGAAGACAGAAAAAAATCCATGGAGGCAAAAGAAACAGATCTCATAAATAGAGAGAGGAAACTGATTGAGAGAGAGAATAATGCTGAAAATGAGTTTGCCATACAGAACAGAAAAGCCTTAGAAGTACTTAGAAAACGCACAGAGGAATTACAAACTGATATTCATAACCTGGAGCAGAAGAAAATAGAAGCAGAAATACAGCTTGCAGAAGAAATGAAGGAGCTTAAAGCAAAGAAAATTGCGTTAGCAGATTCAGAGGCAAAGTCATATTATGATACGAGGAAAAAAGAAATAGAAGCTGAATTAACACAGATACAGCAGATGAGTAAGGATAAGACTGCTCGAGAGCTGACGCTGCTTGAAGAGCAGAAGGAGGCGCTGGCTGACGCGCAAAAGGAAACGAATAAGATTAAGATTGAATTTGAAAAAAAACTAAGAGAGCTTGATGGTAGAGAGGAAGAGCTGCGTTTTGAATGGCGCATGCTGAATGAAGATAAAAAAACCAATGAAAATATTATAAAAGACGAGGTAAATTCTCAGGTAGAAATGTTTAGAACTGAGATGGAAGAAGCAAAAAGATCGCTGGAATATTACAAAAGGCAGGCCCAAGACCGCGCTGAGGAATTAGCGCAGTATAAGAAGCTGGAGCGAGAAGCGGATGGCAATTCAGTAGAAGATTTATTGAAGATGATAGATTGTTTAAAAGCCGAAGTCCAGAAACTAAAAAAGGAAAAGGAAGGGCTTCCAGATGAGTCTCTGTTCCTGGAATATAAATCAAAGGCCAGTGATTTTGACGCTTTGCAGCGGCAGTTAAATGAGACGCGCATAGAGCTTTATGATCTTCAGAATGAGAAGCAGCAGTGGATGAAGACTACAAATCAGTTGGAAATAGAAAGAGAAAATTGCAAATATCTCGAGAAGAGAAGAGAGGCATTAGAAGCTACCATTGTTAAATATGGCGAAGAAGTAAATCGTTTTAAGAGCTTATATGAACAGCCGAAAGAATATACGGCGAGACTGGATGCAATAAAGAAGCCAATCTTAGAGAAGAAAACGATAGCTGAATTCAATCTGTCAGAAATTGAATGGCTTGACAAAATATATGACAATTGTGTTGAATGTGATATTCGATTTAATAAGCGTTTATTGTATTCGTTCCATACAGCCCTCAAAACAGCGGACTGGTCACCGTTAACAGTATTGGCAGGTGTTAGTGGTACGGGAAAATCCATATTGCCGGAATATTATGCAAGATATGGCGGTTTGTATTTTATGTCTGTGCCAGTTCAGCCAGACTGGGACAGCCCACAGGCGTTGTTTGGGTATTTTAACTCCGTTGATAACAGATTTAACGCCACGACTCTTCTTAGAGCATTGGTTCAATTTAGCACAGACTCAGAAGAAGTTATAAAGGATTCAAATTTGTCAGACACAATGTTCTTAGTTTTGCTGGATGAAATGAACTTAGCGCACGTTGAACTGTATTTTAGTGATATGTTAAGTAAGCTTGAAAGAAGACGTAATACAGACGATGAGGTTTGTGTGGAAATTGATTTGGGCGCGGGTATGGATAAGTATCCGCTTGAATTAAATGAGAATGTGCTTTGGGTGGGAACAATGAATGAGGATGAAACAACAAAATCTTTATCAGACAAAGTACTGGACAGAGGTAATTTGATTAGTTTTCCTCGGCCAAGAAAGTTTATGAGCAGAAAGAAAATTCAGAATAATGCTTCTTCACCTATGCTGCGTAAATCAACATGGAACAACTGGCTAAAAGATACTGTAATTGAAGATCCGAATTTTGAAAAATTTATTAAAAAGTATAAAGAAGGATTGGAAGACGTCAATGAAGCTATGGGAAATGCTGGCAGAGCATTAGGACACAGAGTTTGGCAGTCAATAGAAAACTATATGGCAAATCATCCAATGGTAATTCAAGCGTTTAAGAATAACCCTGGAGATCAAACGGTTTGTGATAAAGCTCTTAAAGGTGCGTTCGAAGAGGCATTAGTGCATAAGGTAATGCCGAAACTGCGCGGCATTGAGACGGATGGAAATATGAAGATACAGTGTATTGATAAAATCAGGAAGGTATTATTTGACAATCAGGGAATTGCCAATGGCTTGTTAACAGATTTTGAAAGTGCAGTAAATAATACATATGAAACTTTCTTATGGAGCAGCGCTGCATATCTTGAAGAGGAATAATCTTTGCGTATGATGTTCAGGGTATCGTTCATATTTACATGTCTGGTACCTTGAACAAAGAAATGGAGGGATTTAATTGCTGCAGGAAGAAATTAAAGTTTTGCTGGGCAAAGATAGGAGTAAACAATTTCCGCCCCAAATTAAGGAAGCCGGATTACTTGAACAAGCTGCATTTAATGATATGCCTACTGATGAGGGTGCATGGTGGATAATGTATCAAACTGCTGTAAGTATATTTAACCTGGCAGTTATGAGAGATCCTGTTAACAATACCGTTCTTGATGAATTCTGGTCAGAGACCGCAGGACATCATTTGAATACTGATTTACTGGATGCATTAAGAAATGCATCCAGTAATCAAGATTCAGGACCTATATGGTATGATGATGTGATGGAGATTATTGATTATTGCGGCAATCAGCTTCAGAAGGTTTTCAGTTCTCCCCGACACAGTATTGTTAAGGTGGATAAGATGGTTAAACCATGCAGGGTGCGAAATACTGGAACGCGTACAATGGATTGGCTTGGAAGACAGCCTGGCAGAACAATGAAAGAAAAATTGTCTGGTAAGAATAAGATGCTTACACAGGTTAATGAATACAGTTATGACATCAAAGAAAATCAAGTAGCAATGATGCTGTATAAACAGTTGATGAAAAGAGTCAATGATCGTATAAATAGCCAAACTGCTAATAATGGACTTAAAAATACAGAGTCTGCGGAAATAAGAAGAATGTATAAATTGAAGAAGATTCTGCGTGATTCTCCTATTGCTGATGCAAAGCCAGTTAATCATACAGTGGCAAATAACGTATTATTAGGAGATAAGAACTATTCTGTCATCTGGAAAGCTTATTTGCAAATGTGTAAATATAATAAACATATTTCGGAAAGATGGAATTTGGCTCTTGATATGTATGTGTATGCAGTGTACATTTCCATATGCGCGCATATTGTCAGCCTTGATTCTATACAAATAATTGAGAAAAGAATTAATTTGTCTGACACGTCTGAAAAGATGTTTGAATGTATAGCTGATTATGATGAAGAGAAGGCTGTTCACGTGTCGCTGGCGTTAGATAATCAAAGAATCTGTATGGGATTCACAGAAATTAGCAAGTCTGGTTCTAAAAAAATTAATGAGTATTATTTTTCTTGTGATGGAGACTGTACTTGTGATCTGGAAAAGAAAAGAGGCTATCCAGTTAATATTGACATTAAGTCTCAAAGTGGGTCAGAAGAATTGACGATTTGGGCGGACTTATACGGCGTAGATTATGTGGTTAATTGGTGCCTGGATAAGCTGGAAGCATGTCTGGGACATGGCTTATTGTATGCAGACAGCGCAGAAGCTTCAATAACTGGAACCTGTGTGTATGATGTGCTGACAAATGGCGGTTTTACAACCGTAAATGAGGAATTGCTGGAAAATGTAAATAATGCTGCTGTCGTATATGAAAACGATGAGATTACTACTGTCTACGAAGGGAAGAAGAACAGTATTTATCCAGAGGCAAAGGAATTGATCACTATCTCGGATGCAGTTGGTGACAGGCTGTGCACAGAAGCATTTATGCTGTCCCTGGAAAATATCTGGAGGCAGGTCGAGTTTTCTCAAGATGATTATTTTATTTATGTTGTTCCTGACGTGCTGGAAGAGTTTTCTCAAAAGAAATTGAAGCAGTGTGTGAAATCGTGGTTTTCAAGAAGTTTTCCTGTATGGAGAAGTGTTGCGTCATTGACGGAAATACTACAGACAGAAAAGAATGTATTTCAGCCGACAGACGTATTTGTTTCTATAGATTTGATGGGTGAAGCTGCGAGCGCAGGACTGCTTACAATCAAAGAGGAACAGCAGATACATGGATATGTTTGCAACCATTACCCTCCTTTTCCAGAAAAGAAAAGTGGTGAGTATATTACAGAATCAGCCTTTTTAAAACGTTATCTTGAAAAATATACACAGAAAATGTGTTATAAGATTGAGGAACAAGAAATGGAAGGGGTAATAAAATCTGGTATCGCCCGCAGAGTATTAAAGGAAAGAGCTGCACATAATTACATATATGTTAAAAATAATGCGGTAACTGTATTGAGAATTGATTTTGATGAGAAAATTGTTCAAGAATGTAAAGAGGAATGGCTATGTGCTTTAAAAAAATTTTGGAATGAGATAAAGTATTTGCTGCCGCAAGAGCATCCCATACAATTTGTAAATATTCTCAATGACGTTATTATGGATTTTGTGTCTATCAATGAAGTGAAAGCAATCGTGGGAACGCATAAAGAGTTTGCAGGTATTTACTGCAGTGTTGATAGTCATATTAATCAAGGCGCTTACGTTTATCTTGAAAGATTAAGAAAACATAAACCCACTTGGACAGAATATCTTCCAGAGTTAAGCTTGGAAGTGATAAAGAATGGAAATTATGCGCAGCTCGAGCTTGTGAGTGATGATGTATCTTTTGATGTAATGGGAGAAGATAACGAGCATATAGTTGAGGAAAGACTTGTGCTCAAGGCTGGTGAAAAAGAATTTAGATTTCCACTTAAAAAGAATGATATCAGCAGAACGTCAGCTTTGATTGAGGCTTATATTGCGGATAAGAGTTTTCCGTTAGATCATGATGTGATTGTTAAATTGTCTGTTAAATATAAATATGGTTTTGATAACAGCTATGAGCTGACATTAAGACCAGAAGATGCTGATGAAAAAGCTTTTGACGAAATTATTGTTGAGTGGGCAAATGTTAGTCGAGAGAATCACCATGTTAATATTTGGCCGCCTAAAACGAATCTTCATCCTGACGAAAATGTCCGCAAGGAAATTAAAGATACAAAAGATAGTTTAATGCGGATAGAAAATAGTATTAAGAAACACCTGGTACGTTATGAAGGACATCAGGATAAGTCATATCCGATTCGGATGACGAACCGATTCCTTAATATGAATATATTTAAGATACGCAATATTGCTCTTAGTGAATTGCCCGAAGCAAAAGAATTTGTTGATTGGTTTATAAGAACAGACTTGTATAAATATTTGGGTCAAATTGCCAATATTTTTTACGTAACAGACATCCCTCAAGACTTCTTTGATGATAATTGGGGGCAGGAATTATCTTTCTTTATGGGAGACTGTATGCAGGTAATGTTTTCGATCGGAAAGTATACGCCAGATGTTGTCCAAGATTTATTTGTTATGAACTATGAAAATTTTAATGAG
>CAJUCK010000069.1:10878-12411 GCA_910585395.1 uncultured Lachnospiraceae bacterium
ATTCGGATTTAATATATGCATTTTATGAGGTGGATGAAACATTTGTGAATGAAATGGTTCGATACATTTTACAGGGATTAAAAAAAATGCTGTTCAGATGTGAGCGGTTTGGTGAAAAATATCTGCCGGACCGTAAAGACAAGAAGCGGTACCTGGGATATGCTGAAGCAGTATTGGCAGTTTTGAGACTGCGAGATCCAGAAAAGACAAATGGCTTTAAAATATTGGCAGTTGGCAGTAAGGAAGCAAAACGACTTTCCAACACAATCAGGCAGTTGGATGAGTATATGAAACATCCAAATTCTGGGGTAAGATTTAGGCTGGCTGTTGAGAAACCAGAAAATCTTTCAAAAATGAGTGATTTGACATATGCACTGGATTTATACTTGAATGGTGATAAGCGGGCTGCCTCAATAGAAGTCGTAGGTGTTGAGAAAGAAGAGGATGATTGAATGAAGACTTTACCAAACGAAGCTATGACACATGGGGGGAGATTTCATGCAGATGATGTATTCTCTGCCGCATTATTAAAACTTATAAATCCAGAAATTACAATTGTTCGTGAAAACAAAGTGCCTGTCGGATACAAAGGATTGGTCTTTGATTTGGACGGTGGTGAATATGATCATCATAGGGAACGATTACGCTTTAGAAAAAATGGTGTGCCATATGCTTCATTTGGGCTGCTGTGGAAAGATTATGGTACAGAATTGGTAAGTGAAAGTTCAGCAGATTCTTTTGATGAGAGCTTTATCCAGCCGTTGGATACTCAGGATAATTTAGGTGGGAATAATCTATTGGCAAGAGTGATTACACAGGCAAATCCAAAGTGGGATAGTAATGAGGATCCAGACGACTGTTTTTTTAAGGCAGTTGAAGTGGCAAGGTTCATTTTGCAAAATGAGATTGACAGCATGAAAAGCTGTGAAAATGCGCAGTTATTAGTACAGGAAGCATTAGCGTGTATGAGTGACGACATTGTTGTTCTGCATATCGGAGTTCCCTGGAAAAGTATTTTAATTCCATCTCAGGCAAAGTATGTGGTATATCCATCAGCAAGAGGCGGTTATAACGCACAAGCGGTACCTGTTAAGATTGGAAGCCAAGAAAGTAAGAAACCTTTTCCAGAGCCGTGGTGTGGAAAAAATAAAGAAGAACTTAAAAAGCTGACAGGGATGGAAGGTGTTAATTTTTGCCATCCGGGAGGATATTTGCTGAATACAGATACGAAAGAACAGGCCATATCTGTTTGCAGAAAAGTAGTTCATATGAAAGTTTAAGATAAGAATGAAACCAGATAAGGATAAAAATTAAGTATGTGTTTAAGACGATATGGTTAGGATTATATATGTTGATTTTCTCACAACCGACAGGTTCAATTATTTTCCTTCACGGAAAGTAAAGACACGACGTAGGATGTGTAGAAATATTGTCCTGTGATAGTGTCCACAAAAATAGCGAGCATCGGATTGTATCAGCCACAATCCCGTCTTTCAATATATTTCTGATAAATAATATAAAGAGCCACTTGAA
>CAJUCK010000070.1:0-5289 GCA_910585395.1 uncultured Lachnospiraceae bacterium
ATGATAGATTCATCAATCCGCTTTCCGCCAAAATGAAGGAGATCGCTTAATACCAGCCCTCCCAGAGATATAACAGAAATCTCTGTAGTATCGGCGCCAATATTTACAATCATAAAGCCAGTGGCAGAATTTACGTCCAGCGCCAGTCCCACTGCATCGGCAATTGGTTTTTCACAGAGAAGTACATTTTTAGGTTTAAAACGGCTCTTGTAGAACAGATCAAAAAAAGCCTTTTTTTCCACTTCCGTGATATCCGTTGGTACGGCAACAATAAATTCTGCACCTTTGATGTGATTTTTAACATGCTTGTCCAATACTTCGCCAATCATAACCTGCATATTGTTGTAATCTGCAATTACGCCGTTGACTACTGGAAAAGATACCTTGATGCTGTCTGGCGCTTTTTCGTACATTGCATAGGCGTCATTGCCGAAAGAGTACAATTGATTTTTGTTGACAATGGCAATGGTATTTTTCTCATTGATTACTTTTCCCGTTGCCTTACAAAAAACTTTCAGATTGCAGGTTCCCAAATCAATTCCATAAACATTAGTAGACATAACTTACGTTCCTTTCCTCTGACCCAACAGGCCATTTTCTCTAAAGCTTATATACCGGTTGTCACCGATAATAATATGATCCGCCAGCGCGATTCCAAGAATGCTTCCACTTTCCATCACCCTGTACGTCACATGAATATCTGCTTCACTGGGAGCGGGGTCCCCGCTGGGATGATTGTGAAGCAGTACAATGTGCACTGCCTGATATTCCAGAGCTTTCAGAAAAATCTCTCTGGGTGATACCAGGGAATTATTTACTGTGCCAATGGAAATGACAGTATCTCCCAGCAAATTGCTTTTTGAATCAAACATAGCCAAAAGCAGCTTTTCTCTGGGTTCATGCCGTAAGTTCTCCATATAGTAAAATGCCACACTTGCTGGATCACTGAGGCATACTTCTTTCTCCCGGCTGGTCTGGGTGATACGTCGGGCAAGTTCAGCAATGCATTTTAACTGAGCTGCTTTTACTTTGCCAATACCAGGAAGTTTCAGCATTTGGTCTTGATTCATATAAATCAGGTTTAAAAGTCCCTGATCTTTTTGTGCCAGAAAAGCCTGTGCAAGCTGCAGAGCTGACATATTCTTAGTGCCTACCCGCAGTATGACAGCAAGAAGTTCTGCATCCGACAGTTTTTGTGCTCCGAAACGGGAGCATTTTTCACAAGGCTGTTCAGACGATGCCATTTCCTTCATCGTTATATGTGTATTCATATTCTTCCTTTCACTCTCTCAGGTCAAGGAAAAAGTTTTACATTTTATTCTAGCACAAAAGGGCTTTGATATACAACTAATATATTATTAAAAATATTAAGATTTCGCTAAAAATATTTACTATCATAGAATATTCTGCAAATTTTCTATTTAAGAAAGCGATTATCCACTGTCAGAGAAGGGCTTATGATGCCTTAGGTCTAATCTTCTTTTGTGAACAGAAAGTCCAATTATGCCAGGTTTTTTATAATTGTATCAGATCTTCTTCGTATAATTTCTGTAGAGACATTAAAATTCCAAGTTTTGCGTGATACCAAGTCAGCCCTCCCTGAAAATATACAGCATAAGGTGCGCGCAGAGGACCGTCTGCACTCAGCTCAATGGAAGAACCCTGGACAAAGGCGCCAGCGGCCATAATTACTTCATCATCATAACCAGGCATTGCCCACGGTTCCGGTGTTACGTGGCTATCTACAGGCGCTGCCGCCTGAATCCCCCTGCAAAAAGCAATCAGTGCTTTAGGAGAATGTAAAGTCACGGCCTGGATAATATCATGACGGCTCTCTGTGCTGCCAGGAACCACTGGAAAACCAAGGCTTTCATATATATTTGCCGCGTAAATGGCACCTTTAAGCGCTCCGGCCGTTACAACAGGCGCCAGAAACAGCCCCTGGTAGAAGGATTGAATCACTCCCAGAGACGCGCCAACCTCTTTTCCAAGACCTGGAGAAGTCAGGCGGTATGCCGCATTGTTTACACACTCTCGTTTGCCAACGATATAACCTCCGATTGGGGCAAGGCCGCCTCCGGGGTTTTTAATCAGAGAACCAACTATCATATCTGCGCCAACTTCTAATGGCTCCTGCTTTTCTACGAATTCACCATAGCAGTTATCTACCATGCAGATGATATCGGGCCTGATATTTTTTATGAATGAAATCAGTTCCCCAATCTGCGCCACAGACAAGGTCGGCCTGGTCTGATAGCCTTTGGAACGCTGGATAGTTACAAGTTTTGTTCTCTCATTAATTGCATTTTTAATAGATTTATAGTCAAATGTTCCGTCATCTAAAAGATCTGCCTGACGATAAGTAATGCCATATTCGGCAAGGGAACCTTTGGAAGGACGGATACCTATCACCTCTTCTAAGGTATCGTAAGGCTTTCCGACGGGAGACAATAGTTCATCTCCTGGACGGAGGTTAGACATCAGCGCAAGGGCAAGTGCATGGGTACCACATGTGATCTGAGGGCGGACCAGCGCCGCTTCACCTTTAAAACAAGCAGCATAGACATCTTCCAGAGTATCTCTGCCAAGATCATTATATCCATAGCCGCTGCTGCCCATAAAACATTCAGCGCTGACTTTGTTAGCCTGCAGCGCTTTTATTACTTTGAGCTGGTTGTATTCTGCTGTCCTGTCAATTTGAGCAAAACGTTCCTTAAGTTTTTCCTCAAACTGCTGCCCATACTGAAATACCTTTTCTTCTATTCCAAGCTCCTGATAGATTTCTTTCATGGTATGATTCCTTTCTTAATTAGTTCTTCCTGCATATATGACAAAATTTTATCGTTGTCATAAGCAAAATCTGGTTTGTTGATCCAGGTTACTTCGCGTTCTCTCCGAAACCAGGTAAGCTGTCGTTTGGCAAAATGCCTTGTGTCCCGTTTTATCCGGTATACTGCTTCTTTCAAAGTACACGTTCCATCCAGATAATCAAAAATTTCTTTATATCCTAGTCCCTGCATGGAAACCATCTGTCTGGTGCATCCCATTTTCTGAAGTTTGCGCACTTCTTCTACAAGTCCAAGATTAATCATCTGTTCTACCCGCTGATTGATACGCTCATAAAGAAAGGTTCTCTCATCGTTCAGAACAAAATATGCAAAATTGTAGGGAGATTCTCTCTGACGCTCTGCTTCGTTGTGCTCTGAAATTTTTTGTCCAGAAAGATGGTGAAATTCCAGAGCACGGATTACTCGTTTTACGTTGTTCTCATGAATTTTTGCAGCCGCCTGGGGGTCAACCTGCGCAAGCATCTGGTGCAGGACATGAACACCCTGTTCTCTGGCAGTCTGTTCCAGTAAAATGCGGTAATCTTCATTCCCCTGTTCATTGGTAAAGTCTATATTATATAGAAGAGCTTGAATGTAAAAGCCTGTGCCGCCTACAATCAGGGGAATTCTGCCCTGGCCATAGATTTCGTTCATAGAATTTCTGGCATATTCCTGAAACTTCACCACATGAAAATCTTCTGAGGGTTCTAAAAAATCAATCAAATAATGTGGGATTTCCTGCATTTCTGATTTCTTTATTTTGGCTGTTCCAATGTCCATGTGACGATAAACCTGCATGGAGTCTGCTGAAATTACAGAAGCTTCTGCCATTTTTGCTAATTGAATCGAGAGTTCTGTCTTGCCCACTGCAGTTGGGCCAGTCAGTATGATTAATGGTTTTTTCATTATAACACCCGCTTAAATTTCTTTTCCAATTCATATTTTGACATGGAAATGATCGTAGGACGTCCATGGGGACAGTGGTAAGGATTGTCCAGGGTGAGAAGCTCACAAAGCAATGCTTCTATCTCGCCCATGGACAGTTTCTGACTGCCCTTTACCGCTGCCTTGCAGGACATAGAGGCAATTTTTTCTGTGATCATTTCCGGAGTTTCTCTGCCATGAAATTCTGACAAGCTGTCCAAAATTTCTATCATCAGATCCGTTCCATTCAGTCCGAACAGATTTGCGGGAACGGCTGTCACAGAATATTCTTTTCCGCCAAAATGTTCGAGTTCGAAGCCCAGTTTTCGAAAATAGTCTATATGTTTCTTAAGAAGCGCTTCTTCCTGCATGCTGAGAGTCAGCAGAACAGGCGGATAAATGGTTTGGGAAGTGAACTCTCTGCTGCTTAGGGATTTCATAGTCCGTTCGTACAGTACTTTCTCATGTGCTGCATGCTGGTCAATAATGTAGAGTTTTTCATCGAACTCCAACAGCCAGTAAGTATCAAACAACTGGCCGATGATCCTCTGGTCTTTTTGAGAGGAAATATCTAAGAGCTTTCTGGTGATCTCTGGGATGTTTTCTTGCTGTATGTTGTCTTGCTTTGAAAAATTCTGCTGTGTTCCATATGCTTCTGAAAGTTTCTGCTGAATATAAGGATTCTGACCGTCAGGACCTTTTGTCATGTCTGCTGAAACTGCAAAATCAGAATTTTCTGCTGCTAATTCCGGCTGTCTTTCATATTTCGGTTCATAGGGACTGTCCTTTTGGATAGCCTGCTTTACTGCCTGAAGCCGTTTTGTCTCAAAAGGCTCTGGTGCCTGCCGGCTGGATTTAAGCTGTTCCTGTTTCTGTAAACGCTGCTTTTTTTGCTTGTCTTGTTCTTTTTCAAAGCCAGATTGATAAACCAGTTCATTTTGATTGATGGTTTTCTTAATCAGTTCGGTAAGCGCCTGATAAAGAGCTTCTCCATTGCTGAACCGCAGTTCCATCTTGGTGGGATGGACATTGACATCCAAAAGACTGCCGTTTATGGAAATATGAAGAACCGTAAAGGGATATTTATGCTGCATAACAAAGGATTTGTAGCCTTCTTCAATGCTCTTGGCGATTAAAGCGCTTTTGATATATCTTCCATTGATAAAGTAATTTTCATAATTACGGTTCCCCCTGGAAATTAAAGGTTTACCGATAAAACCACTGACGGAAAACAGATCGTTTTCTTCCTGGATTTCCATCAGATTTCCGGCGATATCTCTCCCGAAGAGATGGTAGATGATTTCTTTTAAGTTAGAGTTACCGGAGGTATGGATTTTTAATTGATTATTGACAATGAATTTGAAAGAGATTTCTGGGTGAGAAAGGGCCAGACGTTCCATTAAATCATTGATATATCCGGCTTCCGTCTGTGGAGTTTTTAAAAATTTCCGTCTGGCAGGGGTATTGTAAAAGAGATTTCGTACCAAAAATGTGGTTCCTTCTGGCGCTCCGATCTCTTCTTTAGACTTTTCTGCGC
>CAJUCK010000070.1:5299-12181 GCA_910585395.1 uncultured Lachnospiraceae bacterium
GCCTTCTATCAGATATCTGACGCCGCTGATGCCTTGTGCAGTTTTGCTAATCAGTTCTACCTGGGAAACAGCTGCAATGCTGGACAGCGCTTCACCGCGAAATCCCAGGGAAGATACCGTAAACAAATCTTCCACACTGCGGATTTTACTGGTAGAATGACGCAAAAAAGCAAGGGGTACCTGATTTCCTTCAATTCCACATCCATTATCGGTAATGCGGATGAAAGAAATGCCCCCTTCTTTGATTTCTACCGTGATGGCGCTTGATTTTGCATCAATAGAATTTTCCACCAGCTCTTTTACCACAGAAGCTGGACGTTCAATGACTTCACCAGCCGCTATTTTGTCAATGGTCTGCTGGTCTAAAATCTGTATGTTTGGCATAAATGCTCCTTGGTTATTTGTGGACATGATTGTCAATTTTATTATTTTGGGTTCTGCTGTTCCCTGTAATGAATATAGAAAAAGAAATACTCATTACAGATCATCAAATATGGCGATTAAACCTTATTTAAAAGGTATACTCTTGTGTCCGTCAAACAGTTTCATAAAATTTTACTATATCATATCATTTTAAAGAAATAAGTTCAAGTCTGCAAAATTCAGGAGTTTGCACATTCCATCTGCATTTTGACTGCACAAAAACGCACAGTAGTTTACATAATTAAATTATGTAAACTACCAGCGGTTTTTGATTTTGCTCTGCAGTTCATACAATTTATTCAAAGCATCAATGGGGGTGAGATTTCCAAGATCCAGTTCCCTTACTTCCTTGATAATATCATCATCCTTTATAGTATCGAACAGAGACATCTGCTTTAAATCTACTTCATCTGGTCTGCGGGATTTTTTGCGGGCCGAACCGCCGGCCACTGTGATATTACTGGTAAGTTCTGTAATGTCATGCGCGCACAGTTCATCTGCAATAACTCTTGCACGGGCAATTACACTTTCTGGCACTCCTGCAAGTTTTGCCACCTGAATACCATAGCTCTTGTCTGCACCTCCAGGAACTATTTTACGCAGGAATACAATATCCTCACCTTTTTCTTTTACCGCAATGCAGTAATTGTTTACATTGTTCAGTTTTCCTTCCAGCTCTGTCAGCTCATGGTAGTGGGTGGCAAACAATGTTTTGGCTCCCAGAAGTTTAGGATTACTGATGTGTTCCACCACAGCCCAGGCAATACTGAGACCGTCGAAGGTACTGGTTCCTCTGCCGATTTCATCCAGCACCAGCAGGCTGCTGCTGGTGGCGTTTCTGAGGATATTGGCAACTTCTGTCATTTCCACCATAAAAGTACTCTGTCCGCTTGCCAGATCGTCAGATGCCCCGACCCTGGTAAATATGCGGTCTACAATTCCTACTTTAGCACTGTCTGCTGGAACGAAACTTCCAATCTGTGCCATCAGCACAATTAATGCTGTCTGCCGCATATAGGTGGATTTTCCTGCCATATTGGGGCCTGTAATAATGGAAATTCGTTGTTTATGGTTGTCCAAGTAAGTATCATTGGCGATAAACATATCATTGTTTATCATCTGCTCTACTACTGGATGCCGTCCGTTTTTGATATCAATGACTCCATTTTCATTGATAGAAGGCCTGCAGTAATTGTTCCGTTCTGCCACTAGAGCGAGAGAGGCAAACACATCAATACCAGCCACTGCCTTTGCCGTTTTCTGAATTCGCAGGACTTCTCCTGCAATTTTATCCCGGATATCACGGAATATTTCATATTCTAACGCTGTCAGCTTGTCTTCAGCTCCTAGAATAATATCCTCCAGTTCTTTTAACTCTGTGGTGATATAACGTTCTGCGTTGGCAAGGGTCTGTTTGCGGGTATAATAATCCGGCACCATATTTTTATAGGAATTGGTCACCTCAAGATAATAGCCGAAAACTTTATTGTATTTAATCCGCAGATTCTTGATCCCGGTTTTTTCCCGCTCTTTTGCCTCTAATTCTACCAGCCAGG
Organism: uncultured Lachnospiraceae bacterium; assembly: GCA_910585395.1. Classification (GTDB taxonomy): domain Bacteria; phylum Bacillota; class Clostridia; order Lachnospirales; family Lachnospiraceae; genus Petralouisia. Next base: position 7,279 of record CAJUCK010000070.1, read on the forward strand.
TCTTTCCTTCTGTCTTTGCATGGCGCAGTTTGTCGATTTCTTCGTCATACCCTTCTTTTAAAATTCCGCCTTCCCGGATGGAAATAGGCGGTTCTTCGTCAATTGCAGAATCAATCAGTGTAAATATATCTTCCAGGGCATCTAAATCCTGCTGCATCTCCTGGAGCAGGGGAACACGGAATTCATCTAAAAGTCCTTTAATATATGGCAGCATGGCAAGTGAACTTTTAAAGGCGATAAGGTCTCTGGGATTTGCAGTTTGATAGGTAATACGGCTGATTAGACGTTCCAGGTCATAGATTGGATTTAAGTATTCACGGATTTCTTCTCGTGCGATGGCGTGATCTTTGAACGCTTCAATGGCATCCAGACGGCGTTTGATTTCTTTCTTTTCAATCAGAGGCTGTTCTACAAATGTTCGAAGCATTCTGGCACCCATGGCGGTTTTCGTTTTATCCAGCACCCATAGCAGAGAACCACGTTTCTGTTTTTCACGCAGGGTTTCTGTGAGCTCAAGATTACGCCGGGTGGAACTGTCTATAATCATATATTTTCCAGTGCTGTATAACTGCAGCGACGTCATATTGGCAAGATTGTTTTTCTGAGTTTCGTAGAGATATGTTAAAAGTGCTCCTGCCGCAATCGTGCCAGAGTCGTAGTCTTTAAGACCAAGTCCCTGGATATCTGACATCTTGAAATGAGAAAGCAGCGTATTTCTGGCTGTTTCATCGCCGAAATACCAGGCGTCCAAGGCATAGACTGCAATTTCCAGGCGGTGTTTTAAATATTCAAAATCCAGTCCCGTCATAAAAAATGATTCGTTGCAAATGATTTCTGAAGGGGAAAATTTATGTATTTCATCCATCAGTTTGCGTTCACTGTCCAGTTCTGTGACATAATAATCTCCGGTGGTGACATCTGCAACAGAGACACCGAAACGGTCTTCCAGACATACGATGCACATAATATAATTGTTTTTTGTCTCATCCAGAGCCTGTGTGTCCAGGTTTGTACCAGGAGTTACTACCCGGATCACTTCACGTTTTACCAGTCCCTTTGCCATTTTGGGATCTTCTACCTGTTCACAGATTGCTACTTTATATCCTTTTGAGACCAGTTTGTTCAGATAATTTTCCACCGCATGATAGGGAACGCCGCACATAGGCGCTCGTTCTTCCATGCCGCAGTTTTTCCCGGTCAGGGTAATTTCCAGTTCTTTGGATGCAGTCAGCGCGTCATCAAAAAACATTTCATAAAAATCACCCAGCCGGTAAAATAGAATACAATCTGGATATTCCTGTTTGGTTTCCATGTACTTCTGCATCATTGGAGTCATTTCTGCCACGATGTATCTCCTCCTGTTTCTTACGTCTTTATCTCTAATCTGTATCTATTGGTGTATCATAAGTTTTTGCAACTGCTTCTGCGATTTTCATTCCGTCCATGGCTGCTGACATAATACCGCCGGCATATCCTGCGCCTTCTCCGCAGGGATATACCCCTTTCCAATTACTTTCAAATGCTTCATTACGGGTGATTCGTACAGGGGATGAGGTTCGGCTCTCAACACCGGATAAAATCGTATCTTGCCGGTCAAAATCTGGAAGATGTCTTGCAAGTTGGTGCATTCCCTGACAAAAAGAATTGTAAATTTCCTCAGGAAAGAGTTCGTGCAGAGCGCCAAACGTATGCAGTCCTTTGATTTCTGATGAGAAGCTGCCATAAGATACGGAAAGTTTCTTTTTCTCAAAATCTCCAAATAACTGTTGGGGAACTGCGCCATTGCCTAGTTTATAAGCTGACTCTTCCAGTCTTTGCTGGAATGCTACGCCTGCCAGGGGTCCATTTTCCTGAAAATCCTGCGGTGTTACGGTGACGATTATGGCACTATTGGCATTTTTTCCATTTCTGGCGTGATAGCTCATACCATTGACGGCAAGCCGTCCTGCTTCTGAAGATGCATTTACTACATATCCTCCGGGACACATGCAGAAAGAATATACACCTCTGCCGTTTTCCAGGTTAGCTGTCAATTTGTAAGAAGCTGCTGGAAGTTTTTTGGCAGCTTCTTTTCCATATTGCGTCTGGCTGATCATCGCCTGTGGATGTTCCACTCTCAGACCTACCGCAAAAGATTTTGCCTCCATATGAAAATCTCTGTGCAGCAGCATCTGAAAAGTATCTCTGGCACTATGTCCAATCGCCAGTACAGCAAGATCAGTCTCTCTTTTTGTAATGATTCCGGAAGTCTGTTCTTCACAAATTAATGCCTGCAGTCTGCCGTGGGAAAATTCCATATCTTTTACACAGGTATCAAAAAAATAAGTGCCGCCCCAGATTTCAATCTGATGTCTCATATTTGATATGATTTCTTTTAAAAGATCTGTGCCAATATGAGGTCTGCTCTCATAAGCAATGCGTTTAGGGGCGCCATGCCGGATAAAAATCTCCAATACTTTCTGATTTCTGCCGCAGACGTCTTTTACCAGAGTATTTAATTTGCCATCAGAAAAAGTTCCTGCTCCGCCTTCGCCAAACTGCACATTCGATTTGGGATTTAAGACATTTTTCTGCCAGAACTGTTCTACATCTCTGGTTCGTTCTTCCACAGGTTTTCCGCGCTCTAGAATGATAGGGCAGTATCCATGTTCTGCAAGCAGATAGGCGCAGAAAAGGCCGGCAGGACCGCTTCCGATAATAACTGGGGGATGCTTTAACAATGTTCCTTTTGAAACGTCTGGAAACTGATAAATGATATCTTTGGCTGGAGAAACATGGCTGCTTTTATTTCGTTTCAGTACATTTGCCTGATCTTTTGTCTCTACATCCACTGTATAGACAAAAGAAACGTCTTGTTTTCTTCTGGCGTCAACAGATTGTCTGCGGATTTTGTAATTTAAAATTTCTTCTGGTTTCACTCTCAGAGTTTTTGCCAGTTTTTGCAGCATCTGTTTCTCTGTGTGAGTAATAGGCAGTTTTAACTGCTGAATTCGAATCATAGTTTCCTCCCTGTTCAAATTTCACCAGCTCCATAATAGAAGCAGAATTATTTTCAGTCTGATATATTTTTGGCCGATGCCGCCGCATTCCCAGCAGTAAAGCCGCTGGACCATGCCCATTGCAGATTGTAGCCGCCGCAGAGTCCGTCGATATCCACTACTTCTCCGGCAAAGTACAGTCCTGGCACAAGAAGTGACTCCATGGTTCTGGGATTGATTTCCTGCGTATCCACACCTCCGGCAGTAACCTGAGCATTCTCAAAGCCTTTGGTACCGATAATATCCACCCATAGAGTCTGTATACGCTGGGCTAAAGCATGAATTTCTTTCTGGGTGCAATTTTGAGCAAGTTTTTCTGGCGACAGTTGTGCTTCTTTCAGCAATACGTTATTTAATTTTTGAGGAAAAAGCCCTATCAGGGCTTGTGCGGCATTTTTTCCTGAACCGTTAACCAGAAATCTTTGCTTTAACAGGGTATTTACTTCTTCATTTGAAAATTCTGGCAGAAAATTTAAGGCGGCACGTACCTGTTTTCCATAGAGCAGACCATAGGAGGCGTGCCGGCTCACCTGAAAGGCTGGAATTCCAGATATTCCAAATTCTGTCAATTGAAGCTCCCCAATATCTTCTGCTATTTTCTCATGTTCTATGTATAATTGAATGCTTCCCTGTGCACGAATTCCTGCAATTTCTGTCAAAAACGATTGTTTTCCCTGCATTTGAACCAAAGCAGGTACAATATCTGTCAATTTATGTCCAAAATTCACAATATATTGATTTCCACTGCCATCACTCCCAGTTTTTTTAGCAGTCTTTCCTCCGGTTGCAAGAATACAGAATTTACTGTAAAAAACCCCCTGTTTTGTATAAAAAGAAAAGCCTTCAGCTTCCTTTTGAATCTGCCGGATACCCACATGATACGCAATGCGCACATGCAGGCGACGGCATTCCATCAGCAAAACTTGTAATATAGAAGATGCCTGTCCGCTGGCAGGGTAATAATAACCGTCTCGTTTGTTCCGTGGATAAATGCCGAGTTCTTCAAAAAACTGTAAGGTTTCATGCAAGCCGAACTGTTCCAAAACCGGCAATACAAAGGCAGGGTTCTTGCCGTTGTAATAAGCAATGCCCTGCTTTTCATTAGTGAAATTACATTTTCCATTTCCAGTGGCAAGAATTTTTTTTCCTGCCTTATCCATATGCTCTAAAATTAGAACCTCAGCGCCTTTCCGTGCCGCCTGTATTGCTGCAGTAAGACCGGAAGCTCCGGCTCCCACAATAATAATATCAAATTTCCTGCTCATAAATGACGGGTTCCTTCTCAGATTACTCCATTTCATTATAATATCAGAAAATATAACATTTCTTATGAAAAGATTCAAGCATGCTAACTGGAGTAGTTTTCCAAGAAACTGTAAAGCTGTTCTTCACTGGTAATTATTTTTCCTTCTGTAATTTCTGTCTGCAGATCTGCTGGTAAGTTAATTAGCAGAATGTCTGTGGATGCATATAAGGTTTTTCGGTCGGCATGGTAGACTGCAACATAACCATCTTCTGCGAGCAGGACATATTCATATGGCTGCACTGACAAGCTTGCTGCAAGATCTTTTTGCTCTTCTTCTGCTTTCTGCTGTGCTAAAAGGTAATCGTTTTTTTCCTGAAGCACGGATATGCGCTGTTCATATGCATTCCAGTTTTTTTTGGTTCCTATTAAAAATCCCATACAGAGACTAAAAACAGATGTGATAAGAATTCCAAATATCAATAAGCGGATACTACATGTTTTTCTCATGGCAAACTCCTTTTTTTGGTAGTATCTGCTATTTTTGTTATTTTATACAAAAGAATCCCGCTTTGCGGGATTCTCCAATAATGATTAAGGTTTTTACTCCATAAATCATAAC
>CAJUCK010000071.1:0-10864 GCA_910585395.1 uncultured Lachnospiraceae bacterium
TTTTTTTGTCTGCACCGGATTTACTTGATAAAACGATAAGGGCGAAATCTGGTATTTGATATCTCCAATATAGTCTGTGATATAGTCCCGCCCCCATAAGTTAAAAACCTCTTCACCCAAAATCACATTGGTGTTTCTCTGATTGATATTCACCATAATGCTGGTCATTCCTGGAAGCTTTAGAAGTTCCTCCACCAGCCTGTCTGAGTGAGGAAGCCGGCAGCCATTTATCACTAGACAGATCATAATCTCTTTGGTGATAAATCCATACCGAATCAGCACATGACGCACCAGCCCTGTTCCTGTCTCCTCGTTATAAGCAGAAATACCATACTGTTCCATAAAAGAAATCACCATATCAAGAATCTCTTCATTGATACTCACACCCAGACAGCATTTCTTGTTGGAAATAATATTATGGCTTCTTGCCGCATAAAATCCTGTTACAATATTGCCTTCTTTGTCTGTTCCTACCGGAAACTGTGCTTTATTCCGATAGAAAAAAGGCTCTTCCATACCGATAATCGGATGAAAGAGAATCCTTTGACTGCCATTTTCAGTTTCCTCTGTACAAAATCCACCAATCCTCTGCAGATTATTTTGCACCTTTCTTTGCTTATATTGAAGCTGCTGTTCATAATCCAGAACCTGAAACTGACAGCCGCCGCATTGACGGTGAAAGTCACACAAAGGTTCTTTACGATAAGGCGATGGAGACAGCACCTTCAAAAGTCTGGCATATCCATAATGCTTTTTCATTTTCATAATTTTCACCAGCACACGGTCACCAATAACAGCATCTTTGACAAAAAAGGTTGCTCCTTCTGCCTTACCAATTCCTTCCCCATTTACTCCCATATCTTCAATTAGAAGTTCAAGTTCCATATTTTTCTGAAACATGCTATTCCTCACTCGTCTTTCGGATATTTGACTCAAATAACCGGTTATAGCCCAGCCAGCCGCTATTTCCATTAGCCGCTGCCAGAGCCTCCTTCATAGTCTGCATCTTCGCATCCGTATTGTCTGCAAAGCTAAGTGCAACTGCTTCTGCAAGCGCTGGCTTTTTCGGTGAACCATATTCCAGCTCACCATGATGTGACAATATACAATGCTTTAATTCGTTTGCCAGTTTCAGGGGAAAATCTGGAATCTCTCGAATTCGTACACCAATCATCTCCGCACCAATCATAATATGACCCAGAAGCTGGCCTGCATCAGTATAATCATTCTCTGGAAATACCGACAACTCCTCCAATTTTCCAATATCATGAAAAATCGCCGCTGTCAGCAGCAAATCCCGCTGCAGCAGAGGGTATAAACCAGTATAATAATCACACAGCTTAGCAACACTCAAAGTATGTTCCAAAAGCCCCCCTACAAAACCATGATGTACGCTTTTTGCTGCACTGTGAAATTTAAAGCGCCGCTCAAATTCCGGATCTTCCAGGAAAAATGCAGAACATAACTTTTTCAGATAAGGATTTTTCATTTCCAGAATAAATGCAGTAAGTTCCCCATACATTTGATCAATGTCTTTTTCACTGACAGGAAGATAATCCTTGGGATCATATTCCCCTTCACGCACTTTTCGAATGCGCTTCACATTTAATTGAAGCACTCCCTGAAAACTGGTGACATCTCCTACTACATCAATATAATCCAGCGCCTCAAATTCATCAATTCCCTGTGAATTTGGATCCCAGACTTTCGCATCCAGCATGCCTGTCTTATCCTGCAGGATCAAAGATTCATACGGCTTTCCAGCTTTGGTAAGCGCCGTCTGCCTGCTCTTACACAGATAAATTTCTCCAACGCGCTCTCCTTCACGCAAAGTTTCAATATATTTCATAATTTTACTCCTTTTCCATTTCATGTCTTTTCAATGCAGTTCCCCAATTGTCACTCCAAACTGCATATCTACATAACCTTCTCCATTCTGGCGCTTTATGGTAATAGTTATCACATCTTCCGGCTGTTTTTCATAAATTTTCTGAAAATATTGTTCTACAGAAGTTACTTCTGCCCCATTGATAGCCGTTATCACATCTGCCTCCTGCAGACCTGCCGCCAGAGCAGGTGAATCCAGCTCTACAGACTTGATATATATTCCTTTGGGTATTCCGTACTCTTGTGCAATCTGATTTGTCACTGTACTGATACGCAGCCCAACATAGGGTACACTTCGATTGTTGGACAAATCCTGAATGATTTGTTTCAGTTCTGAAATAGAAAGCGCCGTAATCGTATTCCGATCATTCTGATTACTGAAATCCTGAAGCACCAGTCCCACAATCTCCCCTTTCAAATTGAGAAGAACACCACTGCCACTTGCACTTCCTACAATATCTGTGGTAAAAACAGTATAATTTGTATCTATGGTAGAAACTCTGTTCTGGGAAGATGTAATAGTTCCGCACAAAATAGAATAATTCGTTCCCAGAGGACTTCCAATTGCAATGACAGAAGTGCCTTGTGCAATCATATAAGAATTCCCCAGCACTGCAACTTCTAGTTTTTCCATGGTTTTTTTGGGAATTTCTGACAAAGGCACCCCGATCACCGCAATGCCTGTATTTCCGTCATATTTCTTTAGAGATGCGGAAACCTCCTTTTCATCAATAAACGTAATATTGATTTCCTGGGCGTCCGCAATAATCCTTTTTTCCGTTAAAATCAAAAGTTCTTGTCCATTGTTTTCAATAATAATGCCCGCAGACCGGTTCTCGTTTTCATAAGGCGTGTCAAACCAGTCCTTACCGCTGGTTACCCCTGTTACAGTTACCACTGATTTATTTGCCTGTTTACCGATATCATACAATTTGTTCTGCAGTGCCTGGTAATCCTCAAGCTCCAGTTCCTCCTTCACAACAGCAGGCGGATCATTTTCCGCTGGTATTGTGTTGGAATTACCCTGAATTATATCTGTCGGCTTTTCATTCTTCTCAGGCGCTTCTTCCTGGGGCAGCTCATCTTTGGGAATCATAATGGCAGATCCTTTTTCAGGATAAAGCCACTCTTCCATATATGGTTTTAGCAAAACAAATACAAAACATGCCGTCACGCCGAACACTACTGCACACAGCAGATTATATACTGCACGCAGTAAAAGCCGCCGTCTGTTTATTGGTTTATCCTTTATTTTCTCTTTGATAAAAGCAAATTCCTGCTTATCCTGACCTTGTTGCTTCATAACCGCCCTCCTGATATACATTATAACAAAATGGACAATTCCTCTTCAGCTAACTCCTAAAATACCAGTCCCTTTTTCTATTATACGTTTTTCCTGCTGTTGTTGCAAGATTTTTATTTATACGATATAATGAAGGCACAAAATTACGTAAAAAATAAGGACAAAAATCATGAATGAAAAAGTTTTTCACACTTTAGAATATAATAAAATTATCGACCTGCTCTGTGAACATGCTTCCTGTCAGTCTGGCCAGGAACTCTGCAGGCAATTAAAACCTTCCCATGATCTTAGTGAAATCAGACTTGCACAGCAGCAGACCTCTGATGCACTGACAAGAATATATAGAAAAGGCTCCCTCTCTTTCTCTGGCACGCATAACATTGGCGCTTCCATCAAACGTTTGGAAATCGGAGGGGTACTTAGCATAGAAGAACTCTTGAGAGTTGCTTCTCTCCTTGAAGTGTCAAAAAGGGTAAAATCATATTCCCGCAATGAGCGTGAGGACGCAAAGCCAGACTCCCTGGATAATCTTTTTGCCCGTATTGAACCTTTGACACCTCTTCTGGAAGAAATCCGAAGGTGCATTATCTCAGAAGACGAAATTGCAGATGACGCATCTGCGAATCTTAAGAATATCCGGCGTTCCATCAAGAACATCAATGATAAAATCCGCAGCCAAATGAATACCATGCTGAATAGTTCAGATACCCGCACACATCTGCAGGACATGGTAATCACCATGCGAAACGGACGCTACTGCCTTCCAGTAAAAGCTGAGTCCAAAAGCCAGGTGCCTGGTATGATCCATGATCAGTCCTCCACCGGTTCCACTCTCTTTATTGAACCAATGGCAGTCGTCAAATTAAATAATGATTTGAAGGAACTCTTTTTAAAAGAACAGGACGAAATTGAAGTTATCCTTGCCAGCTTAAGCAGCCTGACTGGAGAATATATTCCTTACTTGAAAGACAATTATGAAATCTTGACAGAATTAGACTTTATTTTTGCCAAAGCTTCTCTTGCAAAAGATTATAATGGAACAGCGCCTGTTTTTAATACAGAACACCGCATCCGCATCCGCAAAGGACGTCATCCCTTACTGGACTGCCACAAGGTAGTTCCCATTGATATTCATCTGGGAAATGATTTTGATCTGCTGATTATAACTGGACCTAATACCGGGGGGAAAACTGTCTCATTAAAGACAGTTGGATTGTTTACCCTCATGGGACAGGCTGGTCTGCATATTCCAGCAAATGACCGCTCAGAGCTTTCCGTATTTGATGAAGTTTTTGCAGATATCGGCGATGAACAAAGTATCGAACAGAGTCTGAGTACCTTTTCATCTCATATGACAAATATTATTTCTATTTTAGATAAAGTCAATGAAAGATCACTGGTGCTATTTGATGAGCTATGTGCAGGAACTGACCCCACGGAAGGCGCCGCCCTTGCTATCTCTATTTTGTCAAAGCTCCACAATTATGGTATACGCACCATGGCAACTACTCATTACAGCGAATTAAAAATATTTGCTTTATCTACACCAAGAGTGGAAAATGCCTGTTGTGAATTTTCTGTGGAAACATTAAGCCCTACGTATCGTCTTCTTATCGGTATTCCTGGCAAAAGCAATGCATTTGCCATATCTGGCAAACTAGGTCTTCCTGATGATATTATTACAGACGCCAAAAGCAGGATGTCTGAACAGGATGAAAGTTTTGAAGATCTAATCTCAGACCTGGAAGCAAGCCGGATTACCATTGAACAAGAACGTTTAGAAGCCGAACAGTACCGCCTGGAAACAGAATCTCTTAAAAAGAAGCTTTTAGAAAAGCAAGACCGCCTGGACAGCCAGCGTGAAAAAATTATCCGCCAAGCCAGCGAAGAAGCCCACGCCATTCTCAGGGAAGCAAAAGAAGTTGCCGACCGCACTATCAAAAATTTCAATAAATTTGGCCAGACAAATGCCAGCGCCAAAGAAATGGAGCAAGAGCGCAGTAAACTTCGTGGTAAAATGAATGAATTAGAAAAAAATATTTCCTTAAAACAACAGGAGCAGAAAGCAAATCATAAAATCCCCAAGAACCTTCGAATTGGTGATTCTGTAAAAGTGTTAAGCATGAACCTGAAAGGCACCGTCCACACTCTCCCCAATGACAAAGGTGATTTATATGTACAGATGGGAATTCTCCGCTCTCTTGTAAATATTCACGATTTAGTGCTTTTGGAAGATGCCCCTGCTCTGGGAACGAAAAGAAAAACCACCGGTGCAGGAAAACTGAAAATGACAAAGTCAGCTTCTATTTCTTCTGAAATCAATTTAATCGGCAAAACTACGGATGAGGCCATTTCTCTTTTAGATAAATATTTAGATGACGCTTATCTTGCCCACATGCCCTCTGTGCGGATTGTCCACGGCAAAGGAACTGGCGCCCTGCGCAAAGCAGTACAGAACCATTTAAAACGGCTGAGCTATATCAAATCTTTCCGTTTGGGTGAATTCGGGGAGGGCGATTCCGGAGTCACCATTGCGGAATTCAAGTAAAGGAGGAACTTCATGGCCGCAAAACAAAAAATTCTTATTGTAGACGACGATTTAAATATTGCAGAGCTGATTTCTCTGTATCTTACCAAAGAATGTTACGATACCCGCATGGTTCATGACGGCGAGGAAGCACTTCAGGTATATGAACAGTATGAACCCAATCTGATTTTACTAGATCTGATGCTGCCAGGAATTGACGGTTATCAGGTCTGCCGGGAAATCCGTGCAAAGTCCAATCTTCCCATAATCATGCTTTCTGCCAAAGGTGAAATTTTTGACAAAGTTCTTGGACTTGAGCTGGGTGCAGACGATTATATCATGAAGCCTTTTGACTCCAAAGAGCTGGTGGCCCGTGTAAAAGCCGTCCTGCGGCGTTACCAGCCTGCCAAGCAGGAGCCAGTTCCGACTGGCATCAAATGTGTGGAATATCCGGATCTGACTATCAATCAGAGTAATTATTCCGTACTGTACTACGGAAAACCTGTGGACATGCCTCCCAAGGAACTGGAACTTTTGTACTTCCTGGCTTCTTCCCCCAATCAGGTATTTACAAGGGAGCAGCTTCTGGACCATATCTGGGGCTATGAATACATTGGAGATACCAGAACAGTAGATGTCCATGTAAAACGTCTTCGGGAAAAAATTAAAGACCATACATCCTGGAGCCTTGCCACAGTCTGGGGTATCGGCTATAAATTTGAGGTGAAATAGTGAAACGGACATTATACTTAAAACTTCTGCTGGGATATGTGGTATTTGGAATCTTAGCTTTTGTAACCATTGCCACTTTTACCTCCCATCAGACTTTAAACTATATAGAAAAAGACGCTATCTCCAGCATGTACCGGGAGTCCAATCTTCTGTCTGCAAGTTATGCCTCCAATTATTTTCGAGGATCTATGACCCTTGAGGACATCACCTCGCAGTTTCATTCTGTTTCCACCTATCTGGATGCTGAAATCTGGCTGATTGGGGGCAAAGGAAATATTTTAATCACTACCAACATTGATTCTGTTCCTGACGGCCTCATAGAAAACTTCGACATTTCCTCTTTTGGCACTAAATACTATCAGAAAGGAAATTTTTATGACACCTTTTCTGAGAAAACCATAACTGTTTTCTCTCCTGTCACCATTAATTATAAAGTCCGCGGATACCTAATGATACATAAGCCAATCTCTGACCTGGTACGTTTTAAAGATGGTTTCCTAAACATATCCTACCTGACGCTGGCTATTATTTTTCTCTGTGCCTTTGTGATGCTTGGACTATTCTCATTCACTGTATATCTTCCGATCCGCAAAATCACTCAGGCTGCAAAAGAATACTCTGAAGGAAATTTTGACACGAAGATTAATATCCACTCCAACGATGAAATTGGGTATCTTGCAGGCTCCATCAACTATATGGCAGCAGAATTATCTACTTTAGAAGAAGATCAGCGAAAATTTATTGCAAATGTTTCCCATGATTTTCGTTCTCCTCTTACCTCTATCAAAGGTTACATTGAAGCAATCATGGATGGTACTATTCCCCATGAAATGCAGGATAAATATCTCAATATTATTTTATTTGAAACTGAGCGTCTGAATAAATTGACCCAGGGAATGCTGGAATTAAACAAATACGGCTCCAAAGGTTCTATGCTTGATATCAGCAGTTTTGATATCAACAACACTATAAAGCTGGTGGTTCAGTCTTTTGAAGGCACCTGTAAAAAGAAACGAATTTCTTTTGAACTGATTCTTACTGGACAAACTTCCTTTGTCTCTGCAGATATGAGTAAAATTCAGCAGGTACTATACAATCTCATAGATAATGCTATCAAATTCAGTCATCCAGATTCCTCCATTACCATTGAAACCACAGAGAAAAACGATAAGGTTTTTATTTCTGTCAAAGATACTGGAATTGGCATTCCCAAAGACAGCGTTAAAAAAATCTGGGAACGTTTTTATAAAACTGATCTCTCCCGTGGCAAGGATAAACGAGGAACTGGACTTGGGCTTGCCATTGTAAAAGAAATCATCTCTGTCCACAATGAGAACATCAATGTCATCAGTACTGAAGGAGTGGGAACAGAATTTATTTTTACCCTGCCGCTGACTCGGCAGGAAAGTTCACTGTAAGACAGATTTCTAATTCAAACAAAAACCAATGGCGTCACAGAACTTTCTGCTTTTGATGATGAATAAGCTCAATTTCAACACCAAAAACAAATACTTTCTCACAATATAGGTAAGTTATTGTCTCTACTTGACAAGTTTTTTCTTATCTCATATACTATTATAAAAGATAATTTTTTTATATCATGCATATTTTATAGAGATTTGAAACTCTCTTTCAAATCCCTGCGCACATCAAATGAAAGGAGGGAAATAAGTTATGATGCAGGTTGATAATGTAAATTCAACGGGGAAGGCTGTGCAGTCGGTCAAGGCACAGGTTAGCCCGGCAGCAGAGCAGACAAATTCTGCGGCAGATTCTGTCAGCAAAGATATTCAAAGTAAAATCATGGACGCCCAGAAGCAACGGCAAGGGCTTTCTTTTAATATGGAAATGACTGCTGAAGAAAAAGAAAATATTCGGCAGAAAATCCAACAGGAAATCAGTGATTTGAAACGCGAATTGCGGCAGCGTGAAGCTGAAGAGAAGAAGAAACAGCAAGAGGCCCAGCGCGCTGTAGAAAAAAAGGAACAGCAGCAGGAAAAACAATCTCAGGAAGCTGTGAGAAAACAGCAGGTCCAGCCTGTACAAGATGAAAACAGTCAGCCGCAGAAGGTTCAGCCCACGCAGACCGAAAATGACCAGCCGCAAAATACAGCTGTTGCAGAGAACAGTAAACGGACTGACGATTCAGCTGCCGACGGTGAAGTCAGAGAGATTCTTCCGGGCGGCATGCACAAAATCATTTCCACAAATTCATCAGTACGGCAATTTCAGATTGTAAAAAATGCTGTTGCCCAGAACAATGGAACAGCCAGAATACAGGAAGCAGAACTAAATCAGGATGCTGTCAGAGGATCTGAAGTAGACGATCTGAAAAAAGACCAGCTGAAGACAATGCAGAAAGAGACACAGCGAATGGAAACCGTACAGCAATTTATATTTGGTAACAGCAATAACAGAGCAACAGGTTCTGTTATAGGCACAGGAACCAATTTTTCCAATGTTTCCAAAGAAAATAACTTTTATAACAGTGATGGGAAGATGTTTCAGAATTATTTCCAGTCGATACAAATGGATCTCCGGCAATGATTAGAAAAAGGCAGTCGATGATGGGCTGCCTTTTCTTGTGGGCAATACTTAAACACATTATTTATTTTAACAAATTTTTATTGTACAAAATAAAAACCACCGGAAAGAATACATTTCAAATATTCTCTCCGATGATTTAAAAATTATCTGTAAGCTTTCCGATTCTTATACTAACTCAAGAAGAACCTCTAAAGCACCGTCACCTTTACGCTGGCCAATTTTAACGATTCTGGTGTAACCACCATTACGATCTGCATACTTTGGAGCGATTTCGTCAAATACCTTGGTTGCAACGTCAATTTTCTTGGTGTTTTTTTTCTTTCCTGCATTCTCAGCCGGAACAGATGTTACAGAGTATAACACTTTGTTCATCTGACGTCTTGCATGTAAACGGGAAGGAAGGTCTTTTTTGATCTTCTTTTCTACTTCATCATATACCGTAACTTTTTTGCCATCTACAACTTCTTTCACTCTCTTGCCGTCTTTATCCTTGCGGGGAACTTTGGCAGTTACAGTTACTTCTTCGAAATTGTCTTTTTCTTTTACTCCCAGAGCAATCAATCCCTCTGCAACTTTGCGGATTTCTTTTGCTTTTGCTTCTGTGGTAACAATCTTTCCATTGTATAACAGCGCAGTAACCTGATTTCTGATTAAAGCTTTTCTCTGATCAGATGTTCTGCCTAATTTTCTATATTTTGCCATCTTTTTAATCCTCCATTTGTGGAATATCCGCCAATGCCTTTTGGACTTATTCAACGAATACTATTTTTATTTCATGCCACTCATTGAGGCAATATCCCGTTCAGGGATATACAGGGCTTCGCCTTTTGGTCTTATAAACCCTGCCATCTATGAGTTGGAGTATATCCTTATGAGATAATTCTCCGCATTATATCTTAAATCCAAACGTACCTCAGCTGGCCGTTACATTATCTGGCCAAATAATTTTATTCTTCGCCTGGGTTCAGCTGTAACCCTAATTCTTTTAATTTTGCCAGAACTTCTTCCAGAGACTTGCGGCCAAGGTTTCTCACCTTCATCATGTCTTCTGGTGTTCTGTTTGTCAGTTCCTCAACGGTATTGATGCCTGCACGTTTCAGACAGTTATAAGAACGAACGGACAGCTCCAGCTCATCAATATTCATCTCCAGAACTTTTTCCTTTGCATTGTCTTCTTTTTCAATCATGACTTCTGCTGTTCTTGCATTCTCAGATAAATCAATGAACAGATTTAAATGCTCGCTCAAAACTTTTGCAGCCAGGCTCACTGCCTCATCTGGCTCCAATGTACCGTTGGTAAATACATCCAGAGTAAGCTTGTCATAGTCTGTTATCTGTCCCACACGGGTATTCTCAATTGTAAGGTTCACACGCTCGATAGGTGTGTAAATCGAATCAACTGCAATCACACCAATGGGCACATCTTCACTCTTGTTCTTGTCAGCACTGACATAACCTCTGCCTTTGGTAATAGTCAGTTCCATATAAAGTCTGGAATCTGCCCCTCCATTCAGATGGGCAATTACCAAATCCGGGTTCAGCACCTGGATATCCGGATCGACCTGAATATCTGCTGCTGTAACTACGCCTTCGCCTTCAAATTCAATGTAAGCAACTTTAGACTCGTTTGTTGGGCTGGTGTTTTTTAATGCCAGATTCTTGATGTTCATAATAATTTCAGTTACATCTTCTTTGACGCCTGGAATGGAACTGAATTCATGCAAAACACCTTCGATTTTTACCTGGCTGACTGCTGCGCCTGGCAGAGAAGAAAGCATTATTCTTCTCAGAGAATTACCAAGTGTAGTACCATAGCCTCTTTCAAGTGGTTCTACGACAAATCGGCCGTACTTTTTGTCTTCTGAAAT
>CAJUCK010000071.1:10918-11691 GCA_910585395.1 uncultured Lachnospiraceae bacterium
ACCACACCTTTCAGGTTTTCCTGATCAACATCTAACCACTCTGGTATCAGTCTTCCACCAGTCACCTCAAGAATATCTTTGTATCTCTGGGAACCTTTGCATTTTTCCTTAATTTCAATTGTGTCTCCCGCTTTTACCAGATAAGAGGGAATGTTCACCTGTTTGCCATTTACCAGCACATGTTTATGGTCAACAATCTGTCTTGCTTCTTTTCTGGTTCTTGCCAGACCTAAACGAAATACCACGTTATCCAGTCTGCTTTCCAGAATAATCATCAGGTTTTCACCTGTCATACCCTTCATTCTGTCTGCTTTCAGATAATAATTGTGGAAAGGCTTTTCCAATACGCCATAAATAAATTTAGCTTTCTGTTTTTCTCTCAACTGAAGACCATACTCGGAAATCTTTCTGTTGGCTCTTTTTAACTGTCTGTTAGACTTTTTATCTATTCCCAGATAAATGGGATCTAAACCAAGAGATCTGCATCTCTTAAGAACTGGAACTCTATTTATTGCCATCTTAACCTATACCTCCTAATTAGACTCTTCTGCGTTTTGGTGGACGACATCCGTTATGAGGTACCGGAGTAACGTCTTTGATACTGGTTACTTCAAGTCCACATGCCTGAAGGGCACGGATCGCTGCCTCTCTACCAGAACCTGGTCCTTTTACCATAACGTCAACGGATTTCAGACCATGTACCAATGCCGCCTTAGCCGCTGTCTCAGCCGCCATCTGTGCTGCATAAGGGGTAGATTTCCTTGAACCTCTAA
>CAJUCK010000072.1:0-3268 GCA_910585395.1 uncultured Lachnospiraceae bacterium
ACAATATGAAACAGTCAGAGGAATCAAAAAGCATGGGGTATGCAGAAAGACAGTCATATTAGAAGAATATTCAAAAAAAGGAACATATCATATTGCGCAATTTCTGGTAGATGGAATTATTTATGATAAATATTCTGTGTATGAGGGAAGCCCTGTGGTACTTCCCAAAGAGCCAGAGAAAAAAGGCTTTACATTTCAGGGTTGGAGAAATAAAGACAGTCTGGAAATGCTTTCAGGCGACATGACTATTAAGAAAGATACCATGTTTTGCGCTGTTTTCCAATGATTATTTACAAGTCATTGAAATTACAAATTAATGGAGAAGGGAGATTTAAATGAAAATAGTTCTAAGCATACTGTTATCTTTTCATCTTTTGCTGACAGGTTTTTTCTTATCAGGACAGGTGGAAGCAGAGAAAAATCTGCAAACAGAAAATATGACAGCGGCAAAAGAGGCAGAGGCACAGAAAGAAAATGCAGATGTTCTAAAAGAAAGCAAAAATTTTCAAGGAAAGGTCTGGCAAGATACAGAAGGCTCAGATTTGAGAAAAGAAGATGATGGTATAAATTGGGAATCCAAGGACAGATATGCATCCGTTTCCTCGCAGATTGAGAATCTGGAACAGGATAAAGCAGAGAAAATTCTTAAACTCAAAGAAAATGAAACTCTTGAAAATGTGGAAAAAAAGGGATATGCCACAGAAGTAAGCAGGACAATAGCCTGCAGTCATACAGCTATAGGTATTAACGGAACTATGAAGTGTCTTGAGGCTCCGATGCCTTTAAATCCAGAAGATAATCAATTGAAGAAAAATGTTGTGCTTACAGGACTTTTAGAGAATAAAGCAATTATAACAAAAGTGGAAAATTTCGATGCTGGAGGCAGAGAAAACACGGTGGCGCACAGGCGGCTGAAAGTGACGATCAAAGATGTACCTGAGATAGAGCCTGCTTACCTGGCAAGTCCTTATCTCTGTCCAGATGGGAATGCAGGATATGCGTATTATGAATTTCATTTTTCTTACTGTCACAACACAGAAAAATTTTATAAAGTGCAGGAATCTCATGTCTGGCTGGGATGTACCAGAGGAGATGGAGGAATTCCAGAATTTCATCCGAAACAGCTGAGACATACATTTTATGTATATAAGTTTGTTCCAAACAGATATAAGATTTCCTACAATGCAAATGGAGGCAGCGGAACTGTCAGTGACCAAAATGCAATTTATAATGAAGAGATAACATTAAGGCAGGGAAACAATTATAAGCGCAGCGGATATATCCTGACAGGATGGAATACAGAGAGAAATGGAAGCGGAAGGGCATATAAATTAAGTGAGACAGTAAAAAACCTGACTTCAGAAAAAGGAGCAGTTATCACCTTGTACGCCCAGTGGAAGCCAAATATCTATACCATTACATTGGATAATCAGATAATAAATCCGAATACGTTAGGCACAGAAATCATTTATAAAAAATATGAGACAGGAATTTTTCTGGATCATGTGTGTGGACAGGAGTTTACGCCAAATAATCCAATTATGCGTCCTCAAAAATCCAGATATTCATTTCAAGGATATTATGACAGTAAAACTGGGGGCAAACAGATGATTGACAGTGAAGGAAAGCCAACAACAGAGGGGCTGAATAAAAAAAGAAATTTAGGAGATGAAACATGGTATGCCCATTACGCTTATCTGATGGAGTGTGAAGACTATGCGGATATCCCCTGTGATTTAAAGAAAACAGATGGGGATATCAGAGAAGATCTAGGGATGCAGCTTACCTATAACAGCAGTACCAGGAAAGTAAACATAGATACCGGTCAGACAGGGTGTATCATATCTCTGACAGGCAAGCCTGCCGGAACAGAAATAGGAAGTTTTCAGTCTTTACAAAATGCAGATACTGCATTTGGAAGTACCGAAAGGCGCCGAAGTGTGGAATTATCTCTTACTGTTCGAAATAATACAGCGTATCAGTTAAAAGTAACCAGATATGGCGTAACGTTATGCGATCGTCTGCTCTATTATCAAGATGGGCGTTTTCGAATGCTGGCAAAGCTGGGAACACTTGAATTAAAAGAAGCAGCGGCTGGAAGCACCATTGCAGGCAATGCATGGAATTCAGAAAGAACGGAGTATGATCTGTATCAATATCATGCTTGTTCGAAGCTTGAGAATATTCAGAAACCAGGGACGGTACAGCGTTATTTTCGATATAAGGATGTCAATCTGGCATATACTGGAAATGGAGCGACTGCGGGCCGCAATATGTTAGAATATGATATTTCTTTAGAAAATTTTTACCAGTTTAGGAATAACACATTCACAAAAGAGAAGCTTGAGAAGAAATATACAAAAGATCAAAAAGAGTATGAATGTAATGTGAAATATGGATTTCAGGGGTGGGAACTGTCCCCGGACGTTCTGTATCTGCAAAAAAAACATGATCAGGTATCCAAAATTTATGAGACAGCAAACGTAAAAAAAATTCTCTCATTGAGCACAAAAGAGGATATTAATACTTATCAGGTATCAGAACCAGTTCAGGTTTTATCAGATGTGGATCTGCTTCAGCTGGAGGAAAAGGATCGAGGATTACAAAAGGAGAACGCCATATCAAAAAGCACACATGCGAAAGAGTTTATTAATTTACAGGCAAGATGGAACGCATTTCCAACGATAACAGTAAATCCAGAGGATAAGTTAGAATTTTATGAAGGAGAAGAGGTGACAAAAGAAGAACTTATCAGTCATTTAACGGCGCATGATGAGGAGGATAACCATAGAGATTATCCATATATGAATGATAAAATCTGTATTAGAAAGATATCTTATCCAGAATCAAAGAATAAAAGCCAGGCAGCTTATGAAAAAATTTATAAAGAGGATGTGCCAGAAGATTTTCTTCTTGACACTTATTATTTAAAACTGGAAAAAGATGAAACGGTGAATATATTAGTGACGTTTGCTGTTACTGACAGTGCAGGGAAGTAAAATATAATTATTATCCAGAAATTCAAAGCCAAGATATTTTCTATTATCTAAAAGAAGAAGCTAATAGAGGTGAGATTACGGCAGAAGCTTTGATTGACAGAGCATCTGCGGAAGATAAAGAAGATGGAGACATAACACAAAAGCTTGAACTTCAGGACTTTGATCCTCAAAATCTTAAGATGCAGACAGAATCTAAAGCAGAATTTTCAGTTACATATCAGGTGACAGATTCATATAAAAAATCTACCTTTAAAACGGTAAAAGTTATG
>CAJUCK010000072.1:3278-5290 GCA_910585395.1 uncultured Lachnospiraceae bacterium
TGGTGCTGGACGATCATGCAGCAGCTCAAGAGATGCCCAGACGCTATGTCCGGTACATATCAAAAAAATATTTGGATACCTTAGAAGAAAATTCTATTTGGAGAAAACCAGAAAACACCAAATATCTGAAAATGATTTTGGACAATAAGACGCCGATGGAAACATGGGTATTCACGCATGATGATATACTTGCTGTTCAAAATTGGGTTATGGAAGGAAAAGAAGGTCACTGGAAGATAGGCCAGGAGGCAAACAGACAATTTTTAACTGCTTTTTCTCACTGCAGGCAATAATGATGTAATGCCACGGCTATGTCATATCTTAGAAAAGCAAAAGTAAAAAGGCAGCACAGTTTTTTGAAATGGAGATGTGCTACAGACAAAAATATTTGAGCGCCAAAGTCTCCAGCAGTCTTTTAGACATGGAGACTTTGGCAATTGTTAGGAAAAGAACTACTTCTTTGCAGCTTTTTCGGCAAAAGATGTGTCTACTAGATTTTTGTAAGGAGGTTCAGCGGAAAGTTCTTCGGAGTCTGAAAGGATATCTAAGAGCAGTTCATAGCTGCTCTCCTCAAAAATCAGGTCTTCCTTCCAGGTATCCTGCTCGTAGTATCTCGTTACAATAGTGGTGAGAGTTTCAGAATCTGTTTCTTTAAATTGAGGGGCAATTACTTCCGCTATTTCTTCAGGAGTATGATTTTGAACATAATTTAACCCTTTTTGAAGTGCATTAGTAAATTTCTGGATTACGTCTGGATTTTTTTTCATATACTCAGCTTTGGCGCTGAATGCTGTGTAGGGCACGTAGCCGGAGTCTATGCCAAGAGAGGCAGCTACATATCCATTGCCCTCCAGTTCAAGAGAGGTAGCTCCAGGCTCAAATTCTACAGAGAAATCACCTTTTCCACCTGAAAACGCTGCTGCTGTGGAGCCGAAATCAATGCTTTGGTCAATGGTAAGATCTGTTTGTGGGTCAATGCCATTTTGTCTGAGAATATATTCAAAGATCATTTCAGGCATACCGCCTTTCCGTCCCCCCAGTACCTCTTTTCCTTTCAGATCAGTCCAGGTAAAATCAGGCGTTTCTTCTCGCGCTACCAGAAAATTGCCAGCGCGCTGGGTTAGCTGAGCGAAGTTTACCACATAGTCTTTTGCTCCTTCATTATAGGTGTAAACGGTTGTTTCTGGTCCCATAAAGCCAATTTCAGCTTCGCCAGAGAGGACAGCTGTCATTGTTTTATCTGCACCAAAACCAGTGACCAGAGTTAAAACAATACCTTCCTCCTGAAAATATCCTTCCTGAATTGCAACATACATTGGAGCATAGAAAATAGAGTGCGCTACTTCGTTGAGTGTAAGTTTTATGGAGTCGTGTTTTGCTTTTCCTGTCCCAGAACATCCTGAAACGATGGAAATTCCTAATACCGTAATCATACATACCAGCATGGTAAAAAAGCGGAATAAATGTTTCTTCATGTTTTCGTCCTTTATTCTTTTTTATTATGGTATGTGAAAGTACGGAAATGTGTTATTTCATATCTTGTTTTTTGTTGAGAAAACAGCTAAAATACAAATATGAGAGTGATACAGAAGCACACAGTGCAGGAGGAAGAAATGACAGATAAAATAGATTTACATACCCATACGATAGCAAGCGGTCATGCATACAGCACCAGAAATGAAATGATCGAAGCTGCTTATCAGAAAGAAATAGAGCTATTTGCAATAACAGAGCATGCACCTGCTATGCCAGGGAGCTGCCATCAGATGTATTTTATGAATTATAGAGTGCTGCCGAGGAAGTACAGGACAATGACTGTATTGTATGGTGCAGAACTGAACATTCTGGATTTTGAAGGACATGTGGATTTACCAGAGAATATATTAAAAGAAATGGATTTGACGTTGGCAAGTATCCATCCTCCTTGTTTTACATCTGGGAGTGTGCAGGAAAACACGTCAGCTTATATCGGCGCTATGAAAAATCCTTATGTTAATATTATCGCACATCCT
>CAJUCK010000072.1:5300-6257 GCA_910585395.1 uncultured Lachnospiraceae bacterium
GACGTTTTCCAGTGGATTATGAGAGGCTTGTTCAGGCGGCAAAAAAATATCATGTACTGCTGGAGGTGAACAATTCATCCTTGTCTCCTTTAAGTTATAGGGAAAATGCCAGAGAAAATTATCTGGAAATGTTAAGAAAATGTGTGGAATATCAGGTTCCGGTTGTGATGGATTCTGATGCACATATTGACAGTATGGCAGGGGAACATGAATTTGCCAAAAAACTGCTGAAGGAGGCGGATTTTCCTGAAAATTTAATTATAAATAATCAAATTGAATTGTTGTATGATTATATTAACTATATCAGAAAATAAAACATCTATTTACGTTATGACTTTAATATGATAAAATCATAACGGAATGCATGCAGCTTCTAAATTAGAGTGAATTTATAAATAAATGCACATAGATTATTTATATGAAAAATACATAAAAGGAGAATGGGTATGAGCAAAAAATTGAGAACAGAAGCCGTAGACCATTTGTTCGAGGCAATATTGAGCTTGGAAAATAGAGAGGAATGCTATACATTTTTTGAAGATGTTTGTACAGTAAATGAGCTGTTATCTCTGTCTCAGAGGTTTGAGGTGGCAAGAATGCTGAGAGCTCAGAAGACGTATCTGGATATTGCAGATAAAACGGGGGCTTCTACAGCTACCATAAGCAGAGTCAACCGTTCTTTGAATTATGGAAATGATGGATATGACATGGTATTTGCCAGAACTGGGGTGGGGAAAGAAGAATCATAAATTATGTGTATAAAAAGAGGAAATGATTCCATAGCGAAGCCTTAAAATATGGATTCATTTCCTTTTTAATTTATTTCTTTTTTGAAGAAGCTGCCGGTTGAGAACTGTTTCCAGCGAGCTTTGCATCAATTAGTTTTTCAATTAATTTCTTTTTTAAATAAACGTCAAAACTCAGCATGCAGATAAAAGAAAAACGCTGGAGTTCTTC
>CAJUCK010000072.1:6267-11403 GCA_910585395.1 uncultured Lachnospiraceae bacterium
AAGAATAGAAAAAGTCTGCTGGCTGGTTTGATATTTTCTGGTGATATCTTTCTGCATATTGTTAATCTCAGTTTCTGCCAGCTGAAATACCTCTGAATAGATATCTTCCAAGTTAAAATCCAGATCAGAAGAGAAATATTTATCGGTAAGTGGATTTAGGATTGCCTGAATATCACCGATACTTAAAATATTTTTGAAATAGTAAATAAAAATCAATGCCAGCAAATGTTCTTTGGAATATTTTTTCTTTACAGGAGGAGGCAGCAGATTGTTCTTAGCATAATTGTTGATCATGGTTTTAGTAAGTATTTTATCTTCTGGATAGCGTTTGGAAACAGAAAGCTGTGAGTCCATAAACGTTGTTACCTGATCCATATACAAATCTATGTTTGGAAGATCCTCTGGTTTGATATATTCAATGCGGGCAAGACTGTCCAAAATACTGTTTAGTAAATCTTTTTCATCTATTGTCATTTGTTTCACCTCAAAATACATTATATAGTATCAAAAACCAGATGACAAGCATTTTGTTGTTTTTCGGGAGAATGATGGAAAACAGGTTGAAATCTGACAAAAAATTTACTATAATAAACATATGTTTGAATACAGGAAGGAAAACAGAGTATGTATGATAAGTTAAATTCCATGCAGCGAGAGGCTGTGTTTTGTACAGAAGGACCGCTGCTGATTCTAGCAGGAGCAGGATCAGGCAAGACCAGAGTGCTGACGCACAGGGCAGTTTATTTGATAGAAGAAAAAGGTGTCAACCCTTATAATATTATGGCAATTACATTTACTAATAAAGCAGCCGGAGAAATGCGGGAGAGAATTGATGATTTAGTGGGATATGGTTCAGAAAGTATATGGGTATCTACGTTTCATTCTACCTGTGTTAGAATTTTGCGGCGGTATATTGATCGTTTAGGTTATGATAATAATTTTACGATATACGATGCAGATGACCAAAAGGCAGTGATGAAGGAAGTATGTAAGAGATTACAGATAGATACAAAGCTGTATAAGGAAAAGAGCTTTTTGGGAATAATTTCTTCTGCAAAGGATGAGCTGATTTCACCAGAGGAATTTACGCGGCAGGCGGCAGGTGATTTTGCAAAGGAGAAACAGGCAGCGGTGTATCGGGAATATCAGTCAGCTCTGCAAAAGAACAATGCATTAGATTTTGATGATCTCATTGTGAAGACTGTAGAGTTGTTTCAAAATGATCCTCAGGTTTTAGACAGCTATCAGGAACGTTTTCGCTATATTATGGTGGACGAGTATCAAGATACCAATACGGCACAGTTTCAGCTTATCAAGCTTCTTGCAGGCAAATATCAGAACCTGTGCGTTGTGGGAGATGATGATCAGTCTATTTATAAATTCAGAGGAGCCAATATTAAGAATATCCTTAGTTTTGAAGAGGTTTATCCTGATGCCAGAGTGATTAAGTTAGAACAAAATTACCGTTCTACCAAGAATATTTTAAATGCAGCAAACATGGTCATCGCTAATAATGTGGGTAGGAAATCTAAGGAATTATGGACAGATAATGACGAAGGAGATAAAATTAATTTTCAGCAGTTTGATTCAGGAAGCGAAGAGGCAACCTTTATTGTAAAAGATATAAGAAATCGGGTGCAGGAAGGAAAGTGCCAGTATGGAGATTGTGCAATCTTGTATCGCACGAATGCGCAGTCTCGTTTATTTGAAGAACGGTTTGTGGTCAGCGGTATGCCTTATAGGATTGTTGGAGGAATCAATTTTTATGCCAGAAAAGAAATTAAGGATCTGCTTGCATATTTAAAGACAATTGACAATGGCAGAGACGATCTTGCAGTGCGGCGTATTATCAATGTACCTAAGCGCGGAATTGGAGCGACTACCTTGGGGCGTGTACAGGAATATGCATCAGACAACGATATTAGTTTTTACAATGCATTGAGAATGGCAGAGGACATCCCTTCCATTAAAAAAGCCGGAATTAAGATTAAGCCTTTTGTAAATTTTATACAGACCATGCGGAGTAAAGTGGAGTTTCTCAGTGTTTCTCAGCTGCTGCAGGAGATTATAGAAGAAACTGGATATGTGGCAGAACTTGAGGCAGAGGATTCAGAAGAATCCAGGGCGAGGATAGAAAATATTGATGAATTGATCAGTAAAGCAGCTGCGTATGAAGAGGCAGAAGAGATGCCTACTTTAAGCGGTTTTTTGGAGGAAGTTGCCTTGGTAGCAGATATTGATAATCTGCAGGAAGGCAATGATTACGTTGTATTGATGACATTACATAGTGCCAAAGGACTGGAATTTCCCAACGTCTATCTGGCAGGAATGGAAGATGGGATGTTTCCAAGTTATATGACCATTATGTCAGATGATCCTATGGATATTGAGGAAGAGAGAAGGCTTTGTTATGTAGGAATTACTCGTGCAATGACAGATTTAACAATTACATGTGCCAGACAACGTATGGTTCGCGGTGAGACGCAATATAATAAAGTATCACGTTTTGTGAAAGAAATTCCTGGAAATCTTCTGGGAGGCGCCGTCAGACAGCAGCGACAGGATGATGCTGGCAGTGATGAGCCTAAAAAGCCATTTCGTTTGGCTGGCTCTAAGGTAAATCCAATTTTTAACACTAGGAATGTATATCAGAATAAGCCATATCAGAACACGTCATTTTCCAGCGCCAGTACCAGCAGGATTTCCCTGGAATATACAAATGGAGACAGGGTGAAGCATAATAAATTTGGGGAGGGAACGGTTATGCAGATTGTGGAAGGAGGCAGAGATTTTGAGGTGACTGTGCAGTTCGACCGTGTGGGAACGAAAAAGATGTTTGCCTCATTTGCAAAACTAAAAAAAGTATAAAATTTCAAAAAATTGGTATGCTAATCCATAAAGATGTGTTATAATATCAGCAAATAAAGATGGTATTTGTGCAGGCGGAAAAATTTGCAGCAGGCACATGGAGAATCTCGCCAAAGAGATTCTATATTTCAAATTTTCAGGTGAAGGAGAGGTAATCATGAATAAAGAGAGGATTGATGAATTGTTGAGTTCAGTAAAATTAAACGAATTATTACACAAGCAGGATTGTTGTGAAAAGAAGAAAACAAAGGTGCTTTGGATTTGTGCTATAGCTGGAGCAGTGGTTGCAGTTGCAGCTATTGCTTATGGTGTATATCGTTTCTTTACACCAGATTATCTGGAAGATTTTGAAGATGATTTTGATGACGACTTTGATGATGATTTCTTTGATGATGAGGATGAGAGTGAAGAATAAGGGATAGTCAAATTTGGAAAGATTTTCGATAAAATAATTGAGCTTTGAGGGTGGATCACAGATTTAAGCAGGGTGAAAAACTTAATATAGCAGGAAAATAAGACTCCCACAGATATGTGGGAGTTTTTAGTTCTATAGGAAAAACTTTGTCATGTCAAAACGTAAAAGGATTTTTCCGTGAAATCATAAATATCAGATGCGTTTTTCCATATAGAGCATATTATTTCGAAAATGCGTTCTCATCTGTAGGACAGTCAGGTCTTCACCTCAATTTGCATGAACCCCGCATATAATTTATGACTGTAGCTATTATGACGGAGGAATTAGTGAACAAAGGAGGGCTGGTCTCTTTGCTTTGGGAATAAGGAATTAGCGAAGTCTTTTGTGATTTAAATTTTGATAGAAGGATGAATACAATATGAAAAAAGGTCAGGTATGTGAAGGAATTGTGGAACGAATAGTATTTCCCAACAAAGGAATTGTGGTTCTGGAAGATGGAAAAAAGGCAGTGGTGAAGAATGTAATACCAGGACAGAAGATTTCTTTTTCTATAAATAAGATCAGAAAAGGAAAAGCAGAAGGAAGACTGCTTCAGATTTTGGAAAAATCACCACTGGAATTAGAGGAAGTACCTTGTGAACATTTTGGCGTCTGTGGCGGGTGTTCTTACTTGAGTCTGTCTTATGAATGTCAGTTGAAATTAAAAGAGCAACAAGTCAGAGAACTGTTGGAAGAAATTTGTGATCTTTATAGCCGGCAGCGTGGAGGTAAGCTATTTAATGATATATTTGAAGGTGTAAAGGAAAGCCCAAGGAGGTTTGCATATCGGAATAAAATGGAGTTTTCTTTTGGGGACAGTGTAAAGAATGGACCGTTGTCTCTTGGTATGCATCGGCGGGGAAGTTTTCATGATATAGTAACAGCTGTAGGATGTAAGATCGTGGATCAGGATTATTCTGACATTTTGCAGGCAGTACTGAATTATTTTCAAGAGAATAAAACACCATTTTATCATAAAATGAGCCATACAGGATATCTCAGACATCTACTGGTGCGAAAAGCAGTAAAAACGGAAGAAATATTAATTGATTTAGTCACAACGAGCCAAATAATAGGTGATGAACAGGACAGGCTGCTGGAAGGACTGAAAGAAATTTTACTGCAGCTTAATTTAGAAGGAAACATTGCAGGGATTTTAATTACGAAAAATGACAGTCTGGCGGATGCAGTAATTAACCAGGGAACCAGGGTTTTGTATGGAAAAGATTATTTTTATGAAGAAATTTTAGGGCTTCGCTTTCGTATTTCACCATTTTCTTTTTTTCAGACGAATTCTCTGGGTGCGGAAGTTTTGTATGAGACAGTACGTGAGTATATTGCTGATGCTGGCGATGACAAAGTGGTGTACGATTTATATAGTGGTACAGGAACTATAGCACAGATCTTGGCGCCAGTGGCCAAGAAAGTTATTGGTGTGGAGATTGTGGAAGAGGCTGTAGAAGCTGCGAAAGAAAATGCCAAAATCAATAGGCTTCATAACTGTGAGTTTCTGGCAGGAGATGTGTTAAAAGTTTTAGATCATATTTCGGATAAGCCAGATTTCATTGTATTAGATCCTCCCAGGGATGGCATTCACCCCAAAGCACTGGAACGGATTATAAGCTATGGGGTGGATAAAATGGTGTATATCTCTTGTAAGCCAACCAGCCTGGCGCGGGACCTTGAAGTTTTACAGGCGCGGGGCTATATGGCAGAACGGATTTGCTGTGTAGATATGTTTCCCGCAACTGCAAATATAGAGACGGTTGTAATGCTTTCCCACAAAAAACCCGATAGCGTAATCAACGTAAAAG
>CAJUCK010000073.1:0-2111 GCA_910585395.1 uncultured Lachnospiraceae bacterium
CTCTTCAAATATGTAAAGCTTTTCTACCTTAGAGGCAAACTCTTCAATCAGCTTGCGGGGAAGCGGATGAACCATGCCAAGCTTTAGTACAGAGGCATTTGGACAGGCTTCTTTTACATACTGATACGGAATACCACTGGTGATAAACCCGATGGAAGTATCATGATATTCTGCACGGTTTATTGCAAAACTGCTGCTGTCTTCTGCCATCGCCTTCATTCTCTGTTCTACATAGACATGACGTCCGATGGCGTTGGCCGGCATCATTACAAATTTCGCAGGATTTCTCTCATAAGGCTTATCTTTTGGCTCCACACGCTCTTCCAAAGTCACCGTGCCCTGAGAATGCGCCAGGCGGGTGGTAGTTCTTACAATCACCGGGGTATCATATTTTTCACTGATTTCATAGGCAAACTTGACAAAGTCTTTTGCCTCCTGGCTGTCAGACGGTTCCAGGACAGGCACCATTGCCGCTCTTGCCACGCATCTGGTATCCTGTTCGTTCTGAGAACTGTAAAGTCCTGGATCATCTGCAGCTACCAGCACCAGTCCGCCGTTTACTCCGCCATAAGAGATCGTATACAAAGGATCACTTGCCACATTGACTCCCACATGTTTCATAGAAGCCATCGCTCTTACGCCGCTGATGGAAGCGCCGATTGCCACTTCTGTGGCTACTTTCTCATTCGGGGACCATTCTGCATAAATTTCGTCATATTTTACAATATTTTCACTGATTTCGGTACTGGGGGTGCCAGGATATGCCGCTGAAACCTTTACTCCTGCCTCATAGGCGCCTCTGGCAATCGCCTCATTTCCCAACATTATTTTTTTATCCACTGACTACACTTCCTTTCTCAAATCTTTTACTCTCTGTGCCTTGCCCTCAAACCGCTGCAGGGTATTGGGAGATTCCAGACGGATCTTGGCGTCCAGACCCAGAACAACCCGCAGTTTCTGTTTGATCTTTTTCTCCAGGGCTTCCAGTTTGCGGTAGGCGTCCACTGCCTCCGCAAGTTCCACACGGATTTCCAGGATATCTGAATGGTTCTTCCTGGTGACAATAATCTCAATGCCAAGAAGCACCTCTTCAATTTGGCTGGGGAATACATTGACGCCGCGGATTTTTAACATATCATCTGTTCTGCCGTCCAGATTTTCCATACGCACTGTGGTTCTGCCGCATTTGCACGGCTCATAAATCAATCTGGTAATATCTTTGGTGCGGTATCTGATCAGAGGCAATGCTTCTTTATAGATACAGGTAATTACCAGTTCTCCTTTTTCTCCCGGCGGAAGCACTTCCCCGGTTTTAGGATTAATAATTTCTGGGATAAAGAAATCTTCATTCACATGCATGCCGCAGAGATGCTCACATTCTCCAGACACTCCAGGTCCCATCAGTTCGCTCATACCGTAATTGGAGGTGACAAGCATGTCCTCTCCCCACAGTTTATGCATTTCTGTCCGCATTGCTTCCGTAAGCAGCTCACTTCCCACAAGTCCAATCTTAACTTTCAAATCTTTCCCAGGGTCAATTCCCATCTGATGGGCCACCTCACCGATACGCAATGCGTAAGAAGGCGTTGCAACCAAAAGAGTGGTTCCGAAGTCTTTCATATACATAATCTGTTTTTCTGTATTTCCAGTGGAGGAAGGAACAAGCGCTGCTCCTATGTTCTCAAGTCCAAAATGAAGTCCCAACGCTCCTGTGAACATTCCATAACCAAAACAAATCTGCGCCACATCTTTAGAGGTTGCGCCTCCCATCGCCGCAATCCTTGATACACACTCGGTCCAGACATCTAAATCCTTTTTCGTATACCCTACTACAGTCGGCTTTCCTGTCGTTCCAGAGGATGCATGAATGCGCACCAGGTCATCCTTAGGCACTGCAAACAGTCCAAAGGGATAGTTGTCCCTCATATCCTGCTTGGTGACAAATGGAAGTCTGCTAAGATCCTTCAGCGTCTGGATATCTTCTGGCTTTACGCAGGCTTTTTCCATTTTTCTGCGATAAGGCACTACTTTCTCATAAACCCGCGTCACAGTTTCTTTGAGCCGCTCTAGCTGGAGGGCTTCAATTTCATCCCTTGACATTGTTTCTTCTT
>CAJUCK010000073.1:2121-10829 GCA_910585395.1 uncultured Lachnospiraceae bacterium
TTTTGCCCAAATCATTCTATTTTCTCCTTCAACTTATAGCTTCATGATTAAGTTTCTGCACAAACAATATCATTTTACCACAAAATATGCTATTGTTCCACATAATTATTTTATGAGATTCCCCCTTTTTGCTTGTCTATCATTGATTGATATTACATACAAACTGCACCTGGAAAACAGAATTTTCAGGTGCAGTCTTGTGAGTCGGACCTTTTTTACAACAAGTCCAATATTTGCGGACGAACTTGTCAAAGGCTTGTTCTTCACCCTGTTTCATTTTGATCATCAAAAGAAAATCAATTAGATTATATTGATTTTATAAAAAAATTATGGTATAAATATTTCATAAAACCTTTTTAGGAGTGGATTTTTCAAGAAGATTCTTTTTTTCGCCACATAGTTACCATTGGTAATTATGTGGCGTTTTGTTGTCAGTACGCACAGAATCTGCCTCAGCAAAAGCGAGAATACTCGCAAAACACAAATTTAAGGAGGAAAAATTTATGGAACAAACCTTTATGAAAGAGAAAAAAATCCTGCCGTTGGTATTATCTATGTCGCTTCCTATGGTTATTTCTATGGCAGTAAATGCACTGTATAATATTATTGACAGCTATTTTATAGCCAAAGTAAGTGAAGATGCCATGACGGCCCTTGCTCTTGTCTATCCTGTACAGAATCTCATCAATGCCATTGCCATTGGTTTTGGAGTTGGACTCAATGCAATCATTGCCTTCTACCTGGGTGCAGGAAAACAGAACCAGGCAGACAAAGCCGCCACAATCGGAACACTCTTGAGTTTTATACATGGGATACTGTTAATGGTCATTTGTATCATGGGGATGCCTTGGTTTTTGAAAAATTTTTCTTCTGACTCAGAGATTACAAATTTAGCCCTGCGCTATTCTTTCAGGGCATTTCTGTTCTCTCCTGTCATAAATCTGGGATTAGCTTTCGAAAAAATATTTCAGTCCATAGGCAAAATGAAAGTCTCTATGTTCAGCATGATCTGCGGCTGCGCAGCTAATATTATTCTGGATCCTGTCATGATTTTTGGAATCGGCTTTTTTCCCGCCATGGGCATTGAAGGAGCGGCTTACGCTACAGGGATCGGACAGTGCATCACACTGCTGGTATATCTGATATTTTACTTTTGCTGTTCTAATTCAATACAAATCAGCCGCAAGCACTTATGCACTGATTTCAAGGTTATAAAAAGAATCTATTCTGTAGGTATTTCAGCAACACTGAATTTGGCATTGCCCTCATTACTGATTTCTGTATTAAATGGAATGCTGGCAGAATTTTCTGAAAAGTACGTGCTTGTTCTTGGTGTTTATTATAAACTGCAGACCTTTATATATTTAACTGCAAATGGAATTATACAGGGAATCAGACCTTTAATGGGATATAATTTTGGAGCTGGGGAATTTGGGCGTGTCAGAAAAATTTATAGAACTTCATTGACGATGAATGTTGGAATTATGATGATTGGAATGATATTATCCTGGGTAATCCCCCAAAATTTAATTGGATTGTTTACAAACAATTCACAGACAATTGAAATTGGCGTATCTGCCCTGCATATTATCAGTCTAGGATTTATGATATCTGCAGTTTCCATCACTTGTTCAGGCGCATTGGAAGGACTAGGAAAAGGACTCCAGTCTCTGTTTCTCGCATTCTTAAGGTATGTTGCTGTGATTATACCAGCCGCATACATATTAAGCAGATTTTTGGGGGCAGACGGCATATGGTACTCTTTCTGCTTTTCAGAATTTGTAACAGCAGGCTTTGCTGCGTTCATTTACCGGAAAGAAATTACAGAACACAGCCCTGCGCAGGGAAGATAAATCAAATCATCCATATTTTTCTTGTGACTGATATGACAAATCTTCCAGTACCTCCGCCTCATTTTAAGCGCTGCGATAAAGCTTGTCCAATTGAAACAGGAATTTCTCCGTCGCTGTTTTTCTTTGCAAATAATTTCTTCCGCAAGCAAACAGCATTTGGAGAAAGCAGCAGAATGATAGTTGATCCTCCAAATTCAAAATATCCTTTTTCACTGCCAGCTTTTACACAACGTGTTTCTGTCATCTGCAGGTGATTACTGATTTTGCCTACCATCAGGGCGCCTATTTCCATTTGAATTACTGTTCCAAATTTATCGGTACGGATTACCTGATATTCCCGGCTGTTTTGTACAAATACTGGAAATTCTTTTAAAGCAACCGGGCGGACACAGTGCAGCTTTCCAGGTATTTTTCTGGCATGAATCACCCTGCCGTCTGCCGCATAACAATACCGGTGATAGTTTGCTGGGGTTAAGCGAAATACAAGTGCTGTTCCATTGTGATAGTTTGACGCAAGCCGTTTATCCTTTAATAAATCTTCCAGTGAAAATTTTGTATGTTTTACGCTGAAAATAACATTTTTCTTTATTTTCAAGCAGGTCAAATACCCATCACAGGGACTGATAAGATTCCCTGATGAAGAAGTATTTTCTGTCGTTTTTTTCTTCCTTGTAAAAAATTCATTAAAAGAGGCGAAACCATTTTCAGGTATTTGTACACCCGCCAGATCAATCTTATGCTTTCGGATGTAATAGTTGACCAGCCATTTTGACGCGCCGGATGAAAGGTATTTACCTGTAATTACTGATATTGGAGGACAAACCAGTAATTTCAAGATCACTCTTCCAGGTATGGTTTGATATAAAAAACGCAGTGACAATGATTCCTTCATAATAAATCCCACCCCATAAAAAACAGCATTCCCAGCACCTCAAAAAATCCAAGAATAAGGATTCCCGTTTTGCCTACCATTCCTGGCTTTTTTATCTCAACTGGCAAAAGGCATCCTGCTCCCATGAACAACAGAAGTATAGGAAAACAAACAGCGCTTCTGAACAATTTAAAATCATATAAAAGATAGACTGCTGGCAGCAGTACAGCGATTGTAGTTACTGGAACTCCTAAATAACTTTTTCTTCTCTCAGCGGTCTGCGCCTGTCTTTCTTCCTCAAGAACATTAAAATATGCCAGACGTATCAAGGCGCTGAGAACAAATAGTGACGCAACAAACGCCGCAAATGAATTTCTGCCGGAAATCATATAAACAAACGTACCTGGCAAAACGCCAAAGCTTATCAGATCACTCAGTGAATCAATTTGAATGCCAAATTTTCTTTCTCTGTCTGTTCTCTGCCTGGTTGCCGCTACTGTTCCATCAAACATATCACAAATTCCTGCAAGCATCAGGCAACATACAGCAAGCCAGTAATTTTCATTTATCACCTGCAAGATCCCATAAAAAGCAAATAGCATTCCACAATAAGTAAGTATTACTGTGTAATCATAATATCCAAGTAATCTTTTCTTCATCTCATTTCTCCCTTATTTTATTAATCCAAATGCCATACTATATGCTAAAATGCACCATGGCTTTCCCAATATGATGATCCATATAAATTTTTTGCTGTCCATTTTCATCAATCCAGAAAAATAGCATAGAAAGTCATCTGGAAATAGTGGAAGCAGTGTGGCTATAAAGAGAAAATATCCATATGATCTGCTCTTTTCAATCCGCCTGCTCCATTTATTATATTGCTTTTGAGGGAACATGGCAAGTATTATGTCAATTCCGTACCTTTTTGCCAAAAAATATGAAATGATGGAACCGATACTGATCCCTATGTAATTGCACAAAAATCCTGTAGTACTTCCAAATGCAACGGCTCCTGCCGCGCATCCCAAGTATCCAGGCAAAACAGGAACTATCACCTGTACTGCCTGAAATACTGTAAGTATGAGAGGCGCCGCCATACCGAAACCTTTCATATAGTTTTGAAAAGATTCTACAGAATCAAATTTCTGGTTAAAAAATTGTTTTAGCAAAATTAACATTATCGTTACCAATGCCGCTGTTGTCCATAGTTTTATTTTTTTAGCCACCCATTTTTCACCTTCTTTTTTCTTAAAAATACTAATAGTTCTGTTGGAGTTGTCGCACTAAAATGATTGCTTTGTGTTTGTCTTGTGTTTGATATATCCTATTTTGAACTATTATAATTAAATTTTCTTAATGATTTCTAAAACTATTCCTTAAATTTTCTTAATTTGTGGAAAATTGTACTGTCCCCCTACTGCATAATTACGCTATCAGCAGCAGACTTCTGACCATTGCAAACCTTTCATATACCAGATATATACTTCATTTTACTCTGCAAAAAACAGCGCCAAACAGTAATTATACATTCCTGGCGCTGTGTAATACAAATATCTTATCGAAAAATGATAAAAATAATTGATGTGTTTTATGGCATGTGCATTTCCATGTTCATGCTTCTCTATACGACAATTTTCACTGTTTCATAACCTTTGCAGACATCCACCCATTCCACATATCCTGAATGCTTCTCCAGTTCAGGAATGGTAAGCTCTATCGCACTGTTAGAACTTCCGCAGGCAGGAAAAACTGTGTCAAAACGTTTTAATGACACGTCCAGATACACTTTCACGTCCTCATTTACCACAAACGGACAGACACCGCCTACTGCATGTCCCACCAATGTTTCTACTTCATCCAGCGAAAGCATTTTCGCCTTTTTCCCAAACTTTGCCTTATATTTTGAATTATCAATTTTACCATCTCCAGCAGCCACGATCAGCACTGCCTGTTCTTCCACCATGAAAGAAAGTGTTTTGGCTATCCGCTGCGGTTCACAGTGTAACGCGCTGGCAGCCAGATCCACTGTTGCACTGGACACATCAAATTCCTGTATTCTTTCATCCATACCATACGTTCTAAAATATGCTTTTACCCTTTCTAATGACATCTCTTCCTCCTAACTGCTTAGAAACCGCATAATCATTATGTTTTTGATGAACTGTCTTTTCTGGAAGACAGGGGCTTGGAAAGAAATTCTTCATATTGCTGCAGAGCTTTATTGTAAGCAGAACTGGGAATTACCCATTTATTTCCTGCTTCTTGAATCTTTCCGTCTTTTACAATGCACTTTGTTTCATTGAGGGTGAACTCCCTGCTCGTGTCTATGCCCAATTCCTGAAGCAGACTCAGAAGCATGGGTGTATGCTCCGGCCAAATGGCAAGAGAAGAACACTGTTGGTCTGCAAAATGACGGATTTTTTCATCATCAGCTGCACTCCCACTGCCATATCCAACAGCCTCCACACAATCTTCCCACACCCTAAGTTTATAGCCATTATCCAAATCAAATACATCTCCCACTGCAATGTTCATGCTGTTGGTTTCTGGATCGTATGCTTTTGACTGGTGTGTTTTATAGGGTCCTTTTATATCTTCCCATCCAGGAGGCAGTAAATGAGTTGGGCAAGCGCAACAAGTAAAAACTTTTCTCCCATTCACACTATAAACAAACTCATTTCCGCTGACCATTTCACAAGTGATTTCGTACTCATTTACGCCTTCTTGAAACCAAGATTCTCCCACTGCATGATTTATCACGGTATCGTTTAAGTCAATTATTGTTTCAATATTATTCTTTTTACATGCATCATATCCATTGAGGTTTTCTGAATCTTCCTCAGTTAATACCCCATTAAAGTAATCCACAAATTCATCTGCAGAACCGTCTTTGGATGACAGTTTTCCTGTCTGTGAATGATAAATATAAGTCTGAACAGACCCAATTCCAGTAATCCCCATGTGCAATCTCCTTTCTGTCAGAAAACATGATAAAATTCAAAAGATGCTTATAATTGCTGTTTTCATTGTTTCCTCCTTTCTACACAACATCTTACAATAAAATTTCTTCTTATGCCGTTTATTGTAAAAATTGGTATATATAATTGTCAAAATCAGCCTTTTCATAAAAAGCACGAACCCCTCTATTTTCTAATAGTTTTTAAAAATCTATTTTGGGCGGATACAAGATCACTTTTACACAAAAATACTGTCCTTGAGGATAAATTTCCATGATACCATGATATTTTTCTACAATTTTTCTCACACTCTTTAAGCCAAATCCATGCTTTTTTTGATTGCCTTTTGTAGAAAAAAACATTCCTTTCTCTACAATTTTTTTTGGAATCCAAGTTCCAGAAAAACTATTTTCTACTTTAATTTTTAAAACTCCCTGTTTTAACCCAATTTCAATATTCAGCATTTTTTCTTCTGTTTTTTCTGCTGCTTCTATGGCATTCTCTAATAAATTTCCCAGAATAATATTGATATCAAAAGAATGACTGATTTCTTCTGGGATTTGTATTTTGGCGTTGATGGCGCGCAGAGATTTTTTGGCTTTCTTTAGCATATAGTTTAGCAGGCTGTCTATTTCTACATTTCCAGACGTCACGATTTCATCTGGGTTTTGCATAAAAACCTCCATGTCTTCAAGATATTCCAATATGTCGGAAGTTTCATGTTTTGCCGCCAACAGTTTTAATTCATTTAAATGATGTTTCATATCATGTTTTAAGAGCTTTATATGTTCCTCGTTTTGAAGAATGATTCCTATCTGGTTCGTGTATACCTGGACTTCTCTTTTGAGAGTTTCATTTTCATAAAGCTGAGTAAATGATTTCAACAATATATTGTAGAGGTATAAGAGCAGGAAATTGATAAATAGAAAACCTATAGTTACAATTAATAGAACTGTTTGTGAACTGCTTTTTGTATACATCAGCAGACCAAATGTAGCAATACTTGCTATCGGAACCAGCATCATTGCCAGAGGCAGATTTTGTGCCATATTCTCATCTTTTCGGTAAATTACAATTTTTTCTGTCAGCAGCTCACACCAAAAAAATAGAAATACTGTAATAACAGCATAAAATTCATTGATCTCCTGCCCATATTTGTATTCTACAAAAGGCAGAGTAGCCACAGTATCACATATTATATCAATTAAATATACGGAACAACCTATAAAAAGACTTTTCTTAACAGATTTGTGATACATAAAAGCAAGAAGAAAAATGCCAGATAAATTTACAGTCAAATTCACCCATGCAGAACGAAATGCAAGATAACAGCCTGTGTTAATCAGAAAAAAAATCAGAAATGCCAATCCTCTTGTTACTTTTTTCCAATTATGATCTGGCATTAACTCCTCTGTAAATATTTTGATATATTTATAGATAAGGTAGACGCGGAATAGATTGGTTAATATACAAATAGCAAGATTTCCCATGACGTAACCCCCTTTTATCCTTCCCTCATAATTCTTTCCCGAATATGTTTTCTATTCGCTTTACTTATCGGCAGAATGGTTCCATCCATTAATTCTACCGTATCATAGGCATAATGCATCACATATTCTGGATTGACAATATAAGAGTGATGGATGTTCAGAAAACTGTCAGAAAGCCTTTTTGAAACATCCCGCAGCTTTCCATAAAATTCCCGCTCTCCATTGGCTGTAAATATCTTAATCTTTCTCCCTTCACTTGAAAAATAGAGAATGCTGCCAAAAGGCACATAGTAAAAATCGTGCCCGATCTGGAATTCAAATTTTTCCATGCTTTTTTTCAAGATTTTGATCGCAAGTTCTAATGTCTCATTTATATTTTGCTGTGTGATTGGTTTTACCAGAAAATCCATAGGCTGCGTCTTAAACAGTTCCCGTGCATAAGATGATTTACCAGAGATATAGATAATCTGCATTCCTCTGTCTTCCAGACGGTTTCGTATAAAATCCCCTGCCTGAATGCCTGTCATTTCAAATAATTCGATATCTAAAAATAAAATATCTATTTGCTGTCTTTCTTTGAGATAATCACATAGTCCTTCTCCTGTATACCATATTTTTATTTCCACAGGAATATTTATTTTTTCGGCATACTGCAGAATCATTTCTTCCAGAGAAGAACAAATATTTTTTCCATCATCACATATTCCAATATTATACATGACCGTCTCCAAATCTGAATTAATTTTCATCTTTTATATATATCGTCAAAAAAAATCCTTTTTTCAGATGTTTGGAATATTTAAAAAAAAGAAATATAATTTTGAGTAAGTTAGATTTTTTCTCTGAACTATGGTAAAATATAAACATCAGTCAAATTAGTGACATTGTGATGACCGTTTAATGATGAGGAATGTTATGGAACTGAAATTTAACGCAGAGATACTTCAAAAACAAGATACGGATGCTGCTTATGTAGAAGTCCCTTATGATATCAAAAAAGTTTTTGGTAAATGCCGCCTGCTGGTAAATGCTGCTTTTGACGGTGTTCCCTACAAGGGGCAGGTAGTAAAGAGCACACCCTGTTACATTATTGGCGTTACCAAACAGATCCGCAGGCAGATTGGCAAGAATTTTGGCGATATTGTCGAAGTTGTTTTACAGGAAAGAGACAGTGAGAAACCATCCATGTGGAAATGTCCAAAATGAATTTAAAAAAAATGGGCAGAGCCATTTCTGCGGTGAAAAGCCCAAAACGATTGATGAATATATCCTGAGCCAGGATGAGGATAAGCAGGCGGATCTGAAGCATATCCGCCAAATCCTGCACAGTGCATTACCAGAAGCGGAAGAACGTATTTCATGGAGTATGCCAACTTATTGGAAAAAGCATAATATTCTTCATTTTGCTGCTTCAAAGAAACACATTGGACTGTATCCAGGACCTGAAGCTGTAATACATTTTGCAGAAGAACTTCAGGGCTACAAAACCGATAAGGGAACTATCCGTATCCCTTATGGCAAGGTTGATGCCGCT
>CAJUCK010000074.1:0-211 GCA_910585395.1 uncultured Lachnospiraceae bacterium
GAAGAAGAAAAAGCCATGTTTTTAGAAGAGCTCGGCTTAAAGGAGTCTGGCCTGGAGAAGCTTATCAAGGCAAGCTACAGTTTACTGGGGCTTATCAGTTATCTGACATCTGGAGAGGACGAAACGCGTGCCTGGACCATCAAAAAAGGAACGAAAGCACCTCAGGCGGCAGGAAAGATCCATACGGATTTTGAACGTGGTTTTATCCGTG
>CAJUCK010000074.1:254-10589 GCA_910585395.1 uncultured Lachnospiraceae bacterium
CAGGATTTATTAGACTGCGGCTCTCTGGCTGCGGCAAAAGAAAAAGGATTAGTAGGTCTGGAAGGAAAAGAATACATTGTAAAAGATGGAGATGTGATTCTTTTCCGGTTTAATGTATAAATCTCTGTGTAACTCTATGGTAAAGAGTTCACAGAGGAGCTCTT
The DNA here is from genome assembly GCA_910585395.1 of uncultured Lachnospiraceae bacterium. Taxonomy (GTDB): domain Bacteria; phylum Bacillota; class Clostridia; order Lachnospirales; family Lachnospiraceae; genus Petralouisia. The sequence continues at coordinate 419 of CAJUCK010000074.1, forward strand.
TACAGAAAGGAATTACATAGAATGAAAGCAGAAAACAAAGCGTTTTACCGTTCATTGGCGTCATTGGTTATTCCAATAACCATTCAGAATTTTATCACAAATGCAGTGAATTCTGCAGATGTGTTTATGCTGGGATATGTAGGGCAGACAGAGCTGTCAGCGGTCTCCCTGGCCAATCAGTTTCAGTTCCTGCTGTCGGGGTTCTTTTTTGGGATCTCGTCTGGGGTTGTCATGCTTGCTTCCCAGTATTGGGGGAAGAAAGACACCAATTCTATTCAGGCAGTTATGGGAATAGCCACGAAGATTGCATTTGCTATTACTTTTATTCTTGCGCTGGGAGCAGTGGCCATGCCAGAGACGTTAATGCGCATTTATACCAATGATGAGGCCTTAGTCGGTATTGGGGCGTCTTATCTGCAGATTGTAGGTGTGTCTTATGTGTGCATGAGTTTTTCACAGGTTTACCATTGTACCCTGCGGAGTATGGAACGTGCCCAGCTGAGCACGGTAATCAGCTCTATTGCATTGATCTTAAACGTGATATTGAATGCAGTGTTTATTTTTGGTATCGGCGGGGCGCCGAGACTGGGAGTCATCGGCGTTGCCATCGGCACGACAGCGGCACGTGTGACAGAACTTATACTTTGCCTTGCAGATGCAGTCCGGGGCAAAATATTCCGTCTGGATTTGAAAGTAATGTTCGGCAGACACAAACTTTTGTTTGCAGATTTCTGTAAATATTCTGTGCCGGCGCTGATCAATGACTTTGCCTGGACATTTGCATTTTCCACCTATTCTATTATTATGGGGCACATGAACGCAGATGTGGTGGCGGCAAGCTCTGTTGCGACTACTGTTCGGAATCTGTGCACGATTCTCTGCTTTGCGCTTGGTTCTGGCGCTTCTGTGCTGCTTGGCATCAAGATTGGTGAGGGCAGATTGGATGAGGCGAAGCGGGATGCCAGAAAGTCTTGTCAGGTGACGCTTGCCATAGGGATTGCAACAGGAGCGGTGATTTTGCTGCTGCGCCCAGTGGTGTTTCTGTGTTTTTCCCTGACAGAACGGGCAGCCGGTTATTTAGATTTCATGCTCTGGATCAGCGCCTATTATGTGGTGGGGCAGGCGATGAATACCTTGCTGATAGCCGGAATTTTTCGTGCAGGAGGAGATTCGAGATTTGGCATGATTTGTGATATTATTGTGATGTGGTTTGTCAGTGTGCCGCTGGGATTTCTAAGTGCGTTTGTGTGGAAACTCCCGCCTATGGTGGTGTATTTTATTTTATGTCTGGATGAGTTTTGGAAAATTCCAGTAGTCTATGTCCACTATAAGAAATTTGGCTGGCTGAAAGATATCACCAGAGAACTGGACTGATAGACAGCAGCAAGAGAATACATGTATTTGGAGGAAATGGCAATGGGTGATGTGAAAAATAGGGATTGGTGGAAAAAAGCGGTCATATATCAGATATATCCCAGAAGCTTTCAGGACAGCAATGGAGATGGAATCGGTGATTTAAAAGGGATTGTACAAAGGCTGGATTATCTGGAAGAGCTGGGGATTGACGCAGTCTGGCTTTCTCCGGTATATCAGTCTCCCCAGGATGATAATGGGTATGCTATCAGGATATTGATCCGATATTTGGGACTTTGGAAGATATGGAAATACTGATTCAAGAGGCAGAAAAGCACAATATTAAAATTATTATGGATCTGGTATTGAACCATTCATCTGATGAGCACCGCTGGTTTCAAGAAGCCAAAAAAAGCAGGGAAAATCCATATCATGACTATTATGTCTGGCGGGATGGAAAGGAAGATGTCCTGCCCAATGACCTGCGCGGATGCTTTGGCGGATCTGCATGGGAATGGGTTCCAGAACTCGGACAATACTATTTCCATCAGTTTTCTGTAAAGCAGCCTGATTTAAATTGGGAAAATCCCAAAGTCCGCCAGGAAATTTATCAGATGATCAACTGGTGGATTGACAAGGGCGTTGGAGGATTCCGTCTGGATGTGATAGACAGAATTGCAAAAGAACCAGATCAAAAGATAACAGATAATGGTCCAAGGCTTCATGAATTTATTCAGGAATTGAGCAGATGGCAGCGAGTTTTCCATGGTGTTTCAGTTTGAGCATATTGAGCTGGATCAGCAGGAGGGAAAAGAAAAATGGGATCTTGCACCCCTGCCTCTTATAAAATTAAAACGTGTACTGTCCCACTGGCAGAAAGAATTGTATCAATGCGGCTGGAACAGCTTATTCTGGGACAATCATGATCTGCCTCGTATTGTGTCGCGCTGGGGGAACGATGGAAAGTACAGGGTGGAATCGGCAAAAATGCTGGCGGTGCTGTTACATGGCATGCAGGGTACGCCTTACATTTATCAGGGTGAAGAACTGGGTATGACAAATGCGGTGTATTCTATGGAAGAATATCGTGATATAGAGACCTTAAATATGTATCAGGAGCGTCTGCAAAAAGGATATGACGAAGGTGAAATTATGGCTTCCATTTATGCCAAAAGCCGTGATAATGCCCGCACTCCGATGCAATGGGATGGAACAGCCAACGCTGGTTTTACAGAGGGTGCGCCATGGATTAAGGTAAATCCTAATTATCAGGAGATTAATGCAGAGCGCCAGCTGAAAGACCCTGATTCCGTTTTTGCCTGTTACAAAACGCTGATTCAATTAAGGAAAACGTATGATGTTTTTGTGAAGGGAGAATTTAAACTGCTGCTGGAAGATGATCCTGATTTTTTTGCTTACACAAGAGAAACTCAGCAGGAAATAATTTATGTAATCTGTAATTTTTATGGAAATACCATCGAGTGCCGGTTAGAAGAAAGCTGGGAAGAAATGGCGCTGCTGTATGGAAATTATAAATCACAAAAGAAGAATAGCACTTATCAGCCTTATGAGGCGAGAATTTATTATCTGAAAAAATAAATCTGAAAATGTGCAAAAGGGACTGTCTGTTTTTGGGACAGTCCCTTTTTGGCGGCTGGATTTGTATAAAAGTATTAAAAACTAAATATATTAATTGTTTTATTGTGCATTTCCTATAGTTTTTGGGGATGAAAAATAATGTCTAATATGCAAAAATTATATTACGTTTAAATGGCCCAGAAGGCTTAAAGTCATTTCGTTTAGGAATTATTGGATGCCTTCACCAAAAAAGAAAGGAGATTTATTGTGAGGAAAGCACTAAAAAACGGATGGAAACGTGTCTGTTCTGTAATTTTGTCAGCAGCCATGGTTATTACCATGCTTCCAGCAGAAACACAGGCAGCCGTAACCTCATCATCAGCCAATGCTGATGGAACTTTCGATAATCCGATGATTTATGCAGATGTACCGGATATCGACATGATACGTGTAGGGGACGCATATTATATGGTCAGCACTACAATGCATTTATCACCAGGATGCCCGATTATGAAATCGACAGACCTGGTAAACTGGGAGATTGTAAACTATGTATATGATATCCTGGGAGATACAGACGCCATGAATTTGAGAAACGGCGAGGACATGTATGGAAACGGTCAGTGGGCAGCGAGCTTGAAATATCATAATGATACGTATTATGTAGCTTTTAACAGCAACACTACTGGCAAAGCGTATATCTATACCACAAAGGATATTGAGAGAGGCGCCTGGACTAAGACTACTTTAAACGGAGCGTTTCATGACATGTCACTGTTCTTTGATGACGATGGTAAAGCGTATGTACTCTATGGCGGCGGAGCCATTAAGTGTGCAGAATTGTCTGAAGATCTGACAACAGTCAATAAAGATACAGAGAAAGTGTTATTTGACGTGACCAAGGATGAGGGCGAGACTCACTTTACCGAAGGGTTGTTGTGTGAAGGAACACACATTATGAAGAAGGACGGCTATTACTATGTGTTTAATATTAGCTGGCCGGCAGGAAAACCACGTACGGAAATCTGCCACAGAAGCAAGACATTCCCGGAAGGAGACTGGGAAGGCAAAATTATTTTAGAGTCGAATTTTGCAAATAACGGTGTAAATGCCGGCGTAGCGCAGGGAGCTGTAATTGATACTCCTGGCGGAAAATGGTATGGTTTTATGTTCCAGGATCATGGAGCAATCGGACGTACTCCAGTACTGACAGACTGTACCTGGAAAGATGGCTGGCCAATGCTTGGCAAGAACGGCGACGGCAAGACCGTGGAAGCAACGATGCCTCTTCCAGTTGTTGGAAGTGATGGAAAGACTCTGGTAAAATCAGATGATTTCTATAATGATGCAGAACACAGAGTATTTGAAGCAGAGCAGACAGATACTGACACGGCGAAGACCTACAATGCTGCTGAAACACCAGAAATGGAAACAGTAGAGCTTGTAGAAAATGGAGATTTTGAATCAGGAGCTGAAGGCTGGGTTGGATTTGAAAAGGGAGAAATCGAGGTAGTATCTGCGGACGACGGAGTGAATAACAGCAAAGTTCTGCGGGTAAAAAACAGAAAGAATTCTTCTTCCAGCGCGATGTACGACCTTACAGGCAAACTGAAAAAGGGGACTACATACACGATCAAAGGAAAAATGAAATATATCACTGGACCAGATACGAAGAACTTTACGGTGAGATTCCAAAATGGACCAAATTATCAATACCGTCCGGCAGCAGGAAAGATAGATCTGCAAAAAGGCGTATGGAGCGAGATTAATATCACATATACAGCAGCGGATAATGGAGAATTCCCATTTGGCACCGATAAGAATTATTTCTTTATAGAAGATTCCGCCTATGCAAATGATGAGACCACCGCAGGAAATCCGGACCAGTATGGCATGGATGACATTTCCATTACCTATCAGAAACCGGTGGGAAGCGAAGACAATCCAGGAGGCGGAGATGGAGATGATTCTGAAATTGAGCTGATTACCAATGGAGACTTTGAGGCAGGAAGCACAGAGGGATGGGAAATTGCACCAGGAGAAAAGGGCGGCGCGCTTGCGGTAGTAGATTCAGAAAAAGCAGGCGGACAGTACAGCCTTTATGTATCAGAACGTACAGGAACTGGAACAGGTGCTTGCCAGAATATAAGCGGTAAGATGAGCAAGGGCAAATCTTATAGAATTTCTGGAAAATTGAAATATACAGAAGGGCCGGATACAAAAGATTTCCTTGTTACCCTTCAGCATGGGCCGAATTATAATTACCGCCAGAATCTTGTGACTATCAAGGGCAAAAAGGGAGAATGGGTAGAGTTTGAAGGCGCCTACACTCCGCGCGATAAGAGCGATGAGTTTACTTTTGATCCAGAAAACCTTCATATTTTTGTAGAGACAGGATGGACGGCAGAACAGGATCCTGTAAATGATTTGATGAGTTATTATCTGGATGATTTCTCAGTGAAAGCGCCCAGTGACAATATGATTTCCGACGGTTCCTTTAAAAATGGCGTTGGAGAATGGGTTTCTTTCGGAAAAGTAGAAACTCTGGAAGTGGCAGAGCCAGGTTATGATGACAACAGCAGCCTGAAAGTAAGCGGGCGTACTGCAGACTGGCAGGGACCGTCTGTGAATTTCACAGGCAGACTGACCCCAGGCAATACGTATACGATTTCTGCTTATGTGAAATATGACGCCCCAGAGCCGGCACAGCAGCAGTTTGCCATAACAATGAAGGAAAATGTAGCTGACGGCGACGATAAGTATCCGCAGATGGCATCGGTAACTGCAAAGTCAGGGGAATGGACGAAAATTACAGGTACCTGGAAAATGCCGGATGACGCTGGAGATTCACATGAAATGTATTTCAATACGCCAGGCGGGGCTACAATGGATTTCTATATTGATAATGTAGTTATGCAGGAGCATGTAAAAGAGGGAGAACCTGCAGAGCCTGGAGAACATGATTATAATGGTTCCAATCTGGATCTGGTATGGCAGTGGAACCATAACCCCAACAACAATAACTGGTCTTTGACAGAGCGTGAAGGCTGGCTGAGACTGAAAACCGGAAGCAAGGCAAGCAGCCTGCTGAACGCAAGAAATACATTGACACAGAGAACTTTTGGACCGGTTTGTTCCGGAATGATCCGCATGGACATCAGCAATATGAAGAACGGTGACGTGGCAGGATTGGCTTCTTTATCTTACAATTATGGATATATTGCAGCCCAAAAAACAGGAGAAAGCACGAAGCTTGTGATGGTGGATGCTTCTGGCAACAGCGCTGCGAAAGAAGATAAACCTGTGGTAAAAGAAAGCGTGGACTGTGAAGGAAATATTGTATATCTGAAAGAAGATTTTAACTATGCTGGAAACGAAGACGGCTCAGATAAAGATACCGTAACTTTCTATTATAGTTTTGATGGAAAGACTTGGAAGAAACTGGGCGAACCTATGAAAATGAGTTATGAATTGGTTCATTTCATGGGAAGCAAATTTGCAATCTTTAACTATACAACCGTGAAATCTGGCGGTTATGTGGATGTAGATTACTTCAAAGTTTCTGATAAGATTACAGGAACGCAGCAGCCAGCCGGCGCATTGAGCGCATCTATGACAGCAACACCGGAAGTAAGCGGTGTGATGGGCGGCGAGTGTGAAGTAAAACTGAACCTGGATGAATTGAAGGCAGGAAACCATACCAGCCTGGAAGCGTCTGTTTCCATCCCTGGTATTATGAGTGTAGATAATGTAGTTTTCAATACTGCAGCTATCAAAGGCCAGGCAAGCTACAAGGTAGAAGGCAGCAGATTGTTCATGACAGTAAAGGGAAATAACGTTTCCTTTGCAGCAGCAGATAAGTTATTTGCAACGATCAAGCTGAAAGTCAGCAATTATGTAGAAGCAGATAAGAACGTAGAAATTAAGGCCGATTATATCAACATTGACAATGGAGCGGCAGAATATGATGTGACAGGCTGCATGGCTTCTGTGCTGATGAAACATGTAAATACAGAGGCAATTGCAAAGAAGCTGGGTTATGGAAATCCTATTTTCACACAGGCGTTCGGAGCAGACCCCTATGCTATGGAATATGATGGAAGAGTCTATGTATATATGACAGCAGACGCTTATCAGTATGATGAGAATGGAAATCTGCTTGACAACAATTTCAGTTATATCAATACCTTGAGAGTTGTCTCATCTTCTGACTTGATGAACTGGACGGATCACGGAGAAATTGCAGTGGCAGGAGAGAATGGCGCAGCTAAATGGGCAAAGAATTCCTGGGCTCCAGCAATTGCGCATAAGACCATCGACGGCAAGGAGAAATTCTTCCTCTATTTTGCAAACGGCGGTTCTGGTATCGGCGTGCTGGAAGGAGAAAGCCCCTTAGGTCCCTGGAAAGACCCCAACGGCAAGGCATTACTGACTTATGGATATCCTGAGTGTGCAGGCGTTGTATGGTGTTTTGACCCGGCAGTATTGGTAGACGACGATGGAAGCGGATATATTTATTTTGGCGGCGGTGTTCCAGAAGGGCAGAACTTAAATCCCAAGACCGCAAGAGTTGCCAAACTGACAGATGATATGGTTCATATTGAGAACAATGAGTCAAAGATGATTGACGCGCCCTGTATGTTTGAGGACAGCGGTATCTTCAAATACAATGACAAGTATTATTATTCCTATTGCTCGAACTTTACACCTGCCAATAAAGATGGTTATCCAGGAACAGGAACCATCTGCTATATGGTCAGCGACAATCCAATGGGACCGTTTACTTATGCAGGCGAGATATTCAGTAATCCGAGCGTATGGTTCGGCACCGGCGGCAATAACCATCATGCAACCTTTGTATTTGAAGGAGAAAGCTACTTTATTTACCACGCACAGTATCTAAAGCAGAAGGCAAGGACAAAGGTTACCGCTCTACACATATTGACAAAATCGAGATGAGAGCCGATGGTACCATTAAGGATATCAAGGGAACTTATGCAGGTATTCCGCAGCTCCACGAGATGAATCCATATGAGAGAATCGACGCAGAAACGATTGCTTGGAATGCAGGCGTGAAAGTAGAACCCTGTAACGAACCTGGCAAACTGTTTAAGGAATATAATACAGCGCTGACAGATCTGCAGAACAAAGATTGGACTTCTGTAGCACAGTTAAACTTCGGAGAATATGGAGCTGTAGGCTTCAAAGTAAATGCGGCATCCGCAAAGGGAGGAAAAATCGAAGTACGTCTGGACAGTCCAGAAGGAACATTAGCTGGCACAGTAGAAGTTCCAGCAACAGGAGGAGAGGATACCTATAAATTAATCGAGTGCAAATTGAACAATATCACTGGAACGAAGAATGTTTTCCTGGTATTTGTTGGTTCTGACACAGAAAATATTATGAACGTTGATTATTACGAGTTTGTGGAGATGCCTGTCAAAGAAAAACTGGCTGTAGAAATCAGCAAGGCAGAAAAGCTTCTTGCAGGTTTAACAGGATCAGGGAAGGATAGACTGCAGGCAGCAATCAGTGCAGCCAAAGCAGTATGGAACCAGGCGGGAGCAACAGAGGCGCAGTTATCAGCAGCTCTTTCGAAACTGGAGACAGCAGTCAAGGAAGCAGAGAAACCTTATCTTGGTCAGATGAATGATAAGATTGCAGAGGCAGAGAAACTTCTCGCAAAACTTTCTGCGGCAGAAAAGGCAAAACTGCAGGCGGCAATCGATGAAGCCAAAGCAGTGCTGGCCAAGGAAGACGCAACCCAGGAAGAAATTGAAGTAGCTCTTGCAAAACTGGCTTTGTCAGTGACAGCGGCAGAGAGTACGATTCCTAAGGAGCCTCCACATACAGACAAACCAGTCCTGAATGAAACCTTTACAGACAACAGTGGACAGACATTTAAAGTTACTGCTTATGGCACTGATAAGGTTGTGACAATGACAGGGACGAACAAGAAGCTGACAAGCGTTACCATACCAGGTACCGTGACGTACAAAAATGAGACCTTTAAAGTAACTGCAATTGCTGACTCTGCGTTTGCAGGTCAAAATAGCCTTAAGAGCGTGGTGATTGGCGCAAATATTACCAAGATTGGAGCCAAAGCGTTCTACAATTGTAAGAATCTTACAAAAGTAACCTTCCAGGGAACAGCGGTGAAGACAATTGGCAAAGATGCGTTTAAGGGTATCAGTAAGAAAGCAGTATTTGTTATGAAGAAGAGCGCTTTCACAAACAAGAATATCAAATATAAGGTTACCAAGTGTACGGCATCTGTAAAACAGGTGACAGTTACCGGAGCTTCCAAGAAGCTTACTTCTATAAATATACCGGCTACCGTAAAATATAATGGAATGACCTTTAAGGTAACAGCTGTAAACAAGAAAGCATTCCGCAAACAGACGAAGCTTAAGAGCCTTACAATCGGCAAGAATGTAAAGAGCATTGGAAGCGAAGCTTTCAGCGGAGCAAAGAAGCTTGCAAAGATTAAATTCAGCGGCACAGCGCTCAAGAGCATTGGTAAAAATGCATTTAAGAATATCAAGAAAAATGCTGTGTTCCAGGTGAAGAAGTCTAAGAAGACATACTATAAGAAGCTTTTAAAGAAAGCAAAAACAAAGAATTATAAGATGAAATAGATTTTGCATCGTGTGCAGAGCTGCACATATAGTTTTTGACAGACAGGTTGCGTACTGTACCATACCGCAGCCTGTCCAGTCACATGAAATTAGCATCCCCAGGTGCCCCATTGACTGAAATAAACGAGATACATTCTGGATTAGAATCTGCATCCCTTCCAACAATTAATCCAGCGGTGTTATCGTAAGATTTCAGAATGGGGCATCTGTTTTTGTTCTGCAGAATTAATTCCGCTATGACAGAAAAAAGGGGTTTTGCTTTAAAAAAATAAATCAAGAATCTGTGCGGAAAAAGCATGGATGTCCGCAGAAAAGGGAGAACGGCGGTGCAGTAATATTTCGCATCCAAAAATATAAAAAACTAAATATAATAAACGTTTTGTTGTGCATTTCCTATAGTTTTTGGGGATGAAAAATAATTTATAATGTGCAAGAATTATAGTATATTCCTAAAAACCCAGAAGGATTGTGGGAATTCTCTTGTAGAATACTTACAATTTCTTCCCCAAAGAGAAAGGAGAACTATTTATTGTGAGGAAAACACTAAGAAACGGATGGAAACGTGTCTGTTCTGTTATTTTGGCGGCGGCGATGGTTATCAC
>CAJUCK010000075.1 GCA_910585395.1 uncultured Lachnospiraceae bacterium
GGGCAAGAGGAATTACAATTTTTTCAAAACAGGCAGTATTAAAATTTTCTGATACCATGATAACTTTGCTGGACACTCCAGGTCATGTGGATTTTTCGGCAGAAATGGAGCGGACTCTGCAAGTCTTGGATTATGCTGTTTTACTTATCAGCGGTTCAGATGGTGTGCAGGGGCATACCCGGACACTCTGGCAGCTTTTGAAAAAATACGGGATTCCAGTGTTTCTTTTTATCAATAAAATGGATCAGCCTGATACAGACAAAAAGCATTTAATGGAGGAATTGAAAGAAAAATTATCGGAAAACTGTCTGGATTTCTCAGATACAGATACGGAGGAATTTCAGGAAAATGCAGCAGTATGCAGGGAAGACATATTGGACTATTATCTTTTACACGGCGAGGTAACTTGGGAACAGCTTAAGGAGCTGATTTCCGAGAGAAATATATTTCCCTGTTTTTTTGGTTCAGCTTTGAAATGTATCGGGATAGAAGAATTTCTGGGAGCGTTGGAAGTATTTACCAGACAGCCTGTTTATACAGAAGAATTTGGGGCAAAGATTTATAAGATTACCAGAGACAGCCAGGGAAACCGCCTGACACATTTAAAGGTGACAGGGGGAAGCCTGAAAGTAAAAACTTCTCCAACAGGCACGCAGGACAAAATTAACCAGATTCGTATTTATTCTGGTGATAAGTTTGAGACGGTTTTGGAGGCGGAAGCAGGGACTGTCTGTGCGGTGACAGGCCTGCAGGACACAAATTCAGGACAAGGACTTGGAAAGGAAAAAGATTCGCCATTGCCGATTCTGCTTCCGGTGCTCACCTGCCAGGTATTGCTGCAGGATGGATGCGACATTGGAAAAATGCTGGATAATTTCCGCAGACTTCAGGAAGAAGAGCCAGAGCTTCACTTTGTCTGGGATGAATCACTGCAGGAAATAAGAGTGCAGGTTATGGGAGAGATTCAGCTTGAAATTTTAAAGAGCCTGATTTGGGAACGTTTTGGAACAGAGGTTTCTTTTGGGAAAGGGGATATCCTGTACAAAGAAACCATTGCCCGCCCAGTGGAGGGAGTAGGGCATTACGAGCCGCTGCGGCATTATGCCGAGGTTCATCTTTTGCTGGAGCCTGGGGAGCCAGGAAGCGGACTGCAGTTTGATACAACATGCAGTGAAGACGTGCTGGAACGCAATTGGCAGCGTCTGGTGCTGACACATTTGGAGGAGAAGGAGCATAAAGGGGTTCTGACAGGCGCAGCAGTCACAGATATGAAAATTACGCTGACTGCCGGGCGTGCTCATTTGAAACATACCGAGGGTGGTGATTTCAGACAGGCGACTTACCGTGCTCTGCGCCAGGGATTGATGGAAGCAGAGTCTGTGCTTTTAGAACCGGTCTATGCTTTTAGGCTGGAGATCCCAGAGCAGATGATTGGACGTGCCATGACAGATGTGGAGCGAATGCATGGAGTTTTCGAATTGCCGGATACACAGGGAGGGACGGCAGTGCTCGTGGGAACTGCCCCCGCCTCTTTGATGCAGGAGTATCAGCAGGAAGTTCTTTTGTATACCAAAGGGAAAGGAAAATTGTTCTGCAGCCTGAAAGGCTATGAGCCTTGTCATAATGCGCAGGAAGTGATTTGTCAAAGAAATTATGAACCTACAAAAGATTTGGATAATTCTCCAGATTCTGTATTCTGCGCCCATGGAGCTGGATTTGTGGTGAAATGGAAGGAAGTAAAAGAACATATGCATGTGCAGACGCCTGCGCAGGTGCGCAGGATTCTGGAAGGAGCAGATGATTCAGATTTCCAGGCGCAGGAATATGCACGGCCAGCCGGCAGGAACCAGGGACTGCCAGAACCAGATCTGCAGGAAGCTGCATGGATTGGGGAGGATGAGGTGGAAGCCATACTCTCCAAAACCTTTGATGCCAACAAGCATGGCAAGGGATCAGCAAGGAAAGGATATCACAAAAGAAAGCCGGGTAATAAGGAATATACAGCTTCTATAGCCCGGTCTTTTCAAATGCCGCAGAAAAAAGAGGAATATTTTCTGGTGGATGGGTATAATATGATTTTTGCATGGCAGGAATTGAAAGAGCTGGCGGAGAGAAATATAGACAGCGCCAGAGACAGGCTTTTGGATATTATGTGTAATTACCAGGGAATTGTAGTATTTGACGCTTACCGGGTGCAGCAGCATCAGACAGAAATTCTCGATTATCATAATATACATGTAGTATTTACGAAAGAGGCGGAGACGGCAGACCAGTATATTGAGAAATTTGCCCATAAACATGCCAGAGAATATTATGTAAGAGTCGCCACTTCAGACGGATTAGAACAGATTATTATTAGAGGACAGGGCTGCGGCCTGGTTTCTGCCAAGGAATTACAGCAGGAAATTCAGTATCTCGAACGAGAAATGAAGGACGAGTTAAAGGAAGGACAGGGAAAAGGCAGATATTTTCTGGGGGATGCTATGTCAGAAGAAGTGAAGGAGCAGATTTTAAAAGAGTGAGGTAAGACCATGGAAGGAAAAGTGTGGCTGGTAGGCGCAGGTCCAGGTGATCCAGGACTGTTTACTGTAAAAGGCAGAGATATTTTAGAACAGGCACAGGTGGTAGTTTATGACCGTCTGGTTGGGGAAGGAATTTTAAATCTCATTCCCAAACAGGCAGAAATCATAGATGCAGGGAAGCGTGCCGGGAACCATACGATGCCTCAGGAAAAAATTAATCAGATACTGCTTGAGAAAGCGATGGCAGGAAAACAGGTGGTGCGCCTAAAAGGAGGGGATCCCTTTCTTTTTGGCAGAGGCGGTGAGGAGCTTGCGCTGCTGGCAGAACAAGGCGTTCCTTATGAGGTAGTGCCAGGAGTGACATCGGCATTGGCAGTTCCAGCATACTGTGGGATTCCAGTGACTCATCGTGACTTTGCCTCTTCAGTCCATGTAATTACCGGGCATAAAAAGGCGGGAGAAGAACTGCAGCTTGATTTTAAGTCATTGGCGCGCCTGTCTGGAACTCTGGTATTTCTGATGGGGGTTTCAGGGATTCCACAGATTTGCCAAGGACTGCTTGATGCCGGCATGGAACCTGAAATGCCGGCTGCAGTGCTGCAGAGAGGAACAGGCGCCGGGCAGAAAAAAATAATAACCAGTCTGGCATGTGTACAGAATCAGGTGAACGAACAGGGGGTGCAGACGCCGGCAATTTTTATGGTTGGCAGAGTCTGCGCTTTGGGAAATGAATTTGGCTGGTATGAACAGCTTCCTTTGTTTGGCAAAAAGATTCTGGTAACAAGGCCAAGAGAGCGGAGTGGAACTATAAGCCGAAAACTCCGGAATCTGGGGGCAGAGGTACTGGAGCTTTCAGCAATCCGTACAGAGCTGATAGAAAATAACCAAAGGCTTACAGAGGAATTGGAAAGGCTTTCTGAATATCAGTATCTGGTATTTACTTCTCCGGCGGGAGTAAATCTGTTTTTCCAGGAACTTCAAAATCAAAAGAAGGATATCCGGGCTATTGGAACAGCCCAAATTGCAGCCATTGGAACAGGAACCAGAAAAGAGCTGGAAAACCGGGGGCTGGTTTGTGCGTTAATGCCAGAGATTTACGATGGAAAACATTTGGGAATTCTGTTAGGAGAAACTTGCCAGGAAGGGGAGAAGCTTTTAATCCCAAGGGCTGAAAAGGGAAATTCACAGATAATAGAAGAGATAGAAAAGCGGGTTTCTGTGGAAATCACAGATTTGCCTGTTTACAGAACTGTTTATGAAAAACTCAATGAAAAAATAGATGTGAAAGGGCAGATGGAGCAGGGGCAGATTCACATGGCGGTATTTACCAGTGTTTCCACAGTCCGGGGGTTTGCAGCAGCGGTTCAGGGTCTGGATTACAGTCTGGTACGTGGAGTGTGCATCGGAGCGCAGACCCAGGCAGCAGCAAAAGCGCTTGGCATGCAGACATGGGTGGCAGAGAAGGCTGATCTGGACAGTCTGGTGGAAACCTGCGTATCAGTCAGTAGGAAATTTTAAAATCAGGAGGCAGACAGATATGGAATTAATCAGCAGGCCGCGGCGGCTTCGCCAAAATGCAGCATTAAGGAAAATGGTGCGGGAAACAAGAATGGATAAATCTTCTCTGGTCTATCCGTTATTTGTGACAGAAGGAAGCAATCTCAAAGAAGAGATTACTTCCATGCCGGGACAATACCGTTACAGTGTGGACCGGATGGAAGAAAAGCTTACAAAGCTGTATGATACAGGGGTGAGTTCTGTTATGTTCTTTGGGATTCCGGCGCAGAAAGATGAAGTGGGAAGCAGCGCTTATGCCAGTGATGGAATTGTCCAGAAAGCATTCCGTAAAGCAAAAGAAGTATGCCCTGATCTGTATTTGATCGGAGATGTGTGTCTGTGTGAATATACATCCCATGGACATTGCGGAATACTGCAGGGAGAAACGGTAGATAATGACAAAACACTGAAACTGCTGGCAGAGACAGCCCTGTCTCAGGTACAGGCAGGGGCAGACATGGTGGCGCCTTCAGATATGATGGATGGCAGGGTGCTTGCCATCCGCAGGAAACTGGATAAATATGGATATGTAAATACTCCGATTATGTCCTATGCCGTCAAATTTGCGTCTTCTTTTTATGGTCCGTTTCGGGATGCGGCAGGTTCAGCGCCGTCCTTTGGAGACCGGAAATCCTATCAGATGGATTATCACAACCGCAGAGAAGCATGGAAAGAAGCTATGCTGGATGTGGAAGAGGGGGCAGACATTATTATGGTCAAGCCTGCCATGGCATACGGTGATTTGATCCGGGAAGTGAAGGAAAGCATACATATTCCAGTGGCCTCTTATTCTGTCAGCGGGGAATATGCCATGGTAAAGGCGGCGGCACAGGCAGGATTTGTGGATGAGACCAGTATTCTGTGCGAGATGGCAGTCAGCGCTTACCGTGCAGGGACAGATATTTACATCAGCTATTTTGCAGAAGAATTGGCGAAATGCATGGAGCAGGGGATAATAGGCTGAGTTGTACAGATATTGGAGAGGATGAGTAAAAATGACGAGATCAGAAAGATTATTTGAGGAAGCCGTGCAGGTGATTCCGGGCGGAGTTAATTCACCAGTGCGTGCGTTCCATTCCATAGGAGGAACACCCAGGTTTATCAAACGTGCCAAGGGGGCCTGTATGTATGATGAGGATGACAACTGTTATATTGATTTTGTGGGTTCCTGGGGACCTATGATTCTGGGACACAGTCACAAAGCAGTGGTGGATGCTGTGATAGAAACATGCCAAAAGGGGTTAAGCTTTGGAGCAGCGACAGCCATAGAGGTTCAAATGGCGGAACTGGTCTGCAGCATGGTTCCGTCCATAGAAATGGTGCGTATGGTTAATTCCGGCACGGAGGCAGTGATGAGTGCTGTACGGGTGGCAAGAGGATTTACTGGCAGAGATAAAATTATTAAATTTACAGGCTGCTATCATGGGCATTCAGATGGACTGCTGGTACAGGCGGGTTCCGGCGTAATGACAGCAGGGGTGCCAGACAGCCTTGGGGTGCCGGCAGGATACACCAAAGACACATTGTCGGCAGAGTACAATCATCTCGACAGTGTGGAAGGCCATTTCCGGCGGTGCGGGGAAGAGATTGCAGCAGTGATTGTGGAACCAGTGGCCGCCAACATGGGAGTAGTGCCTCCAATTCCAGGTTTTCTGGAAGGTCTTCGGAAACTCTGTGATAATTATGGAGCGCTGCTGATTTTTGATGAAGTGATCACTGGATTTCGCCTGGCCCCAGGCGGGGCTCAGGAATATTATGGTGTTATGCCGGATCTTACTACCCTTGGAAAAATCATTGGCGGCGGAATGCCTGTGGGGGCTTATGGGGGCAGAAGGGAGATTATGGAATTGGCAGCTCCCTTGGGAGGTGTCTATCAGGCGGGCACGTTAAGTGGGAACCCAGTTGCTATGGCGGCTGGAATAGCGCAGCTTACCCTGCTGAAAGAGCACCCGGAATATTATCAGGTTCTGAATGAAAAAGGAGACTGGTTCTATGGGCAGATGGAAGAACTGGTGAGAAAGAAACACCTGCCCTGTCAGGTCAGCCACGAGGGCTCTCTGGGCTGCTTATACTTTACCAGGGAGAAAGTTATGGATTACCAGAGCGCCAAAACTTCTGATACGGAAGCGTTTAAGGCATACTTCAATTATATGTTGGGTCAGGGGATTTACCTTGCACCGTCACAATTTGAGGCCATGTTCCTGTCCCTGGCGCACACAGAAGAAATGCTGAGAAATGTTTTCCAGAGCATGCTTACTTTTTTCTTACAAAAAGTTTAAAGAAATTTAATTTATTTTATTGGAAAAAGGTGTATACTGTAACTGATAAAAGTCGGAAATGATTTCAGGGGACCAGCACCAAAGAACGGAGAGATTACAGTGACCAGTGAAGAGAGAAGACGCCGGGAAGCATATCTGGCAAGAAAACAGCGCAGAAAAAGACAAAGAACGATTCAGATGATCCGAAGGGGTGTTCTGTCGTGTCTGGGAGTACTGCTGATTTTATTTGTCATGACCAAAATATTTCAGAAGGACGACAGCCCAAATGCAGTTCAGGCAGAGAAAAGCACACCGAAAGTACAGAGCGCACAGATGAAGAACAAGGAAGAGTTTCAGCAGAAAGTTATCGAAAAAGCACCAGATTTTCAGGTAGATCTGCTGACGCCTAATCCCTATTCCAGACCACAGACAGCGCTGGAAAAGGTAAAAGGAATTGTGGTTCATTATACGGCGAATCCGGGAACGACAGCAGCTCAGAACCGCAGCTATTTTGAAGGATTAAAGGACATGCAGAAGACAAAGGCAAGCAGTCATTTTGTTGTTGGCTTAGAAGGAGAGATTGTGCAGTGCATACCCAGCTCTGAGATGTCCTATGCGTCCAATGACCGGAACGTGGACACACTGTCTATTGAGTGCTGCCACAAAGATGAAACGGGGCAGTTTACACAAGAGACTTATGATGCTCTGGTAGAATTGACGGCATGGCTTTGTGGAAAGTTTAATCTGCCTGTGGAGAGTGTAATCCGCCATTATGATGTGACGGGTAAGGAGTGCCCTGTTTATTATGTGAAAAATGAGGATGCTTGGAAGAAATTTAAAGAGGATGTGCAGAAGTATCTGGATACCAATGGAACGGAGAAGAAAGAGGATGCGCCTTAAGCAGGACGCAGACTTACAGCATTATTTAAATGAAAATGGAAGAACTGGCAGAGCTTTGCGGCGGGCTCTGGTCGGTTCTTCTATTTTACTGCTATTGCCAAAACATAAATTATGAAGTACAATACAAGTACTTGCAATTTTTAGTGGGATGTGGGCAGACGTCCACAGAATAGAGGATATCATGATAAAAGAACAATATGAAGATCTGAAAATGAAACGGGAGCTGAGGAAAAATCTCATTGCCTTAAAACAGGAATTGAAAGAGGAACAGATAAGACAGGAAATGCTTGCTCTTCTTGATGGGGATTACAGTGTGTTTACCCAGCTGCTGGAAGACTCTGAGCCGAAAGTGAGAAAGAATGCAGCGATTGTGCTGGGCAGGCTGAAAGAGGATGAAAATGTAATTCCATTGTACGAGGCATATAAGAGAGAGACACAGCTTTTTGTAAAGAGTGATTATTTGTCAGCGCTTGCAGATCTGGATTGTTCTTCCTGCAGACAGGAACTGGAACAGCGCCTAAAGGAACTGGAACAGTATCAGCCCAGAATAGAAGAAGAAAAGCATATACGAAAAGAATTGGCGGCGTTAAGAAAACTTGCAGGTAAGGGGAATCCCCATAAGAGGCATAGATTTCAGGGTTATGATCATACATGGGAGGTGATTCTGTCCACTGGCAGGAAATACCAGAATCTGACAGCAGAGCAGATAAAGGGGGGAAGGATTACCATATTAAACAGCGGGGTGCGCCTGGTTACCAGCCATATTATGCCTGTTTTAAATATCCCTACCTACCATGAGCTGCTGTTTCCGTTAAATGTCCGCAGAATTTCTGGAAATCCTCAGGAAACAGCAAAGGCGCTGGCAGATTCTAATCTGCTGGAGATTCTTAAGAAAGCACATCATGCAGAGGATGATTTTTATTTCCGCCTGGGGATTGTGGGCAGTAAATCCTTGGAGGAACGCAGTAATTTTATTAAGAAATGTGCATTTGCCCTGGAAAAGGAAACTGGTGGAAAACTTAAGAATTCAATATCTGATTATGAATTGGAAATCCGAGAAGGACAGTTCCTGCCTCTGATAAAATTGTATACATTTGAGAACCAGCGTTTTTCTTATCGGAAAAATGTGGTGGCCTCATCCATCAGACCAGAGCAGGCAGCGCTGATTGCGAGGCTTGCAAAGCCTTATATGAGCAGAGAGGCACAGGTTTTGGACCCTTTCTGCGGAGTGGGGACAATGCTGATTGAGCGGGACCGTGTATGTCCAGCAGGGAAGATGTATGGGATTGACATTTTTGGGGAAGCGATTATAAAAGCAAGAGAGAATACTCGTCTTGCCAATAAGGAAGTATACTATATTAACCGGGATTTTTTTAAATTTACCCATAAATATCTCTTTGATGAGATAATCACCAATATGCCCGGCAGGGGGAAGAAATCTAAGGGAGAACACGATCAATTTTACGGGGCGTTTTTTCAGAAGACAGAGGAGCTATTGAAGAAAGAAGGAAAAATGTTTATCTATTCTGACGAGAAAAATTTTATAAAAAAACAGCTTCGTCTGCACAAGGGGTTTACACTTTGCCAGGAATACAGTATGGATGAAAAAGACAACTATTATTTGTTTATTATTGAGAAGGTGGATTAAGGTAAGTTATGAGTATGGAAACAAAAAACATGAAACTGGAAGAAAGCGGGAAGTGGGAATGGAAAGATTTTATGTATCAGGAGGTTGATTTTTATACATCGGGAATCGAGGTGCTAAACAATCTGAACTGCGGCATCTGTGTTTCTTCTCTGGAAGGAGACCGTATTTTATTTGCGAATGAAGAATTCTGCTCTTGTTTAAACGATGATATGACGATAAAGGATGAACTGCTGATTGATATAAGAGATGGTGAGAGCAGGGAGGTGTATCTGCCCAGACGGGACCGCTGGTTTGACATTCACCGCAGGGAAATACAGTGGCTGGACCAGGAAAAGGCAGAATTGTATACGATATATGATATTACCGAGAATAAACGGTATCAGAAGAGAATTGAGAGACAGGCCAATAACGACTTTCTCACAGGGCTTTACAACCGCATGCGGTGCGAGAAGGACTTGGAGGTACAGATTGACATAAGCAAGAGAAATGGAAGTGAGGGTGCACTGCTGTACATGGATTTGGATGATTTTAAACATATCAATGACGGGTTAGGGCATCAGTATGGAGATGTGCTGCTAAAATCTATTTCACACAGTATGCAGCGGATAAATGGAATAGAGAGCAATTGCTATCGCATGGGTGGTGACGAATTCATTATTATCGTCACTGAAAATAAATATGAAATGCTGGATAAGATATTAAAAGGCATTGCTGAGATTTTTGCAAAACCCTGGTTCTTAAAAGGGGCGGACTACTATTGTACCATGAGTATGGGGATTGCGCGTTTTCCAGCAGACGGAGATACGGTGCAGGATCTTATCCGCAAGGCAGATCTTGCGCTGCTGGAGGCAAAGAAATCGGGGAAGAACTGCTATGAATTTTATACAGATTCAGTAAAAGGAGTGTCTTCCAAGCGACTGGATCTGGAGAAAAACATGCGGGATGCTACCATGAATGCATGCAATGAATTTGAGGTCTATTATCAGCCCATTGTGGATGTGACAAAACAGGGAAATCCCTGTATGGGAGCAGAGGCGCTGATTCGATGGAACAGCGAGAAATTAGGCTTTATCTCTCCGGCAGAATTTATCCCGCTTGCAGAATATCTGGGGCTGATTAATCCGATTGGAGAACATGTGCTCCGTGAGGCGTGCCGCCAATGCAGAGAATGGAATGAAGCGGGCCATCCTAATTATAAAGTAAACGTAAATCTTTCTGTAGTGCAGCTTTTAAGAAATGATATTATAGATCAGGTGCGGCAGGCATTACAGGAGACAGGCATCAACCCAGTAAATCTGACGCTGGAAGTGACAGAGAGTCTTGCCATCAATGATATGGAGCGGATGAAGAGCATCTTAGGACAGATCCGGGAACTGGGCGTGCGTGTGGCTCTGGATGATTTTGGAACGGGCTACAGTTCCCTCAATCATATTCGAGAAATGCCCATTGATGTTATCAAAATTGACCGCTGCTTTATTGAAGATCTTGGACAGGATGAGTTTGCAGATGCCTTTGTGAAAATTGTGTGCGAACTGGCAAATGTGATAGGAATGCGTGTATGCGTGGAAGGTGTAGAGCACACCAGGCAGTATGAGATTTTAAAAAATATGCAGATACATATGATACAGGG
>CAJUCK010000076.1:0-1345 GCA_910585395.1 uncultured Lachnospiraceae bacterium
CTGTACTGTTACCTGGCAGACCGCTGTCTTGTTATTTACAGTTTTTACCGTAATTACTGCTGTTCCAGCTTTTTTTGCTGTCAATGTCGCAGTATTTCCTGTTCCATTTACAACACTTACTGTTTCCGTATCGCTGGATTCCCAGTTGAGTTCTGTTTCTGTCACTGTCTCTGGAGCCAGTGCAGCCGTCAAAACAGCAGTTCCGCCTATTCTCATAGAAAGCGCAGTCTGATCCAATGTTACACTTTCTGGTTCAATGACAGTTACTGTAACTTTACATTCTGCTTTCATACCGTTAGGCGCAGTTGCTGTAATGGTAGTATCTCCTTTTTTCAGAGCTGTCACTTCTCCATCTTCCACTTTTGCCACATCTGGATTACTGGAAGTCCAGGTTATATTTTTATTGGTTGCATTTTCAGGCAGAATTGTTGCCACTAATGTTTCAGTAGCGCCTTTTTCTATAGAAAGCGTGTTCTTATTCAGTGTAACACCTGTTACTGCCACACCTTCCTCAACAGAAAGACCGGCGATAACTGGAGCTGGTTTATCCTTACCTTCTGCGTTCTCTGCATAAAAATGTACGTCTGTCTTTTCTTCCACATTTACAATATCAAAGGCAATTGCCGCATTTTCCCTAGGATTCTCTTTACTCAGAGTAATGCTGCGGGCTTCGCTTGTCACAACTTTTCCTTTATCATCTGTATATTCTGCATAGAATTTAATTGGTCTGGTTGTACTCCACCATTCTGCAAAATAACCTGTTGCCACATAAGTGCCTTTCTCCAGCGGTATAATATACTCACATGACTTTCCATCTTTTGCCCACCATCCATTCGTGTAAACGGAATCTTCTGTATCCGTGCGGTTGCCTGCGTTTTCATATCCTTCCTCACTGTCATCTTTAGGATTGACAATTCCCCAGCTTCCCTGTGTATATAACTGGTCTGGAACTTCGTTGCGCAGTTCCACTTTTGATTTTACTGTTTCATAATAGCCAGATGTTGATAGCTTCTCATTCCATGCTCCTACACCGCAGTCAATAAAATAAAGCAGCTTATCTGATGCAGAAATTACCTCTATGGTTTTGGTAATTGTTTTATTTCCTATGGAAGCAATCGTTCCAGTAACTTCCACTTCTCCTACTTCCGCAAAATCATCTGCAGTCTTATCCCAGGTTACTGATACTTTACGTTTTTCTCCGCAAAGTATAATTTCTACTTCTGCTGGAAGTGTATATCCTGCGGTCACATAACTTGGAAGGCTTCCAGGTGCCAGAGAAGGATAGGCATAAGCGTCCAGCAGCGCATTATATTCATCTGCTGTAATATTCATTACTGTACCATGA
>CAJUCK010000076.1:1355-10162 GCA_910585395.1 uncultured Lachnospiraceae bacterium
TGGTTTCTTCGGCAGATTTGCTTTATCTTTTGCATCAGTAAATTCTCCAGATGCCAGATCATTGGTAATCATTGGATAATATCTTACCCCGCCAAAATCATCAATCAACAGACAGTATTTTGCTCCTGCTTTCGCTTGATCATCATCATTAAATCTAAAGCAGCAGGGACCTTCACCTCCACCGATTTCCTTAGGTTCTGTTGTCCAGCCTACGCCTTTCCATTCTCCGAGAAGGGTATCTGCCACTTCTTCATAAATGTATTTCGCTCCGTTATCCTCATTTTTAGAAAAACGATAATACTTGCCGTCTTCTCCACGAATTACAGTTGTGTCAATGGTACTGAAAGTATTCTCAATCCAAATCTTTGGTTCTGTAAAGGTATAAAAATCTCTGGTCTTACAATAGTAAACTCTCTGCTTATCATAATTGTTGCTCTTTACTTTTGATGACCAGAATAACATGTATTCTCCAGTTGTATCATCATAAAATACCTCTGGCGCCCAGGTACATCCTGCTTCAACCTGTGCACTGACAACTGCCATACGCTGATTTGTCCAGTGAACCAAATCGTCTGACTCCCATACCATAACTGCCTGGCTGCCTCGTTTCTGTACACTATCCCAATCCCAGTTTGCTGCTGCAATTGAAAGGTCTGTTGCTACAAGATAGAATTTATCCCCTTCTGGAGAACGCAGAATATACGGATCTCGCAATCCTTTCGTTCCCATCTCTGACTTCAGTATCGGCTCGCCTTTGTTTAACTCTTCCCAGCTTAAACCATCACGGCTGATAGCAAGATGTATCTGCTCACCTTCTCCGTCTCCGGCAAAATATGCAAATACATAGTCTGTCATAGTACCTACAACCGCTTTTTTCCTGACTTTGACATTAAATATTTTTTCTTTATCTCCGCTCGCCTGCTTAATTGTAGCAGTCAGCGTAACGTTTTTATCGGTTCCTTCATCTCTGGTAACTACTCCAGCCGGCATCTGTCCTATTGCTGCTGTGCCAATTACATTCTCATCACTGGAAGTCCATGTAATATCAGAACCTTTCTTACCTTTGGACGGCAGTGTTATGTTCCCTGTAATGTCGCTTGCATTAGGAATTGTCAAAGCCTCATACTCTGCTCCTTCTGGATTGATTACTTTAAGTTCCCAGCTTTCTTCAAATGACTTATCCTTATATGTACCGCTTACACTTACTGTCACTTTCTGAGCTTGTGACGTTGCATTTACTGTTCCGTCAGCCGCAATAACAGCAGGCTTTGAGGAAGTCCATGTCAATGCAACGCCTTCCATATCTGCTGGGAAAGACAGATTTGTTGATACCTCATTTATGCTTTCGTTTCCATTCAGCATAGTATTGAGAATACTATCTTTAACTTTTTTGATTTTCTTTTCTGATTCCCATGCATTGACTTTATCATCATGGATATTATTCACCTGTGTTTCTGTCAATGCCTGATCATATATTTTAAAATCAAGAACTTTTCCCTGAAAATCGGGATCTGGTCTATATAAAGATTTTCCAATATATCCGATACAGGTATCTGTACTGTTTGCTTCCAAAATATCCTGAATCTTAAAACCAGAGACCGTAGGCGCTGACTTATTGCCGTTCAGATAATAGGTAACTTCACCGTTATCAAATACAACGGAAACAATATTCTTTCCACCGCCATTATCTCCCTCCAAGGCTGTATCCTTATCATAACGCTTCTCATCTGTGTCATTCTTGATAGCAGCCAGCATCTTGCCTGGATAGTCTCCATCTGAAACCCAAGGCGCTACAAAAAGATAATTTTGTACGTTAGGCCATTCAGCCACTGTCGTTCCAAGAGTAAACAGCCATGCTGCCGACTGTTTTTCTGTCGTATAAGTAGCCTCAATCGTAAATGCTTCTTCACTTCCTGCAGAAGGATTCTCATAACTTCCCCCGTCTTTGATTACTCCCGCTGGAATCTCCACATATTTCGACGTTCCATCAAACTTCAATTCTACCCCCGCATCTGACGTAACAAAATCATCATCGGTAATTCCCTGTAATTTGCCATCCAGATGATTTCCGCTGATGTCTGTCAATTTGCCGTCTGCATGACTCATATCGTAATGCAGAACCGGCTTCGGTCCATTTTCTGCCGCCTGAACTATCCCCACTGTGTTCACAGGAAGCAGCGTAGCCGTCATGGCAAAGGATAAAAATCCTGCCAGGCACTTTTTCATGATGTCTTTCTTAATCATATAGTCCTCCTTTATAAAATATAGTTTCGCTTTGCGAAGCTCGATGGCGTATGGCCTTCCATCCTGAAAGCAGCTTCACAATCTTACTTATATTTTACTAAATTTTACTGAAAAAAGCAAGGCATCAAGCTAAAAATCCAAAGAAAAGCACATATTTTACAGTATAAACAAAGACCTGCATATTAACTAAAAATACTTTCAGCTACATAAAAAAGGAATCCTGCAAAGCAGGATTCCTTTTTATGTAGTCATATTGCTTAACCTTTCTTCTTACGTGTCATAACCACACTCTGGATAACCAGGAACAAGCAAAGCATAACAGCTCTTGTAATTCCTGTCCACCAAGCCTGGTCAAGACCTGCAGAGGAAACGATATTTTGAATAAGACCCAGCGACATTACACCGAAGAAAGTACCAATAATGTTACCAACACCACCAGTCAGCATCGTACCGCCAATGATGGAAGACGCAATTGCATCCATTTCTGCTCCAGTCGCATGAGACGGAGAACCTGAGCCAACATGGAGGAAATATACATATCCGCCGATACCAGCTAACAGCCCGCAGATCAAATGAGAGATAAATCTTGTTCTCTTAACATTAATACCAAGCATCAATGCACTCTGCTGGTTTCCTCCTACTGCATAGAAGGAACGTCCGAGTTTTGTCCATCTAAGCATGCAGAACATAGCAATTACTACAAGAATGGCAACAATTACACCAATTTCAACATAAGCATCAATATAAACGCCTTTTTTGTTGGTAGAACCAAGACCTGGAATAACAACACGTGTCATTTTCAGATTCTGGAAAGCTTCATTTGCCACATTAAACGGCGCATTGTTAACAATCGTAGTCATACCACGAGCAAAGAACATTCCTGCCAGGGTAACAATAAACGGCTGAATATCCAGATAAGCAACCAAAAATCCCTGGAATGCACCAAACGCAAGACCAATTGCCAATGCCAGAAGCACAGAAACAAACACATTACCGCCCTTGAAATCCAGATATACAGCACAGCTCATACTAACCAAAGCCGTAACGCCGCCTACGGAAATATCAATTCCGCCGGTAATCATAACAAGACTCAAACCACAGGCAAGAATGATCAACGCTGCATTCGCGTTCAGAAGATTAAATAATGTCTGAGGCTTCAGAAATCCTTCTCCCTGAAATATAATAGCTCCTATATACATCAGAAAAAATATAACAATCGTAATTGTAAGGAGTAGATTTGTGTCAGTAAGGTTTTTCATTTTATCCATGAAGCCGCCGGACGCAGATGATTTATTATTTGACATACTAAGCTACCTCCTTAACCTTAAACTTCTTTGAAAGATTGGAAAACCAATCTCTTACAGTAGGTGCACTGATAACTACCAGAACGATTACCACAGCTGCCTTATAAGCTGGAAGTGCATCAGCCGATACTTTAAACTTATAGAGAGTCTGCGTCAGGCTCTGGATAACATAAGCTCCCAGAATGGAAGACGCCATATTGAATTTACCACCGCTCAATGCATTTCCACCCAAAGCTACTGCAAGGATGGCATCCATTTCAATATCCTTAGCGATAACGGAATAGTTGATGGTAGAAATACGGCTGACCTTAATCAAACCAACAACTGCCACGCAGAGACCAAGAATTACAAAAGACAGAACCTTGATTGCTGCTGGATTCAAACCGTTCAATCTGGAGGAATTCTCGTTAATACCTACGGACTGCGTATATAATCTAAGGTTTGTAAACTTAAGCACCAATGAAATAATAATAATACAAATTACTGCAATAAAGAATGGGGTAGGAATTGGAACTCCTGGAATAAATCCACCGAAATAGGTAAATGTTGTATCATTGATAACCGGAAGCTCATTATTATTGATCCATGCTGCGATTGAACGTCCTGCTGTGTACAGAATCAAGGTCGCTATCATAGGCTGAATCTTAAAATATGCTACCAGCACGCCGTTAAAGGCTCCAAAAATTGCTGCAACTATACAACTTACAAGGAATGCAACGATAATCGGTGTAGCAAGAGTTTCCGGACGTGAATTTCCTCCACTCAAAACACGCAGCAGCACACTTCCCGCAATAGCAACTGCTGCGCCCACGCTGATATCCTGTCCGCCGGAAGCTGCTGTTACCAGGGTCATACCGATAGCAAGAATTGCAAGTTCAGATCCGCTATCCAGAATAGTGATTAAGAAGCCTGACAAAACAGGATTTCCTAAACTATTCTCTTTCAATGTAATCTTAAAAAATCCAGGGTCAGCAATCAGGTTGAACACTGCAAGAATCAACAGCGCTGCTAAAGGAATAAACATCTGATGTCTGACGATTCTCATTACTAAACTGTCATCTGATTTTTTTACTTGTTTTTTATCCATTATTATTTGTCACCTCCAGCAATGGTACTCATAACCTTACTCTGGTTCAAATCATCTCCTGAAAGCTCGCCTACCATCTTACGGTCTCTCATAACTACCAGACGTGAACAGGTACGCAGCATCTCATCTAACTCAGAAGATATGAATGTAACGCTCATTCCTTCTGAAGCAAGCTTGAGCACTAATTTCTGTATGTCAACTTTCGTTCCCACATCAATACCACGAGTAGGCTCATCCAAAATCAAATATTCTGGATGTGTAAACAGCCAGCGGGCAAGAATACATTTCTGCTGGTTTCCACCAGACAGAGACTTAATTGGCGTATCAGCAGAAGCTGTTTTAATACTAAGAAGTTTTATGTACTCATCTGCAATCTTATTTGCCTCTGACTTAGAGAAAGGTTTCATAAATCCTCTCAGCACCTGCTGGGCAAGTATGATATTATCACGAACAGATAAATCTCCTACAATACCATCTCCCTTACGGTCTTCTGGGAGGTATGCGATACCATTCTTCATGGCATCTAACGGCTTATTAATCTTAACAGGCTTGCCATTCATTTTAACCGTTCCGCCTGTTATATGGTCAGCTCCAAAAAGGGCACGGACGCATTCGCTTCGTCCTGAGCCAAGCAGTCCAGTAAATCCGTTAACTTCACCTTTGTCAATATGGAAATTAAAGGGTTTGATTCCAGCATCACTGACACGATTCTCTGCTTCC
Source organism: uncultured Lachnospiraceae bacterium (assembly GCA_910585395.1). Classification (GTDB taxonomy): domain Bacteria; phylum Bacillota; class Clostridia; order Lachnospirales; family Lachnospiraceae; genus Petralouisia. Next base: position 6,711 of record CAJUCK010000076.1, read on the forward strand.
AGAACAGGAACAGCCCCAGCTTTACGCTCATATGCCTTCTGCTCACCCTTGATGTCAGACATATCATCCATCTCTTTACCAAGCATTTTCGAAACAAGTTTCACGCGAGGCAGATCTTTGATCTCAAACTCACCAACCAGCTGTCCGTCACGCATTACTGTAATCCGATCACAGATCTCATAAACCTGATCCAAAAAGTGAGTAACAAATACGATACCTACACCTCTTGACCTCAGATCACGCATAAGCTTAAACAGTTTCTCAACTTCCTGCTCATCCAGGGAAGACGTTGGCTCATCCAGAATCAATACCTTACAGTCCATGTCAACGGCACGTGCAATGGCAATCATCTGCTGAACCGCAATAGAGCAGGTCTCTAACTGCTGTGTAGCTGTTGCGGGAATATCAAGAGATCTCAGAATCTTCTCTGTATCTTTGTTCATCTTCTTCCAGTTCTGGCCCATGCCGCTGGTCCTGCCAATGAACATATTCTCTGCGACAGACAGGTTCGGACAGAGTGTAATTTCCTGATACACCGTACTGATACCTACCTTCTGCGCATCTTGGGGCGAATGAATAGCCACTGGCCCTTCAACCCCATCCAGGAAAATATTTCCTTCGTCTTTCCCATAAACTCCGGTTAATACCTTGATCAGGGTTGACTTTCCTGCACCATTCTCACCCATCAGCGCATGAACTTCACCCTTACGCAATGTAAAATCTACTCCCTGCAGGGCACGCACTCCGGGAAAGCTTTTGTGAATGTTTCTCATCTCTAATACAGCATTATCTTTCACCTACGAGTTCACCTCCTATAATTTTTCACTTCCTATCATAATCATCCCCGTATATATTTACACGAAAATGGTTATAAACACAATAAAAAAGAATCCTGATACGCAGGATTCTCCGCCTGCGGTAGGTCGCTTCTGCGACATAACTCATCTCCGCCGCACTGCGATAAATTTTTTCTTAGAAGCTCAGCAACGCTCTCCTGAGAAAAAAAGCGGCGCAGCCCCGAAAACTTCCGCTTTTGCTGCGCCGCTTTTTTAATAAACATTAAAATTATCTCATTCGTAATCAGAAATTAGATACCGAACTCATCAACCTGTTCCTGAGTAATGGTAGTAGCATCAAATCCCTGCTCTTCCAGCATAATAACCTTTTCAGAAAGCTCATTTCCAGCTTCCAGTTCTTTAATTACATCATCAATGTAATCAGCCTGGAATGGGTTACACTGTCCATCATAGTTCCAGTTGCCTTTCAGAAGTTCTTCCAGAGCCCACTTGTTGCAATCAAATCCCATAATGATTACATCTTTGCCAACACCATGTGAAATATTAGCTGCGTCAAGAGCTGCTACAGCACCCTTAGCCATGTCGTCGTTCTCTGCATAGATAACATTGAATTTCTCACCTGAATCGATAACAGACTGAACGATCTGCTGTGCCTTCTCAGCATTCCACTCAGCAGTCTGCTGTGTAACTTTGTTCCAGCCTTCTGCAAATTTTGCATCAAGAGCTGCAGTACGTCCCTTCTGAGCTGCTGCACCCATTACACCCTGAAGGTGGATAACATTGTACTCATCAAGATTCTGACCTGCAAGCCAGTCAACTGCCATCTGTCCTTCTTTTTCCATATCAGATACGATAGATGCTGCATAAAGGCTCTCATCTGCATCAATAGTACGGTCGAAAAGGATAACTGTTGTTCCTGCATCCTGAGCATCCTTAAGAACGGAATCCCATCCTGCTGTGTCTGCTGCGGAAAGAAGAAGATAATCTACACCGTCAGCGATGAATTTCTGAGCTGCAGTAATCTGCTCGTCATTCTTTAAGCTGTAAGCGAAAGATGCATCATATCCGTTCTCTTCTGTAAACTTCTCCTGTAAGTCATTAACGTTAGCTGTACGATATCCAGACTCGTTAGGATCGTTATTAATAACGCCAACTTTAATCAACTCTCCAGAAGCTGCAGCGCCGTCTGCTTCAGCGTCTGTGTCTGCTTCAGCATCTGCCTCAGCGTCTGTATCTGCCTCAGCATCTGCTGCTGGTGCGTCATCTTCTGTCTTTGCTGCTGGTGCATCGGTCTCTTTCTTTTCTTCTCCACCACATCCAACTACTGTTGCTGCAACCATAGCTACAGCAAGAAAAGCTGCTAATTTTTTCTTTAACATTTTACATGTCCTCCCTTTTTTTCGGCATATCGCCGTTGGTGATTTTATTTTAAGATTTTTCCCCCTTTTCGTCAATAACGGCAGCCTCCACTTTTTTATATTTGTCGCAATATCCAATACAAGTTATGCGTTTTATTTTGTATTTAAAATACAACTTATACATTTTTTATTATTTTTTTAATATAAGGTTTGTTTAAATACTATTTAATTTTCTTTTTTCAATTTTTTTCCCATATTTTATCGTAATTTTCTATCAATTTGTTTCTCTATTCTTTTTAATTTCTTATGTATTTTTTGTCGCTTTTTCAATTTTGTCCATATTTCGTTCATTTTTTGTTCATTATTTTACAACTCCAACAAATGCATGTATAAAAATAATTTATAGTTATGCAAAACATCCGATAATTTTTACAATAACACTCTCTAATATTTTCCAGCTGCTGGTGACACACTGGAAAAAATATGTTATATTCAAAATAAATATACACCTGTATCGTCCGCCGTATCTTCTTTGCATTCAACACCGTTATCCTGCATGAATATACCAGAAACTAAAATTTATTGTATTGATGTACTGTATTTATTTAGGAAAGGAGCCCCCATGCCTGCAAAATATATCCATCTTGCCAGCCTGCTGAGAAACCTTATTTACCAAAATACCGGAAACGGAGTTTACAAACTTCCTTCAGAACACCTGCTCTGCCAGCAATACCATGTAAGCCGTCAAACTGTCCGGGCTGCTCTTTCTCTTCTAACTGAAGAAGGACTTATTGAAAAGCGGCACGGCAGCGGCTCTTTTTCCACTGGTTTGGGAGCGCGACAGAACACTGTCGCTGTTATGGTAAATAATGCAGAAGAATATACGACTCCTGCCTTTTTGTCAAATATTAAATCGGTTCTAGGAGGCAAAGGCTATTCCACAAAAGTCTACAATACTTATTCAAAAATCTCTGCTGAAAGGGAAATATTAAAAGAATTAAAAGACGCTCCTATCAGAGGCTTAATTGCAGAAGGAACCAAAACAGCTCTGCCCAACCCAAATCTGGACCTATACGAAGCATTGATATCCAAGGGAATTGCCGTTCTGTTTGCCGGAGGATATTATCCAGCTTTTTCCTCGTCCATCTGCATCAAAGACGATAATTATTATGGCGGATATCTTCTGGCACAGCACCTGATACGAGAAGGACACACCCAGATTGCAGGCATTTTTAAGATAGATGATCTGCAGGGCACTGAACGGTATTCCGGTTTTGTGACGTCACTTCGAGATTAC
>CAJUCK010000077.1:0-3580 GCA_910585395.1 uncultured Lachnospiraceae bacterium
GATTCAAAAAAGCGGCTATAATGGAATCCTCCAGAGAAATTGGTTTCTCTGTGGGATTAATATATATGATTTTCGGATTTTTCCTGGTAAAATCAAATCTCTGAATCAGATGTACGATCTCTTTTTTCAAATTCAATACTGTGGAGACAATGGTATACTCTGTGCCGTTCTCAAAAGTTCCCCGGATCGTTCGCATCTCTATCAAAACCTGAAGCTTTTCCAAGATATGCTCCTGAATTTCCTCCCGAAGCACTCCATAAGGATAGGCAGGATGCGCCCGAATCTTTGCTTTCTGAACTTTTCCGTTTTTGAAAAACTCTGCCGCATGTGCCTTTATTGGATTATAATCGGTGGAATTTATATACGGCACCTGCTGAATCAGCAATGTATCTCCAGTAATCAGTCCCTTTATGTCTGACCAGTATGTACTGGCATTCCTGTCTTTCACCCCTGATACTTTTGCAAAAATCACCGGCATATTCACTGTATCATCCACCGTGCTGAAATTAGGACGGTACTTTAACTCCTGATCCCATAAAATGGCGATCTCCTCATACATGGTACGCAGCGTCACTGCCACAGCCTTTCCATACTGACGGTTGCGGTACATACCGGAATCCTGGTACATCAGAGTATCAAGTTCCCGTTCCGCATGATATGCCGCCGTCCCAATCTGTATTTCTCCATTCTCCCTTGGATACCTTGTGACATTTAAGGATTCCGGCTCATTAATCTCATACAATACGGGATCTTCCAGCATACATTGATGGTTCCGGTTAGGAACTAAAATCAGCACATCCACGGGCAGCCGTGCAAGAAATCTCAAGAACATGGCTTCATTTTCGTCTCTGCAGCCACCCAGATAAATAAAACATGCCGTTTCTGGCTGTTTCCAGCAGCAGAACAGCTCCGGCTGATAACGTTTCAGCCAGCACAGAAGATACACTGCCTTGTTGGTAAGGCGGTTCAGGTTCATCTCTTCTGTTTTGCTTTCTTCCAGCAAGATATCCAAAAATGCCTTATGCATCAGTTTCTGCAGTTCTGTATTTGCTGTATACTGAATATTCCTGCCCAGATCCAAAAACATCTGTTCCTGGCTTTTATAATTCTTTCTCTGGATGGCTCCAATCTCTTCCATAGTGGGTTTGGGGACTGTTTCCTCCAAAATTACCAGCCTGCGCCCGCTTTTTTTCAATTCCTGCTGAAACTGGTACAAATCATTTTGGTATGTAAGCTTATCCCCCACTCCATTGATGCGGATCAGACAGTTATAGAACAGCTTCGGATCCTCACCCCTGCTTCGAAAATCTGTCTGAATGTCAGAAAAACCCTTTCCCTGAATCCAGGCATTGGTGCAGTTCATGATCTCTGGCAGAGCGCCATAGAGCCGCTCCTGATTTTGTTTTTTTTGTAACTCTCCCTGAATCCATTTCAAATTAAAATAAGCGGGAAATGCAGACATGCCAGGCATGACAAACTCCTGGGAAAGATCAGACTCCGGGTCCAGTCTGCGGTAACTCTGATCTCCCTGATATTGAAGCAGCGCCACATCACAGCCAGCATGAGACAGAATACAAATCAGCATCAGTTCATAATTGCTGATTTGTCCTTCATACAGAATTTTGGGCACATTATTATCGCCCAGCTGACTGACAATCCGTTCAAATTTATAATACAGCCAGCACATAAACTTGATATATGCATTTTTCAGCATATTTTCATTCTTTCCTGATTTGCGCATAGAATCCAGGGAATCATAGATAGACATGGCAATCTGGTTCCTCTGGTAATCATTCATTCTGGGAAGCCATTTTTTGAGGCTTGCTGTGAGAAATCCCAAATTCATCTGAAAATCCATTCCCATAATCTCGCTATAATACGCAAGGTTCTTCTCATCTGGATTCGGAATTTTCCCCTCTATCACAACGCCTGACTGCCTTGCCGCCTGATAATATTCCTGGATAAATGCCTGTACCTGTTCATTATATCCATTAATTCGGCAGAAATAAACTCCCTGTTCTCTGCGCTTATTCAATTCCACAAAAAAGTCTTCCAGACCCTTTATCTTCTTATGCTCAAACATAGACGTTCCCTTTAATATCTGCTCATTTTTTTCTTGTTCAAAACATACCCAAGACCTGCTCCCACAAGTCCGCCCAGAATATGTGCCAGATTTGAAACATTATCATTGACAAAAATCCCCTGATAAACCTGCTGTCCAATATAGAGCGCCGCCACCAGGATAAAAGTCAGCGGAATTCCGTCCTCTCTGATTCCCGTGAAGGAGGATAACAAAATCAGGGCAAAAACCACCCCGCTGGCCCCTAAAAGCTGTACCCGGGGAAACAGTGCAAAATTTGCCAATCCTGTGACCAGCGCCGTGGCAAGAATCACAAACAGCAGGTTAGAAGAACCATACTTTTCTTCCAGCAAAGGCCCAACCACCAAAATCAGCATGATATTTCCCAGAAAATGCTCCCAGCCTGCATGACCAAAAATATGCCCTACAAACCGGATGTATGTCAAAGGATTCAGCAGGGAAGAACGATAGACGCTGAAAAACATGGTATTAGTCCTGCCGCTTGTTATCATTCCCAGAATCAGCGCCGCAAAACAAATCACTGAAAACCCCAGAATCACCGGAGAATTAAAAGAAATCTTAAATTTCTGCTCTCTCATGATACACCTCTCATTCACTTTTCTGTCATTATAACTCATTTTCAAAAATTTGTATAGAACAAAACCGCTGAAATCATATTTGTGCAGACAGCTGGATTTAACCTGTAAACCCCTGTATAAACAAATTGATACCTTCATAGCCTATGGCAAGATTGATGTTCTGCCCCTCATCAATTCCTGCTGTGCTGATTCCGATGACTTCTCCATACATATTCAATAGAGCGCCGCCAGAGCTTCCATGGGAAATCGGAGCTGTAAACTGTATCATGTCCACACCATCAATCACCCGGAATCCGGAAATAATACCATCAGACACAGAATTAAATAATCCCAGCGGACTTCCGATCGCCACCACACGCTGTCCCCGCACCAGCTTTTGAGTGCCAGAATACACTGGCAGCGGCTGAAGTGTCCGGTCAATTCTCAAAACTGCCAGATCCAGCACCGGGTTATATTTTATTACTTCTTCTGTCTCATAAACCTTGTCATCTTCCTCAATACGCACGGTATAGAAATACCCGCCGCTCGCCACATGGTTATTTGTCAGTATGTATCCTTTCCTGCCGATCATAATCCCAGAACCCGTCCCTATCATCGTCCCGCGGTTATCATGGATTCCCACCAGAACTACGGACGATGCCAGACTTGCCAGTTCTTCGTAGCTCTTCTCTCTGGGCTCTGCTGTCTCGGTCTGACTTTGCCCCCTGATCCTGTAATTTTGTTCTGGCATGCTGATTCTGACTGGTTCTTTTGCCGTTTTCTGGCCCTGAACGGTATTTTTTCTGTTCCGCTCTGGCAGCGTAACTCTCACTGGTGCCGGCTGTGGCTGTGAAACAGAACATTTGGGCACTGCCTGGGGGTTTACGCTGCCATTTTCATAACTATACGATGGGAATTCATT
>CAJUCK010000077.1:3603-4074 GCA_910585395.1 uncultured Lachnospiraceae bacterium
CCAAACGATAGCTCTGAGATAATCCCATTTTTTCCATTTCTGGCTCCACATCCTGTCTGCTCTGAATCAGCAGCACATCCATTCCAAGCCATGTGAGAAAATAGAAAAAGCAGTATTCCTGTCTTCGCACAATATTGTGTGATACTATTTTGACGTTCCAATGAACCTGCCAATCCCGGGAAAACTTTTCAATTATCTGATCCAGCCAGTACAAAAGCTTCACCACAAAATTTTTCTCCATAGATTCACTGAAAGCACTTTTGCTTCTTGCAAGCACAGAGACAGCCTCCTTACATGCCCTGGCAAGCATTTTGGGAAAAATCCCTGCCTGAATGGAGCCTCTTGTCTCTAAATTCTGCTCTCTGTCCTGCTTCCATTTTTCATAACAGCCAGAATAATAATCTGCCGCCGTCTTGTCTGTCAGCCCAGGAAGTTTTAATATGCGCAGATAGATGCAGCTGCCTGCCGCCG
>CAJUCK010000077.1:4084-10004 GCA_910585395.1 uncultured Lachnospiraceae bacterium
CCTGACTCTGCATCCATCTGTACCACATCCTGTAAAAGTTTTCCATCATCTCCCAACAGTCTTACAAAATATACATCTCTTGTATTCTGATGCAGTCCGCCTCTGATATGTGCAAACGCCATTACTGACGATATATTTATGACATTATGCCGAACATTCAATATTTCTTCCATAATACAAACCTCCTCTTCCCATATTACCATATAAGCACAGTTATTTCTATGCTGCAGTGCGATAAAGCTTTTTATTTCTATTAGGAAGATACATTCACGCTTTTATGTGACAAGGTCTTTCCTAATATAGAAGTAAAAAAAGACCGCCTGCATTCCGCAAACGGTCCGTACATGAATTCCAGGAAAAAATACATCTAGTCTTACCATACTGGAAGGTTGGTTATTCAAATTTACCTGCTCCTTCTAAATTCAGCAGCCATCGTTTCCGGTCCAATCCGCCGCCATACCCCGTCAGGCGTCCATCCGCCCCTATCACTCTATGACAAGGAACAATGATGGAAATTTTATTCCGCCCCAGCGCTCCTCCTACCGCCTGTGCTGACATTCTTGCAATTCCCCGCTGAACCGCAATCTTATACGCAAGCTCCCCATAAGAAATGGTCTTTCCATACGGAATCTTTAAAAGAATTTTCCAAACTTCCATCTGAAAGGGAGTTCCTTTCAGGTGAAGCCTGGGCACATCTTTAGGCTCTCTGCCAGAAAAATAAATGCTGAGCCACTCTTTCGTCTGTGCAAAGACCGGCAGTTCCTTTTCCTCCCACCCTGATTTTATATTTTCTGCAAAATATTTTGCCTCATCAAACCAAAGGCCATCTAAACCTGTCTCATCTCCTGTAAGCAGAAAATTTCCTATAGGAGATGGACAATGACTGATATACTGCATAAAACCTCCACCCTGGGGATCATGATCCCGAAGCTATTCTTTCTCTTCCATATATTTTGTATAAGGATTATCTGGATCAATAAAAATTCCTTCATGCATGCTCGGCACACGGGCAGGAGTCATATAGTCTCCATAGCGGAGTTTGAGAAGGCTGTCATATCCTGCGGGAGCAGGCACCATTAAATTTTCAAACGGAAGGTATACTACATCAGAATACCACTCCCGCTGCATAATCGGAGCCCCCATAAAACGGCTTGTAATAAAGCAGACTCTGCTTGACGCTCCAAACTGGGAAGCATTAAAGTCTTCAAACATTTTCATACGCTCACGAATCTGCATCTTTAACAGCTCTATCAGGATTTCCTGAGCCATAGCTGTCTTATATCCCTGGTCAATCAGTCTCTTGAGACCTTCTGGATCGACAATTGACATCCATATTTCCCGCTGCATCTCACCCACAACTGGTTTCATTGCCACATCATCTGGAGCATCATCCAGCGGAAAAATATCAATAAAAATCCCCTGGTTAAACTCTTTCGGAAAATCAGGATACTCTATCGCCGCAGTACGGCTGTCCCTTAATTTTGCCAGCGCCCATATCATAACATCTGTGTAGCTGTTCTGAAAAAAATAAGGAGAAGAAACCTCTTTTTGCGCGATAATCTTTAACTTTTCATATTCATCACGAAGCATAACAATATCAATATCATCATCCCAGGGAATAAACCCATGATGACGGACGGCTCCCAGCAAAGTGCCGTAATCCACAAAGTAACGCAGATTATGCTCACGGCACATCTTATCAAAATAATCGAGAAGGTTTAATTGAACTGCCCATACTCTCTTCATTTTCTCCGAAACTTCATAACCGCAGCGAATTTCTTTCTGATAAAACTTTTCATCTAAATGCATATATTTCCTCCTCAGATTGTGATTTCACTTCCCTCTCATCAAAGAAAATTATATACTGAAACAGTTTAAAAATCAATGAAATGGTTAGATTCTATTCCATATGCTCCCATTTGATTTGACATGAACAGACAATTTGGTATAATTGCAGAAAACAGTTATAAAACATTAGAAGGAAAAATTTTAAATTAGTAAAATCTACGTCAAAGGAGCTATATTTTATGAAAAATTCTCTTCTCTACTATAGTGTCGGCGCTCTGCTCTACTGTCCCGCCAACAATAAAAGCATCGTATCATCTATTATTTCAGAAAGGTTTGGAAAACAGTTCTCCCTTGCGCTCTGCCTGGAAGACACTATCCGTGATGACTGCGTACTGGAAGCAGAAAATATCCTGATTTCATCTCTGAATGACCTATATATAAAACATTTAACAGAAACTTTTTATATCCCTCAAATTTTTATTCGGGTACGCAGTCCACAGCAGATTACTTCACTGCTGCAAAGGCTTAAAGACGCCGCTTCGCTGCTGAAAGGATTCATTATCCCCAAATTTTCTCTGGAAAATGCAGATGAATACATAGATATGATACAAAAAGCAAACGAAACTTCTCCGCAGCGGCTGTACATAATGCCTATCTTTGAAAGCCCTTCCATCGTCAGCCTGCAGAACCGATATGCTATTTTGTACGCTTTAAAAGAAAAATTAGACGCCATAGAAGAGCTGGTGCTAAATATACGAGTAGGAGGCAACGATCTCTGCCATATATTTGGATTCCGCCGCCACAGCACAGAATCCATTCACAGCCTGCGTCCCATTGCCAACATTTTTTCTGATGTGATAACAGTGTTTGGCATAGATTATGTGGTGTCCGGTCCAGTCTGGGAATACTATAACGGCCCTAACTGGAAAGAGGGACTGATTACTGAACTAAAACACGACAAATTATGTGGATTTATTGGAAAAACTGTGATTCACCCCAGCCAAATCTCTGTGGCCAATGCCGCCTGGCAGATACCTGAAAATGATTTGAAAGACGCCAGGGCAATTCTAGACTGGAATCCTTCCCGCAGCGCCCTGGTTGCCGGAAGCATTCAAAAAGAACGCATGAACGAATTCAAAACCCACTACAATTGGGCACAGAAAACCATTATGCTTGCCGAGATCTTCGGCACAAAATGTATCACTTAATATAAGTCTGTCAATTTAGACAGATTTTCTGCAGACTGAAATCCAGACCTCATATTGTGCATGCTGAGGATCTGGATTTCAGTTTCTACGCATCTGCCAACTTCTTAATAATTCCGCACGCTCTGTAATGACTGAGAGCATGTTCTTCCACGGGAACTCCTTTTTCCTCTGCCAGGCGCAGAATATGCGCCAGAGAAGGTTCTGTTTTTGTGCCTTCTGCCACAAGAATTTTCCAGGGAACCCTGCGGAGCAGTACACGGGTGGTCTCTCCAATACCTGGTTTTATCAGATTAATATCTTCAATTCCATATTCTTCTGCCAGGCTTTTCACTTCCTCCAATCCGGTCCCTTCTTTTGCGCCCTGCTCTGGCATAACCGATTCTTGGAAATTTTTTTCGATAGCTTCAATAAACTCATAGGACAAATCTTCATTCTTCAGTTCACCATAATACACGGCTCCATGAAAATCCTTCTGTCCGATAATATCCTCCCGCAGAAAAGTCCGGCTCACCAATCCGGAAACTGTACAGTTCAGGCAGGAACTAGGGATTAAAATATCTTCATGCGTGCCGCAGAGCGCTGTCACATTTGCCGGGTCAGCCGCCACCGCAAGTTCCGATGAGACACCTGGATAAGCCGCAAGTTCTCTTTGAAGTTCCTTTAAAATAGCTCCTTTTCCAATCCAGCCATCTACAAAGAGAAGCTGCTGCGGTTCATAATGCTGAAGCAGATATGTCATTGCATTTCTGTCAATCCCTCTGCCGCGGATGATGGAAATGGCATAATGTGCCGCCTCCACTCCATACTTCTGCCGTATATATCGTTTCAGCAGAATCCCAATTGGAATTCCTGCCCTTGCCAGGGAAACCAGCACTAGATTTTTTCCTCTCCTGCCCACTGCCAGGTCTCCCAGCCTGCATATGGCCTGAGCAGTAGGCTGGGCATAATTTTTTAAAGCTTCCTGATAGACCTGCATGTATGTCTCGCTCGGAACATACTCCAGGGGAAGCATTTCGCAATAATGTTTTCCAGACTGAATCAGCCGCTCCCTCTCCTGAGTAGGCTGTGGCTCCACCAGGCCAGTAATATCTTTGAGCAGCAATATCACATCTTCTTCTCTATATGAGCTACGCATTTTTGCACCACCTGCAAAATAATATTTTTTCATTTCCTGCTGCTTTCAGTGCGCCTGCCAGGGTATCTAACCCCTCTGTGCAGTTACTGTCTGCATCACTTAACACTATTACCTGGTCATACTTTTCCAAGTCATACACAAAGGTTCTGCGTCCTTTCTCATAGAAACTCTGGAGCTCATATCTGACATGGAGAGGATATTCCGCCTGCCTGCTGACTTCTATAGGACTTCTGGTAACGGCATGAAACCGCACCCGGCTGCCTGTCTCTTCCAGCCTGAACGCCGCATACAAAGCCGGATACATAAACTCTTCTGTCCCAAGAACCAGGCAGCTTTCTCCTGCTGCGATATAACAATGTTCTTTCATCTGATCCCAGAGCATCTCACAGGCTCTTTCATAGCTGCCGCCACACACATACCGCCTGGCATCCTGATATCCTGAGAGAACGATCTTCCTTACATTCTTTGTGCTGTCCAACGATTTACCCAGAGAAATATATTCCCCATCCGCCTGGTAATTCCCGGCGCGTTCTGGGTATGTGCTGTGATCTGTTTTCACCAGAAAATGTACTGAAATTTCATGTTCCTGATACTTCTTTAATGCCTCTTCATCCATTCCATTCAACAGAGAAGCCACAGAAAAACAGAGTTTTCCCGGATACGTTTTCTTGAGAATTTCAACAATTTTAAGTATCGTATTCCCAGTGGTCACTTCATCTTCCACAAATACCATCCGGTCAAATTGACAAAGCTTTTCATCCAAATCATCCTTTACCAGTTTCTGTTCCACTGCATGACTATGCGATTCCGTAAAATACAGATAAGACACACCAGAAATCTTTTCTCTGGTAGTCTGGAGATAACCCGTGTTCAGTTTCACTGCCAGCCTCGCTCCAATAGCGGTGGCGGTCTCTGCAAATCCTGCCAGCAAAAGCCGCTCCTTTGGATAAGCAAGCTGCACCTTGCGCGCCAAAGCGTCCATCATTTGAAACGCCTCTTTGGGACTTACAGGAATATGTTTCCCCTGAAGAGGATTTACCACAAGATAGTTTCTTTTTGTGTTATTTTCTCTTTTTGCTATTCTGACCAAATCGGTTTCCCTGTACTCCATTGTCTTGATGCCTTTCTGTTCTCATGCTTCTTAAAAGATTTACCATCTCGATGGCAGTACATGCTGCATCATAGCCCTTATTTCCTGCTTTCGTTCCAGCACGCTCGATTGCCTGTTCAATATTGTCTGTAGTAACCACACCAAAAATCACTGGCACTTCCGTCTTCAATCCCACAGACGCAACGCCTTTGCTGACCTCTGCACAGACATAGTCGTAATGTGTGGTGGCGCCTTTAATTACGGCTCCTAAGCAGATCACTGCGTCGTATTTACCAGATTCAGCCATCTTCTGCGCTGTCAATGGAATCTCAAAGGCTCCTGGAACCCAGGCAAGGGTAATATCATTATCATCCACACCATGACGAATACAGGCATCTTGAGCGCCTCCCACCAGCTTAGACACAATAAATTCATTAAATCTGGACGCCACAATACCAATTTTCACTCCATTTGCCACTACATTTCCTTCTAATACTTTCATCTCATTTCTCCTTTTCTCATCAATAGTTTGTCATATGGTTCATTTTATTCTGCTTGGTCTTTAGGTAAAATACATCTGTCTTTTTTGCTGGCATCTGGATGGGCACACGCTCTTCAATGGAAATGCCATAGCCAGACAATCCAGTAATTTTTTTGGGGTTATTAGTGAGAAGCCTGAGTTTTTGTATTCCCAAGTTA
>CAJUCK010000078.1 GCA_910585395.1 uncultured Lachnospiraceae bacterium
GCATTTGCTTCCATTTCATCTAATAATAGCAGCACACGTCAGTCCTGGCGGGAAAGAATATTTAAGAGAGGTACATGATATGGGATTGGATTTTAGTAAAACGACAACGCAGCAGCAGGTAACAGTGCCAGATACCAAGAATGAAATTGAGGTGGTGGAACAGTACGACATTGTTGCAGACAGACAGGCAATGAATGAAAAGCTTGTGAACTCAGCAGAAGTTGACGCATTGGTGAGCACTATCGCAGTCAACGATTTAGAGACTATTGTTTCTTTCGGAGCCCAGGCGGCAGAAGAGATTTCCAAGGCAAGTGATGTGGTATTAAACAGCATGAATATGTCGCAGCTGGACGATTCCAGCCAGATGCTGACGACTCTGGCAAAGATTATGGATAAGTTTGATATTGAAGAAATCAAAGAAAATCCAAGTTTATTTGGAAAAATTTTCGGTAATCTGAGAAAACAATTGGATAAGATTCTTGCAAAATATCACACTATGGGAGAAGAGGTTGATAAGATCTATGTCCAGTTAAAACAGTATGAGTCTGAGATTAAACAGTCCAACCGGAAATTGAACCAGATGTTTGATGCAAATGTAAATTATTACCATGAGCTTGTCAAATATATTCTTGCAGGAGAGCAGGGCTGTCAGGAGATCGAAGCGTATATTGCCAAGCGTCAGACAGATATGGAAACAACCGGCGATAATTCGATTCAGTTTGAGATTCAGAGCCTGCAGCAGGCGCTGATGATGTTAGAACAGCGTACCCAGGATCTGCGGACAGCAGAGAATGTGGCAATGCAGTCTATTCCAATGATTAAGACGATGGAATTCAGCAATATGAATCTGGTGCGTAAAATTAATTCTGCCTTTATTGTTACGCTTCCTGTGTTTAAACAGGCGCTGGCACAGGCAATTATGTTGAAACGCCAGCGTATTCAGGCAGAGGCAATGTCAGCGCTGGATGAAAAAACCAATGAGATGCTGCTTCGAAATGCCAGAAATACCGCAGAGCAGTCTAAGATGACGGCAAGACTGGCATCAGGAAGCTCCATTAAGATTGAGACACTGGAAACAACCTGGAGAACCATTGTAAACGGCATTGATGAGACCAAACAGATTCAGGAAAATGCCAGAAGGCAGCGTGTGGAAGATCAGGCAAGGCTTGAAAATATTAAGACAGAGTTCAACAGGATGTATCATATGCCCAATAAACAGTAATAGTTTCATTTCATGATAAGGAGGAAAAGAATATGCCGATTAATTTATCAAAAGGACAGAAAGTAGATCTTACAAAAGGAAATCCAGGGCTGAAAAATATTATGGTAGGTCTGGGCTGGGATGTAAATGCATTTGATTCTGGCGCTGATTTTGACCTGGATGCAGCAGCTTTTATGGTTGGAGATAATGGAAGATGCCCTACAGAAAAAGAATTTATTTTCTATGGCAATTTGGAGCACAAAAGCGGCGCCATCAAACATATGGGAGACAATCTTACCGGAGAAGGTGAAGGAGATGATGAGCAGATCCAGATTGACCTGACAAAGATCCCGGCAAATGTGTCCAAGGTCGCATTTACCTGTACCATTTATGAGGCAGATGTAAGACGGCAGAATTTTGGCCAGGTGAGCAATGCCTTTATCAGAATTGTAGATGAATCCAGTGGGACAGAGCTGATCCGCTATGACCTGGGAGAAGATTTCTCTATTGAGACAGCAGTGGTGGTAGGAGAATTGTACCGCCATAGTGGAGAGTGGAAATTTAATGCCATCGGCAGTGGTTTTCAGGGAGGCCTTGCAGCCCTGTGCGGCCATTATGGAATAGAAGTAGCTTAATACAGCAGGAAGGAGTTTCTATATGCCAGTAAATTTGCAAAAAGGACAGAAAGTAAGTCTTACAAAAGGAAATCCAGGTTTATCCAAAGTAGTGGTAGGTCTGGGCTGGGACGTGAACCAGTTTGATACAGGAGGAGCGTTTGATTTAGATGCAGCAGCGTTTCTTCTGGGAGAGAATGGGAAAACAGCTGCCTCGGCAGATTTTGTATTCTATGGAAACCTGACCCATCCCACCGGAAGCGTGCAGCACATGGGAGATAACCTCACCGGAGCGGGAGATGGAGATGATGAACAGATCAAGGTGGATTTGTCTAAAGTTCCGGCAAATATTTCTAAAATAGCGTTTACCGTTACCATATATGAAGCAGAACAGCGGCGGCAGAATTTTGGGCAGGTCAGCAACGCCTTTATCCGTGTCTACAATGAAGAGACCGGGGAAGAGATGGTGCGCTATGACCTGGGAGAAGATTTTTCCATTGAGACGGCGGCTGTGTTTGGAGAATTGTACAAAAATAATGGAGAATGGAAGTTTAATGCCATTGGCTGCGGGTACCAGGGAGGTCTTGCGGCGCTCTGTGCAAATTATGGCGTTGAAGTGGAATAGGCAATCATATCCTAAGCCCTGCAGGAGAGACGGGGCTTAGAAAATATAGGAGGTAAATATGTCAATCAGTTTACAAAAGGGACAGAAAGTAAGTTTGTCCAAAGAACATGCAGGGCTTTCCAGGGTTGTGATCGGTCTGGGCTGGGACGAGGTACAGGCAGGCAGGGGCGGTTTGTTTGCAAAGAAGCCCAAACCTATTGACTGCGATGCGTCAGCGCTGCTTCTTACGAATGGAAAGATTATGGGAAAAGAAGACGTCGTTTATTTTGGCAATCTCCGCCATAAGTCAGGGAGCATCCAGCATATGGGTGACAATCTGACAGGGGCCGGAGAAGGAGATGACGAGCAGATTATTGTAGATCTTGACAAAGTTCCGGCACAATATGACCGGATCGTGCTGGTGGTAAATATTTACCAGGCAGTACAGAGAAATCAGCATTTCGGCATGATAGAGAATGCTTTTATCCGTCTGGTGGATGCCAGGAATAATAACGAAATGTGCAAGTACAACCTGACAGAAAATTATTCTGGTATGCTGGCAATGATTTTCGGAGAGGTGTACCGTCATAACGGAGAATGGAAGTTCAATGCCATTGGGCAGGGAACCAATGACCCAGGGATCGGCGAACTTGTCAGCCGATATATTTAACAATGATATTTACTCAGATTAAGGAGGAACTTTTTGAATGAAATTTAATGGACTGACCGACAAAGAGGTGGAGGAATCCCGACGGAAATACGGTTCAAATGAGATTCCAGACTCAGAACCTACCACATTCTGGCAGGAATTTAAAGAAACCTTTGGTGATCCAATGATTAAGATACTGCTTGCCATCGCAGCATTGATGATCATTATGTTTTTCTTTGGCTATGCAGAGATTTATGAACCGCTGGGAACCATTGTTGCCGTATTTATTGTGGCATTTGTCTCAGCAAAAACAGGGGTGGCAAGTGATACAAAGTATCGGGAACTTAAGGACAATACCAAGAAGGATCAGTGTAAGGTATACCGCAATGGGCTGGTGACTGTGATTGATGTGGATGATGTGGTCGCGGGAGATAAGGTATTGCTTCAGTCCGGGGATAAGATTCCGGCGGACGGCGTACTGGTGTCTGGTTCGCTCCGGGTGGATAATTCCGCCCTGAATGGAGAGGCAGAGGAATGTAAGAAGACGGCAGCTGATGAGAATTTTCAGCTTGCAGAAGAAATTACCGGAGACACCTTCGTAGATGACCATTCTTTGTTCCGGGGTGCAGTAATATTTGACGGAGAAGGAATTTTAGATGTCCGCAGGGTGGGCTTAAAGACCATGATGGGCAAGATGGCAGAAGAGATGCAGGAGGATGAACCAGATTCTCCTTTAAAAGTGAAGCTGGGAATCCTTGCAAAGCAGATTTCTACTTTTGGATATATCGGGGCCATAGTTATTGCGGTACTGTATCTGGGCTACTTTATTATGACAGCAGGCGGCGTATCTGCGTTCTTCGCTCTTGGCGTACAGGAGGTCATTCAGAAAATCGTATCGGCAGTTTCACTGGCAGTGGTAATTATTGTCTGCGCAGTGCCAGAGGGGCTTCCGCTGATGATTTCCCTGGTATTGATGCAGAATACCAGTAAAATGCTGGACCACAACGTGCTGGTAAGAAAGGCGGAAGGTATTGAAACAGCAGGTTCTTTGAATATCCTCTTTAGTGATAAGACAGGAACGATTACCAAAGGTATGCTGGAGGTGGTGGACTTCTTCACTGCAGACGGCAGGTCCATTGAGATTTCAGATTTGAGTAAACACAGCAAGGTGAAAGGCATGGTAGATCTTGCCATCGGCAAGAATACCCAGTCCATGTTTGACGACCACCACAGAGTGATTGGCGGAAACGCTACAGACCAGGCATTGATGAAGTTTATTGGAGAGGAAACCTTCCGTGCCCTGGAGGCGGATAAGGAATGCCTGGTAACTTTTAGCCAGGGCTTTAATTCAGCCAATAAGTTCAGCCAGGCAAGAATCGAAAGCCTGGGAAAAACCTTTTATAAAGGTGCGCCGGAGAAGCTTCTTGCGTCAGCAGGAAAGTATCTGGACGCAGAAGGAAATGTGAAAACACTTGACCAGGCAGCGCTGAATAAAAAGATTGATGAGCTTGCAGCTAAGGCAATGCGTGTTCTGGCGTTTGGATATTCTGAAAAATCATTAGTAGAAAATATTATTCAGGAAGATATTGTGATTATCGGTCTGGTGGGCATCCGTGATGACGTAAGGCCGGAGGCCAGAGAGGCCATTGAGCAGGTACAGCATGCAGGAATTCAAGTGGTGATGATTACTGGAGACCGTCTGGAGACAGCAGTGGCAATTGCCAAAGACGCTGGTCTTTTAAAGAGTGATTCTGACCGCGCTCTGTCCTCTGCGCAGCTGAATGAAATGTCAGACGATGAAGTGAAGAAGATCATTCCTCATATCCGTGTGATTGCCCGTGCTTTGCCGACAGATAAATCCAGAATGGTGAGGCTCTGCCAGGAAATGAATCTGGTCGTAGGTATGACAGGCGACGGTGTCAACGATTCTCCGGCGTTAAAGCGCGCAGATGTGGGCTTTGCCATGGGAAGTGGTACAGAAGCTGCCAAAGAAGCAGGAAAGATTGTAATACTGGATGACAATTTTAAGTCCATCAAAGACGCTATCTGGTATGGAAGGACGATTTACCACAACATTTTAAAATTCTGTAAATTCCAGCTCGTCATCAATGTGGCAGCAGTCATTGTCAGCGCGGTCGCGCCGTTCTTTGGTGTGGAGGAACCTTTGAAAGTAACCCATCTTCTCTTCGTCAATCTGGTGATGGATGGACTGGGAGCGATTATGCTCGGTAATGAACCTGCATTAGAAAAATATATGAGTGAAAAGCCCAGAAGAAGGGATGAGAGCATTATCAGCAAGAAGATGATGGCTCAGATCCTTACCATGGGAGCCTGGCTTACCGTTGTCAGCTTCCTTTATCTGAAACTGCCGTTTTTCCAGGGGCTGTTTGAAAATGAGAAGCAGCATCTTACCGGATATTTTGTGCTGTTTATTGTGGCAGCGCTGTTTAATGGCTTCAATGTCCGTGACGATGGATTTGCGATTTTCAAGGGGCTGAATGAAAATACAGGTTTCTTGAAGGTATTCTTTATCATCATCCTGGTGCAGGCTGTGATTGTCAACGCAGCTCTGGTGCCTTTTGCAGCCTTTGAATGGATTGGAAATATGTTCAGCTGCGTTCCCTTTGGCGTCCAGGGGTGGATTGCAGTGGCGCTTCTGGCAGTGACCATGATTCCGGTGGATCTTGTGAGAAAAATGGTTGTGGGAAGAGAGAACAGTTAAAAGTGAAGACGGTATTTTTTACTGATTTGGATAATACGATGATTTATTCCTGCCGGCATGACGTCGGCAGGGATAAATTATGTGTGGAGATTTATCAGGGAAGAGAAGTATCTTTTATTACAACAGAAACCTGGGAATTGTTAAGAAGAGTGAGGGAACAGACGCTTTTGATTCCAGTTACGACCAGGACAAAGGAGCAGTATAACAGGATTGATTTAAGGATTGGAACGCCTGAGTTTGCTTTGGTCTGCAACGGAGGCATACTGCTGGAAGACGGTAGGGAAGATTCTGCCTGGTATCAGGAATCTCGGGCTCTGATATCAGACTGCCAGGAAGAATTAAAAACCGCGCAGCTGCTTATGGAGCAGGATCGAAACCGCAGCTTTGAAGTGCGCAACATCAGGGAGCTGTTTCTGTTTACCAAAAGTGAAAAACCAGATAATTCTGTAAAATATCTGGAAAGCAGGCTTGATAAGGAGCGGGTTGGAGTTTTTCAAAATGGTGTAAAAGTCTACGTACTGCCCCGTAAACTGAGCAAAGGGGCGGCAATACAGCGGCTTTTAAATAAATTGAAACGTGAGAGGAAAGAAGCAGGAACAGTCATTGCAGCAGGTGATAGTGAGTTCGACATATCCATGCTGCAGCGGGCAGAACTGCCCTTCGCTCCGGCAGCGCTGAAACATGCCTGTGAGCTGCCGGCCAGAACGGTTATTGTGGAGGACAATGAATTATTTTCAGAAGCTGTTCTTAAAAATATACTAAACCGGGTGGGGAAAATTGCATAATCTTATAGGTTTTATGGAAGAAAAGAGGTAGGAATATGAAAAGGAAATTGCTGGGA
Source organism: uncultured Lachnospiraceae bacterium (assembly GCA_910585395.1). Taxonomy (GTDB): domain Bacteria; phylum Bacillota; class Clostridia; order Lachnospirales; family Lachnospiraceae; genus Petralouisia. The sequence continues at coordinate 6,632 of CAJUCK010000078.1, forward strand.
ATTATGGCTGTTCTGTGTACATGGATGGTTTTTGCACAGCCGGTAAAAGCAGAGTCATATCAGTACGACAGTGCAAGTAACACGTATACCATTAAAGCGACAAGCGGAAATATTACAGATGCTGTGAATTCTGCCCTGGATGCCATGAATACGACATCAGCAAACCAGGGAACTCTGGTGATAAAGCCAGGATCTTATAGTGTGAATCTGATTATGCTGGATAAGTCCTACGTCACAATTAAGGCAAAGGGGGCAGCTCTGAAATTTATGGGCAGCAGTGTAAATGGACAGTATCTCATAAAATGTACCAGTCAATCTACCACAGGAGTGGTTATAGATGGAGGTACATGGGATGGAAATAAGAAGGCGTCCTATATATTCAATTTCAGCAGCAGCAGCAGTCCGGCAAAGAAATTGACGGTTCAGAACTGTACTCTCAAGAATGCCAAAGATTCCAATATTCGTGTAGATGGAGGAAAAGAGATTGTTCTGGACAACATAACTTCTACCGGGAGCAAATATGGAATTGATATTAAGAGATCTTCTGGCGTAACAGTAAAAGATTCTTCGGTATATTCCTGTGAGGCGGGAATTGATATGCGCAGCATGGCGGGAACAGAGAATATAATCCAAGATTGTAAGATATATAAATGTACTAAGGTGGGAATGCAGATTAAGGACGCACCTACCGTTGTTACAGCCAAAGGAGGAAGCTGTAATGACAATTATGCAGGTATTTCACTGACGACAGGGGCAAAAATGAATCTCAGTGGAATTGATGTTTCCAATAATAAGAGCAATGGCATTTCACCAGTGGGAAGTAAAAAGAAAAGAACAGTTCTGAATATATCAGACAGCAGTTTTAATAATAATGGCAGACATGGCGTGGCGGCTGCCTTGTACGTGGAGGTAACTGCGAAAAACAGCCAGATGAACGGCAATGCATCAAACGGCGTTATGATGCGTGATTACTGTACTTCCAAAGGATTGACCAATCTGGTTACAAATGCCAACAAAGCCAATGGAATACTGATTAACGATGGTTCCACCTGTAAAATTATTTCTGGATGCACGGCATTGAAAAATAAAGCCAATGGATTGATGCTTCAGGATGTTGCTGTGAAACTGGAAAGAGTGAATGCATCTGAGAATAAAAATTGTGGTGTATATGTGTCTGCCAAAGCAAAGAAAACGATAACAGTAAAAAATTCTGCAATGAAAAAGAATGCCAATAATGGCATGTATGTCTGTGAAAAAGCAGGTTATGTTATCAGCGGCACAAAAATTCAGAACAATAAGAAGTCTGGCATTGACAGCAACGGTGGTTTTATAAAACTTAATGGAAAAGGAAATACCATATCAGGAAATAAGAAATATGGCGTCTGTATGCGCGGACTGAATGGACAGAAGGGAGATTTGCGCATAACAAATGGAACGATTTCAGCAAATAAAAATGCAGGAGTTTATTTTTATGGAAATGTTACAGGATTCTGCAGCAGTGCAGTGATAAAAGGAAACATGACAGGCATTACAGTGGCAGAAGGAGCTGATGTAAGCAAGATCAGTTCCAATACGATTAAAGACAATGCTCAATTTGGAATCGCTGTTTACAAGAGCAAAAGTGGAAAAACCACCGCAATGGCACAGTGTTCAGGAAATAATCTCAGTAATCCCAAAGCATTAAATGAGATTAAGTTCTGGCCAGGAACCAGGGTTCCTTCAAAGCTGAAAGTGATAGAGCCTGTGACAATTGATAAAACAGTCAAATCTGGCAAAAAGAAAGTGACAGGAAGGGCTGCATCTGGATATAAAGTTACAGTGACAGCAAACGGCAGGAAATTTAAAGCGAAACAGGCGTCTTCCAATGGCACTTATTCCGTAAATGTTACTGCTTTGAAATCCAGAAAAAATGTGGAAGTTATGATACAGGACAGCTATAGAAATAAAATAACCGCTTCTAAAAAGATGTAAATTTATCAGAGATGTAATTAGTTTCTTTGGCTGGCTGTTAAAGGATAAAGAACGATGAACAGAGATCTGACAAAAGGGCCAGTTATGAGGTCCATGCTGCTTTTTGCATTTCCAATGATTTTGGGAAATTTGCTGCAGCAATGTTATAATGTGGCGGATACGCTGATTGTGGGAAAATTTCTTGGCAGCAGCGCCCTGGCTGCCGTAGGGTCATCATTTACGCTGATGACCTTTCTTTCGTCTATTCTGCTGGGTTTGTGTATGGGAAGCGGAGCAGTTTTTTCTATACGGTACGGGAAGCAGGATGAAGCAGGATTAAAAGAGAGTATTTGTGCTTCTTTTGTACTGATTGTGGGTCTGACAATTTTTTTAAATATTCTGGCTTTTGTGTTTCTGGATGAGATACAAATTTTTCTTCAGGTGCCAGAAGAGGTATGGCAGCTTATGAGAAGCTATCTGTCTGTAATCTTCTGCGGAATAGCGGCGACTTTTTTGTACAATTACTTCGCGTCTTTTCTGCGGGCAGTAGGTAATTCCGTGACACCACTTGTTTTTCTGGCGGTTTCCGCAGTCTTAAATATCTTTTTGGATTTGTGGTTTGTGCTGGGGCTTGGCTTTGGTGTGCAGGGAGCTGCAGCGGCAACAGTGATTGCCCAGTATATCTCTGGAATTGGGATTGCTGTTTATACACGGATGTGCTGCTCCCAGTTTACAGGCATATTCGGCTGTCTGCGGATTCGATGGTCATGTATCAGGGAAATTGCCGGTTTTTCTGTGCTGACCTGCGTCCAGCAGTCGGTGATGAATCTGGGAATTCTCATGGTGCAGGGCCTGGTGAACAGTTTTGGGGCAGTAGTTATGGCGGCTTTTGCAGCAGCAGTTAAGATTGATGCTTTTGCCTACATGCCAGTGCAGGATTTCGGCAATGCTTTCTCTACCTTTATTGCTCAAAACTACGGCGCAGAGAAGCCAGAACGCATTCGTGACGGACTGAAAGGAGCAATTGCGGCTGCCATGATTTTCTGCTTGATAATTTCAGTGGGGGTATGGGTCTTTGCACGGCCATTGATGGAGCTGTTTGTAGAAAGGGGAGAGACAGCATGTATTTATCAAAGCAGACGAAACGGCGGTTGTTGCGGAAGGCGTGCATTTTCTGCACGTAGTCGGACCGTTTTATTGCGGAATCGGCTGTCTGTTTTTACTGTACGGCCTGTATCGTGCCATGGGGAAACCGGGGATGTCTGTAATTCTCACAGTTATTTCTCTGGGGACTCGTGTATTGCTGGCATATGTGCTGTCAGCAATACCTTCTGTGGGAGTGAAGGGGATCTGGTGGTCTATTCCAATCGGGTGGTTTCTT
>CAJUCK010000079.1:0-1563 GCA_910585395.1 uncultured Lachnospiraceae bacterium
GCGCGGCCTCTCTGTTCTGGTGCATTTGCAAGGGTATCTTCTCCTCCGTCTTTATCCTCCACAATATCTTCACGAAACACATTATTTATGGAAAAGATATGAGACATTGGTTCCACTAAAGAAGTATCCAATTCGTTCAATTTGTCAATATAATCCAGCATACGTTCCATATCTTTTTGAGCTGCCTGTTTTTCTTCAAAAGACAATTCCAGTTTGGCAAGAACGCCTACATATTCCATTGTCTCTTGCGAAATTCCATGTCTGCCTGCCGGTTCTGTACTCTCATTTATTGGTATTTGTTTCAAATTTAGTTCCTCCTTCCGTTAAGAACAAAGTGGTTAAAAATTCAAATTACCGTATTTTTATATGTGCTTCCCGAAGCTGCTGCTCAGTCACCTCCCCAGGCGCACCGCACATAAGATCTTGTGCGTTACCGTTCATTGGAAATGCAGTAACTTCCCGGATATTGTCTTCCCCCCGAAGCAGCATAATCATACGGTCTACTCCAGGCGCCATGCCCGCATGGGGCGGTGCACCAAATTGAAACGCCTGATATAAGGCTCCGAATTTATTTTTTAATACTTCTCTGTCATAACCTGCAATCTCAAATGATTTTTCCATGATCTGCAGATCATGGTTGCGCACTGCCCCAGAGGACAGTTCTACGCCATTGCAGACAATATCATACTGATAGGCAAGAATTTCCAAGGGGTCTTTTGTGTTAAGAGCCTCCAGTCCGCCCTGCGGCATAGAAAATGGATTGTGTGTAAATCCCACCTGTTTTGTCTCTGGATCACGTTCAAACATCGGAAAATCATTGATATAACAGAAACGATAGGCATTTTTTTCCAGCAAATCCAGCTTTTCTCCCAGCTCTGTGCGGATCATGCCAGCATAATAGGACGCCTTTGTCTCTTTGTCCGCCATAAAGAAAATGGTATCTCCTTTTTCTAATCCAGTAAGGCTGCGGAACTCGTCTTTTAATTCTGCCGGAATAAATTTATCAATTGGCCCCTTATAGCTTAAATCCTCCATTACCTCCAAATAACCAAGCCCACCCATGCCGAGCTCTGTAGCGAATTTCAATAATTTCTCATGAAAGCCTTTTGACATTTCTGCATGTACCCGGATTGCCCGCACAGTTTTTCCCAGAAAAGGCTTAAATGTACATTTCTGAAAAAATTCTGTGAGGTCTATAATACGCAAGGGATTTCTAAGATCTGGCTTATCTGTGCCGAATTCCAGCATTGCCTGGCTGTAACTGATAACTGGAAAAGGTGTTTGGGTCACAGTACTCCCCTCTGGCGCAAATTTTTCAAATACTTCCGCCAGAACCTCTTCCCCCACCTGAAATACATCCTCCTGTGTGGCAAAGCTCATTTCAAAATCGAGCTGATAAAACTCTCCGGGAGAACGGTCTGCTCTGGCGTCCTCGTCTCTGAAACAAGGGGCAATCTGATAATACTTATCGAAACCAGACACCATCAGAAGCTGTTTATACTGTTGGGGCGCCTGAGGCAGTGCATAAAATCTTCCCTTATATTTTCTGGAAGGAACGATATA
>CAJUCK010000079.1:1573-4906 GCA_910585395.1 uncultured Lachnospiraceae bacterium
GGAGAGGACGCACACAAAATTGGCGTCTGAATTTCCACAAATCCCATCTCTGTCATTTTCTGCCGCAGAAATGCAATCACTTTCGAGCGGAACAGAATTTGATCTTTTACTTTCTGGTTTCTTAAATCCAGATAGCGGTATTTTAAGCGGACATCCTCCCGAACTTCCTTACTTGTCATAATCTCAAAAGGAAGCGCTGTATAAACATCACCTAAAATATCAATTTTCTTTGCCTCCAGCTCAATAGTTCCTGTGGGGATTTTGGGATTATAAGTCTCTTCATCTCTTTTCTCAATCACTCCTTGTATGGACAATGCCTGCTCTTTGCGGATTCCATCCAGTAATTTACCATCCCGGATTACCACCTGCATCAAAGCATACATATCTCTCAAATCCACAAAGGACACCCCGCCATGATCCCGGATATTTTCTACCCATCCTGCAATGCGGATTGTTCTGCCAATATCTGCCTCGTTTACCTTGTCTAATGTGGTGTCTCTGTACATACTGCTCATAATGGTCACTCCTTTTCCTGATATGGGATTCCAAAAGAGCAAAGCGGGCATAGTCCGCTTTGGCTCCCTTTATCCTCCTGGTCTTTTAGGGACTTGGCTGCTTTGCAGCGCCGGGCATGGCCGCTTTAACGGCATAATTCCTATCGCGCAAGCTCACATACAATACTTTGTTCTATCAGAAAGGCACTTTGACATTTTCGTGTGACAAGATCTTTCTGATAAAATAAAACAGCCCCGGAATACGTATACTGTATTCCGGGGCGAATAAACTTGATCCGCGGTACCACCCGCTTTGAGAAAGAATCTCTCTGCAGAAACTATCTGAAAATCCTTTCTCCACTTTTATGCGTAACGTGCACATACGTACTGGCCTACCTTCTGCATTTGAATGTGAATCTACAGAGATTCAACCAGTCTGCTCCAGAGTGTTCCCTTTATCTTCTCTTCCAAACGGCGCTCTCAGTCGGTGACGCCGTATTCCTGTCGGTCTCTGAAAACAAGAGTCTCCTTCAACGCTTTACCTTGTTAATAATTTGTTGTTAAATCATAGCACTATTTTTTTAATTTGGCAAGAACTTTTTTATTTTTTCATCTGATTTTAAATTCTCTCCATCATCTTTCCTATATTTTTTCCATTCTGCATGAAAAAACCGTCTTTTATCTCACTCTGTAAACAGTGCAGTAGAATAATACCTGTCTCCACTATCCGGAAGCAGCGCCACGATGGTCTTTCCTTCATTCTCTGAGCATTTTGCAAGCTCTAATGCTGCATACAACGCTGCTCCAGAGGAAATTCCAACCAGCACGCCTTCTGTCCTGGCAATCTCCTTCCCCATTTGAAAGGCCGCTTCATTTTCCACGGGAAAAATTTTATCATACACCTCTACATTTAAGGTTTCTGGCACAAATCCTGCGCCAATTCCCTGAATTTTATGTGCTCCTGCTTTCCCTTGTGAAAGCACTGGAGATGACGCAGGCTCCACTGCGACCACCTGAATTTCTGGCTTCTTGGACTTCAAATATTCTCCTACCCCTGTAATAGTTCCTCCTGTGCCCACACCTGCCACAAAGATATCCACTTTTCCCTCGGTATCTTTCCAGATTTCTGGACCAGTGGTTCTTTTGTGTATTTCAGGGTTGGAAGGATTTTCAAACTGACCTGGAATAAAACTGCCTTCTATCTCTTCCGCCAATTCTTCTGCCTTGGCAATAGCTCCTTTCATCCCCTGCGCTCCTTCTGTAAGCACCAGTTCTGCGCCATAAGCCTTCAATATATTTCTGCGTTCCACGCTCATAGTTTCTGGCATGGTCAAAATCAAGCGGTATCCTTTTACTGCCGCAAGCGCAGCAAGACCAATACCAGTATTTCCTGACGTAGGCTCTATAATCACAGAGCCTTCTTTTAAAATCCCCTTCTCTTCTGCATCCTCAAGCATTGCTTTTGCAATACGGTCTTTGACGCTTCCCGCAGGATTAAAATATTCAAGCTTTACCAAAACTCTGGCTTTTAAATCATACTTTCTTTCTAAGTTGAGCACCTCTACCAGCGGCGTATTCCCAATCAATGCTAACGTTCCCTGATATATTCCAGACATTGCCTGCCTCCTTCTTATCATCGTTTTATTTTTATTTGCGTCTCATTTTTATTTCTGTCTTATTTTACTGCCTGGAATGCTACTTCCAGATCCTCAATTATATCATCTATATGTTCTGTTCCAATAGACAAACGAATCGTATTCCTGCCAATTCCCTGCTCTTTCGCTTCTTCCTCATTCAGCTGAGAATGGGTGGTGGATGCAGGATGGATGGCAAGTGATTTCACATCCGCCACATTTGCCAAAAGAGAAAAAATTTCAAGATTATCAATAAAATCCTTTGCCGTCTGGTCATCTCCCTTAATTTCAAAAGTAAATATGGAACCTCCTCCATGAGGAAAATACTTCTGATACAGCTCCCTCTGTTTTAAATCTGTACTGATGGAAGGATGATGTACCTTCTCTACCTGAGGATGACGATTCAGGTAATCCACCACTTTCAGAGCATTCTGCACATGCCGCTCCACCCTCAAAGACAAAGTTTCTAATCCCTGCAGAAATAAAAATGCATGAAATGGAGAAAGCGCTGCCCCAGTATCTCTCAGTAAAATGGCACGAATTTTGGTAACAAAAGCCGCTGGTCCCGCCGCTTTAACGAAGCTGATTCCATGGTAACTGGGGTTTGGTTCTGTAAGCGCAGGAAATTTTCCAGATGCTTCCCAGTCAAAATTTCCACTATCCACAATCACACCGCCGATGGCTGTGCCATGTCCGCCGATAAATTTAGTTGCAGAATGAACCACAATATCTGCACCATACTCAATAGGTCTCACCAGAAATGGGGTGGCAAACGTATTATCCACCACGAGAGGAATTTTATGTTCATGCGCTACTCTGGCAGCTGCTTCCAAATCGATGACTTCTGAATGGGGATTCCCCAGGGTCTCCACAAAAATGGCTCTGGTATTTTTCTGAATGGCATTTTCGAAATTGACCACATCAGAAGGATCCACAAAAGATGTCGCGATTCCATAATCCGAAAGAGTATGCTGCAGCAGGTTATAACTTCCTCCATAAATATTATTAGCTGCCACAATATGCTCTCCGCTTTTTGCCAGGTTTAGAATAGTATAAGTAATCGCTGCCGCCCCAGAAGCCACGGCAAGAGCTGCTGTTCCTTTCTCCAGCGCTGCAATTCTCTGTTCAAAAATATCCTGCGTGGGATTGGTAAGCCTCCCATAAATATTTCCTGCATCCTTTAGTTCAAACCTTGCCGCTGCATG
>CAJUCK010000079.1:4916-9387 GCA_910585395.1 uncultured Lachnospiraceae bacterium
AAATACATAAGAGGATGTCGCATAAATAGGCACTGCTCTGGCATCAGTAGCAGAATCTGGCTCTTCCTGGCCAACATGTAACTGCAGCGTCTCAAACTTTAAATTCCTGTCTTTGTATCCTTTTTTATCCATTTCTTTCTCCTTTTCCTATTATTCCTACCTGATTAGTATGTTATTAAATTTATATATACTATAAACTTTTTTTCTCAGTATGTCAACAGAATATGCGGAAACTGTCTGCAGCGGCTGGTCCTTCTGAGCAGCTAAGCTCTCCACCTAACGCCAGATTGTCAATGGTTCTTCTTTCATTTCCTCTTCCTGCAGCATAAATACTTTCAGCACAGGCTCATTGTTCCGTAACGACACAATCAAATAGCGAAATTCTCTGTCAAATGCCAGTCGTTGATCCTCCCTAGACGGAAATGCTGGTGATTCTGGATGGGAATGCAAATTTCCCACCAGCTCCAGATTTTTTGCACGCATAATTTTAATCGCTGCAAATTGCTCCCCGGGGTCCATAGAAAAATGCTGGCTGCTGTGCTTCGTATTGGTGAGAAAATATACTGCTTCCACTTGACAATCTGCCCCTTGCTTTCTGCCTGCAAGCAGTCCGCAGGCTTCCTCTGGCAGTTCTTTGCGGCAATATGACAGAATCTTATGATAATCGTGCTTTTTTAAATACAGCATTGTCTCCTCCATTCTGCAGATTTTTCAGCACGTATGGACAATTAATGGCGCGGCTAACTAATTCTCTTATTCTTTTCTCTTTGATCATTTCATAGATGATATATCAATTCTGTGATGCAGTGCAAGCCGTACAGCCCCGCACATGTCTGGGAAGTTTCACCATGTGAAATTCCATTTTTAAAGCGTCATAGGTCAGAAGCCTTCCTGTAAGGAGTTCCCCTGCCTGTAAGAGATATTTGATAGCTTCCATTGCCTGCAGACTGCCGATGACACCTGCCATAGCCCCAATTATGCCTGTCTGTTTACAATCTGGGACGGCATCTTTGGGCGGTGGATTCTTAAAAATGCACCGATAGCAGGGTCCTTTTTCTGGCACATATGTCATAAGCTGTCCCTGAAACCCAAGGATGCCTGCATGGCAGAATGGTTTTCCTGCTTTGACACAGGCGTCATTAATTAGAAATTTTGCAGTAAAATTATCTGTAGCATCAATAATAAAATCATAATTTTTCAACAGATCCATAATATTTTCTTTATCTACAAATATTTGATAAATATGAACCGTCACGTCTGGATTCATTTCGCTGATGGTTTCTTTGACAGACTGCACTTTTGCTCTCCCAATATCTTCTGTCCTATGAGCTATCTGACGCTGGAGATTCGACAAATCTACTTCATCTGCATCCACAATGCCAAGAGTACCAACTCCTGCCGCTGCAAGATACATTGCTGCCGGAGAACCCAGGCCTCCTGCGCCAATAATCAGTACTCTGCCGTTCAACAGCTTTCTCTGTCCTTTTTCACCTGCCTCCTTCAGCGCCAGATGCCTTGCATAACGTTCTTCTTGTTCTTTGGTGAGCCTATCCATATCTTCCTCCCTTCTTGTCCTTACTTTTTCAAGTAAAACTAAGAATTATCTATTATCACCGTGGAAGTGAAAAACAGCATCATAAAAACTTTTTTATATTTGTTATAATATTCCTGTTTTTAATAAGAGTCCAGAAAATGATGGCGTTCTCCGTCTTTTTTGTAGGCAATAACTGTACTTAAATTCACATTTTCCACACTTTTAAAAATATTTCCCTCCACAAAAGGGTTAACTTTTTTCATCTCTGCAATCAACTGTTTGATTTCCATACGTTTTGACAGACTTTTCTCATCTGGCTCACTGGCTGCGCATTCCTCCGTAAACCGACATGCACACTGCAGAAACTGCAGCTTATTATAGTCACGCCAATGCTTGATATCAGCCTCTCGGATATAATACAGGGGACGAATCAGTTCCATGCCTGCAAAATTTGTACTGTGAAGCTTTGGCATCATCGTCTGCACCTGTCCGCCATAGAGCATTCCCATCAAAATTGTCTCTATCACATCATCATAGTGATGGCCTAACGCAATTTTATTACATCCCAGTTCTTTTGCCTGGCTGTACAGATAGCCTCTGCGCATTCTGGCGCATAGATAGCATGGCGACTTCTCAATTTCATACACTGCATCAAAAATTTCTGTCTCGAAAATTCTAACCGGAATCTCAAGCCTCTCTGCATTCTCTTCTATCAGCTTACGGTTTCTGGGCAGATAGCCTGGGTCCATCACCAAATATTCCAGTTTAAAATTTACTTTCCGGTGCTTCTGCAGTTCCTGAAATAACTTTGCCATCACCATAGAATCTTTCCCACCAGAAATACAGACTGCAATCTTGTCCCCTTCCTGCACAAGATGATAATCCCGGACTGCCTTGGCAAACCGGGAAAAAAGCTGTTTATGAAATTTTTTGCGTATGCTTTTTTCAATATCCCCAGAAGATGGTTCATTTGCTCTCTCTGGCAGATGATTTTTCATTTCGGTTTTCTGTAAATTATATTGCATTACTGTCTCTCCTTTTTTGCATATTATACGAATCCAGAGAACAAATAGCAAGTAAATTTACATTATTTCCGGTATACTGGTACATTATTATTCTTTGGCTCAAAAACCTGTATCATTTAAAAAATATATAAATATAGCTGTATTGTCTATTCAATGCGTTTATTTCATTGTATAATAAATCAAACATGCAGGAACCATATAAATACAGCAAATCTGATTGAGGAAATAAATGATAAGCTTAACACCAAGTCAAAAGATACGTTACGAAATGCGAAACAATACAGAATCAATTATAAAAAAATTCGATATTGACAGAAATAAATTTCACGAAGCTGGAAAAAATGATTATGAAACGATAATCCGCAGATTATATTTTACTTTCTGTGATTAGAAACATACCCAAAGGTTCAGATTCCTTATATGTGGACGCGATTCAGGGATAACTTGAACCAGTCTCAGCTGATTCACACAGACTGGAATAATTGGACGCAATATATAAACTGTATTGACAGTCTCATTCCGGAAAAAGTCTCCAAACTGCCTTATTATCTTATGGTTGACGGCGGTTGGCTATACGAAGGCATTTTAGATGAAATAAAAAAAGTGCTGTATGAATATCCAGATTCCATGGAAGATTTTTATCTGTTCCCCCCAAATTTTAAATGGCTGATAAACCATTGTGATGATGGAGCCTGTATGTACCGAATATGGAAATCATAATTATTCATCTTTCTGATGATTGTCTGCTGAAATAAATTACATATACGTTATAATGAAAGGAATTCTATTATGCAAACTATTAAAAACCCTATGATTGCAGAAAATGTTTTTATTGCTCCTGGCGCTGTTGTCTGCGGAGACGTCACTCTGATGGAACATGTAAATATCTGGTTTCAGGCTGTCGTCCGGGCTGAAGCTGGCTCAATTGTAATTGGCAGCGGCAGCAACATCCAGGATGGCTGTGTCATTCATGTTGACCAAGGAGCTGATGTGACCGTCGGAAGCCAGGTCACCATCGGACACAACGCTATTATTCACGGCTGTTCCATTGGTGACAATAGCCTTATCGGTATGGGGGCAATTATCATGAATCATGCTGTCATCGGGAAAAATTGTATTGTAGCTGCTGGGGCTGTGGTGACTCAGCATACACAAATCCCTGACAATTCTCTAATCATGGGAAGTCCTGCTAACATCAAGCGTGCAGTTACGGCAGAGGAAATTGCACATAACCAGCAGAACGCTGCGCACTATATTGCACAGGCTGCGGTATATGCACAGACAGTTTGATTTTTCTAACTATGCAAGCTTTCCCTGCTGACGCAGGTATGTCAGGAATCCCTGGCAGCCTGCCAGCACATCTTCGTATGTCTTTTCAAAATCTCCAGTATACCATGGATCTGCCACATCTCTAGGATGATCTGTATAATCCAGAAGAAGACTAATTTTCTGTTCCTTATCCTTTCCTGCAATCCGGATCATATTGCGATAATTCCAGCTGTCCATGCCTATAATATAATCGTATTCCTGATAATCGTTTCGTTTCATCTGCACTGCATATTTTCCTGCAGTGGAAATTCCTACCTGTGCCAATTTATTTCTCGTACCATAATGTACGGGATTGCCGATTTCCTCGGTACTGGTAGCTGCACTTGCAATATAAAACTGGTCTGCAATATTCTCCTTCTCAATCATATCTTTCATAACAAATTCCGCCATAGGGGAACGGCAGATGTTGCCGTGGCATATAAATAGTATTTTTATCATTTTTTCATAACTCCTTAAATGTTCTGTATTTCTTCTCAAATGCTTGATTTTACAGGATTTTCGAATGATTCCAAAGCTATATGTTTCCAGAGTATTTTCTCAAATCGTTTCATACTTTCTCATATTTGTCCCTGCAAAATTGGTA
>CAJUCK010000080.1:0-1359 GCA_910585395.1 uncultured Lachnospiraceae bacterium
GACTGTGCCGCAAAAGCACTGATGTTATCTTCTTTGCATTTTTCAATAAAGGCTCTTGTCTTTGCCATGGTTTTCCACATCATTATTTGTCCTCGTTATATATATTTTCAATGGTGATATTATGGTAAAATTGTGTCAGAATATCCATATATTTCATGCCTGCTTTTGCCATGCCGTTGGCTCCGTTTTGGCTCATTCCAATTCCATGCCCGTAACCTCCGCCATACAGCACAAAACCATCTTTCACTGGAACCACTGCACAATAGGCGCTTGGAAGAAGCTGCATATCCACAGGCCTTCCCTCTTTGTCAGTAATCTCTTCCACAGCTGCCGCCAGCACACTGCGGACATTATACTCTGAGAGCAGCGTTACGGTTCCTCTATCATAAACAAGCTGAAGTTTTCCGATTGCGCCGCCTTCTTTTCGTTCTTCCACTGTAATATTCTTTAATGCACCAAATCCTGCTAAATCAGCCTCTGTGCCTGGTGTACCATCTGATTTCACAATTTGTACATTCTGTGCATTAGCATGAAACCGTACTGTGACTGCCTCATTAATTTCCTGAATTTTTTCTTTTATTACCAGTTTCGCTTTCCATCGAAAGTACGGACTGTCACTGTCATAGGCGGCAACCTCCTGATTTTGAATAAACTCTGTGAATTTATCTTCATCTGAAATATCTGCCTCACTCTGATCCGAAAGCAGGGAACAGCTCTTGAGGTAATCGTATTTTTCTCCTGGCTCAGTATTCCACACGCTCATATCGCCTGTGTATCCACAAGAAGTGGAAAAGAAATACGTTTCGGCAACCTCTCCCTGATATTTTACTACTTCCCCCACAGTATCATCTACTGCAAGATTCGTCTTTGTCTCTTCTGCCTGTTTATTATAAACCTGATAGTTGGTACTGTCATCCACATGTGCGCCAAGAGCAGCATAATCTCCCCGCATAAGCTGGATACAGGCATAACTCCTGGCACAGACGGCCTGTGTGCAGAGTGCATCTCTCTCATAAGATGCAGGCATCTCACTTGGGACTACCCCATAAAGATACTTTTCTAAAGGAAGTTCATTTACCACACCATACCCTTCTGGATATTTTCGTATCTCCATCACACCACGATACCCCAGAGAAGTATGTGTTCCATTTTCATCTGAAAAATAGATTCTGCCATTTTCATCGTTCAGACTAATCTTAACATGCCCTTCTTTCTTATCCAGCAATTTCTCTGGTTTTATCACCTGCCCTGCAGAAATTTCCTCTTCTTTATCTCCAACATTCACCGTTCCATCTGCATCTGCCACAAATAAGGGACTGCTGTGGTATGGTGTGCTCTCACTATTTAACAGCAAGACCC
>CAJUCK010000080.1:1369-2306 GCA_910585395.1 uncultured Lachnospiraceae bacterium
GGTTCCTGCAGAATAATACCGCACACCTGCTTTTCAGCCACCACGAAATCTGCCCGAAGATTTCCGATAACTAATTTTGATTCATCCAATTCTTCTACTGTGCCATAAGTCTTATAAATACGCAGTTTTCCTTTGTACTTTAACGTTCCGTAACCAGATATCTCAATCTGCTTATCATTAAAGCTTAATACTTTGCCAGAAATTTTATCTTCCTTTTTATAAATAGCAGTCACTTTCCGATCTTTCCACTCCACATCACAGATCGTATCCTTGATATCTTCTGTCAGCCCTTTTATATCCAGAGAAAACTTCTGTTTTTCATATAAAATTTCTGCCTTTTCATCTTGTGTGCTGTGTATAAAAACATTTTTCAATTTCAGTTTTTTATCGCATTCACTGTTGACCCCGATAACCCGTTCATCCTTAACATATACTTGATACATATCATAATAGTGAAAATAATCTACCCCTTCTGCCACCTGAAAATACCCTTTCTGTGTCAGACGTTTCTCTGTATTCACATCATCCTCAGTGAGGAATACAAGATCAAACGTTTTCACCTGACGCTCGGTATCCAGCAGATCCAAAACCTGTTCGTAAATATCATTCCATGCTGCACGTGAAACTGTCTCCCAAAAAAAAGATTTCTGATAAGTTATGTATTCCTGAACAGAGAGCTGTTCCAGCACAAGTTCTAATTTTCCGTAGGTAAGCTTTCCATTTAAATTCTTCTCATGAAATGCCTCTTTCAGCTTTTCCTCCCATTCTTCCTCTTCATAATAGGTAAAGCACAGCTGCGAGGGTAATTCTGCAAGCGCCACATATTCACTGCTGTAATCTGTAATAACCCGTTTAGCATTTACCGCCAGAATAAACCATATGGCAAGAGTAAGAAAGAATATTAGCGCTATACCTGCTATGTAATTTCTTTTTTTAC
>CAJUCK010000080.1:2328-8092 GCA_910585395.1 uncultured Lachnospiraceae bacterium
AAAATATACTTTTTTCATACAACTGTTTCCTGTTCTTTTACTTCAAATTTTTCAAAAAAATAATTAAAAGTGCTCTCAGCGCCCTTTCACAATATTAAAAATAAAACTTTTATTCCTGTATCAAACACAATTCTGTATCAATTTTCCACCATCACACGAACGAATATTTTATCTTTCATTAAGAAAGGCTGCCTTTCTCCAAAGCAGCCTTTCCTCTTTTGTAAATTTATCTCTTGTACTTTAACATTCTTTTGTATCTTCTATCCTTCGTATTTTAATATTCTTTTGAAACTTATGCGCAAACTATCTTTTGTAAAGATCTTTTGTATCTTGTACTTTTTCTGGAAAGTACCCCAAAATGCCGTTTCCTGCAATTTTGACTCCTAGCCAAGCTAGGTGGGTAACCGCAGCCTCTCTTCTGCCTTCCGCTGCATAATGACGGCTTGACATCCAATTGGCAATATAAGAATCCCATGAAAGTAAATGTAGGTTCAAAATAACAGGGTATCGAACACCTCAGGAATACTTTCTAGCATACACTGATTATACTCTATTATGCCCCAAACCGCAACTAAAAATTAATGTTAATTTCATGTTGAAGACACATTAATTTCCAATCTCTTGTTCTGGTGCTGATTTCTGCCCATTATCTGGTGAAACAGGAATCTGCTGGTCATCTATGACAATCACCTTCATCTCAGCCTCTGATCTCGCGCCGCCATCTGGATTCACTGCTGTATACGTGACAATATAGGTTCCGGCTTTGTCGAAGATAAATGCTCCCTGAGCTGTCCACTCGCTCTCGGTTCCATCTGGCTTTTTCACTGAAACTTTAATCTGAGCTGTTACATCTTTGCCAGACAGAAGCACTGCTCTCACATCTTTCCGAAGTTCCAGCCCATCCCCAGTGACAATCTGCTGTTCTTCTTTCACACCGGAAATTACAGGTGCCTTCGTATCTTTCACAGTAACTGTCATCGTCTTTACTGCTGTTGCATTTTTGTTATTTGGATTGGTCACGGAATATTGTACCACATAAATTCCCAAAGCATCAAATCGATACCTTGTGTAAGCTGCTGCATTCAACAACTGGAATTGTTTCGCTCCTGGAGCTTTAACCTTAATGGCGATACCTGAGGTCATATTCACACCAGATACCAGTTTCGCTGTCACGCCAGCTTTTAAATTCAATATATCTTTATACTCTGCTTTCCTTGTGGCAGTGATACCGGCAAATAATGGAGTTTTCGTATCTTTCACTGTAATGACAGTTTCTTTCTTTGCCACTGCCTTCTTATTGTACGGATTCGCCACTGTATACTGCACATAATAAATACCTGTCTTGCTGAATTTATACTTCTTATACGCATTTGCTGAAAGTTTCTTATAACTCTTGCTTCCTGGTTCCTTCACTTTGATGACGATTTTAGATGTCATATTTTTGCCAGATACCAGTTTTGCCTTAACTTTATATTTCAGATTTTTAACAGCATTATATTCTAATGTTTTCTTTGAAGAAACACCTGAAATTCTAGGTTTTTTAGTATCTTTTACTGTAACCTTTGAAGTCACTTTTGTTACCATACCATTGTTAGGATTGGTAACATAATAATTGATTTTGTAGGTTCCCAGTTTCTTCAGTTTAATGGTACTCTTCTTATATAGTTTTTCCGTTTTACTCTTTGGATAAACAATTTTTATCTGAATCTTTTTTGTCAGATTTTTCTTATCGACTGTATATGCTGTTATTTTAGCGCGCAGCTTTAAGGTGCTGTTATACTCTTTCTTTTGGGATTTCTTCACCCCTTTTATAATAGCTTTCTGCGTATCTACTACTGTATACCACATCGGCAGAAGCACTTCTTCCCAATGCATCTGTAATTATGTACGTTACCCGGTAACTGCCTGTTTTTTTGGTATCTACAGTACCACTGCTGGTCAGTCTGTGGGTGATATCATTTCCCAGGGAATCTTTGGCTACAATTCCTGCATTAGCATTAAACGCTGAGCCATATGGAATCGCCGTCTGTACACCTGAAACATCAATAGAAGGACGAAGACTGCTATATGGATTTCCCGACATTGGATCGGTAGGGTCCCATCCTCTGCTGCCATATCTGGCAGGTATCTTGATAGCTTCTGGCTTGCCTAACGGATCATTGGCCGCTGAACCATATATAATTGTTACTTTTGTTCCCAGGGGGCAGTTATCATATATCCACTTGGCATCTGCCACAGTCAGACGCACACAGCCATGACTGGCTGTTGTTCCCAATTTATTATACTGCACATAAGACTGCGAAGCATAATCACCATTGACATAATACCACACGGAATGGAACAAATAGCCTCCTGTAATCCGGGTGCAGTACTGGCCATAAGAAGGACCATCCAATACGTGCCACCTAAGCTTATTGGGGGTATAAAATGTGCCAACGGGTGTCGCTGAACCAACAGAACAAACAAAAGCTCTGTCAGGCTTACCATTGCGGAATACTGTTACCACATTTGTTCCCTTATTTACCTGAATCGTATAACTGCCTGCCGCCTGTGCTTCTCCTTTATACATGAAAACAGCAGACAACAAGATAAGACAAAACGCCAATAAAATTGTTACTTTTCTCTTTTTCATATTTCCCTCCATTCTGTGCGCTTTTCAGCACAAAAAGGCAGTCAGCGAAAAAAATCAATAAATTTTCTCACTTTTATTCCTTAATTCTGTTAAATTTTACATGCAAAATTGTTAAATTTTACCTAATTCATAAATATACATGCTCCCACAGAATACAAAGATTCTGTGGGAGCCGAATAAAATTCTTCTCAATTTTACAATGTATTTGCCTGGTCTACAACTTTCTTAATAGCTGCTGCAGCATCCTCTGGAAGCTTATTAAATCCGCCTTCTGCTTCGTCCAGATTTGTTACATAATTTAATCTGTCCTGCATACGAGCCTTCAGCTGGTCAACATAATCCTTATCAGATAAGTTTGGAACAAATCCTTCCCATTCAAAAATCTCAATATCTGAGAATGGTCCCCACTGTTTGAAGTCAGCCTTCTTCTCAACAATGGCCTCCAATACGCCCAGCGTATCTTTGGGCTGAACTTTCTTACCCATAAAATCACCTGTATTGATGATATAACAATCTACATTTTTAGACTCAACCAAAGTCTTAAATTTCTCATAATCATTTACTAATGGATAAGTTCTAAAAGGATTTGCATATGGCTCCACTACCAGCGCATTCGGGTCTACACCTGCTGCAAGTCTTTCTGCTGTGGAACGTTTTGTAGCGAGCGTAGCTCCCATAACAGAAGCAAGAGATGCGCCTTTTAACTTCACTACCGGCGGAATGGTAGGATCTTTCATAATCCAGAAAATCGCGTTTACCGGAGCTTCAATCTTGTCCACACGGTTCGGTGACCATAATTTAGATTTGATTGCACGTCCATTACCATTACGTACATCTTCTGTTACCAGAACAACCTTTCCTTCTTCATCCATGGTTGCAGAACAGTTCTGAGCAGTCAATAAATATTTATTATCTTCACATGCAGTAGGATAATCTGCAGTCTTATCAAAATATGTGGGCTCCAATGCCACGGAAGCGCAGGTCTCTGCATTGATTACAAATGCATCGTCATGCAGTACTTTGATAGAAGGATATTTATTGTTATGCTTTGCGTGTGTAAGAGTAGATTTTCCGGAACCAGACAATCCAAATACTGCTGCCACATATTTGGAACCATCATCCAGAGTATACTCTTTCTGTCCACCATGGCAGGAAGCATAACCATTTCTGTTAGCAAGCGCCCAGGCAAGCGTCAGCGTGCCTTTTTTATGCTCGCCAAAATATCTCATACCTAATATACCTGCACAGTTAGTATCTGTGTTGAAATAGCACAGGCAGTTCGGGTCAGAAATATCTGTCTTATCTGTTCCAGTCCACTGAGGATCAGAGAAAATATAAATATCTGGTTCATTATCGTACAATTTGGACTCCTTATACATCTTCACATACTGATCAGACATATACTGGAAATTCAGCATCCAGGAATATAGAATATTCTCCTCTCCTTCTGGAATTAACAGATGTGCTCTTACCATGAACTCTGGATCAAGTCCGATGAATACCTCTGCATGGTACATTGTTTTCCATCTGGAATCATATACTGCATCCATCAGAAGCTTATCCAGCTCTGTGGTGTTCACTCCAGGTTTTCCTGTGATTCTTCTTGCCGGAGCATAACGTCCGGTTATGGAACCATCATTAAATAACAGTACCTTTGCATCTGCATCCAGACCAAATTCCTCACCTCTATATACAGGCATGTCTGTTACAACAGTTCCCGGAGAATTTTTTGCAAGTTCATATGCCTCTCTCAATGTGTTCACTTTCACAACATTGTTTCCATAGAAAGCAGCCTCAATGATGGAGCGTGTCTTTGCAAATCCAACTTTGCCTGGTCCGATTTCTGTTCTTGGATAATAAGCCTTTGTTGCCATGTTTCCTTGTCCTCCTTAAGTTTTACTTACTACTACATAGAATATCCTTTTGTTATTTTTTTGTCAATGTTTTTTTGCCATTCTCTGTCAAAAAATTCCCTCTTTCAGGTTTTTGACTGGAATGCTCCAGGAAGCAATTGTGCCAGCGTCATAATACGGTAATCCTGCTCATGATTGGCGAGAATAACTTGAAATGTCTCCATATCATAAAACTCCGTCAGAACCTGCCGGCATATTCCACAAGGAGGCAGGTAACCGCCATGTCTGCATTGACTGCAGCCACCATAAATTCCCATTCTCCATCTGAATACAGCCAATTTGCTTTCCTTCCACCGCTTTCGCGATTAGTTTTATTTTAAACTATATTCCAGAAAAAATCTATAGAAATCCTGTGAAATTCATAAACTTTTTATAAATTTACCAAAATTGCCGTTTTGCCCGGTTCATAGATACTGCAAACCAAATAACTACGGTGAGAAACAAGAGCATCAGCGCTTTCATACCAATAGGAAGCGGCGTAACATAGTCGTTGACAAAACCAACGCTGCCAAAAACTGCCGCTACCGATCCCATAACAATTGTTTTTCCATAAACAGCATCAATATACCCTCTCACATCGCGGACTGGAGCATTATCTCTTCCAGTAAAAAAACTGGTGAGCTGCTGGGTCTTTTTCATATTAATAGCCGCATATACTACATAAACCCCATAAGCAAAAATAACAATATCAAAAATAATTATCATAATTCCTTCCCTTTCTTAAGTATTTTTTGCTATAATATATTTATTATACTTGCTGTCAAAAAAGATTGCAATCAAAAACAAAGAAACAAAACACAAAAAAAGTAAAGAAACAATTGAAACTTTTGTCCAATTAGCGTAGAATTAGATTTAGTATTATAAATATTAGTATTCAGCAAGGAGCGATTTGAATGGAAAATGTAAAAATACTAATTTGCGATGACTCTATTTTAGCTCGCAAACAGTTAAAGGATGCCATTATTAAATGCGGTTATGATAATTTTCTTGAAGCTTCCAATGGACAGGAAGCAATTGATACATATAAAGAGCATAAACCTGAATTGGTTTTTGTTGATATCGTAATGCCCATTAAGGATGGAGTAGAAGCCATACACGAGATTCGAGAATTCGATCCCAATGCCCATGTGATCGTGGTTTCCTCTGTCGGTACACAGACACAGCTAAAAAACGCTATCATGGAAGGAGCGAGAGATTTCGTTCAAAAACCTTTTTCTAG
>CAJUCK010000080.1:8102-9022 GCA_910585395.1 uncultured Lachnospiraceae bacterium
TATCAAAGATATTATACATGCGCGTTTTGAAGGGAGATAATCATTATGCATACGCAGTTTTTCGGCAATTTTTTGCTCAACAAAGGAGTCATCTCTCCTGAGCAGCTGGTTGAGACACTAAAGATTCTGTCTACTACCCACAAAAAGCTGGGCACGCTTGCAATTCATGCTGGATATATGTCTGCAAGCGAAGTGGAAGATGTTTTTATAACTCAAACTCATTATGATAAGCTCTTTGGAGAACTTGCCATTGAGCTTGGCTATCTGACAGAAGAACAGGTAAACGAACTTCTGGCGCTTCAGCTGCCTAATTATATGCTGCTGGGACAAATTCTAGTTGACCAGCATATCATTGATCATGTAGACCTTGAAAATCTTATTACAGAATATAAATCTATTTATGAAATTTATGACCTTGAATTAATTGAAGAACAAAAACATATGGTTGATAAACTTCTCGCAGATTTTTATCTGCCAGAAGACCTTCCCCATGCAGAATATATACTCTCCTACCTCACTCTTTTGTTTAACGACCTGGTGCGTTTCATAGGAGAAGATTTTACTACACTGAATATTATTACTCTTCCGGAAGTTCCCACTAATTTTTGTATTTTTCAAGAAGTAGAAGGCTCTTTTTCTTTTATGTCTGCGCTTGATATGGACCAGGAAACAGCCATCACGTTTGCCAGCCGTTATATAAAAGAAGAATTAAGTGAATTTAATGAATATGTAGCTGCATCCATGGAAGATTTTTTAAATCTGCACAATGGTTTGTACTCTGTAAATATGTCTAATGATTATTCTATGGAGCTGCATTTGCAGCCTCCTGCCGAACACAAGGAGGAACTTTTGGCAACAGAGTATCCTTCCTATCTGCTGCCAATTATCTTTTCTTTTGGAACAGTCAATTTCATTTTCTC
>CAJUCK010000080.1:9032-9293 GCA_910585395.1 uncultured Lachnospiraceae bacterium
AATTGAAGAATAATAAACAAATCCCCCGAAGCTGCACGCTTGCGGGGGATTTGTTTTACTTTATACCCAAAAATGTTTTTACTACTGACTGCATCTCATTTACTTCGCACACTGTCTTGTGGACTACCTGGGCAGAGCGTATCTCTTCAATCGCATGAGGCACTTTTACTTTAGATAATATTTCCAATTCATCCACCAATTCAAAATCTGGCCTGCTGGCATACTTTTCATCAATTGCTGTCATTACACTTCTGGTGAATT
>CAJUCK010000081.1 GCA_910585395.1 uncultured Lachnospiraceae bacterium
CTTAATAGATTTTCCTACATTTAGCTTCACACTGTTCGGCTGTTTTATCTCTGGTTTTGTCTGTGTTCCAGGATCAGGCTGTGGTTTTGGCGGTTCCTGTACCTGCTTTTCCGTTAAAGGTATTTTTATTACATTTACAGAATAAGCGGGAAGAATATACATGATCTGGTTATTTACAATTTCCTCGCTATTTACAGAAGGAGCGATTACCTCTTTGCCAATAAGATTTGCATCATTTAACCCTCCTGTAAGCACCTGGACTTCTGCTTTTTCTTCTGTAGTAAGATTCTTCAAGTTCAGCTGAATTCCTTTTTTCTTTCTATCTGGATTTACAAGTTTTACATATACATTTTTGTCATCTTTATTTACAACCTGGTAAATATCTGTCTGATATTGATTTAAAGCACTGGAAAAATTATACTTTGAAGTCCCTGAACTTCCAATCTTTGTACTTGTATAATTCGCCTCCAATTTTCCATTAGCTCCAAAATTAAAAGTGACATTCATAGGATCATTTGTCTGAATCGTATTTAATTTTTCCTTATTATAATGTTTATTGGCATAATTATTTCCCAGAATTTTTGTGGTAAGCTCTGTCCGCCCTCTCTCTGGTCTGGTAACCTCCATATAAGTACCTGCTCCATCTTTCCCCATATTGTACCAGTAATACTGGTCTTCATGTCCAGCTCCAATGACAAATCCGCCGGTTCCAGAGGTCTTCACTGCTCCTTTTACTTCAATCCGGAAATTCTTCCATTTATCAGTCAATGCTTTGGGAAGATATACTGCATTCACGCCGCTGGTTCCAGAAAACGTAAGTTTTCCGTCTTTAATTGAGAAATTGTTTCCACTTCCCTGGCTGCCAAATTGTGTCCATCCGTTAGAATTATCGTTAAAATCATCCACCAGAATGGTATTTCCTTTTTCGTCGTATACAGTTACTTTCTCAATATATCCCTCTGAAGAATTGGTTCCCAAAATTGGGCTTCCATAATTACTGTAATCTTTTTCCTGATATTTCAATTCAGTTCCAATTAAATCTGTACCATAATTATTTGCAAACATCTGCTGTACATAATAATTAGTAGATTTGGCTGTATTGAACTCATCAAAATAAATCAAATCATGGCTCCAGCTTAAACTTCCTACCTTATAGAGCAGAGGAGCATAAGATATATTTGTCACTACATCTGCATTCCGTTCCAGCCCTGTAATGTAACATGCCTCTGCCAATGCTGTATTATATTTATTATCATTCTTAACAGCATATTCACCTACAAATACATTACTTCCGCCCTGATTTGTACGCTGATAATAATCGTAACGGTCAGATTGATTATACATAAATGATTCTGACTCATAATAATGTTCGTCTACAAGAGTTTGTCCTGGCATCGTCTGTGCCAGACGGTCATAAGCATATTCCAAATCGTTTCCGGTAGACGTCGGTCCGGCGCTTGATATAATGTTTAGTTCATGTCCTGGATAATTTCTCTTTGCGTATTCTTCCACTTTTTCTTTTATTACGTCAAAGTTATCAAAATACTTTGCCTGAAGATTTTCATTTCCAATTCCAAGATATTTCAAGTTAAATGGCTGAGGATGACCGTTTTCTACCCTCTTTTTTGCCCATTCATTATTAGACGCGTCACCCCAGCAGTAATCCAGCAGATCGGTTGCCATATCAATAAATTTCTGCAAATCTTCACCTGTCTTTGCATTTACATCTTTTGTCTCATACTGACACAGAACACCCGCGCTCATAATTGGAAATGGCTCCATATTAAAATCTTCGCACAGAGACAATAATTCATGATATCCAAATCCATAAGACTGCATATAGCCCCAAGTGCGATTTTTGTTGTTCCAATTTTCCCAGCGATTAGTTACGCTTTTTCTTGCTTCCAGAGGTCCGATAGAATCTCTCCAGTCATAAAGTCCTTCCCAATTAAACCCTTCTACAATACATCCACCTGGAAAACGCATAAATTTAGGATTTAGATCCATCATCAAATCCAGAAGATCCTGACGAACTCCTACTCCGCATGCATAATTTTTATTTCCATATCCATAACTGTCATGAGGCACCACAGAAACCATATCAAGCATAAGTTTTTCACTGCTTTTTGCTCCCTCTACCTCAAGCACCAATTTTCCCTTTGTGTTTACCGACACAGTGGAGGTCAATTCTCCTGAAACTTTTTTCCATGTTCCATCTGCATTCAGCGGGATCTCTTGTTCATTAGTCAAAGTATTTCCACTGGAATCTGTAAGTTTCACTTTTAACTTTCCATGATATCCCTGTGCCGCCTTTGCAAATACAGAAAAAGTATAAGTACCTGTATTTTTTACAGAATCCACAGGTTTTACAGGCATCGCTGCCCCATTTGGATCACTCTGAGGAGCAAAGCCCCCGTTATTAAGAGTTACATTTCCAGTAAGAACAGCATAATTGGGATTTGTCTCATTTAAGCTTTCATTCCCTTCTACCTGGAAATTTTCTTCTGGTGACGCCGTCCAGTGAAGTTTATAATGCGGAATCGTCTCATAACCATTCTCTTTAAAATAATTATTGTCGCTGCCCTTTTGCATATACGCATTTTCAAAAGAATAGTTTTTCACCATTTCAGGGTATAGTCCACCATCTGCCGCACTATTGATATCTTCATAAAAAAGACCGTAAAGATTATCACTCAATTTCTTCGTCACATTATTTCCATCAATATCCATAGAATATTGTGCAAGATTGTCCTTAATACCTGCAATCTGTTTTACTTGTTCTTCATTTAAAGCATTCTTATATACCCGAAAATCTTTAAAATCTCCCTGATACAGGGGATCAGAATAATTTGACTTGCCAATATAAGATTGAAGGCTCGTTCCAAAATCGCTGATTTTTCTGGTAACACTCTGCGTTCCAACAGAATCTCCATCAATATAACAGCTTAAAGAATCTGGACGTATTATAATGGCATAATGCGTCCACACACCATGAAATTCCTCTGTCTGAACACTTTCTCTGAGACCTTTCTCTGTCTTGTTAGGCTCTTTTTCATTGACAGAATCTGTCATAACAAGCTTTAAAGTATTGTGATCTTTTTCACAGGGAACAAAATAATAATAATTTGCTGGTACGTTATTGCTGTTCTTCTTGCTGCCTAAGAAAAACGCAGCAAGCCAGCTGGGTCTTGGATCATTATCTTTCAGCCACATAGTAATGGTCAGCGTATCCTGATTATCAAACATACCCTCTGGCAATGTGATAAAAGCAGAATCATCTGCATTTCCCCCAGGCAGAGAAGCAACTCCATTCTCAACTATTACACCATTTCCAATTACTGCGTCATTATTGTTTCCAGAAGAATCTTTTCCCCCATCTTTAAACTCATAATGCGCCAGCAGCTCTGTCCCTGCCATCAGATCGCTTTCTGCCCTGACAGTTTCTGCTGTGGGCAGTAATCCTATTAACATTGCTGCTGTTAGAATCAATCCTGTAATGCGTTTTCGACTTTTTCCTCTCATAAATATTACGTCTCCTTTCCTTCTTGACTTTTATTTATTTATGTTGTTTTTCTTTTAAAAGTGCAAAAAACTCCTCTTCCGGCATTGGTTTAGCATAATAATATCCCTGAACTTGATCACAGCCAATACTCTTTAAAAGTTCTACCTGTTCTCTTGTCTCAACTCCCTCGGCAAGAAGTCCTAGTTCCAGTTTATCTGCCATTAAAACTACTTGTTCTAGTATCAGTCTTCCTTTTTGAGATACCATCATATTTTCTATAAATTTTTTATCAAGCTTTATGACATCAAAAGGAGTCTCCAACAGAATATTAAGTGAAGAATATCCACTTCCAAAATCATCCATCAATAATGTATATCCTTCTTCTTTAAGCTTTAACGCTTTCGTGCTGATCTGCTGATCATCTGCTGTCTCAGTAATTTCCAGCTCCAAACGCTCTTTGGCAATTCCGCTTCTTTTTATCAAATCAGAAAGAATTTGAACACACTCATTATCCTGCAGATGAATTCTTGATACATTTACAGAAATAGGAAAGCAGCCGACTCCGGCATTTTCGCATTTTCTAATAAAACGGCAAGCTTTTTCCCATATATAATAATCCACTTTTTTGATAAACCCATTTTCTTCAATCACAGGAATAAATTCATTTGGATAAATCATCCCACGTTCTGGATTTTTCCATCTCACAAGCGCCTCCGCACCAACTATTTCATTTCTGGAAATACTGTATTTTGGCTGAAGATACATCACAAACTGCTGCTCTGCAATGGCTGACTGCATATTTTCTTCTATAAATTTGCGATTATACAAGGATTCCTTAAACTGTTCCTTATAAAACAAAATATTGGCGAGGACATTATTTTTTGCAGCTCTTCTCGCCATCGCTGCTCTATCCTCCATCTGTCTAAATTCCATTTCTTTATCTTCTACGGTATAAACACCATAAGATATCTGTATCTTTACATTTTTAAAATTACTGATTCTGGAATCAAGCCTCTCTATAAATTCGACCAACTCCTCTTCTCTGTCATATTCTGTGACAACCATAAACACATCACTGCGCAGATTTATAAAATACTGATCTCTCTGACAGATTTTTTCTAACTGCTTCTTAATAAATTCTAAAACTTCATCTCCAAATTTTTCTCCATATAAATCATTTACAATCTTAAATTTTCGAATATCAAACTTAATAAAGCCAATTCCTTTCACAGAAGAGAACAAAAGGTCATTTACATTTCTTCTAAACTGATGACGTTTCTTTATATTCTCCAGTTCTGACCTTATCTCATCGTTTTCTGGAATATCCTCCAAACGAATACTCCTCTCTTCCTTTCTTTCAAAATATTCTTTTAAGATGTCTTCCAATATCTCAATACTGATACTCATTGCCTGCGGACATTTCCTTAAAATTAAACCTTCTTTGCGTATTTCCGCCATCTCTTTTGGTCTTGAAATATCTTTTCCTAAAATATCCCGGCAGTCTACCGCACCTTCCATGCCTGTTGTAAATCTTTTCATAAACTCATCTGTTTTTTTATTTCCATAAACTTCCAGTTCTCTGTCCTGAGAATCATAGAAGCCCAGTGCCATTCCCAGTATAAGGAGAGATGCTGTAATACATCCACAAGTCCCTCCCTGCCGCATTCCTCCTCCGAAACAAGTGCTGATTTTAAAGGCTGTCTTTAAATCTAAGCCAAAGTCTTCTGCAAATGCTCCAAATAATGCCTGAGAACAGTGATACTGCTGGTGCAGAAGTTTCTCCGCCTTCTCCATGTGCGTCATGTAACACCATCCTTCACTTTTTATAACTTACAAGACAATACATAGTAAAATTTTAACAAAAAAATAAACAATTGTGAAGTAGACAGCATAATTTTTTACAATAAAAAAAGGAATAATTTGGAATTTATCATTACAAATTATCCCATTTCTTAGCGCTAATTTAACACCCCGCTCTATTTTTTATACAGATTCTTCTCATAAAGCGCTGTTCCATCTCTGGCTCAAGTACTCGATACATGTTCCAATCTTCCTTATATTCCTGTTCTGCCTGAGTTAAATTCATTTTACCTTCTCTCACCATTTCTGCCAGTTCCCCTGTTCGAACTGGGTAGCCATGTTTGACAATGCTGTAATATTCTGCAACAGGATGTGCCCAGCAGTCAGCATGAGGAACACTGCTTTTGGGTTTGATCCAGCCAATGTTTTTTTCCAGAAAATCCATCTTTTCTTCATCACTGATATCATGATAAATAAAATAAGAAAGGGAAGTTATTTCATGTTCCGGCATAAAATCAATACAGCTGTTATTTTCAAGTTTGTCCACAAGTCTTTTGAACATCTGGTATTCAAAAGATTTTAAATCTCTTGATATCTCAAAAGGTTCTATCCCTTTTATGTTATCTGCTGACTGAAGAATCTGGCTCCTGGTACGGCCATTGACGATAAGTGGAATCCCATACTGTGATGCCAGAAGATGGCTGTAATAATGACAAAAATGAAAACATACACTACAGAAATTCTTTATCAGCTTCATACTGGCAGAATAAAACTGTCGCAGTGTAGAATCTTTTACATTCACCCATATATGTTCCACATCCAGTTTATCGAGAAGAATCTCAATATTTTTTCTTCCAAATTCTGTCGAAAATCCATTATCCAAAGTATAAGTCAGCACTCGAAGGCCATATTTATGCTGAAGCTGGTAAGTAATATACGCACCGTCTTTGCCGCCGCTTAAACCCGTGATACAATCATATTTTGCCCCAGTCTCTGCCGCTTTTTTCTTAGCCTTTTCTATCTCTTCTTCAAATTGTATCTCTAAAGATTTATAATCTGAAAATACCTCTTTATTATTTTCATAAAATTCGCAGTAATTACATACATGATTCTCATTCAATATTATTCCCTGATAATGTTCAGGAAGTCCACATTTTCTGCACTTTTTCATATCTTCCCTCCATAAATTTTTTCTTTTACGTAAATTTAAGATAATCCTTAATTGTGATATAAGTTTGATTTTAAATTCATCAATACAATCTTTCTTTTTACTTTTTCATTTTATCAAACTTGTATCATATTTGATAAATAAGATTAAACTATCGAAAAATAATTGCAAAGGAGAAAACAATAAAATGGCTTTTACATCTGCAATTTTTTTGTTATTCATAACTCTGGTCTGTATCGTTTATTTTATCTTTCCCTTAAAATATAGATGGACGATTCTGCTTACTGCAAGCTATCTATTTTATTGGTGGAACAGTACTTACCTTGTGTTTGTTCTAGCAGGGATGACTGTCATAACCTGGCTGACTGGACTTTTTCTTGAAAGACAAAATCTCAAGAAAGCATATTATCTAAATCTCCATGGCAGGCATATGACTTCCTCTGATCGTAAAAAATATAAACTTTCTGTGACAAGAAAGAAAAAGGGAATTCTCTTTCTAGGAATTATAATCAATCTTGGAGTATTAATTTTTTTCAAATATTCTAATTTTTTTACTGGAAATGTATCATCCTTATTTCAAATTTTTGGAATTGAAATCAAAAATTTGCAGCTTGATTTAATGATTCCGCTGGGAATTTCTTTTTATACCTTACAGGCAATCGGCTATATGGCAGATATTTACTGGGGAAAATATAAAGCTGACCGCAATTTTTTAAAATTTGCCCTTTTTATGTCTTATTTCCCACAGATTGTTCAGGGACCAATTGCCAGATACGATCAATTGGCTGTCCAATTTAAGGAAGGCCATGCCTTTGACTCAACAAATTTAAAATTCGGATGCCAGTTAATTTTATGGGGATTTATGAAAAAATTAATACTGGCGGACCGTATCGGAACCCTTGTCAATACTGTCTTTCAAAACTATACCAGCTATGGCGGAATGATTTTATTAACTTCAGCGATTTGTTACGGATTCCAGATTTATGCGGATTTTTCAGGAGGAATGGATATCGCATCAGGTGTTTCCCAGATATTTGGAATAAATCTGGAAGTAAATTTCCGACAGCCTTATTTTTCAAAATCTATTGAAGAATTCTGGCGCAGATGGCATATTACCCTCGGCGGATGGATGAAGGATTATATTTTCTACCCTTTATCCCTCTCTAAAAAATTCGCGGTACTTGGCAAAAAAGCAAGAAAAGTATTTGGTAATTATATCGGAAAACGTCTTCCTCCATTTCTTGCAATGTTTTTGGTATATTTTCTGGTAGGATTCTGGCATGGCCCCAATTGGATATATGCGGCTTATGGAATTTGGAATGGAACAATTATCGCAGCTGGTATTTTATTACAGCCCGTATACAAAAAAGGAATTTCTCTGTTCCATGTAGAAGAAACATCTTTTGGCTGGAAATTATTCCAAACACTGCGGACCTTTTTACTCTGTTCTATCGGAAGATTTTTTCCAAAATCAGCTTCCTGTACTATGGCTTTAATTATGATACAAAATATTTTTCTCTGCCCAATGCCATGGCAGCTGGTAGATGGAACATTATTCAACCTGGGACTGGACGGAAAAGATCTGGCAGTTGCTTTTACAATGTCAGTTTTAATTTTGCTGGTAGATCTTGCCCATGAAAGAGGAATTCAAATTAGAGAAAGTATTGCTTCCCAGGGAATTATTTTCCGGTGGCTGATCTGTTGGACTGCATTTTTCCTGATTATTATCTTTGGAATTTATGGACCTGCATATAACAGCAGTGATTTTATATATCAGCAGTTTTAAGGAGTTTAAGAAATGATAAAAAAATTTGTAAAAACGATCGCTTTCTTCTTACTGGGCGCTTTGCTTTTTTCTGGTGTCAACAGCATATTAGGACCAAATGCTGAGGATGCTGAAATGATGTTTGAAGGATATTATAATCTGGAACCAAATACTGTAGACGCTGTGTTTGTTGGCAACAGCCATACTTACAAATACTGGCAGCCTGCTTTCGCCTGGAAGGAACTTGGAATGGCATCCATGGAAATTTCCACTTCTATCATGCCAAGCTATGTTATTAAAAACGTCGCCATAGAAGCACTAAAAACTCAAAAACCTAAAGTACTTGTCATTGATGCGACTGCTTTTGCCCAGACAAACAAAGAAGATAAAAAATTTTATCTCGTGTTAGACAACATGAAATTTTCTTTAAACCGTCTTGATATGATAGAAAATTACTGTAAATACTCTGGTATTACTGGTATGGATAAGATGCAGTATTATTTTCCCATTATACAGTTCCATTCCAGATGGAAAGAATTAAGTGAAGAAGATTTTGTACATTCAAGACCTTCTTATCTGAATTCTACTTATCAGAAAGGATTCTTGTCCCATGGACTGGACAAAGATAAAACTCATCCTTATTCTGATGAGAGAACGGATATTGGAATAGGAAATGAAACTGCTTTGAGAGATTTACTGGAATGGTGCGCTCAGCAGCAGGATATTAAAATTCAATTTATGGCTCCACCAGTTCTTTGGAAAAAAAATCTTGGCGGATATAATCGTGTAGGCGACATTATCAAAGAATATGGAATGGATTTCTTAAATTTTAATGATAAAGAATTATATGAAAGTTTTGAGTTTCAAGAAATCAATGATTTTGAAAATATTAACCATACAAATATTAATGGTTCTTTCAAATTTACAAAAGTATACGGACAGTATATCATGGAAAAATTTGGACTGGAAAACCATCAGGGAAAAGA
>CAJUCK010000082.1:0-2335 GCA_910585395.1 uncultured Lachnospiraceae bacterium
GGCCGTATGTAAAACAATAAATCAAGTACAACAGAACGGCATAGCCAACGCTATGCCGTTTCCAAAAACAATTCTAATTCCGTCTTATGAAAGGGACTGAATCGCCCGCCCCTTTCATATTTCAAATGATAGAAACAGCTCTTATATTTATTCTCAGTCACGATGCATAGAGAAGCTGTCCATCTCATAATTACCCAAATTCTCAAGAATTCCACGCTCGTCTGCCTGTGAAATCAATGTGTCACGATTTCGTCTGGATGATGTCTGGTCGCTGAAAGCACTTGGCCCTCCTACACAGCCTCCATCACAAACCATACCTTCAATAAAGTCTTCTGGCAGTTTCGCAACCTTTAGAAGCAGAAGGGCTTTCTTACAGTCTGCCGCGCCATTTGCCCTGCAGACTTTTGCATTGATCTCATCTCCGGACTCTTTCAGACTCTGCAGAACTGCTTCTGTGACTCCGCCGGAATTAGCAAATCTCTTACCATATACCGATGCAATCTGGTCATCATTTGCACATGGCTCCAAAGTTACCTCTTTTGCTTTCATGATGGCACGAATTTCACTGTAAGTCAGTACATAATCTGCATTACCTGGAATCTTCTGATCCACAACCTCAGACTTTTTAGCGATACAGGGTCCAATAAACACGGTCACTGCATCTGGGTCTTTTGCCTTAATCAAGCGTGAAACAGCACACATTGGAGAAACTGTAGTCGAAACACATTCTGCAAGTTCTGGATAATGCTGGCGCACCATATTTACAAACGCGGGACAGCAGGAAGTCACTTTCTTCTTTCCATCCTTATATGCTTCTGCCCATTCTTCTGCCTCATAGGCAGCCGTCATATCTCCACCAAGTCCAACATCATAAAAATCTTCAAAACCTACTTCTTTCATCGCTTTTTTCCAGCTTGCCATGGTGATGTCTGCTCCAAACTGCCCTTCTGTAGCCGGCGCCGCCATTGCATAAACTTTTCTGCCAGATTTCAAAGCTTCCACAACATCCACAATAAATGTCTTAGAGCCGATTGCTCCAAAAGGACAGCTATGAATACATTTACCACAGCGAATGCATTTTTCTTTGTCGATAATAGAAATACCATGCTCGTCATATGTAATCGCATCCACCGGGCAGCTGTATTTACATGGTCTCTTTAAGTGTGCAATTGCATTGTAAGGACAGGCTTGTGCACATTTTCCACACTCTTTACATTTAGAAGCATCAATATGAGAACGTTCCCTTCCAGTAGAAATAGCACCGAACTTACATGCATTGATACATGCCTTACCAATACAATTCTGGCAGTTCTCTGTTACCGTATAACTGGAAATAGGACAATCTTCACAAGCCGAACTAATGACCTGAATAATATTTCCATCGTCTGCTGCGCCAGGCGCCTTTCCCTCTGCAAGACGAACCCTCTGCCTGATAATCTCTCTTTCCTTATAAATGCAGCAGCGGAACTGGGGATTAGGTCCAGGAATGAGTTCTAACGCAATATGGTCCCTCTTGGCGTCCAATTCTCCTGCAAAGGCAAGCCTTGCCACTTCATGTAGTACATCATGTTTGATTCTGATCACATTTTCATCTGCATACATTGTAATTACCTCTCTCTTTTCTATTTATCAGTATTTTAACATGGTATCGTTCCTTCTTGCAAGCAATTCCCTTGTTTTTCATTAAATACATTTTCTCCCAATATATCAGATGAGCAAACTTCCAATCTGGTATACTAAAACTGCCGCTGTCCAGGCAGCCAAAAGCTGAAACGCCATCATTTGCAAGGTAAACTTCATGGAACGTGTTTCTCTTCGAATGGTACCAATCGTAGCAGCACAAGGAATATAAAGCAGACAGAAAATCATCATACAATAAGCATTCAAAGGACCAAATCCAGCCTGGGCAAACTGCTCTGTCAGCGCCGCCATTCCTGTTGCAGAATTCACATTACTGATACCAAACAGTACGCAGAAACTGCTGACCACCACCTCTTTGGCAGAAATACCTGAAATCAGAGCCACTCCAATCTGCCACATTCCAAGTCCTGCCGGAGCCAGCAAAGGTTCCATCCAATGGCCGAGTACAGCACCAAAGCTGTCTGACACTTCCTCCACCATTCCATGGACACCAAAATTGAGTAAAAACCAGATAATTATAGAAGCAATAAAAATGGTAGTTCCTGCTTTGGTGAGGTAGTCCTTGACTTTTTCCCAAACATATACTGCAATCGTCCTTGCATTAGGCGTTTTATATTCCGGCAGCTCAATCAATAGCGTATGATGCTCCGTATGCGTCTCAATTCGGTGAATCACCAATGCTGCCGCAACTGCC
>CAJUCK010000082.1:2345-3925 GCA_910585395.1 uncultured Lachnospiraceae bacterium
AAAAAATACATAGATAAAGCAGAAAGCATGGCATATTTCCCAAAAAACATATCTGCAAACAGCACATAGACAGGCAGCCTGGCTGAACATGACATAAACGGGGTAATCAAGATCGTTCTTCTCCGGTCTGATTCTTTTTCAAGAGTGCGGGACGCCATCACTGCCGGAACTGTACAGCCAAACCCTAGCACCATAGGCAGAAAAGCTTTTCCAGATAATCCCAAATGTCCCATCAGTCCATCCATCACATAGGCAACTCTTGCCATGTAACCACTGTCCTCCAAAAATGCAAGAGCAAGAAACAGAATAAAAATATTGGGCAAAAATGTCAGAATTCCTCCCACTCCTGCAATGATCCCATCTACAATCAAAGAAATCAGCCAGGGAGCTGCCTTTATATATTCCAAAACGTTCTGTGTTCCGCCAGAAATGGAATCAAGAATGACCTCAAAACCGCCTTTTAAGGTATCTCCTACAAAAAAAGTGAGAAAAAACACTACCGCCATCACTCCGAAAAAAATAGGCATTCCCCATATACGGTGAGTCAGCACCTGATCCACCTTGTCTGTAAAAGCTGCCTTCTCTGATTTATAGAACAGCGTATCTTCCAAAATTTCTTCTATATAATCATATTTTTGATTTATAATATCCTTTTCATAACTTCGACTCAGCATTTCTGGAAGATTAACTGGAAACTTTTCAGTAATTTCCTCGTCCTGTTCCAATAATTTAATGGCATGCCAGCGGATATTTTCTGCCAGCGGATACTGATTTTTAAGCACCTGTTCTAATGCCGTAATTTTTTCTTCTATATAATCTTGATAACGCACTACATCTGCCTGATGCTTTTCTTCATAATGGTGAACTGCTGCATGCAGAAGTACGTCAAGCCCACTGCGTTTTCTGGCGGAAACCGGAACCACTGGGATTCCTCCCAGCATTTCTGGAAGACGATGCAGGTCAATCTCCATCCCCCGCTCTTCCACAATATCCATCATATTCAAAGCCAGAACAACCGGCTTGCCCAATTCCAAAAGCTGCATGGTCAAATAAAGATTCCTCTCTAACGCTGACGCATCCACAATGTTGATAATAACATCCACCTCATGTTCCATGATGCACCGCCTGGACACCTTTTCTTCTATAGAATAAGACGTAAGACTGTAAATCCCAGGCAGATCAATGAGTTTTAATTTCTGGCCTTTGTAGCTAGTCTCTCCTTCCATTTTCTCTACTGTCACTCCCGGCCAGTTGGCCACCTTCAGGTTTGCCCCTGTATAAGCATTAAATAATGTTGTCTTCCCGCAATTGGGATTTCCCACAAATCCAACTCTAATCGTTTCCATGAGCATCCCCCTTATCATCCTGCACTGCCGGCACTACCTGAATTCCTCCTGCTATATCTCGCCCAATTGCCCAACGGGTGCCTCGCACCTTAATAATCACTGTTCCATTTTTCTTCTGATTCATCATCCGCAGCCTGCTTCCGCTGTTGATTCCCAATGCTTCCAAACGGCGCATAACTGCCTTCTCCATCACGATATCTGTCACTATGTAGTCATGCCTGATGATTCCTTCTA
>CAJUCK010000082.1:3949-5986 GCA_910585395.1 uncultured Lachnospiraceae bacterium
TCCTTGCCTTCCTCTGTGGTTCTATATCACTAACTCTGATTATATACCAAATTTACAGGATTATCAATAGCATAAAATATGCCAAGTTCTCTTTGAACTGCAGTCGTATAAACGATGGTACAGCAAAATTATCCGGTGCTGACGCAGTCTGAACGGCTGTCAAAATTATCAGAACATATTCATTCAACAGCAGCTAATCCTCTGTGCCCTTATCGCAGATTTTTTATCTTCATCTGCATAAACGCACCTTTTACTTTTTTTGTCATATTCTATAAAGAACAGAATATATGTGAAAGGAATCAGCAATATGGCAAATTATAATATGGCTTCTGACTGTGGCTGCAGCCAAAGACCTCCTCAGCGACAAAATGGCTGTGCTCCCGCCAGAGCTCAGCGGCCCATGCGAAATCGTCCTCCTATGCCTCATCCCTGTCCAGACAGATCAGACCCCCTTTCTGGCATGGCAATTGCAATGGCTTATGTGCCCTGGCAGCTCATGAATGAGACTTATGAACCCGATAAAGCACTTCAGTACGGCACTATTTTCCCAGAGTTAAATAAACCTTTTTATGGGAAAGGAGGCTGCATGAAATGAAAGGAAATCAGATGGAACAAATGAAATTATTTCAATGGATCAATATGGTAAGTTTCGCAGTCAATGATATCGTACTCTATCTCGATACTCATCCTACAGACCAGAAAGCAATCTCCTACTTCAATCATTTCCGTGAAGTACGGATGAAAGCTTTAAAAGAATATGAAGATAACTACGGTCCTCTTACCCTGGACACAGCAAAACCAGATCAGATGTGGCTTTGGTCTACTCAGCCAATGCCCTGGGAAGGAGGTTATTGCTAAATGTGGAATTATGAAAAACGATTACAATATCCTGTAAATATTACACAAACAAACCCTCAGATAGCACAGGTAATCATCAGCCAGTTTGGCGGTCCTGACGGTGAATTATCTGCCTCTATGCGGTATCTGTCTCAGCGTTACACCATTCCTTATCGGGAAGTGGCAGGATTATTGACTGATATTGGTACAGAAGGCGCACATGGAAATTGTCTGCACGATCATCTATCAGCTGACAAAAAATCTGTCTCCAGAGGAAATCAAAGCATCTGGTTTTGATAAATACTATGTGGATCATACGCTTGCCCTCTGGCCCCAGGCTGCTGGAGGAATTCCCTTCAATGCCTGTGAATTCCAGTCCAAGGGCGATCCGATTACGGATTTGATGGAAGATATGGCTGCAGAGCAGAAAGCGCGCAGCACCTATGAAAATATTCTGCGTCTTGTAAAAGATCCAGAAGTTGCAGATCCAATCCGTTACCTGCGTGAACGTGAAGTGGTACACTTCCAGCGTTTCGGTGAAGGGCTCCGTATTACACAGGAACACTTGGATTCCAAAAATTTCTATGCATTCAATCCAGCTTTTGATTGTCCGCAGAAATAACGATACAAAGATCTGCTGAAAGATTGCCAAAAATTTTCGCTTTGAGAAACCTCCCGTCTGTGGCGTACTGCTCAGTAATTGAATTTATCTTCGCTGCAGTGCAATCATTATTTTTCTACGAAAGGAAACCCAAGGGGCTTTTCTTTCGTAGAAAAACTGACAAAACAACATCTCTTTTTTATTTCTGCTCTGCTGCCTCATCATATAAATTGACAGTTACAAAAATCATCTGCTCTTTCTAGGTTAGATCCATTAATCTGAAAGGTTTTACAGAATACGTTCCATCTTTATTCAAGGTAATCAATGTCGCCCCTCTCTGTTCTGTATCATTCTCAATTCCTGGCATAGCAAGGTAATCAATACTGTAGCCATAAGTTAAACGGATTCCTTTATATTCCAGAGACTGGTTATTATAATGATCATGTCCACAAAATACCGCCTGGGTGCTGCCCAGATCTACAGCAGTGTCAAACAGTCTGCTTTCATACTTTGAACAGCAGATCTTGTCAATCATTTTCTCTCCGAGAACTCCATAATAATACGTCACTTCACTGCTGCCCCTTTCGTATAAGTCATTA
>CAJUCK010000082.1:5996-8662 GCA_910585395.1 uncultured Lachnospiraceae bacterium
GAATATGTGTAAAAATCATAGATGGAACCGTATAGCCCTCATGTTCAGAAAGATTCTGCACCATTCTTTGATACCATGCCACCTGATCATCATGGATATAATCGTACTCATTGATACCGCCAGCCTCCACATAATCATTGGAATCAATCAGAAAAAGGGCCTGCATCAGACTGCCATCTGAAGACCGGATCTCAATCACCTGATTGCTTCTTCCATATACATCTGGCTGTACATAGGGATAAAGCAGATTTTTAGAAGTTTTATAAGACAATGATTTCATAAGCATATCTACCTCAGATCTGCTCAATGTCGCCAATGTTTCCGTGTCATGGTTCCCATACGTAAATGCCCATGGAATCCCTGTATTCCTCATAAAATTTGCAAACTGCATTATAGGTGCATTGTTATTAAAAGAAAAAGACATGATTCCCATAGGAAATACGAGATCTCCTGTCACCACAACAAGATCCGGTTTAGTCTTTTGAATCAACGTATAACATGCCTTTAATGCTTTCGTATCCTCCACAATGGACAAAGTACTTCCCCCCAAATGAATGTCTGTAAGCTGCAGTATTTTGAACCTGTCCTCTTTTGCAGAAATAGTATAGATACCTGTGTCTTCATCATATAAAATGTCATTGGTATTCTTTCCAACAGTAGAAACCGTATTGATATAAGGCTGGAGCAGATATAAATCAAGCCTCATAAAACTGTATGCAAAAAAACATGCCGCACTTAGCGTATAACAGAGAATCTTACGAATGTTCCATACCATGTTCCTGCCTGTAAAGCTGCGCCGCCTTGTAAAATTGTAAAAAACTGCAAGAGTAAGATAAAGAATCATTACGATAATAGCAATGGAAAAAATATTTTCTATTTTGTTTCGCAGAAAAAGCAGAATTATAAGAAAAAACAGATAGTAGCACAAGGAACATAAACCAATTTTCCGCAATTCACACATATATTCCAGGTTCTTTCTTTTACAAAAAAAATTTGAATAAAGCTTCCTGCAGAAAAAATTTTTCAATATTAAATATACAAATAAAAGAATAGAAAACAAGTAAAAATTGACAGTATTTACAACTTCGTTCAGAGAATACCGAAGGGCAGTAAATTCAAGTGATACTGAGAAAATCAGAATAAACGCCATAGAAAATGTACCAAACAGCGTATTTGTCAGCTTTTTGGTATAAAAATCATACTTTTCTTCAGCAATTTTCCGGCATTTAGATTCAAACGACATGTCAAAAAAATGATATGATTTTACAGTATATTTTTGTCTTTTTAATACCAGATAAGACGCCATTCCAAAAATAAAACATTCAATTGCGATAAGAATACGCTCTGGAAATTTGAAGTTCAAGAAAAATGTAATGAGAGAATTAAAAAATAAAGCCAGAAAAAATGCAGCCAGAATATAGTTTCTTCTCAGTCTTTTCTGCATTTTTCGAAAAAATTGTTCTCCTTCTGCCATTTTGATCTTGGATGCGTCAGGCAAAACTTTCATGCCTAAATAGGAACTGGCATGACAAAGCGTGTCAGAATGAATTAAAAAATTTCCTGCTGCTTCTGTCGGACAGCTTCCTTCTTCAAGATCTTTTTCATATTTTTTCTCTGCAAGAGACATCACAGCTTCTTTGTATTCCTCATTCTCCTTTGAAAACGGAAGCGATCCAAAAAGTAAATCCACTGCTCTCACAATTGCATTCTGCATAATCCTGTGCACCTCTTCCCTAGTACATAATTCATTTATTTTTCTGCCAGAGTCCAATATTCATAAGGAAGCATATGATATAATTTACGTATGGTAGAGCGCTGGCTTTTATATAGTGCTGCAAGTTCCCGTTTCTGATTATAAACAGCTTTGTCCATCTCTTTCAGGTCATAGGGAATCTTATCGTTCACATAGTATGCTCCAAACCAGTACAAATCAGCCTGACAACCAGTTTCTTTCAGCTCTTTTGTTACACTTTCATAGGTCATAATATGGTGCTGATGTCCATATTCTCCCTTTTCATTGTGGGTTGCCACCACTTTCCAGTCTTTATACCGTAAGACAGACGCAATATCTGCCTCTATCCTTTTTTTCCAAAATTTCCAGTCACTGCGCTTACTTCCAATTTTATCTGGGTAAGACAAAATCAATCCCTTATCTCCAGACTTCTTCAAAACAGCTTCAAACTCAGCGCGGCGGACGCTGTCATTTCCTCTGGTCAGACACACCACCAGATAGTTGTCCTCCAGCAAATGCTGTCCTCCCCAAAGCAATTCATCATCTGGATGTGCTACAAACATTACTTTCTCATATCCATCTAAACACAAGGTCTCCAAATCCTCTGCCGCAACTCTGGGAAGATTGATATAGGGGCAATATTGTCTTACAATATCAATCAGAGCTATCACAAGTACTGCCCCAACGATTCCTGACCAAAAGCGCCAATTTAAAAATTTTTTCCAGAATCTCATATTATTTTTTGAATCATGCATTCCTTCCCCTATGCTGTGAGCCCGCATTCTTTATCCAGAGCGTCCAGAATTTCCTGGATTTCTTTCTCATTTCCTGGGTGAGCCTTAACCAGTTTTTGAATTTCTGCTTTTGCTTTCTTTATATTTGCCACCTGTGCTTCCATGCTGGAGCGCAGTTTCTGACGACGCACCACCAGTTC
>CAJUCK010000083.1:0-807 GCA_910585395.1 uncultured Lachnospiraceae bacterium
TAGAATTGTATTCCTCATAATCAATGCCATTTACTATTCCAGACAATTTGCCTGATACTTCTCTCATGACTCCTTCCAGACCTTCACCGCCCTCTGCAAATTTTATCTCTTCTGCATAAGTCTCACTCACTGTAGTCACACGGTCTGCATATAAAATACCTGCTTTTAAAAAATTTGTCTCCTTATAGGCTTCCATTGCCTTATACCTGCAGTCTGCTGAAAGATCACGGCAGTTCTCAATATCATCCATCCGCCATCTTCCCTGAAATTTCTGGTTATGAATTGTCATAACTGTCTTTATCTTTGCAAAAAAAGAATCATTTCCATAAAATTCTTTTAAAAACACTGGAATCAATGCTGTCTGCCAGTCATGGCAATGAATAATATCCGGACAAAACTTAATCTCTGGCAGACTTGCCAGGACTGCTCTGGAATAAAATGCAAATTTATTTACATCTTCAAAAATCTGATTGTAGGGATTATCCCCTGCAAAATAATGTTCGTTATCAATAAAGTAATAAGTAATGCCTTCTGCCTTTACTTTATCGATTCCTATGTACTCTCTCCCTCTCGGCATATCCGCATAAAATTCTGTCACATGTGACATTTTCTGCCTGTCCTTCTCTGGAATACACAAATATTTTGGCAAAATCACCCGCACATCAAATTTTTTGCTGTCTAAATATTTGGGCAGTGCACCCACCACGTCTGCCAAACCTCCTGTTTTAATAAACGGATTTCCCTCGGACGCTGCAAAGAGTATTTTTTTCATTGTGAAAACCTCCAAAATTATATTCCTGGGAGGGT
>CAJUCK010000083.1:817-8639 GCA_910585395.1 uncultured Lachnospiraceae bacterium
GATCTATGTATCTGCCTGGCGATAATACATCACTCTCTTAACTTATATTCTAACCGAATTTTGTCTGCAATTAAAGCAATAAATTCAGAATTTGTAGGTTTTCCTTTTCCATTATGAATCGTATAGCCAAACAATTCATCAATGGTGTCCATTTTACCTCTGCTCCATGCCACTTCAATGGCATGACGAATC
Organism: uncultured Lachnospiraceae bacterium; assembly: GCA_910585395.1. GTDB lineage: Bacteria > Bacillota > Clostridia > Lachnospirales > Lachnospiraceae > Petralouisia. The sequence continues at coordinate 1,010 of CAJUCK010000083.1, forward strand.
GCACGTTCCACACGGCTTGGAGTTGTCTGATATTTCTTGGCAATTCCTGGATAAAGAATCTTTGTAATAGAATTAAGCATTTCCATATCTGTCACTGACATGACAATGGCTTCCCTGAGATATTGGTATCCTTTGATATGTGCAGGAACTCCAATCTCATGAATAATACTTGTCACATCATTTTCCAAATTGCGTTCTTCTAATTCCTGTTTCTTCTCATAAGCATTTACCTTGCGGACTTCAGACGTCTTACGCATTTCCAGATTCCTCACATGTTTAATTCGATTGAGCACCACATCATTATCAAAAGGCTTCATGATATAATAATCGGCGCCCAGTGAAAATGCATCTTCTGTAATCTTCTCCTGCCCAATTGCCGTAATCATGATAAATGCTGGATGCTTTTTGATATTTTTGTCATTTTTTACTTTATCCATCACTGTCAAGCCATCTAATTTCGGCATAACAATATCTAATAATACAACATCTGGTTCCTGTCTTTTTATCATTTCATACGCTTCTTCCCCATCTTTTGCTGTTCCCACTACCTGAAGCTCATCGTCACTCTTCACAATATCTCCTAAGGTTTGCAACATTCTCTCATTATCGTCTGCAATCGCTACATTTAATTTTTCCACGCTAAAATCCTCCTGCTGTTTTTTCTGGTATTCCCTCAAAAAAAGGCATTTCAACAAAATCCCAAGGGCTCTGGCTCCCAGCATTTCCATGTCATTCGACATTATAACATATCTGAAAGTACCTTCAATAAAAAGATATCTTTGAGTTTCGACATGAGAACTACACAACCCGAACATTTGCACGAAACCTGTCTAATGCCGCACCCCTTTTTTATCACAATCCCATTATACTGATTGTATAATTGTATAATCTGTCGAATCATGTCGTATGTTTTAAAATTTTTGACGATTATTTTTTGGAACGCGATCAGAACATATTTTTGATACGTAATTTTCCTGAATCCATAAAAGAGGAAGATCCGCTTAGGGCTGAACGAAGCCTCCGCGATCTTCCTCTTTTATTTGTGCTATTCTTGTCAATGCTGGAGCATATTTTCAATAAATATTCCATAACCTTTGGTAGAATCCTGTACAAATACATGTGTCACAGCGCCAATTATTTTTCCATTCTGAAGAATTGGGCTGCCACTCATACCCTGAATCACACCACCTGTCAGATTTAACAAATCAGGATCAGTCACCTGAAATAAAATTCCCTTGTTATCACTGTTATAATCTAAATTGGTTATAGTGATGGTGTATTCTCTGCGTTCGCCTGAGACAGAAGATACAATCACTGCCTCGCCTTTTTCTATATTCTGCTTAAGGCTCACCTGATAATGCTGGTTCTTTTGACCATCTTCTGGGACCCGCTGCAGCTTTCCATAAATTCCTACACTGGTATTCTCTTCAACACTTCCTAATTTATACTGATCCAGATAAGTAATAACTCCTGAAATCTCTCCAGGATTTCCTTTTTCTCCTTTTGTAATGCCCGCAATCTCCGCTTCATACAGAGTTCCTTCTGACAAACTGACTGTAAGCCCCGTATCCATATCACTGACCGGATGTCCTAATGCACCATATTTCCCTTCGCTGTCATAAAAAGTCAAGGTTCCCACACCTGCAAGATCATCCCGCACCCATATTCCCAGCTTATAATCATTCTCTTCTGTTTTTACAGGCTCCACTTTAATCTGAATATACTCTTCCTCTCGCATAATCCCTAATATGACAGGTTCACCCTGAGACTGATTGATCTTTTCAATCAAATCATCTTTATTCTCTACTACCTGTTCATTTACTGTCTTGACGTAATCACCGCTGTTTACCAGGTTAACCGCCGGTTCATAGTTCATGCCGTCGTTTCCCACAACACTTCCTGTACCGATAATCAACACACCATCAGTTTTCACATATATTCCCACAGGAACGCCGCAGGGCACTACCTGCTCTTTATCCACTACTTCCACTGAAACAGCTTTTATAGGAAACAACCCAAACAATTTACAGGACATAAAATAATTGCCCTGCTGCTGTGATTTCAGTGAAAAACTCTCATTTAAATCCAGCGTAATTTTATCCTTATCAACCATGGGCGACTGGTTCCCAAACACTTCCATTCCTTCCTGTTTCATCTCTGCGGTTATGGGCACATGAAAATCAAAATTCTGCGTTTCTCCCTTTTCTATACGAATGGTATCGGGAATCACCTCTTCAACGGCAAAATATGAAAATAATATTCCCCAGCAAAAGCCTGCTATCAGGCTTCCCCAGGCAATCCATTTCTGGTACCTCATCTTGTTCTGCTTATGTTCTTTCAACTTTTCACACACCCTTACATACCTTTATAATTGATAGAATTTCAAATGACTTGAAATCCTCTTTTAGTATGTGAAATTCTTCTTTTTTCACTCTGGGATTTTTTAACTTCTTGATATTTTTAAAATAAAAAGGCGGGACTTTTTGTCCACGCCTCAGATTTTTGATTTTTAGATATGCATTAATTTTTATTTTTTACAGAAACAGCAAGTTCTTTCATCTCTCTTGCGCTTTCCAGGACGGTATCCGTAATTTTCACTCCACCCAGCATTCGCGCCAGCTCCGTAATGCTTTCCTGCTCTTCTAATAGGATAATATTGGAAAACGTTGCCTTTCCAACCACATTCTTGCTAATGAGAAAGTGGTAATCTGCCATAGCTGCAATCTGTGGAAGATGCGTGATACAAATTACCTGATGGTTCCTGCCAATAAGGTTCATCTTCTCTGCCACCATCTGAGCTGTCCTGCCGCTGATTCCGGCATCAATCTCATCGAAAATTAAAGTTTCAATCTGATCACTCTCTGCCAGAATTGTTTTAATGGCCAGCATAATACGGCTCAGTTCTCCACCAGAAGCCACTCTTCCTAATGGTTTTAAAGGCTCTCCTGGATTGGTGGAAATCAAAAATTCTGCCTCATCTGTCCCGTTTGCTGTATATTTCTCTGTATTTTTAAATTCCATCGTAAAATCCACATCCAGAAAATTCAGATCCACCAATCCTTCCTGAACCTGCTTCACCAGCTTTTTGGCAGATCGCTGGCGAATCTTTGATACATCAAGAGAGATTTCCTGTAATGACTTCTCAGACTGATTCAGACGTTCTTGTAACTGGGACAAATATTCTTCATAATCTCTCAGATGTTCCCTGCGTAGTTCTTTCTCTTCCTTAGCCCGTAAAACAGATTCAATGCTTCCGCCAAATTTCTCTTTTAAATGATTCACCAAATCCAACCGTTTTTCCACCTCATAAAAGGTCTCCTCATCAAATTCTCCATCTGACATATATCCTGACAGCTCCCGGTTAAAATCGTTCAGCAGAGCATCAATTTCTTCTAACTGTCCGCTCAATTCTCCCAGCTGTGGATCATACTCTGTTACAGACTGCAGTTCCCGCAGAGCACGTCCTATCTGTTCTGTAGCGCTGTCATCTCCACCAGTCATCTCATATGCAGTTCCAGCCACCTCCATAATCCTGCGGCTGTTAGCCATTTTCCGATAAGAAAGCTCCAGTTCTTCATCTTCTCCTGGTAACAGCTCTGCTTCCTGAATCTCCTGAATTTCATATTCCAGAAAAGAAAGCTCTCGCTCTCTTCCTTCTCCATCCTGCAATGCCTGTTTCTGTTCTTCCAGAATCTGCTGGTATTCCTGATAACATTTTTTTAAAATATCTTTTTTATTTTTCAGCTTATCGGCTGCGTATTCGTCCAGAATTTCCAAATGTTTCTTCTTATGGAGCAGGGACTGATGTTCATGCTGCCCATGAATATCAATGAGCAGAGAAGCAACCTTTCTCATACATAAGGCAGAAACTGTCTCTGAATTAATCTTTCCGACACTTCTGCTGGCTGTTATTTTCCGCGACATAATAATTTCATTATTTTCTGGATAAACGTCCAGTTCCTTTAATTGCCGTATCTGTTCTTCATTTTCCACTCGGAATACCAGTTCTACCAAGGCATATTCCGACTGCTCCCGCAGCATTTCTTTGGGCACTTTTTCTCCCAGTGCAAGATTGATGGAACCTATAATAATGGATTTTCCTGCTCCCGTCTCTCCAGACAAAATATTTAATCCATTTCCAAATTCCATTTCGGCTTCTTCCATCAAGGCAAGATTTTTTACATGCAGACTTACTAACATATCCGTTCTCCTTCTACTCTCTCAGCTTCGGCAGTATGTTATGATTTGTCACCAAGTTTATGTATCAGTTAACTTTCTACAATTTTACGCAGACGCTCCATTAGAACCTCTGTATCTTCCACTGTGCGGACAGCACACATAATTGTATCATCGCCTGCAATGCTCCCCACAATTTCATGGCAGTCCATGGCATCCAGCGCGGCTGCCACTGCCATTGCCATTCCTGAAGCAGTTTTTAGTACCAGGATATTCTGCGCCATGTCCATTGATACAAACCCGTCTTTGAAAATACGGTTATACTTTTCACTCATATCGGCATGTGTCTCATTGAGTGCCACATATTTCTGACGTCCAGCATTTCCTGGCATTTTAGTCAGTTTTAATTCTCGTATATCTCTGGAAACTGTTGCCTGGGTCACCTGAAATCCCTCCCGTTCCAAACGATCCGACAAATCCTCCTGTGTCTCTATGTTATATTTTGCTATAATCTCCAGTATTTTTGCGTGACGCTTTGACTTCATTTCTACCTCCTGCAACTTCCTTACCAACTACACCCCTGCAGCTTTTTTCTGAGCCTTTCTAAAAAACTCATTTGGTTTAGTTTTAAAATTCTGGCGCGGACTTGTGCCTTTTTTATCAGTATTTTCTCCCCCTCTTTTAAAATCCCCACAGCCTGCCCGTCAAAGCTAATTTCCACGTTTTCCCCCTGTCCTTCATCTCTTGTACGAACCTCAATGGTGATTTCATCCTCTGCTCCCAGCACAATGCTCTTGGCATTGAGAGTATGAGGGCTGATCGGTGTCATTACAAGCAGATCTGCCCTGGGGTCTACAATGGGTCCGCCTGCTGACATGCTGTACGCCGTTGAACCAGTAGGCGTTGCGATAATGATACCGTCTGCACTGTATGTATTCAAATATTCCCCGTTCACAGAAATAATCAGGTTTACCACCTGCAGCATCCCAGAACGGTGAATCACAATATCATTCAATGCAATCCGTTCTTTAAGAGCTGTTTCTCTGCCAGCACAGCTGCCAGACAACAGCATTCTGGACTCCACTACATAATCATCATCTGTCAAAAGCTTTTGCACACCTGGAATTGCGGTATCTCTTTCCAGTTCGCAAAGATATCCTACATGGCCAGTATTCACGCCAATCAGCGGTATATTTCTTTCCGCCATATCTCTTGCCGCCCGAAGCAGCGTGCCGTCGCCTCCCACGACCAGAATACATTCTGTCGCATCTGGAATCTGGCTTCGGTCAAAAGACATACCCTCCTGTATTCGATTAACCTGATATCCGCATGTTCCTCCTTTATCTAAAATAAACTGCTGAATCTCTTTGGTAAGCTCCAATTGTTCGTCCCGTTTTGGATTCACAATCATATAAAAATGCTTCATTTCTCGTCCTCCCGAGCTTCCCTGCCATCTGCTAGTTCAAAGCTGCATGTGCATGTGCCACCACTTCTGACACATCAATGTCATCTGTATCTTTTTTTACGCCCTTCTGGATATACATAAGATATTCAATATTTCCCTCTGGCCCTTTAATGGGAGAAAAATTCAAATCCCTGATACTAAATCCCATATCCAAGGCAAATGAAAGAATTTTTTCTATTACCTCCTTATGTACCTCGGCGTCCCGGACAACTCCTTTTTTACCAACCTTTTCTCTTCCTGCCTCAAACTGAGGTTTGATGAGGCAGACCATCTCTCCCTGAGAAGAGAGCAGTTCCCATGCCGCTGGCAGCACTTTTGTAAGTGAAATAAAAGAAACATCTACAGAAGCAAAGTCCAGCACGTCGTCAATATCATTTGGCGTTACATAACGAATATTTGTCTTCTCCATGCAGACTACACGCGAATCCTGGCGCAACTTCCAGGCAAACTGCCCATATCCTACATCCACAGCATATACTTTTTCTGCCCCGTTTTGAAGCATGCAGTCTGTAAATCCTCCTGTGGATGCGCCAATATCCATACAGACCTTTCCATTCAGGAAAATGCCAAACTCATTCATTGCCTTTTCCAGTTTTAAGCCGCCTCTGCTTACATATTTGAGTGTATTTCCCCGAACCTCAACAGCAGCTTTATCATCAAAAAAGGTTCCTGCCTTGTCCTCCCGCTGGCCTTCTACAAATACATTTCCTTCCATGATCATGACTTTTGCCTTCTCTCGGGAAGGTGCAAGTCCACGCTGCACCAGCAGCACATCCAAACGTTCTTTCATTTCCCAACCTTTCTATTTCCGCACATATCCTGCAACAATCTGCTTTATAATAGATTCCACATCCAGACCATGTTCTTTTTTCAATATTTCCACATTTCCCTGCTCCACATATTTATCTTCCAATGCGATATTCATAACCTTCGGCATCTGCTCATCTCTCTTTTCACTGAAATAATGAAGTACTTGTTCTCCAAACCCTCCCGTTATCACATTTTCTTCCATAGTAACCAAAAACGGATGGTTCTGGGCAAGCTCATCTAACAATTCCGTATCCAAAGGCTTAACAAAGCGGACGTTTACCAGCGAACAGAAATATCCCATAGATTTCAATAATTTCTGCACCTGTTCAGCCGTCTTTACCATGCTTCCCACTGCCAGCAATGCAATTTCATGTTCTCTGCAAATGATCTCACTCTTCCCATAGACAATCTTCTGCCGAAACTCTTTTAGCCCTGCATACGCCTCACCTCTGGGATAGCGAATGGCAATTGGATGCCCAAAACTCAAGGCATACTTTAACATATCTGAAAGTTCCCATTTATTCTTAGGAGCCAAGATAGTCATATTAGGAATGGAAGACAGATAAGATAAATCAAAAATTCCCTGATGTGTCTCTCCGTCACTCCCTACAAGCCCGGCACGGTCAATTGCAAATACCACAGGCAGGTCCTGAAGGCAGACGTCATGAAGAATCTGGTCATAAGCCCGCTGTAAAAAGGAAGAATACACTGCCACTACTGGCTTTAGCCCGGCTGCTGCAAGCCCGGCTGCAAATGTGACTGCATGTCCTTCTGCAATACCGACATCAAAAAAACGCTCTGGAAACAGATTGTGAAACCGTTTCAGTCCTGTTCCATCCCGCATTGCCGCAGTAATCGCTACTATTTTCGCATCCCGCTCTCCCAGCTTACGCATTACGGTCGAAAAAATATCTGTATAATTTGCGGTAACTCTTGGCTTAGAAGGAATCCCTGTTTCAATTCGAAACGGCTCTGCGCCATGGAATCTTGCAGGGTGGCGTTCTGCGGGAAGATATCCCTTTCCCTTTCTTGTTATCACATGGACAAGCACTGCTCCATTTACTTTGGACGCCTCGCGGAATACCCGGCGCATTTCTCCAATATTATGGCCATCCACGGGTCCAAGATATGTGATTCCCATGTTTTCAAATATCATTCCTGGAATAAATAACTGTTTGA
>CAJUCK010000084.1:0-671 GCA_910585395.1 uncultured Lachnospiraceae bacterium
CTTTATAAATATTTTTCAAATGCAATGAAATATTATCTGCTGTGCAATCAAATAATTCTGCCATTGCTCTTTGCGTCATCCAAAATGTCTCTTCTTTAAAAATGACATTCACATAAACATTTGTATCCTCTAACTGATATAATATAATCTCATGCTCCTGCATAGACACCTACCTCTCCAAATTATATAACATAATATTTTTGCCATATAAAATAATAGTCTTCATCCATATGGTGTTATATAGTCCATTACACGAATCCAGGTCACAAATTCCACCCATCCACCTAGTGTTATTTAGTCCATATCCTTCTATTTCATCCACAAAATACGGTACAATCAACACCAAATAACACGAAATAATGCGGTTTTCAGCCTGTCCCCAAATTAGGAGACAAAATACTCTATCGAGTATTCATTTTACCCTTCCTACATTATAAATTATTTCATATTTTTCATCAATCCAAATTTTCCATATGATAACTTATAATAATTTGAGGGAAGATACACCATTTTACATTCAAATTTGGAAGATAGTACTATCCCCCAAAAAGAAACACCAAGCAAACTTCTCCCCTTTTCCCAAAAGAACGAGGCAAACTTTCACACACCATTTGGGGGATACCCTTTCCCCCAACTCTTCCCCCAAAAATCCCCCAAATCAGCACTCAAAA
>CAJUCK010000084.1:681-5513 GCA_910585395.1 uncultured Lachnospiraceae bacterium
AATTCACACTTATTGGACTACTAATGTCCAATAAGGTACAATATTTATGAACCTCTCCCAAGAACGCAAAAAAACCCTGAAAATGCCCATTCTATGGGATTTTCAGGGGTTCGTAAATCAATTCTTCTCAGAAGTTTACTGATTCATCTGCGCTGCAACCTCTGCTGCAAAGTCTTCTTGTTTCTTCTCAAGACCTTCACCAGTCTCAAAACGAACAAATTTTTTAACGGAAACGGAACCTCCAACTTCTTTGGAAACTGCCTGAAGATATTTCTCAACAGTCTGTTTTCCGTCTTCAGCCTTAACATATACCTGATCCACCAGACAGATCTCTTTCAATTCCTTATTGACACGTCCCTCAATCATTCCATTGATTACTTTCTCTGGCTTCTGTGACTCTTTAGGATCATTCATAATCTGTGCACGAAGAATTTCTTTCTCATGTGCAATATATTCTTCACTGATTTCATCTCTGGACACATATTTTGGAGAAAGTGCTGCGATCTGCATTGCAATATTGGTAAGAGCTTCTTTTACAGTATCATTAACAACTGTAGTATCTGCTTCTACAATCACACCAATTCTTCCACCGCCATGAATATAGGAAACAACACATCCATTCTCAGCAACAACCTTTTCAAAACGTCTGATATTCAAATTCTCTCCGATTACAGCTACTTTTTCTACTAATGCATCCTTTACCGTTTTGCTGGTATCTTCATTCCATGCTTCAGCCATAAAAGTATCCAGATCTGCAGCATCTGAATTTACTGCCTGAACTGCAACTGCTTCTACAAAAGACTTAGAAGTATCATTTTTAGCGACAAAATCTGTTTCAGAATTTACTTCTACCACTGCTGCTGTTTTCTCGTCTTTCACTACAACAGTACAAAGACCTTCAGCAGCAATCCTTCCTGCTTTCTTTTCTGCCTTTGCCTGTCCATTCTTTCTCAAAAATTCTACTGCTTCATCCATATTGCCGTTTGTTTCATTTAAAGCCTTCTTGCAGTCCATCATGCCTGCGCCAGTCATCTCTCTTAACTCTTTTACCATTGCTGCTGTAATAGCCATTTTTATCTCCTCCATACTTCTGCTTTACACTTTAATTGAGGACAGGCAATACTGTCTGTCCTCTCATATCTTTATATGCTCAAGCTGTTAAATCCATAGCAACTATAATCATAGATTTTATTCTTCTGCTGCCTCAGCAGTCTCTTCCACAGCCTCTTCTTCAATAGTTCCCTGATTTGCTTCCACAACTGCATCTGCCATTTTAGAAACAATCAGTTTCACAGCTCTGATCGCATCATCATTACCAGGAATTACATAATCTAACTCTTCCGGATCACAGTTAGTATCACAGATACCAATCAAAGGAATTCCCAGAGTATGAGCTTCCTGCACGCATATTCTTTCTTTCTTTGGATCAACGACAAAAATTGCATCAGGAGTCCTCTTCATCTCCTTGATTCCGCCAAGGTTCTTTTCTAATTTCTCCCATTCCTTTTTCAGTGCAATAACTTCTTTTTTAGGAAGAACATCGAATGTTCCATCTTCTGACATTCTTTCAATATCCTTAAGACGGGCAATTCTGCTCTGAATAGTCTTAAAGTTTGTCAGCATGCCGCCTAACCATCTCTCATTTACATAAAACATCCCGCACCGTTCTGCTTCTGCTTTGATGGCATCCTGTGCCTGCTTCTTAGTTCCTACAAAAAGAATTGTTCCGCCTTCTGTGACAATATTTGCAACTGCCTTATAAGCTTCATCTACTTTTCCCACAGATTTCTGAAGATCAATGATATAAATACCATTTCTCTCTGTGTAGATGTATGGAGCCATTTTCGGATTCCATCTTCTTGTCTGATGTCCAAAATGAACACCTGCTTCTAATAACTGCTTCATTGAAATAACGCCCATGATTCTACCTCCATTTGGTTATAATCTTCCATATGCTTCTTCTCGAAAAACTACCAACCAGGCACCTGCTTTCCGATCTGCATATGTGTAATCTCTCATTCATTTTCATTAAAAATTTGCGGCAAATCAAGCTATTCCATTTCTATGCCGCTCCATTTAACGAAAATTCATGACAAGCTGTGCATCAACACAATTCGCTATTCATTCTAGCACAGAACTCTTTTACTTGCAAGTCCTAATTCGATTTTCCTTGTAAAATCTGGATAATCTCGTCTTGTGTAGCTCCTTTAGGAATCTGATAAACTCCAACTCTCAGAGAGTCGTCTGCCCCCTTCTGTGTTAAATAGCGGTTAAACGCTTCTGAATCCGCAACTAACCCTGCTTCAAAAAGTTTACGGCTAATGACGTCTGAGTATTCTCCTGTATTGATTTCAACCTTAATCAGCTCTTGCGAATCATCTTTTGTCTCAGATTGTGCAGTTTTCCCTGTTTCATCCTGTTTATCGCCCTCAGACTTATTTTCCTCAGAAGGCTTGTCTTCGGAAGATTCCTTATCATTTTCCAAAGGCTTGTCTTCTTTCTTATCACCCGCCGTTTTAATTCCTTCCGTGCTGTTATTCAATTTGCTGTCTTCTAACTTCTTCTCTGTAGTATCCTTATTTTCATTAATTGGATCCTGTACCTCAGAGGATTCTGCGTCTTCTGCCCCTTCTATGTCCTCTTCCATAACCATGCCGAGAAGCCTGGCACGTTCAATAATTTCTGCATCAGTCAGTGTTTCCTTCTTATTTCCTGAGAGGGCAATTCCCATAATAATTGCGGTACATATAATTCCAATTCCTAATCCACGCAAATAGTATTTCAATTTCATAAATTACATTTCTTCCTCTCTGAATAATCCAATTACAAGCTTTACTTCCCCGACGCCTAGTCCCAGTTCTTTTGCAATTTCTATAGCAGTTTTTCCTTCTCGGTATTTTTCCAAAATCAGCTGATTATGATTTACCAGTGATTCCTCTTCCTGAGAAATTCCCTGCTCTTCCTGATGAAAAACTTCCTCCTGATATGCAGCAGCTGGAACTGGTTCAGGAAGCTGAGCTTCCTGAACTTTTTGAAGAATCTCATCTGATTCATCTACTGTCTTCTGAATATTTTCCTCCAATTCCTCAAGGTGAATTGCAAGCTGTGCAAGATTACCAGCATATTTTGTCAATTCTGAATGCTTATCATTCAGCATACTATACAAAAACATAACTTCGTTGTGTGTCTTATTAATAGATTCCAATACAGTATCTGAATATTCTGTAAGTACCCTCATTTTCTCATTGGTTTCTTTATCCAGAGCACGTTCTACAATTTCCATAGATTTCTCAATGGAATGGTCAATAACCTGATCTACCATATTATTTACTTTCACTTGTGCATCGTTCAGGTTTCGTTCCAGAATCTTTCTCATCTCGTCGGTACTCAACTCAGCAATTTTATCCAGTTCTCGATTGGACAGCCTTTCTGTAATAAAAAAGCTGGCAATCATCAGAACTAAGCCAATGACTAATAAAACAATTTCTAACACACTCATTTTCGAACCTATACCTTCATGTCAAACCCTCTTGCAGAAGCTTTGACATTCACCTTTCCGCTATTATCTTCCTTTTTCTTTTTTTTCTTCGTTCGATGATCTTCATACTCATTACTCCCTTTTTCACGAGCATCAAACTTTTTCTCTGGATTATCAGAATCATTCGCATGATTTACCTGATGCAGATGATGTACTGTATCTTTTGCAAATTGTGTCTGCACATTTTGCTGCTGAAGCATGGACTTATTATCCTCATTTTGTTTGAGAGTACTCATATCCTGACTTCTCTGTACAATTCCGCTGAACTCAACTGGTCTGATCGCCATTTCCTCACTCCTCTTTTAAATGCCGTTCCTATAATTTTTATAAAGGACGTGCCACAATCTCTCCCTTTTCCTTTAAATATCTTGTAAAGGAACGTTCCTGTTTTATATTCAAACTTACGTCTGAAATAGTAATATTTACTCCTGGATAAATAGTTCCTTTTATTTTTATTTTGGCATTAGTGGCAATCCTTATTCTTTCCTGAAGAGATTTCATTTCCTCTTTCTGTTTGGCAAGAAGCTGTTTCTTCTCACGGAAATTCTGAGCAATCTGCTGAACCTGCTTCATCCGCTCCGGTGTGATTTTTTCCTTCTTCTGCAGTTTCTCATTAAAGTTTACAAGAATAGGTTTCATTTTCTCAATTTCTTTTACAATCTCAGCTACACTTTCCTGCAATTCTCCATAACGTTCTTTCACTGAAGGCTGTACACCCACCTCTATATTGGTAATTGTTCCCATTTCTGAACCAATCGTCTGGGCCTCAATTACATTTCCAGCGCGAATAACACCACCGCTGACAAAGCCTTTTTTGCCGCTGACACGGATATCTGCTCCTGCTGACACCTGGCTGTGCAAAATACATCCTGTTTCAATAAATCCCCCTGAAACAACCGTAGCATTTTCGATAAATTTGGCAATCAAGCTGTCTTCTGCTTCTACTCTGCCTTTCCCCATACCATTAATTCCTCGCTTGACAATAATCTGTCCCCCAGCCGACAGAAATGCAGCCTCCACCACTCCTTCAATAATAATATCACCTTTTGCCTTGACAGAAAATCCACTCTTAACATTCCCCTTGATAGATACATTTCCGTCATACACAATATTTCCCGTGGTATTATCTACATCAGCTGGTACTTCAAATACATCTGCAACGAAAACTTTACGATTAACCAGACTGGCATGACCAGTAACATTAGAATAAATCTCTGTCTTATCTTCTGATAAAGTAATATTGTTTCCGAATTCCAGTTTCAGATTTTTTTCCTGTCTTCCATTGATAAAGCCC
>CAJUCK010000084.1:5523-8385 GCA_910585395.1 uncultured Lachnospiraceae bacterium
TATACATCTTTTCCAGGTTTTCCTGGAACTGCTGGATGCAATTTGGCAAGCATCTGCCCTTTTTCCACATGACTGATCGTGTTCAATTCCCTATAATCAACCGTTCCATCTTCATTTCTCTTAGGTCTTAAATTATGGTTCGTATTAAAAAAGTACTCGATCCAGGCATCTGTTCCATTTATCGGAGGAGTTCCTTTAGCAAGAATCAAATCCGTACAATATTGTCGGTTTTTGAGAAATTTTTTGACTTCATCCTGACGAATTCCCTCTTTTATATTATTAGAAGCAAAGCTTTTCATAATATCTTCTTCCGACAATAACTGACCTTTATCAGAAGGTGGATAGAAACGACAGAACACCAGCATCTTATCTCCGGAAACTATAATATCCATCTCTTCGTTTTCCTGAAATCCCTGCCCCTCTCCCACATATACCTCTTTTACATCTTTTTCTTCACAAATCAGAGCATCATTTAACTCCCTTAAATTAAAACCAGAATAGCCCTTTCGCTCTAAATAGTGAAGAATCTCTTTTATTTCCGGCCGCTTTCCACCGTCTTCTGGCGGAAAAATCTGCAGAAATGCTCCCATTTCCCTGATATTCAGTTTAAAATACCCATTTCTATTTCCCATGAAAGACTCCGTCCCTCCTCTCAATCCACTAATATATTCATATATGGCCCCATTGTTCTCTTCATCTTCATCAAAGCTTTTGTATGAAGTTGAGAAATCCTGGATTCGGATACTTCCAATACATTACTAATCTCTTTCAAAGTGAGGTCCTCATAATAATACAATGTTATCACTTTACGTTCTTTCTCTGTCAAAATTTCCAAAGATTCTCCCAGTACTTTTTTTAATTCTTCTTCTGCAACAGCATCCTCTGGCTGGATAAAATGAGAATTTCCCTTTGCATCCATCACAGGTTCCATTCCCTGTTCTACATATTCATTCAGGGAGACCATATTGGTAACTTTAAGCTGAGACTGCCAATTCAATAATTCATCACTGCTAACTTCAAGCTCTTCTGCAATTTCTTCATCTAATGCAGTCCTTCCAGTTTTCGCCTCAATCTTCTTTATTGCTGTTTCGATTTTTTTCTGTTTCTGCCTCACTGTTCTGGGAATCCAGTCCATTTTTCGAATCTGATCCAGAATAGACCCTCGAATTCTGAGACTCGCATATGTCTCAAATTTTACATCTTTATTAATATCAAACTTATCAATGGCATCAATCAAACCAAATATGCCATATCCAACCAAATCATCATATTCCACATTATATCCAAGGTACATGCTGAGACGCCCTGCCACAATCTTAACCAGGGGTGCATATTCCACTATAATCTGTTCTCTTAATTCTGGTGTGGGTTTTTTTAAAAATTCAGCCCACAATTGTTCTCTTTCTGACGCGTTCATCCAAAGCCCCCAGACTACGTAACCATACTGCAATGGCTTCCGTGTTATTCATTATTCTTCTGTGGATTCTTCAACCGCTTCCTCTGATTCCTCATCTGATTCTTCAGATTCTGCTTCCTCCACCGCCTCATCCGTGGCTTCTTCAGTCTCTTCCGTGAAATTTTTATCCAGCACTACTTTTGCAATGCCTCCTAGAATATAAAAAGATATTAAAACAATCACCAATACCTTAATAAATTCATCAGCCTTCATCTGCATTACAAATCCAATCAAACAGGTGACTAAACCTGCAACCAGTGTTATTATCACCGGTACTTGTTTTGTTTTCATATCTCATCACCTTTTAAATAATTTTCAATGTCTTTCCCACTGCTTTAATATAGAATTCTCCTGTCTCCGGATACAATTCAACTGTACGGCCATAATTCAATCCTGTATCCTCAGCAATCAGCGGGATCCCAAGTTGTTTCAGCTTTGCCCTGGAGGCTGCCGCATTCCGTTCTCCTACGTTTCCAATTCCTGATAAACCTTTAACCTCAAACATCTTTGCGCCGCCAGCAATCTTTGCAACAAGACGCCTTTTATTAGCGCCCGCCGCAATAACCCGCTTCAATAATTCTTCAATTCCTGTGTCTGCAAACTTTGCAATATTTGAATTATTCCGCATTTGTGTACTGTCCGGAAGCATAATATGCGCCAGTCCTCCTACTTTCGTGACCGGATCATACATTGCAATTCCAATGCAGGAGCCCAATCCCAATGTAGTAATCATATTGGGCGCCTTGCATATATTCAAATCTGCCATTCCAACCTTAATTGTAGCCATAATCATGCTCCTCTTATAGTGCAATCCCCAATGACGTAAGTATCTTATCATAAGACTCCACGTCCGGCATCAAAATAAAAAATCCTTGTATTTTTACCTCGTCGCCAAATTCCGTCTGAATTAATAGCGCATTATCTCCATACTGTCCAAACTGAATTGCCGGAACACTCAAAATTGCTGCCGCCATATCAATCGCAAGATATGGAACAGATGCTGTAATCACCATATTTGTCATGCTCGACAATGCTGACAAATAAGAACCAGAAATAATATTTCCTATCTCCTTAATTGCCGAAAGATCCATTTCGTTAAATTCTTCTGCGTAATCATCTGGCCTTCCCATCAGTCGATTTACCAGATAATGTGCTGATTCCATTTTCAGCAGAAACATCATGCTTCCGCCAATATCACTCTCTACTTCAAGATAAATTCCTACCACAGTCTCTTCCTCTGCTGAAATCGCCATCGGAAGTTCCTGAAACGTTAAAAATGCTACTTTAGGCACATCCATATTAACCTTAAGGTTCAATAAATTGGAAATTGCGGTGGTCGCATTTCCTGCACCAATATTTCCAATTTCTTTCAACACATCAAAATACATGTCGTTAACCTGATCCAA
>CAJUCK010000085.1 GCA_910585395.1 uncultured Lachnospiraceae bacterium
CTGCTATTTCTGCCTGATACTTAACATTCTCCACAATTTTCTGGAAATCATCCACCAATTCACCAAATTCATCATTGCGGATTTTCTTCAGCACTACGTCTGTACGACCCTGTGCAATCTGATATGCCGCTTCGCGCAGCATATCCATAGAGACACGTATATCTTTTAAAATTCCAAATGCCATAATCGCAGTAATCACAATGGCAAAAAATGTTACGCCTGCCACTGCAATCTCTGCCAAATGCAGGGACTCAACAGAAAGCGCACCTTTTCTTGTAGAACTTAAAGTTCCCATGCCTGCATATGCAACCACAAGAGTCATCAAAATCGTAACTCCAAAACAAATCAATAACCGTGTTCTTATTTTTGCATTCTTCATTTCCTCTTCTTCTCCTTCTCTTTAAGCTTCTGCAGATACTTCTGTACTGGAGACAACTTCTCCAAATGCTGCAATATCTTCATCCTGAATCAGTCTCTCCGGATCCAGAAGTAATTTCACTTCATCATCCACTTTCGCCAGGCCAAATACATACTTGCTGCTTCCAGACCCAGACTGAGATAATGACGGCGGGAGAATAATTTCTCTTTCATCAACTGTGATAACCCCTGCAATCTTATCCACAATCAATCCTACAATTGTTGATTTCACATTAATAACTATGATGCAAGTGCGGTCTGTATACTCAAAAGGTTCCTGTTTGAATCTCACCCTGACATCAATCACCGGAATAATCTTTCCGCGGATATTGATGAGTCCCTTAATGTAATCTTCGATTTCCGGAACTGCTGTAATAGGCTGAATTCCCACAATTTCCTGCACAAACGTAATGGCAATGCCATAACATTCTTCTCCCATCTGGAAGGTCATAAACATTCCTTTCTGAGCGTCCTGTTCGTCTTCAAATTCTTCCAACAATTCTTCCGACATATCCTACTTTCTCTCCTCTCCGGCAATCAGGCCAGCAATATCGAGAATCAGTGCAATGCTTCCATCTCCAAGCTGTGTACATCCGGATAATCCCTGGACTTTTCGGATATAGGATGGAATTGGTTTTACCACAATCTCCTGCTCCGCAATCAGCTCATCAATAAATACACAGATAAATTTGCTCTCATGCTCTAATACCACCACGATGCCATCTTCAATATCTGTTTTGGACTCTTCCAGATGATAACGCTGGTTCAGGCGGATAAATGGATAGCACTCATTTCGAAGCATAATATATTCTTCTCCATCCGGTTCCTTCACAAGCATATCTCTGCGGATTCTGACAAATTCCTTTACGGCATTTGTCTCAATCACAAAAGTAGAGTTTCCAACCTGCATAACAATTCCATTGATGATAGCCAGTGTCAGAGGAATCTTTAAGGTCATTTCACTTCCAGCGCCTTCCATGCTGTCTATCTCCAGATTACCGCCCACTGACTGTATATTTTTTACAACTACATCCATACCTACGCCTCTGCCGGAATATTCCGTCACCTGCTCTTTGGTGGAGAAACCTGCATAGGTAATAAACTGATAAATTTCTTTCTCTGTAAACTCTGACATTGCACGATTGCCGATAAGACCGTTGTTCTTTGCCTTATCGTACAGCGCTTGTTTGTTGAGGCCTTTACCGTCATCACGTACAATAATATATACCTTTCCGCCTTCATTTTTAGCTTCCAGGGTGATTTTTCCTTTGGGATTCTTTCCTGCCGCAATACGGTCTTCTTTGGATTCAATTCCATGATCCACAGAATTACGAATCAAATGCATCAGCGGATCTGAAATATGCTCAATAATATTCTTATCCACTTCTGTATTTTCACCAATAACTTCCAGCTCGATATCCTTGCCCAGCTTTCTGGAAACATCAAACACAATACGATTCATTTTCTGGAACGTATTGGTCAGCGACATCATACGCATGGACATAATCACATCCTGCAGCTCTGTAGTAATCTTAGAAAGCTGGCCTGCTGCTTTCTGGAAATTAGTAAGGTCCAGACCAGGCACCTTGAGATCTGGGTTCTGCAGAACCACTGCCTCTGAGATAACCAGCTCTCCGATCATATCCATCAGAGCGTCCAGTTTTTCAACATTTACGCTGATATAGGTCTGCTTCGGCTGCTGCTTGGGCTGATTTTTCGCCAGCTTTTTACTCTTACCGGATTCCTTATTCTTGATAACATAATCACCGGGTGTTGGTTCTTTCTTTTCTTTCTTGTCCTCAGCCGGTTTTTCCTTCTCATCCAGGTCAATGACAATATTTTCCTCATCCTGATGATGGAATCCCATTTCAAATTCCTGTTTTGTACAGTCATGAATCTCCACATGATCCATACCAGAAGTCTCACCGATTGTACTGATAATCTCTTCATCCGTGGCCTGACACTTGACCAGCATATGGAAGCCATCGGCCAAAATAACCTCACTGCTTGCCTCGTTTGTAATAATATCCTCTGGAATATACTGCATATCCTCCACAATTTCTTTTAAAGAATATACTGCTGTATATGCACGGATATTGCACATCTGGGTGTCGCCGCGCCAGTAAATAGATATCTTGTAATATTTACTGCTCTCGCTGCCTGTAGGCGCAATATAGAACTGTTCCGGTTCTACATATGTATTCTCCGGCGGCAGCTCGTCACCTTTCTTCTCAATTCCAGTTTTTATTCTTGTAAGAAATTTATCAATTTCTTCTACTATCTTACTCTCATCGCCATCCGGCGTTTCACCTTCCCGGATTTTATCCAGCTCTGCATTGATAAAATCCGACACCTCCAGCACATGATCTACTAATTCTAAATGCGGAACATTTTCTGGATGAGATTCTCTCAAGTAATAAAATACGTCTTCCAGCTTATGGGATACCTTCGTGATATTTTCATACATCATAATACCCGAAGAACCTTTGATGGTATGCATTGCGCGGAAAATTTCATTGATGGACGCCTCATCAAAACAATCTTCATCCTTCTTCTCCAGCACAACATTTTCTAATGTCTCCAAGAGCTGCTCGCTCTCATAAAGAAACATATCAAGCATACTATCTGTGTTAAAGTCTTCTCCCATTTTCCCGCCCCCTTTCTTTCTGTGTATTGCAATTTTCTTATCAGTCTATCAGTTCCAGCTTTTTCAGGATCAGTTCAAATTTTTTCAAATCAATTGGCTTACCGGAGTAGACCGTACATCCCATCTCAAAAGCCTTTTTTACATTGCGCTCTTCATTCAGTGCAGTAGTCATTATAATTTTAACTCCGTCATTTCCCTGAATCCCGCGCTCTTTCTCAATGTCACGAATAGCCTTTAAAGCCTGATAACCATCCAGCACCGGCATCATAACATCAAGACAAATCAAATCATACGGTTCTCCATCCTCCAATGCCATCAGAAACGCATCCACCGCTTCCTCTCCATCTACGGTAATATCACAATCTCCATATTTCCCCAGATAGTTTGACATGAATTTGCGGCTTGCAAAATCATCTTCCGCCAATAAAATTCTCATAGATTTCTGTCTCCTTTCTAGTTGGTCTTCAATACACTGTATATCTTATTTGCTATATTAGAAAGCTCCATCTGATGCTGGACCGCTCCAATATCATAGGCTACTTTAGGCATTCCATATACCACACAGCTTGCTTCATTCTGTCCGATGGTAATTGCGCCTGCTTCCCGCATTTCCAGAAGCCCCTTGGCCCCATCTCCGCCCATTCCTGTGAGGATTACGCCTACCGCATCCTTCTTCGCTGTCTTCGCCACCGAAGAAAATAATACATCCACCGAGGGACAATGTCCGCTGACCTTTTCTCCAGCCTTACATTCGACCTGGTAAACACCGTTTACCTTCACCAGCCGTAAATGTTTATCTCCCGGCGCTATCAGCACTCGTCCGGGATAAACTCTGTCACCTGTGGCAGCTTCTTTCACCGCCACCTGGCATTGGTTGTTCAAACGATTTGCATACATTTCCGTAAATCCCGGCGGCATATGCTGGACTACTACCACTCCTGGAATATCCTTACGGAACTGGCTTACTACATCAAAAATCGCCTCTGTGCCTCCTGTAGAAGCGCCAATGGCAACCACCATATCTTTTTTAATTCCTGTCATACTGGCGACAGGATTCGCCTCCACACGCTTTAGCTTTCCAACCTTCACTGTGGAAGCAATTTTTATTTTAGTGCCAAGCTCTTTTCGAAGAAACTCATCCATCTTCGAGGGGTTCACCCCTGTAGGCTTGCACACAAAATCGACTGCTCCTGCCTCCATAGCATCAAAAACTCTGGCGTCCAATGCACTAATCACCACCACTGGCAGCGGATATTGAGGCATCAGCTTTCTCAAAAACTGAATCCCGTCCATCTTAGGCATTTCCACATCCAGAGTCATCACATCCGGACGGTACTCTATAATGGCATCTCGCGCTGCATAGGCATCACCTGCCTGCGCCACCACTTCAATCAGGGGATCTGCCCTCAGGCTCTGTACCAGCAGATTGCGGAACATTGCGGAATCATCCACAACTAATACTTTAATCTTACGCATTCCCATTCCTGCTTTCTTTTCTAAATCTCTACTTCCGATATATCGACGGCATTATATACTTAAAATTTGTCCCCTTTCTGTCAACTGCTTCTGTAGTTCCCACAAACAGATAACCTCCCGGCTCCAAAAATTCATAAACCTTATGGAGAAGCTGCCGTTTTGTATCATCATCAAAATATATCATCACATTCCTCAAAAAGACTACATGAAACGGCCTTTTAAACGGAAATGGATTCATCAGATTAAACTGCCTGAAAATCACTTCATTTCTTAGTTCCTGCGTTGCCTGGTATTCCTCTTCATTCACTTTTTCAAAATATTTTCTGCGCCATTTTTCCGGCAGCGGTTCAATCTGTTCCTGCAGATATTTCCCTTTGCTGGCACGCTGCAGAACCTGGGTCGAAATATCTGTAGCAAGTACTTTCGTATCCCATTTTGGCTGTTCCATTCCGAAAAAATCTTTCAAAACCATGGCTATGGTGTAGGGTTCTTCTCCTGTGGATGAAGCAGCAGACCATATCCTTAAATCTCTTCTGGACGCCTCCCTCATTTTCAGTTCAGGGAGCACCTCCTTCTGCAGAAATTCCAAGTGTTCAAATTCTCTCATAAAATATGTATGATTAGTAGTCAAAGCATTGATCAGATTTCTCGCTTCATTTCCACTGGGATTCTTCTCTACTTTCTCCATGTACTCATTATAACCGCTGTACCCATTTCTCAAAAGATAATTCTCTAATCTTCCATTTATTAACACCTGTTTTTCACTGAGATCAATCCCACTTGTTTTCTTCACATAGGCTACAACGCGGCGAAATTCACTCTCCGTAATCATTATGTTACTCCTATCAAAAAACCTTTATTGATTACTTGCCACATCTTTAATATGATACTATATTTCTCATAACTTGTCAATTATTGCGCTTGTTTCAACTATGGCGAAGCTGCCGTTTTATTTTCAGAAAAACCTTTACAATTTCAGGGTCAAAAAAGATACCGCTTTTCTCTTCTATAATCTTCAAACTCTCCTGTTCGTCACAGCCATCTTCTTCACCATTCCCGGTCAGTGTATCAAATAAATCGGCCACCATGGTTATTCTTGCAGATAAGGGAATATCTTTACCCGACACATCCTGCGGATAACCGCTTCCGTCCCAGCGGGCATGATGGTAACGTGCAATCTCAACTGCCATTGGCAGAAAACTGTTATTAGGAGTATTCTGGTATACGCGCTCTAAGATCTGCGCTCCCTGCAGTGCATGATTTTTGGTTTTTTTCAAATCCTCAATCTGAAAACTCAAAGGATCCATAAGAGGATCGTTTGGAACCTGGATTTTCCCAATATCATGAAGCCTGGACGCCACCTCTATATTGTCAATAAAACTCTCTGATATTTCTTCGTCAAATTCTGGGCTGAACTGAAGACCCTGCGCAAGCATCCTGCAGTTATATGCCACATTCTCCATATGATTATCTGTCTCTGCATCCCGCTCTTCTGTCAATGCTGCAAGAGCATATAAAATATTTTTCTGTTCATCCTCAATTCTTCTTGCCTGGCTGCTGATGACACTGTGAAGTCTCCGGTTGCTCATCTCCAGTTCCTGCTGCATCTCATAAATCTTAAGGTGGTTTGTGACACGCATGGTTACTTCCGTCACCTCAAAAGGCTTGCCGATATAATCGACAGCCCCAAGCTTAAAGCCACGCACTTTATCTTCACTTGAATCTGCCGCTGAAATAAAAATTACAGGAATATCTTTTGTTATGGGACTGCTCTTCAAACGTTCACAAAACTCATATCCATCCATTTCCGGCATAAAGACATCCAGAAGAATCAGCTGAGGACGGCTTTCTGCAATCAACGCTGCCGCCTCTGCTGCGCTGGATGCACATCTTGGGGTATAACCTATTCCTTCAATAATATTTTCCAGAATCATCAAATTGGCGTCTACATCATCAACAATCACAATCTGCGCTCCACTGCCGGATTCTCTTGCATTTTCCATCTTATTTTCCTCCGATGTTTTCCATTAAGGCTGACTTTAAATTATTATACTGTTCCATACTCTTTTCATAATTTGCCTTTCTCACATTCATCTCCATGCGGAACGCTGATTTCTTCACTTCCCTTGGCGCCTGTTCCACCAATTCTTTAATGTTGTGAGCAAAAGCTTCTGCCTTATCCCATGCCTCCACTTCCATGCATATAATCAGTTTCTCCATCTTGCTGGCAATCTCCTGCAGGTTCTCCTGCGTTCCATAATGGAAAATCTTCTCCAGGTCATCATACTGCGGCACATCCTGATTTTGATTGATAAATTCAAACCGTTCGCTTGATTTCCCCTCTTCTTTTCTGTTTTGGGACAGATGCAGGCGGACAGAAAATGAAAAACTGCTTCCTTTTCCTTTTTCACTGTCCAAATGTATGGTGCCTTGCATCAGCTCAATTAACTGTTTGGTAATGGACAGACCCAGCCCGGTGCCGCCGTATTTTCTAGTAATGGATGCGTCTACCTGTGAAAAACTTTTAAAGAGCTTATCTTTCTCTTCCGGTGAAATTCCAATGCCAGTATCAGAAACAACAAAGAACAGCTCAATCTCGTCATCAAACTGCACTGTCTTAGTCACCTCGATATTGATATAACCCACACTGGTAAATTTTACTGCATTAGACAGCAAATTATTCAAAATCTGTGTCAGACGCAGTTCATCTCCCACAAGATATTCTGGAATATTTTGATCAATATTCACCATAATCCGCAGTCCTTTGGCATTAATTGCGGTAATATTCGTTTCAACTGCATGATTTACCATTTTATAGAAATTGAATTCTTTCTGCTCAATCACAAACTTTCCTGCTTCCAATTTAGAAAAATCCAGAATATTGTTGATAATCGCAGACATATTTTCGCAGCAGCGGAGAATAATATCCATAGTATTTTTCACATCTCCCGCAACTCCTGTATCCAGAAGATTCGTAACATGCCCGCGAATGCCGTTCACCGGCGTCCGAAGCTCATGAGTCACATTCGCCACAAACTCATTCCTGACCTTAATAGTCTCTTCCATCTCTTCTTTCATGCGCACAAGCTTGCGCTCCGTCTCAATTCGCTTTGCAACATTTATCGCAAACAGAAGATGGTTTCCTTTTTCTATTACAGTTCTCATCCGCACTGGAAAACAAGTTCCGTTCTTACGGTACATCATTCCCTCTTCCATCTTTTCCAATGTTTCCAAAGGGAAGCAATCATTTTCCAGATGCAGCTCCCCAGGAAACAGAGTATCCATTCCTAACTGCGTCAGCTTTTCTCCATATCCCAGTTCTTCCTGTGCCAGCGCATTTCCATATAAAATCCTGCCCTGGTTGTCAAATTTTAAAATAATCTCCAGAGACGCCTCCATTAAGCGGTAGACATCTTCCCCCTGCAATGCATCCTGTTCCATCATTCCACCTCTTTTTATCTGCTATATTTCAGTCCATATTTGGCTTTTCGACTTTAATTTTACTATTTTTAGTATAAGGTCTGACAAATAAGGTGTCAAGACTAAAGTACCGTGGTAAAAAAAGGAATCCAATGTATTTTTCCCGGGCAATTATTCCCCAATAATCTATTTTGCTGCATTTTCTTCAAATAGCAAAAACTTCAAAAAGAATTTCTGCTGTATTCTTCATATCGTTAGAAAAAAAAGAAAACCCAACCTCCTGCTCTTTGCAGGAATTGAGTTTCTCATAAAATAATGCCGGCGACCGGAATCGAACCGGTACGATGTCGCCACCACAGGATTTTAAGTCCTGCGCGTCTGCCAGTTCCGCCAC
>CAJUCK010000086.1:0-270 GCA_910585395.1 uncultured Lachnospiraceae bacterium
ATTCATATATTATTTTTTTATCCGTCTTATTGTCTGTTTTTAAGATCTGTTCTATCACTTTGAATGGCTCCAGAAATTTAAAAGTTCTTTTCTTATTTCTCAAGATATGATACAATCTGACTTAAAAATAGTTAACTTATGGAAGGAGAGAGAAACGTTAAATGGAACGAGAGAAGTTAAGCTCAAGAATGGGATTTATCCTGTTATCAGCTGGATGTGCCATAGGAATTGGAAATGTGTGGCGTTTCCCATATGTTGCCGGTCTGTATG
>CAJUCK010000086.1:280-8155 GCA_910585395.1 uncultured Lachnospiraceae bacterium
TTCTATTTGTTTTTCCTGGTTATTATGGGAATTCCTGTAATGACTATGGAATTTGCTGTAGGACGTGCCAGTAGAAAAAGCATTATCCGCAGTTTTCAAGAACTGGAGAAACCAGGGCAGAAATGGCATCTTCACGGGTATCTGGGTATGGCAGGAAATTATCTTCTGATGATGTTTTATACTACTGTGGCAGGATGGATGCTATACTACTTTTATCAGATGCTTACTGGAAAATTTCAGGGGAAAGATTCACAACAGGTAGGTCAAATGTTTGAAGATATGCTTGCAAGTCCCCTAGTACTGGCTGCGGCTATGATTATCATTGTGGCTGCGGGAATTTTTATTTGTTCTGTTGGTCTGCAGAATGGTGTTGAACGAATCACAAAAATTATGATGAGTCTGCTCCTTGTTATTATCATTATTCTTGCTGTTCACAGTATGACTTTAAAAGGCGGGATGGAAGGATTAAAATTCTATCTGCTTCCCGATTTTAAGCGCATGAAAGAAGTTGGAATTCTGGAAACAATTACAAATGCAATGAACCAGGCATTTTTTACACTGAGCCTGGGAATTGGATCTATGGGAATTTTTGGCAGCTATATTGATAAAAAGCGCGGACTTTTAGGTGAGTCTGTAAATATTGCCGTTCTGGATACTTTTGTGGCGCTGGTTTCCGGACTGATTATTTTCCCCACCTGTTTTGCATTTGGCATCAGTCCAGATCAAGGACCAGGACTGATATTTGTCACATTGCCTAATATTTTCAATGGGATGCCTGGAGGACAGATCTGGGGCACATTATTTTTTGTATTTATGGCTTTTGCTGCATTCTCTACGATACTGGCTGTATTTGAAAATATTATTTCCTGCGGTATGGATCTGTTTCATTGGAGCAGGAAGAAATCGTGTCTCATCAATCTTGTGGTGATTATGGTTTTATCTTTGCCCTGTGTATTTGGTTATAATCTGTGGTCTGCGATCCAGCCTTTGGGGGCCGGAAGCACAATTTTAGATCTGGAAGATTTTTTGGTAAGTAATATGATACTGCCAATTGGATCTCTTTGTTATCTTCTGTTCTGTGTTACACGGTTTGGCTGGGGATTTGAGAACTATCAAAAAGAAGTAAATACTGGGAAAGGGCCGAAAATGCCTGCCTGGGTTCGAATTTATGCAGCATATATACTGCCTATATTATTGTTGTTCTTGACTATCAGAGGCATGATACGATAGATATGTTTTTAAGCAAAACTGGCCGCCACAGACAATGATGTGGCCGCCAGTTTTTGCTATCTCAACTTTCATCCGGTAATATTTTATTTTTTGTTACATTACATGTAGTTTCTTTCCAATCTTAATCAGTAGATTTCCCATAGGGAAATTCATTAATTCTTTTTCCCGCAGCCCACGCAGCAGCAAAAGCAAAAAGAAATAAACAAAGGCGCCAACAATAATAGATATTGGGGTTGCGGCGGCATTGATGTGTAAAGTCATCATCAGAAGCTGATATACACCATATACTACGCCGCCCATGACGGCGGCACAGATGCTTGGAACCACAAAAGTGCGCTTAATTTCCTGCCGGTAACGGAGGTATTTTCGAATGGCAAGCCCATTTAAGATGCACATCAAAAATGAGAAAAAGGTATTTGCCCAGACAACTGCATAAATATTTAAATCCAGTCCATACATCAGCGCGGCCAGGACGCCCATATGTAAAACTAATGTGATGGCTGCATTTTTTACTGGTATATTCATACGATTAATACCCTGCAGAATTCCGTTACTCAATGTGGACAGAGAGTAAAATATGATAGAAACCGCTCCAATCTGCATCATATGTTCAGTCATTTTACGGCTGTCTTGAAATAAAAGCTGCAATATTGGAGAGGCGAGAACGCCCATACCCACTGCACAGGGGATTGCAATTACCATGATAAACCGTATAGAATATGCTACTTTCCGCTTTACATCAGGAATATTTCTTGAAGCAAATGCTGTGGAAAGGCTTGGAACTGTAGAGGCAGCCAAAGAAGATGCAATGGCAATAGGGACGTTGGTTAATACCTTATATTCTCCTACGTATATTCCCCACATGGTACTGTAATCTTTCGCTTTATAACCCTGCATATGAGCAATCTGTTTAAATACGCTAGTGTCCAAAAATGAAGTAATATTGTAAATTGTAGTACTTAGAAGGACCGGAAGAATTGTAAGAAGCAGCACGCTGAAAATTCTGCCGTAACTTTCCATTTTCTGGTCCCTGTCTCTGGTAAACATCTTTCGATAAATTGGACGGTATATTAAAAATACTAATAGCGTAAATAAAAGTGCTGCCAGAGCCCCCGCTCCTGTACCAAAGGTACCGCCGGCGGCACCGTAAGCTTCTGCGTATGTGGCAGGATTGCCAAGTACGGCTCCGATTTTAGTACCATACTGGTACAGCATATATGCCATCCATACGCTGAATGCTGCATTGATGATCTGTTCTAGAAGCTGTGAAATTGCACTGGGCATCATTGTACCCATACCCTGGAAAAATCCCCGAACTACCCCCAGCAGCGCCACAATCAGCAGTGTAGGGGCTAAAACGCGCAGCGCAAAGATACTTAATGGGGTTTTTACAATATAAGTAGTTATAAATCCTGCTCCAAAGTATACTACAAGTCCGGCAGCTGTCCCGGAAATGAAAGCAAATATCATGGCGCCTTTGAAAATGCGGTATGCATTTTTACGCTGACCGCCTGCCACTCTTGCTGAAACCAGTTTCGATACTGCCACCGGCAGACTGTACGATGAGATTAACAGTAAAATACTGTAAATCTCCATAGCAGTTCCATAATAATCATTTCCAATATCACCGATAATGGATTTTAAGGGAATCCGATACAGTAATCCTATAATCCGGCTGATAATAGATGCAATAGCCAGAATGGATCCCTGTACCAAAAAATTGGATTCACTTTTATTCGTTTTACTCATAGAAATCCCTCAGTCAAGCCTTTTATTCTTCTGTTGCTCTTGCCGCAGATAATTCTTCCTCTGTTGCAAAGACACCAAATCGATCCTGGTAATTGTTGCGTGCGATACATACCCAGGTTTTGCCCTGATTGATAGTAATCTCATTTCCAGCTTCATCAAAATAACGTGCTGGAGAATCTTCATTTGCTTTCGTCCAGGTTACCTTTTCCATCTTTCCATTGGTAATATACCAGCCTTCGCCTCCGGAAGTAGTATTGATATCCAGATAGCCGTTTTCATCTTTCTTGGACCAGTCGCAGTACTGTATCAAGATATTTTTTACTGCAAGCTGTTTTTCATTGGCGCCGTCAATCTGTTTGTCTTTAAATTCATAACGGTAATACAAACCATCTTCGCTGTTGTAGACAAACCATGGTTTATTTACAAAATATCCTGGGCTCACCACCAGGGCGTCTTCTCCCGTAAGCTGTACCTGCGTATCATCATCAGCAAACTGATAATGCCCGCTGTAAGTGTCAGCAATTTCTGTACGGTAACCTTTCTTTTCAATACCAGCATTAATGCCCTCTTCACTGATAAATGCGTTGTGCGGCGCTTTACGGTTGGTATCGCGATAGAACATAATGGTTTCAAGCTCAGAATCCATGCCGCTTAAGTTGTGCACGTCGTCTCTTGCGAGAATAGGTTCTGCATAAACAGCCTGTCCGTAATGTGTGTAAAGAGCATCAAATTCTCTGGCAAAGTAAATAAAATAATGACGGCAGCTCCTGACTGAGCCAATCTTCTCAAGACCACTGTAATCCTGAAATATTGCCATGAGGCGTGTATAAGAACCTTCTACAGGAACTTCATAAATAACATCTGCTGAAGAGATACCATATTGAGGAAGTGCGTCTGAGGTATTTCCAATCATGACGGCAAGAGGTCTTTTTTTGGCAAGTTCTTCATCAATCCACTCTCCGGTAAGGTAACTCTTTGCCATCCCTTCATGAGTGTCTTTCGGTTCTTCTGGCTCTGGTTCTTCCTCTGGCTGCTCTACCTCTTCCTTAACTTCTACTTCTGGTTCCTTTTCTTGTTCTTCTTTCTTTTTACCGCAGCCGGCTGTGGCAAATACGCAAGCTGCCAGCAGTAGACAGATCATTCGTTTTTTCATGATAATTCCTCCAAATTTTATTATTTTATCTTAAAATTCCCATATAATTCAAAATCTTATTCTGCTTTTCTTCCATTACTGCAGCTTCTTTTTGAGTCATATGGTCATAACCAAATAAATGTAACATACTGTGGAGAATCAGAAATGCATATTCTCGTTTCTCGCTATGTTCAAAGCGTTCTGCCTGTTCTCTTACTTTGTCTGTGCATAAAACAATATCACCCAGCAGCGCCTCACCAGTATCAGGATTAAAATTATCTTCATCTTCCTCCAGATGTGAAAAGTCTCCTGGCGATGGATAGGCAATCAATGGAAAAGAAAGAACATCCGTGGGGGCATCAATCTGGCGATGTTCCAAATTGATTGTGTGAATTTCTTCTGCCGAGACAAGAAGCAGGCTTACTTCTGCTTCATAGGGAAAATTTTCTTCTCTGATTGCTTCCTCTATTACTTTTTGAGCAAGTATTTTATAATCAAATTCAAAAGAAACTGCCGCTGCCTCTTCTAATATGAGCGTCAAAACATTTTCGCCTCCTTTATAAGATAATCCCTGATTTTGAGAAACATATTCATACTGAATCCTGATTTATCATACAATCCCGCAGCAGAATTTTCATTCAATGTCTGATAGACAAGAATATCTTGATTCCAGGAACTGGAGAGCATCGTCTTGTCCAGTACGTCAAATTTTCCCACTACACTATCCACAATATGAACAACGGCAGATTCTATGGTAGAGGGAAGTTTTTTCTCTCCATAGTATTCTTCTAAAATTGCAACAATCTCCCTGGGAAGGCTGTTGCTCTTTGCAAGGGCGACACCATTTTCCACATAAGGTTCTCCTTCCATTCTGCCCAAACGATAATAAAATCCTCCTGCTGCTGCGATATAAGGATCTGCCCCTATCAAGCTGGCACAGTTTTTGGATAATTCAGATACTTTCCTCGCATGAAGATAATCCGTAGAGGAATATTCTTCAACTGCACGCACAAGCTCGAAATTTTCAGAGAGAATTTTTTGCATTTTTTTCTCTATGGGCACAGGATTCTGAAGCCATCCAGCAAGTTTCTGGTATAAAATCCCAGACAAGAATGCAGATAAAATACCATTACACAATCCATAGATTAACACATTCAGCTCCAATTGACCAGTCTCAAGATAGGAAAATATCATAATACTTCCAAAAGTAAATAAAAACAAGAAAAACATTTCCCAGCGATAATACTCTTTTCTGCGTAAAATTGACAGGGCAAGGCAGCCGCAAAGCAAGAGAAGCAAGTCAGACAGCATCACAAAAATGTTTCCCTGTCCACAAATGGCATATACAGATGCATGAAAGATTCCAGCAGCCATTCCAAAAAAAGGACTTGCAGTCATGCTCATTACAAAGGAAAGAAGCAGCACAGGTCTTGCAAATTCTGGCAAAAACAAAAATAAGACTGCTGCTATACAGGAGCTGCCATGGCAAATGGCAAGGCGCAGATAATTTCCGATTTTTTCATAAAACCAATCCTGCTGATTTCGGTACAATTCCATTCCAGAGAGAAACAATACCGAATAGAACACTCCAAGAAACAGAAGAACGGCAAAACGGTCTTCTGTCTGTCCACTGATGACACCGCAAGCTCCACTTTCTAAAACAGTACAAACGCCAATTATGAAAATCAGAAGCTTTCGGTGTCGAAATTCATATTCCTGTTTAAGGCTGCTGCCGCCGATATCTGTTTTTTTCCCGTTTTTTCTCTCTGCTTCCTTTTTTCTCGTGTTTTTCATAATCTTCATATGCCTTTACTATTTTTTGTACAAGGGGATGTCTTACCACATCACTGCTTGTCAGTCTGCAGACGCCGATATCCTCCACGTTTTTTAATACCCGCAATGCGACATCAAGTCCCGATACACTTCCTGGTGCAAGATCTTTTTGGGTAGCGTCTCCTGTTACCACCACTTTTGAGCCAAATCCAATACGTGTCAAAAACATTTTCATCTGCGCAGGTGTTGTGTTCTGTGCTTCATCCAGAATGATAAATGCGTTGTCCAGCGTCCTTCCTCTCATATATGCGAGAGGCGCTACTTCAATTAATCCTTTTTCCATATTTTTCTGGAAACTCTCTGCCCCCATAATCTGATATAGGGCATCATATAATGGTCTTAAGTAAGGATCAATTTTGCTCTGCAGATCTCCTGGCAAAAATCCCAATTTTTCACCTGCTTCTATTGCCGGTCTTGTGAGTATAATACGGTTAATTTCTTCATTTTTGAATGCAGTAATTGCCATAGCCATTGCGAGGTAAGTTTTACCAGTACCTGCAGGACCTATGCCAAATACTATCATTTTATGACGTATTTCATCTACATATTGTTTCTGCCCCAGAGTTTTGGGCTTTACAGGCTTGCCGTTGATGGTATGGCAGATTAATTCTTTATCAATCTCCACAATAGCTGCTTCTTTTTCTTCAAAAGTCAGAGAAATAGCGTAATCAACATTCTGCTCTGTAATTTGATTGCCTCTTTTTGACAATTCAAAAAGCTGTGTAAACACTCTGGATGCTTTCTGTACGTCGGCGTCTCTGCCTAACAGCTTCATATGATCTTCCCTGAGCACAACTGTTACTCCAAAGGCACGTTCTATTTTCTTCATGTGCATATCAAACTGGCCGAATACATTTGCAATGTGTTCAGCAGGTATATCAATCACTGTTTCCATCAGACTCATCTTCCTTCTGTCCTTCCTGTGGTATGTCTGTAATACTAGTTGCCTTCCGGGCGCCTAACGGCTCAATCACTTTCAAGCTGCCGGAGGCTGTACAGTTTTTTTCATCTGCTACTATCATAACATTATTTTCTATAATTTGAACACCTTTTTCTGTTAATTCTTTACAAAAATCATTTAATTTTTCTTTTGCAAGCTGTTTTGCTTCCTCTTTTGTATACCGTTTCTTCTCTGTTTGATATTCTCTGCGGGTCTCCCGCAGAATCTGCAGGGGCAGATAAAAGGTATCTCCCAGCTTCAAGTCATACTCATCAGTGATTGTGTCATATTCTTTAAATTTATGTGAAATATGAGGAAATTGAAACTGTCCTTCAAACAGTCGGATTCCCAAAGCTGTGCTGTCTCTGCCGCTGAAATTTTTATAATCGTACTCAAGAGAGAAGCTGTCTGTATACGAATACTGTGTAATTCCGAGAATATCTGCATCCGATACACAGTATTGGTAATTTGCCACTTCACCTGCGTCGTTCATCACTGGGTTTTTTCCTTCTACCAGCAGATCTCCCTTTTTTACCTGCATGCCTTTTTCTACATGAGGTGTTCCCTTTCTGGTGAGAATACTGTATATTTCAGCTTCCTTATCGGCAACCAGATCACTGGGCGTTTCATCTTTATCCTGGGATTCCTGCATTTGCTGGTTAGTAGCAAGATTTTCCTGAACGTCAATAATAAGCATGGTTCCCTGAAGTTTCGCAGACGCCCAGATAATGTCACCATATGCGGCACGAAGTTCTTCTTCGATCTTTTCACAGTTTATTTTGCTTTTTAACAGTCCATGATATACCTGTTTTTCTTCCAGAAATTTAATAATATTGCTGTCTGTCTCATGCAGGTTTCCATTTACTTCAATTTTCCATACAAAGAGAGACATAGTATACAACAGTCCGCAGCACAGAATAATTCCTGTAAAGAACAGCTTTCGTTTCCGATAGCGGTTCATCACAAAGGGCAGTCCTGTCCGTTCCAGAAT
>CAJUCK010000087.1 GCA_910585395.1 uncultured Lachnospiraceae bacterium
TTTTAGCTGCCTCAAAGATATGATATCCATTCCAGCGCTCTACAGGTTCCTTTTTCCACTCTGCTACTTTCTTTCCAAGGACGCTTGCTGCCCCCAGATTTTGGAAATTCCCGCCTGGCAGGTTCATGTATCCTACCTCACAGGCGCTCCCGCTGATTCCCCGGTAAATTTCTCCGTCTATCACAATACTGCCGCCAATACCTGTGCCCACGGTAAGCATAAGAACAAGCCTGTGTCCTGCGGCGGCCCCGGAATGATACTCAGCAAGCCCAGCACAATTTACATCATTTTCTACTTCACAGGGGATTCGAAAGCGATTCTCCAGCACTTTCTTATACTCTGTACCTGTATAATCTGGAATCAGCGGCGCGGCATAAACGATCGTCCCTGTTTTCGTGTCCACAATCCCTGCTGTGGATATACAGATTCCCCAGACTTTTTCCTGTGCCTGAAATTTCTCAACAATTTTTTGGACTTTTTCTAAAATTACCGGACCGCCTTTGTATGCCTCTGTATTCATAACATTTCTGTTCAAAATCTGGCCATCCTGCCGTACAATTCCATACTTTATTGCTGTCCCGCCTATATCAATACTTACATACTTTTTCATATCTGTTCTCTGCATCTTTCATTATATAATATTGTTACACACTCTGCAATCTTACATTTTTACCTTAAAAATAGCCTTCTTTACTTCTTCTGGCTCTTCTGCCGCCACTGCTGTCCGATGTGCATCGCTGGGACAGCATACGAGAAAATCATCGGGCTGCAGAATCACTGAACCATTCTTTTCTCCCTCCATAGGAAGGAAATCATCTTTTGGCACATAGACCCCAAGCTGCATATTTTCAATAAAGTTCACATCAATCTGCTCTCGGCCGGAAAGAACGACATGTACATCCAAATACTCCTTGTGGGCTTCCCAGAAGCGGTTCTCAGGTTTTGTTGTGGTATATTCCACTATATTTACAAAAAATTTGTCTCCATCAATTTCATGACATCCTTTTTCCCAAGAAACAAGATCATGCTCATTTAAGTATGCAAAACATTTTTTGATAGATTCTCCCAAAAAGGAAACCTCCCACATATGATTAATATTTCCGAAAACCATCTTTTTCCTCCTATGATTTATAAATGGTAGTATTTTCTGCCGGAACGGAATCATCTCCCGTTATCTTTCTCCAGAAAATGCTGGCCAAAATTCCCACGACTAATGATACTGCAATAGAAATGAGAGAGTAAGACCAGATGGAAACTGCTTCTGCCGGAACGAAATACTTGATATATACCATAACTGCTGTGGCTGCAGTAAACGCGGCCGCGGCCCCAAAGGTATTTGCCTTCTTCGTAAATGCTCCCAAAATAAACATGCCAATGAGAATGCCAAGAACCAGACCCATGAATCCATTAAACCATTCATATGCAGATTTTACTCCGCCATTTGCCAGAACCATCGCCACAAGAATTGCAAACACACCAACCGCAAGAGATACATACTGTCCGATCTTTGTCTGTTTCTCAAAACTCAGCTCTTTCTTGCTGAGGCGTGCCTGAATGTCCAGCGTCCAGCTTGAAGCAACAGAGTTAAGCCCTGTTGACAAGGTAGACTGTGAAGCTGCATAAATTGCTGCCAGAAGAATTCCAGTAATGCCCACTGGCAGCTCAAAAGCAATGTATGAAGCAAAAATCTGATCCTGTGCTGCTGCAGGCGGAAGGGCATTCTGCTGATAGAACACGTACAGACCTGTTCCAATCAGATAAAACACTGTTGCAATAAAGATAGAAAGCGCCCCGTTTGTCAGCATCATTTTATTCAGTTTCTTCGTATCTGTGGTAGTGGTGAAACGCTGGACAATATCCTGGCTTGACACATAAGAACCCATGGTATTAAATCCTGCTCCTACAACCATGATAAATACACTGTCTTTCAAGATATTGGGGTTAAAAATCGGCTGGTCTGGCGCCAGAAATTTTCCTTCTGCCAACGCTCCAAATACCGCGCCCATGCCCCCGTTAATATGGACAACCAAAAATACTAGTGCAAACGTAACCCCAATCAGCAGCACAGAGCCCTGTATAAAATCGGTCCACAATACTGATTTCAATCCGCCTGTATAAGAATAAATAATGGCGATCACACCCATAATGACGATCAGAAGATTAACATTGATGCCAGTGAGGCTTCCTAAAACCATACAGGGAAGGTACATGATAATAGACATGCGCCCTACCTGATAAATGATAAACATAACTGCCCCTAATATTCTAAGTCCCTTGCTTCCAAACCGCAGTTCCAGATAGTGATATGCCGTATCAATGTCCAATCTGCTGTATACGGGCAGGAAAAAACGGATCGTAAGGGGAATTGCCAGCAGCATGCCAAGCTGCGCAAACCACATAATCCATGTCCCCGCATAGGAATTACCCGCCAGGGATAAAAATGAAATAGGACTCAGCAATGTTGCAAATATTGATACAGAAGTTACCCACCAGGGTACCGTTCCATCTCCCTTAAAATATTCTTTTCCCTTCATGTCTTTTTTGGCAAAATGAAGACCAGCAAACAGTACTGCTGCCAGATAAACAATTAAAATAATCAGATCAATCACTGTAAATCCTTGCATGGCTTTATCCTCCTTATTTTTTTCTTATAAAAGATAGGTCGCCTTTGCCGCGCGGATCATTTCTGCGGCTTCTTCCACAACGGCCATATCATTATCTGTCAATGCTGGAAGCGGTTTTCTGACACCTCCCAGCTCAAGATTTTCATTGATTTTAAGGATTGCCTTTATCACGCCATACATATTGCCCTTTGCAGAACACATTTTGTAAATAATATCATTGACTGCGTACTGGATTTCCCTTGCTTTTTCCATTTCCCCAGCTTTGACATACTCATCCATTTTCAGAAACAGTTCTGGCATCGCGCCATAAGTTCCGCCGATTGCACCTTCTGCTCCAATCACGCGGCCGCTGATAAACTGTTCATCTGGACCGTTGAATATAACATAGCCGTCCCCTGCATCCGCATGAAACATCTGAATGTCCTGCACCGGCATGGAAGAATTTTTAACACCGATGACTCTTGGATTTTTCCTCATCTCTGCGAATAAATTCAAGGTAAGGGCAACACCCGCAAGCTGAGGAATATTGTAGATGACAAAGTCTGTATGGGGAGCTGCACTGCTGATATCGTTCCAGTATTGGGCAATTGCATGTTCCGGCAGTCGGAAATAAATCGGCGGAATGGCTGCAATCGCGTCTACTCCCAGACTCTCTGCATGTTTTGCAAGTTCCATGCTGTCTTTCGTATTATTACATGCCACATGAGCGATAACTGTAAGTTTTCCTTGCGCAGACTTCATCACATTTTCCAAAACTGTCTTCTTGTCTTCTACGCTCTGGTAAATGCATTCACCTGATGAGCCATTCACATATACTCCCTTCACTCCCTTTTTTATAAAATACTCTGTGAGCTGCTGCACACCCTCGGGACTGATATTGCCCTCTTTGTCATAACATGCATAAAATGCAGGGATCACACCTTTGTACTTGTCAAGATTTCTCATAATACGCTTCTCCTTTTCATCCATTGATTATTTTTTAATGTTAATTATTTAGTACTTCTGAAAATGTTTTGGTTATCAGCTGAGGTCTCGTGATAGCTGACCCCACAACCACACTGAAAGCTCCTAACTCAATAACCCTTTTTACCTTCTCTGGCGTATTGATATTCCCCTCTGCAATCACCCTGTGTCTGACGCCAGAAATAATTTCCTTTAAAATTCGGAAATCTTCTTCTTCAATTTTATCCCCCTTGCTCTGAGGCGTATAACCCACCATCGTTGTTCCAATAAAATCAAACCCCAGTTCATCTGCATGCAGCGCCTCTTCCACAGTCGAACAATCTGCCATCCAAAGCTGATTTGGATATTTTTCTTTCACCTGATGAAAGAAATTATCCAATGTCATTCCTCCTGGACGAAGAATTCCAGTAGCATCAAGCGCTATAATCTCCGGTGCGGCCTCCATCAATTCATCCACCTCTTTCATGGTAGGCGTAATATAGACCTGGCTGTCTGCATAATCCCTCTTCACAATTCCGATAATCGGAAGTCCCGTCTGACGCTGTATTTCCTTTATATCTTCCTTCGTGTTGGCACGAATGCCGTATGCACCTCCTTCCTTCGCCGCCAATGCCATTCTTCCCATAATAAAAGAAGAATGCAAGGGTTCATGTGGTAATGCCTGACAAGATACAATCAATTTTCCTTTCAGGCTTTCTACTCTGCTCTCTGTCATCTGCTTTGCCCTCCTTTTCTGTAACCTAAGTATATCAGTAATGAATTTATTTTCAATATATTTATCCACCTTAGAAAGTTCTTTCATCTTTTTCCAAAGGTCCCTGTTTTTTCCTTTTCTTTTTTCTCCTTCCATTGGTAATTTTGCATAAAACATTGTTCTTTCTTTCCGTCTTTGAAAGTGTTTCCAATTATAACGAATTTTATTGAAAATATTATTTTTGCTGTTATACTTAAAGAAAAAGGCATTACTAATAAGGCGTAGATTTTGCGATGTCTTAAAGCCAGCAGGCTCTCCCAGGCTGATATTGGGGGCAGTGATATATGTCTAAAAGAAAGGAAAGGAATTATATGAAAATCTGCAGAACAAAAGACTATAAGGATTTAAGCCGAAAGGCGGCAAACATCATCCGGGCACAGGTTATTATGAAACCTGACTGCATCCTTGGACTCGCTACCGGTTCTTCACCAGTGGGAACTTATGAAAAATTAATTGAATGGTATAAGAAAGGCGATTTGGACTTTTCCAAAGTTACCAGCATCAATTTGGACGAATACAAAGGGCTTCAGCCAGATAACAGCCAAAGCTACCGTTATTTCATGAACACAAATTTCTTTGATCACATTAACATTGAGAAATCAAACACTTTTGTGCCAGATGGATTGGAGACAGATTCTGAAAAAGCATGCAGAGATTACGACAAAATTATTGAGAACTGCAATGGTGTTGATCTGCAGCTTCTTGGGCTTGGACATAACGGCCACATCGGATTTAACGAACCCTCTGATGTATTTCCCAGCGGCACTCATTGTGTCGATCTCACTCCAAGCACTATAAACGCAAATAAACGCTTCTTTGACTCTGAAGCAGATGTGCCTCGTCAGGCATATACCATGGGAATCAGAAGTATTATGCTTGCAAAAAAAATTGTTGTTGTTGTAAGCGGCAGAGAGAAAGCTGAAATCCTGAAAAAAGTGGTTTGCGGTCCTATTACCCCGCAAGTTCCAGCTTCTGTTCTTCAGCTTCATGGAGATGTAACTATTGTGGCTGATGAGGCAGCATTGTCACAGCTATAGAATAAAGCGGGCAAAACCGCTTCAGATGGGACTGTCTGGAAATAGATAGTCCCATTTTCTCTGTTTCTTTTTCTCCGCATTTGACAGTCAAACTTCTTATATTTTTGCTGTCAAATGTTAAAATTCGTGGTAAATACTTCTATGCTATCAGACGCTGATTATTTATTGGGGCGTTTTCTATTTTTCTCCATTACACAATTTTATAATACTGCTGTCTTATAACGTGTGGAAATTTATCCTGTGGATAGAAATCTCCATTTTTCTTCGTGCACTTATGTAAAAATACTATTGACAGCAAGAGCCATTTTTTATAAAATTAAACTATAAGTTTAATTATCACAAGGAAGAACATATGGGACGAAGAAAAAAAGAGCCTAGAAGCGTACACCGGGAAAACATTGCGTCTGCGGCATCCGTATTGTTTATAGAAAAAGGGATTGCCGCAGCTTCTATGGATGATATAGCGAAAGCCGCTGGATATAGCAAAGCAACGTTATATGTATATTTTAAAAATAAAGAGGAGATTGTCGGTATTTTAGTATTGGACAGCATGAAAAAACTTTACGGCTACATATCCTCTGCACTGGCACAACAGAAAACCACCAAAGCAAGATATGATTTTATCTGTCGCGGATTAATACAGTATCAAGAAGAATTTCCTTTTTATTTCAAAATGGTGTTGGATAAAATTAATATTGATTTTGAGCGTCATGACTATCTGCCAGAAGAAAAGGAAACTTATCATATCGGACAAGAAATAAATAAAAAGATAAAACACTTCTTAATAGACGGCATGGAAAAAGGAGATTTACGTGATGACTTAGAAATTATGCCTGTCATATTTAACTTTTGGGGAATGCTTTCTGGAATCATTCAGCTCGCCGCAAATAAAGAAGAATACATTAAAAAATCTATGGGATTATCTAAAAAACAATTTTTGGAGTATGGGTTTTCTATGTTATATTACTCGATTGCGGCTAAGGAGAGATGACTATGAACACCAAAAACGCATTTGCCATTTTGGGCAGTTTTCATACAAATGGAACGTCGGCAGCCATGTTGGATCTGGCAATCCGCAAAGCTGAGCAAGCGGGTTATACTGTGACAAAAATCAATCTGTATGAAAAGGAACTTTCTTTCTGCATGGGCTGCCGGGCTTGCATGAATACGCAGATTTGCATTCAAAAAGATGATATACAAGAAATTGCTGTGTTATTGGAAAAAAGCCAGCTTGTCATTCTCGCAGCTCCTGTCTATTGGTCAAATGTGCCTGCCCCTGTCAAAAATCTATTTGACCGCTTATTAGGAACGGCTATAGAAGCAGCAAACACGTTCTTCAAACCACGCCTGCGGGGGAAACAGTATATCATTTTAACTTCCTGCAACACCCCCGCCCCTTTTTCATGGATTTTGGGACAGAGCAGAGGGGCAATCCGCAGCATAGACAAATTTTTCAAAACGGCAGGCATGAAACCGATAGGCAAAGTAGTCTGCGCAAACGCAAAAAACAAAAAAGAACTGCCCAGACAGACCATTAAAAAGATTGAGAGGTGTCTGAAATGAAACTGTCACGAAATAGAATCCTTTTGTCCGCAGCCATAATCCTTTTACTTATTGGCTTGATTTTTACAACAGTTTACCTAAAAAGTGTAGCAGACTATAAAAAGGCGGTAAAAGAAACATCTTTTAACAGTATAGATATTTCTAATATTCGCGATGGATTTTATGTCGGAGAATATGACGTGGATTTTGTGTATGCCAAAGTGAAAGTAACGGTTGAGAATGCAGCAATTACAAACATTGATATTTTAGAGCATAAAAACGGGCGCGGAAAACCTGCAGAACTTGTTATAGATAAAATCATTGCGGAACAAAAAATAGATGTAGACACCATATCCGGCGCAACAAATTCCAGCATCGTCATCAAGAAAGCTGTTGAAAATGCTCTCACTGGAAAAAAGTGACTGTTTATTATTTTTGAATTCTTTTCTGTCAGTTTACCAATTCCCATATATTTTGTGTTATACTGTTTTATACAATTTTGTTCCCCCACGTCTGCTCTTAAGCAGCAAAGGCAGCTGCAAATCTGAAGCTGTTTAAGATTTGCAAGGAACTGAATATAATGAACGGAGGTTAACCAAAATGACAGAGGTTAAATTTTATGAGAGCATTGAGGATGAGCTGCTTAAATTTGCTGTGATAATATCCAAAACAC
This sequence comes from uncultured Lachnospiraceae bacterium, assembly GCA_910585395.1. GTDB lineage: Bacteria > Bacillota > Clostridia > Lachnospirales > Lachnospiraceae > Petralouisia. Next base: position 7,594 of record CAJUCK010000087.1, read on the forward strand.
AAAAGAAATATGTCTTTTGCAAACATAAAGAGAGAAATACATGGGAAGTACCAGGGGGGCATCGGGAAAAAGGGGAAAATATAATAGATACGGCAAAACGGGAACTGTATGAGGAAACTGGTTCTCTTGAATTTGATATAGAGCCTGTCTGTGTTTATTCAGTTACAACATCTGATAATTTGAAGCGTGGAGAAGAATCTTTTGGAATGTTGTTCTTTGCCGATATCAAATGTTTTGAAGCAGAATTGCATAGTGAAATTGAAAAAATTGCCATAATGGATGAACTGCCGGAAAGCTGGACATATCCTGATATCCAACCGCATTTGATTTTTCTCACGGCAGAGAGTAATTCATCATTGACCGGGGAAACAGTGATAACCGGGCGTATGCTTGATTTGATTAGGGCTTGCCGGATAAACTCGGCTTGGCTCA
>CAJUCK010000088.1 GCA_910585395.1 uncultured Lachnospiraceae bacterium
GACAGAGAGAACAGCATAATAAAAGAGATATTCATAAATAATCGGACAATGGCAGCAGTCGCAAGGGAACAGGGTGTAACCATAGACAGAATACGCCAGATAAAGGAAAAAGGACTGCGGCGGTTACGGATAGGCAAGGCAAAGCGTGAATTATTAGAAAAATTTGATATTGCGGAAGCCCTTAATTTTGCCGTGCAGCACACAAAATATGAATCAAAGAACCGTTATCTGCTAAGTGATTGACCTCCAGCAGTAGTTCAGCCTGCTTTCACCAGGCAAAGTGGTGAAAGCAGGCTTATTTATTTTCGCTTATTATTCCTGCCTATAGAGGTAAGCAGTACAACAAGATTGAAGAAAATTTTTTGCGTATATTCCAAACAAAAACTTCCATACTAAAATTATATATTATGGAATCAGAATGGAGGAAAATATGAAAAAGAGATGGATATCATTGCTGTTGTCTGCGGCAGTTGCCATGACTATGGCAGCAGGATGCGGAACGAAAGAAAATGAGGGAAATACAGAGGATAATAATACTGTCCAGGATGGAAACGGAGCAGACAATGAAGAGACAGTAAAAGATAATAACGAGACGGCACAGGCAGAGGGAGCGGTATATTATCTGAATTTTAAACCTGAACAGGCAGAACAATGGAAGGATCTTGCCAGAGAGTACAGTGATGAGACAGGGGTGCCAGTGACGATTGAAACAGCGGCGTCTGGAACGTATGAATCTTCCCTGAAATCAGAGATGGCGAAGAAACAAGCGCCTACCTTGTTCCAGGTAAATGGACCAGCGGGGCTGGCGTCATGGAAAGATTACTGTTATGACTTAAAAAACAGCGCTGTCTATAAAAATTTAAAGAGTGATGATTTTGCATTGATCAATGATGCAGGGGAAGTGCAGGGGGTGGCATATGTAATTGAAACGTATGGCCTTATTTACAATAAAGCGATTTTATCAGAGTATTGCAAGATGGAAGGAGCAAAAATTAAAGATGTGTCTGAGATTAACAGCTTCGCGAAGCTGAAAGAGGTGGCAGACGATATGCAGGCAAAGAAGGAGCAGCTTGGGATTCAAGGTGTATTTGCTTCTGCTGGTATGGATTCTTCTTCAGACTGGAGATTTAAAACACATCTCGCAAATCTTCCTATATATTTTGAGTATCAGAAGGATAAAATTGACACCACAGATGCAATAAAAGGCACCTATCTGGACGCCTACAAAAACATGTGGGATTTATATATTACAGATTCTACAGTGGAGCCTGCCATGTTGTCAGGTATGACTGGAGAAAATGCAGCGGCAGAATTCGGTATGGGCGAGGCAGTATTTTATCAAAATGGAACATGGGCATATAAAGATATTGCCGGAAATGAAGTTGCAGATGAAGATATGGGGATGCTGCCTATCTATATCGGTGTAGGTGATGAGGCAAATCAGGGACTGTGCACCGGGTCGGAAAATTATTGGTGTGTGAATAAGAATGCTTCTCAGGAAGATATTGATGCCACGCTCAATTTCCTGGAATGGGTGATTACGAGTGACAGAGGAAGAGAAAGCTTCCAGGATGAGATGGGATTTATAACGCCATTTTCTACGTTTACCGATGAATATCAGCCAGAAAATCCTTTGGTGGCAGCAGCCAACGAGTATATTGATGCAGGAAAAACATCGATCCCCTGGGTATTTTCAACGATTCCTTCAGAAACCTGGAAAGATAATGTGGGAAGCGCGCTTCTGGAGTATGCTCAGGGAACTGGAGAATGGGATGCCGTGAAATCAGCATTTGTAGATGGATGGGCGGCAGAATATAAGGCAGTAAATCAATAGAGAATCTTGCGCAGCAGGCATTTTTGCCTGCTGCGGGATAGTTTGACGTTTATATTAGAATAGCTTAGGGGATCAAAAAGTTTGAAATATACCGCAGGCATAGTAAATTTTTGAGAGGTAGTTTATGCAGAAATCATTAAAAAAGTATTTTCCAATTTTTGCACTTCCCACAGCGGCTGCATTTACAATTGGATTTTTTGTGCCTTTTGTAATGGGGATTTATTTGTCCTTTTGCAGATTTACAACAGTAACGGATGCAAAATTTGTGGGAATCGATAATTATTTAAAAATATTTTCGGATACCATTTTTGGACACTCTCTCTGGTATACAGCCGCATTTACCATTGTGTCAGTCGCTTTTATCAACGTACTTGCTTTTACAGTAGCAATGCTTTTGACAAAAGGAGTCCGAGGAACCAACCTTTTCCGCACCGTATTTTTCATGCCCAATTTAATCGGAGGTATTGTACTGGGCTATATCTGGCAGCTTCTTCTAAACGGCATTCTTGCAAATTATCAGAAAACGTTGACGTATAATTCTGGATATGGTTTCTGGGGGCTGGTAATCCTTATGTGCTGGCAGCAGATTGGATATATGATGATTATCTATATTTCTGGCATTCAGAATATTCCAGGAGAGCTGATTGAGGCGGCAAAAATTGATGGCGCTGCGCCAAGGCAGATATTGTGGAATGTAACTATTCCAATGGTTATGCCTTCCATTACCATTTGTACCTTTTTAACATTGACGAACAGTTTTAAGCTGTTTGATCAAAATCTGGCGTTGACGAATGGAGAACCTTCCAATATGTCTGAGCTTCTTGCCTTGAACATTTATTATACTTTTTATGGCAGGACAGGATATGAAGGGGTGGGACAGGCAAAGGCCGTGGTCTTCTTTGTGCTGGTAGCATTGATTGCAGTTGTTCAGACCAGATTGACAAGAAGCAGGGAGGTGCAGCAGTAATGAATGTAAGAAAAACAAAACACGGATGGCTGTTTACGCTGATTTTCAGTATTCTTTCACTGGCATGGGTTTTTCCGATTATTTTGGTGGTACTAAATTCTTTTAGGAAAAATGTTTGTAAAGCTGGAAAACTATGTGCGGGGAATGGAAAAAATTCAGTTTTTTGAGGCTTTTAAAAATTCATTGTTTATCACAGTCTGTTCGGTGGCAGTCATTATTTTATGTACCTCCATGTGCGCCTGGTACATATCCAGGGTTAAATCGGCATTTTCCACGGGATTTTACTATTTATGCCTGTTTTCCATGATTGTTCCGTTTCAGATGGTGATGTTTACGCTGTCAAAATTGGCAAATATATTGCATTTATACAGTCCAATTGGTATTATATTAGTATATTTAGGATTTGGGGCCGGTCTGTCCGTATTTATGTTCTGCGGATTTGTGCGCAGTATTCCCCTTGAAATTGAGGAAGCTGCAATGATTGACGGATGCACACCTCTGCAGACTTATTTCCAGGTGGTTTTTCCAATTTTAAAACCTACGTGTATTACGGTGGCAATTCTGCAGGCAATGTGGATTTGGAATGACTATCTTCTGCCTTATCTGGTGCTGGACGTTAAACGCTGGAAGACAATCCCGATTGCCATTCAGTATCTTAGGGGCGGATATGGCTCCGTGGATATGGGGGCAATGATGGCAATGCTGGTACTGGCAATTATCCCTATTATTATCTTTTATATATCATGCCAGAAATACATTATAGAAGGTGTTGTGGCAGGTGCGGTAAAAGGATAAATACAGAACAGAAGGGATAAAGCAGCTGCATTATGAAAAGGAAGCCTGCCTTGGTTCGTTGGGCGGCGCCTTTTCATGTTTTACCAGAGTCCTGGAAGTACAGACAGTATGGAAGAGTTATCTGCAAGAAAATCTATGAAAATCAAAAACAGGAGGTATACGTTATATGCGTACAAGCGGAGTTTTAATGCACATTTCTTCTTTACCATCCCCTTATGGGATTGGAACTATGGGAAAGGAGGCAAGGAAGTTTGTACATTTTCTTATGAAAGCAGGGCAGAGTTACTGGCAGGTGCTGCCTATTTGCCCTACCAGTTACGGGGATTCCCCCTACCAGTCTTTTTCCAGTTTTGCTGGTAATCCATATTTTATTGATCTGGATACACTTTGCCAGGAAAAATTATTGGAAAAGCAGGAATGTGAAATGTATCAATGGGGGGATGATGTAACCAAAATAAATTACAGCCTTCTTTATGAGAATCGGTATCTGCTGTTACATAAGGCGCATGAACGCTTTCAGAAAAAGATTCCGAAAGATTATAAAGAATTTTGTCAGGAACAGTCAGACTGGCTGGAGGATTATGCGTTGTTTATGGCGTTAAAAGACGCTCATCATGGCGTGTCCTGGAATCAATGGGAGCCAGATTTAAAGAAACGGGAAAAGGATGCTCTGGAACAGGCAAAAAAGGAACTTTCACAAGAAATAGAATTCTATAAAATGCTTCAGTACCTATTTTACCGGCAGTGGAAACGGCTGAAAAGCTATGCCAATGACAAGGGAATCCGTATGATCGGAGATGTGCCTATTTATGTGGCAATGGACAGTGCAGATGTCTGGGCAAATCCAGAACAGTTTTATCTGGACGAAGAACTTTCACCTATAGATGTTGCCGGATGTCCCCCAGATGCATTTTCCGAAGACGGGCAGCTCTGGGGAAACCCGCTGTTTCGCTGGGATGTAATGAAAAAGGACAGCTATAGCTGGTGGACAAAGCGTCTTGAAAAAATGTCAAAGCTCTTTGATGTAATACGGATTGATCATTTTCGTGGATTTGATTCTTATTATGCGATTCCGTTTGGCGATACGACTGCAAGGAACGGTGAGTGGAGAGAAGGCCCAGGTGTTGAGCTGTTCCATTCTATTGAGAAAAAACTGGGCAGCCTTGACATCATTGCAGAAGATCTGGGATTTCTCACAGAATCTGTTCGAAAAATGCTTGCAGACTCTGGTTATCCAGGAATGAAACTTTTGCAGTTTGCTTTTGACAGCAGGGAAGACGGGGATTATCTGCCGCATAATTATACCAGGAATTCAGTAGTGTATGCAGGAACCCATGATAACGATACCATTCTGGGATGGATGAAAACAGCGCCCAGAACTTGTGTTTCTTTTGCCAGAGAATATTTAAAACTGAACAGGCTGGAAGGTTATCACTGGGGGGTAATGCGGGCTGTCTGGGCTAGTGTCAGTGATACAGCAGTGGTCACGATGCAGGATCTTCTGGGGCTGGGGAGCACTGCAAGGATGAATACACCGTCTACCTTAGGTGGAAACTGGCAGTGGAGAATGAAACCAGATGCCATAGACACTAAGCTGGTGAAGAAAATACGCAGGCAGGTGGAATTGTATGGAAGGATGCCGCAGCGATAAGGTGTGACGGTTATTGCTCCAATAAGTAAGCATTAGAGAATTATTTATCGTTTCCAGGAGTAATGCTGTTAATATTCAGAATAAACTTAATGCATTATGGGGTCAGAATGACGCCGTTCAATAGTAAGAGCCGATGAATTTGTGAGTTGTATGTGTGAACCGCATCATTGGCTCTGTTTTATTTCTGCCCTGACAATGTATATTTTTATAAAAAAGAAAGATTTGGAGCAAATGATTTCTGTATACTGTATTATAAGATTATAAGCAGAGAGCTTTAATTCCTGCTGTCGCAAAAGAAAATTTTGAGGAGAATAAGCCTATGATGAAACTCAGTTTATCGGAAAACATTGTCCGGCTTCGACATGAAAAGAAGCTGACGCAAGAGGAATTGGCTGATTTTATGGGTGTGACGAAAGCCTCTGTCTCTAAGTGGGAAAAAGGAATCAATACACCAGACCTTTTGCTGCTGCCCCAGTTAGCTGCTTTTTTTGACATGACGGTGGACGAGCTGATTGGCTATGAAGCACAGCTTTCCAGTGAGCAGATTCGGTGTCAATATGCAGAACTGACCAAAGACTTTGCAAGTCTCCCTTTTGAGGCTGTATTGGAAAAAACCAGATCCCTTGCGCATAAATATTATTCCTGCTATCCGTTTCTTCTGCAGCTTTGCGTTTTATATTGGAATCACTATATGCTGGGAGAAACGAAGGAGAGGCAAGAGATACTTTTACAGGAAGCGCTAAGATGGTGTGATAGAATACTGGATAACTGTAATGATGTGGATGTCTGCAATGATGCAAAGGTGCTGAAGGCAGGTCTGCTTCTGCAGCTTGGAAAAGCAGCAGAAGCCATTGAAGTACTGGAACCGTCTGCAGATACCAACCGTCTTACGGGGCAGAATGCAGTGTTGTTGGTGCAGGCTTACCAGGCAGCTGGGGAAGCAGAAAAAGCAAGGAGCTACATGCAGGCCAAACAGTATCTGGACTTGATGAATTTGGTAGGTGATGCAATACTGACGCTTTCTCTGAATGTAAATGATGTGAAACAGTGTGAGGAAACAATACGACGTATAAAAGGAGTTATGGAGCTGTATCATTTACAGGATCTTCATCCGAATCTGGCAGCGCAGTTTTTCTATCAGTCAGCAGTTATTTATGGGGTGAATGGGAGAGAAGAGGAAGCGTTGAAAGCGCTCTGCCAGTTTGAAAAATGTGTAGGTAAGCTTTTAATGGCAGAACAAATTAAACTGCATGGAGATGATTACTTTAATCTGCTGGATTCGTGGATAGAACGTCTTCCGCTGGGAAATATGACGCCTCGTGATAAATCTTTTATCTGGCAGAGTATACAGGAATCTTTGGCTCATCCTGCTTTTGAGAATATAATGAAAAGAGATGAATTTCAGAGACTGGTACACCGATTAACAGAGAAAAAGGATGAGTATACAGGAAATGTTGGTTGATTTTCACTGTATTTAGAAAACCTCTCTTGACTGTACAGTTACTGTATGGTTTATAGTACTATTCATAAAAGAAAAGTCAATGCGAGAGGAGAAAAATCTATGGAAAACCAAAATGTATATGAAAAACCGGCGACACTGAAAAATATTTTAAAATTTGCCGTTCCAACGATTGTAATGACGGTATTTATGTCTTTTTATACTATGGTGGACGGTCTGTTTGTATCAAATCTTATAGGAACCGACGCTTTATCCGCAATTAATCTGACAGCGCCAATGATTCAGCTTGTCACAGCTGTCTCTACGATGTTAGCCACAGGAGGAAGCGCTGTCATTATGAAAAAAATGGGAGAACATAAATCAGAAGAGGCAAAGGAGGACTTTACCTTTTTAATTTTGGTAAACGCTGCGGTGGGAATAGCCATGTGCGGGTTTGGCTATTTGGTGATGGAGGATATTTTTGCGGGTATGGGTCTTTCAGCAGAGGTGGCAGAATTTTGTGTGGAATATTTAAGCCGTTATTTGTTGTTTACTGTCCCAATCCTTTTGATGAATAATTTTACTCTTTATATGATTGCAAGTGGAAAAGCTGCGCTTTCTTTGATTTGTTCAGTGACGGGCGGTCTGCTGAACATGGCGTTGGATTATGTGTTTATTGCAGGATTTCATATGGGAATCAGTGGCGCAGCCATTGCCACAGGGCTTGGCTATTGTGTAACAGCAGTTGTGGGAATGATTGTGTTTTGCCGCAAAAAGAGCCTTCTGCATTTTCAAAAGCCGGTGTTTCGTATGAGAGTTCTCGTCAATGCTGCCACTAATGGATGTTCAGAGATGGCAACAGCTCTTGTGACAGGAATCATTACGATGATGTTTAACTGGACCATGCTGCACTATGTTGGAGAAAATGGCGTTGCAGCAGTTACAATTATTATGTATGTATTGATGTTTGCAAGTTCTCTGTATACGGGATACTCTTATGGGGTGGCGCCTATGATCAGTTTCTATTATGGGGAAGAGAATCATGAGAAATTAAAAAAGTTAGTTGCTGTGAGTCTGAGAGTGATCGGGTTTATTTCTCTGGTGACAGTGGCCATGTCTTTCTTCCTTGCCGAGCCTTTGGTTTCTGTGTTTGCCCGGCCAGATAATCCAGTATATGATCTGGCTGTAACAGGAAATCGGATATGCACCATTGCTCTGTTTTTTATTGGTTTTAATATTTTTGCCAGCGGAATGTTTACTGCACTGTCAAATGGAGTAGTATCAGCTGTGCTTGCATTTTCACGTTCTTT
>CAJUCK010000089.1 GCA_910585395.1 uncultured Lachnospiraceae bacterium
ACAGTTACCACATTTAATAAGAAAAAGAAAACCATTAAGGTGACTGTAAAATAATTTATTTCAGGGGCGTGAATGTTCATGCCCCTGAAATTCTATAAAAAGAGAAGGAGGGCCTTTATGAAACACTTTATGAAAAGATGTTTTTCCATGGCGTTAGCATTTACTGTGGCAGGTACGATGTTGCCAGTGTCTGCAGCCAATGCCGCCGAAGCGGCCGCACAGGCAGACAGTGCAGAACAGAAAGTCTTAAGGGCAGCCTATGTTTTTGAAGAAGATGATTTGACGGACAGAGAGATTGCAGATACGTCTGGAAATAATTTTCATGCGCAGTTAAAGGGAAATGGAGCATCCATTGCAGAGGGGATGCTGACGCTCCCAGGAGGCGGAGCTGATTCTAAGGCGGCCTATGTGGAAATTCCCAAAGAGGTATTTGCAGGACAGAATACTTTGACTATCCAGGTATGGCTGAAAAATCAGACTGGCTCCAATAATTATTCTGCAATGTATTTCGGAACCAAGACAAAACATGTAGACAGTGCGTCTACAGCAAGTATGCCATTAAATTACTGGATTTTAAATCCAGCGCAGCCAGATGGATTTTTCAAATCTGTATGGACAGACAGTGATAATACAAGCGAGCCTTTTAAGACAGAAACAGCTGTATCCACCACGAAAACAAGCTCAGACTGGGCATTGTATACGACGGTGATTACGCCTGGCAGTATCAAAGGGTATTACAATGGTGTGGAGGTGAGCAGCAGTACAAAGAAAAAGACTACCACAGACTTTGGAACAGATCTTGTGGCATATATTGGACGTTCTTCTTATCATGATATGTTTTATAAAGGAGGCGTGTATGGGGTAACCGTGTATGCAGAGGAATTAACGCAGGAAGAGATCCAGCAGGAGTATGTCAGGGATATGCCGGCCGAATTTGCCGCTGCCGTGATGGAAAAAGTGAAGGAAACAATTACTAAAAGTCTGGGAGATATTTCAGAAGTTTCAGGAAACCTCACACTTCCCACAGAGGGAGAAAACGGCGCTGAAATTAGCTGGAGCAGCAGCAAACCGGATATTATTGCTAACGACGGAACGGTCAGAAGACCGGATTCTCAGGATGCGGACGTGACACTGACGGCTGTGATCAAAATAGGTCAAAAGACAGAAACCTTAAATTTTCAGGTAAAAGTGATCAGTTCTGGCAAACAGAGCCAGCTGAATTTACTGGTAAAGCGTTTGGCAATTGAAGGACAGATTATTTCCGAAAATATAGAGCTGCCAGCAAAGATGGATGACCATACAGCCATTAGCTGGAGCAGCAGCAATCCTGATGTTGTCAAAATTGAACATAAAGAAAACAAGATTATCGGTACGGTGATGCGTCCAGACAAGGGAGCAAAGAGTGCGGACGTGACATTAAAGGCGTCTGTTGTCTATGATGATGGAACAGATAAACTGAGTGCAGAAAAAGATTTTACAGTGAAAGTTCTGGCGCAGGATTATGGATTTTTGATGGCATATACCAACAGCAGTGAAGCAGAATCTCTTGGAAAGAGTCTGCATCTTGCATACAGTCAGGATGGATTGAATTATAAGGCGCTGAATTCAAGTACAGGAATTTGTTTTGCTGACAATACAGGAGGAAGCAAAAATTCTAATCCCAATCGACTGGAAGATATGTATATTTTCCGCAAACCCGACGGTACGTACGGAATGATTGCAAGAAATAGCACAAATCAGAAGTATGTATATGTATTTGATTCCAATGATCTGGTATATTTTACCAATGAAAGGAAACTGGCTTTGGACACTGTGGTAAGCGGAAATCTGGAGGTCAGCCAGCATTCATATGATGGGACCAATGTAACGTATGCTGTCTACTGGCGGAGTGGAGATAAAAATTATCAGGCTTTGACCAGAGACTTTGTAACAGTAATAGAACAGGGGGAAACCGAGTATTCCGCAGCCCGTGACTATACTACAGATATAATTCCTCCACAGGGAGCGGTTATAACAGATATTCTTGGTGTAAGCAAGTCTGAATACGAATACGTGGTGAATAAGCTGGACATTGTGAAAAATACGGGAATACAGCCAGTAAATCTTACGGTGGATTCTAATAGTACAAGTAATATCTCAGACCTGCTTCCAGCAACAGTCACTGCTGATTACAGTGATGGGAGCGCCGCTGATTTTGGTGTGGTATGGAATGCACAAGACATGTCTAAAGTAGATTTGAGCAAAACAGGAACTTACACAGTTAGCGGGACAGTACAACAGAAACCTCAGTATGCCAATCCATTTATTGAACAGCGTGCAGATCCCTGCATCCTAAAAGGAAATGATGGATATTATTATTTTACAGCTTCTTATCCAGTACGTGGAAACAACGATCCAGAAGGGTATGACCGTATTGTTCTGAGACGATCAAAGACCATTGAAGGTTTGGCGCAAGCAGAAGAAACAGCTGTCTGGCATTACAAAGATACGGATGATGAGTTCCGCTATATCTGGGCTCCGGAAATACGTCTGGTAGATGATAATTACTATATATTCTATACTTCAAGCGTTGAAAGCGGAAGTCCATGGGGGATACGCCCACATGTGCTGAAATGCACTAATCCAGAGGATATTATGAATAAAGAAAGCTGGCAGGCAATGGGTAAAATGCAGAGTGTGGAATCTGACGGCATTGCGTTTACTGGTTTCTCTCTGGATATGACAGTATTTGAAAACAAAGGGCACTGGTATGTGATCTGGGCGCAGACAGATGGGTTTTCTTCCCTGTTTTTGGCAGAGATTAATCCAAAGGAACCCTGGAAATGTATCTCAGAATCAGTGAAAATCAGTGTGCCGGAATACAGTTGGGAGCGCCAAGTGGAAAACGTGGATGAAGGACCTTCTGTTATCAAAAATAATGGAAAAATTTATGTGGCGTTTTCTGCATCAGGTACTGGTCCAGAGTATTGTGTAGGCTTGTTATCTATTGATGAAAATGCAGATATGCTGGATAAGAACGCATGGGTAAAACAGCCCTATCCTGTACTGACTTCTTCAGATGTACAAGGAGAGTATGGTCCAGGGCACAATTCCTTTACTGTAGATGAAGAGGGAAATCCAATTTTTGTATATCACGCAAGAGGAGAAGCTTGTTATAACAACCAGTGCCAATGGGCAGACTCTTCTTCGCTGAACGACCCCTGCCGTGATGCAAGATTGAAACGTGTGCACTGGGCGGCAGACGGCACGCCGATTTTAAAAATGAGCTATGAAGAAGAACTTGCTAAAAAGAATTATACCGTGACGGCAGTTGTTACTGTGGAAACGCCTTCTGCTGGAGTAACCCTGAACAAGACCAGCCTGGAGCTTAAAGTAGGAGAGAGTGAGACATTGACTGCTACGGTGATGCCGCCGGATACCACTAATAAAACGCTGAAATGGGAGTCTAAAAATCCAGGTACAGCGACAGTGGAAAATGGAAAAGTAACTGCAGTTGCAGCAGGAACAACCGAGATTACAGCCACGACTGCTAATGGCAAGACGGCAGTCTGCCAGGTGACAGTAAGCGCTGCCGGCGGTAATGTAGTCAGAGTAACCAAAGTAACGCTGAACAAGAAGAAGCTTACCCTGGGCAAGGGTGAAACATTTACTTTAAAAGCAGTAGTTGCGCCAAAGAATGCCACTAACAAGAAGGTAACCTTTATCTCCAGCAAACCTGGCGTTGTGTCTGTTGGAAAGACGAACGGCAAGCTGAAAGCGAAAAAGACAGGCAAGGCGGTCATTACAGCAGCAGTGGACGGCAAGACAGTTAAATGCAATGTGACAGTTAAGAAGGCTCCTTCCAAAATTCAGAAGCTGAATAAGACCAAAGTAACGCTTAAGAAAGGAAAGACCTTTAAGATCAAAGCGACACTGCCCAAGAACACGGCAAGCAATACCATGAAGTACAAGAGCAGCAACAAAAAAGTTGCTACAGTAGACGTAAATGGTAAGATCAAAGCTAAGAAGAAGGGCAAAGCAACCATTACAGTTACCACATTTAATAAGAAAAAGAAAACCATTAAGGTGACTGTAAAATAATGCAGGTGTAACCAAACAGCGTCTATCCGCATAGGGCGGCTGCAAAAACAGCATGAGATACAATATATAAGCTATTTTTATTTGGGAAATAACTGTCTATTGTATTTGGCTGGTTTTTGCAGCCGTCCTTTTTAATGCTATCTATGTTTAAAAACAGGCTGGCAAGTGAGAAAAAAGTGCGCAGGATAGCAAAATTGGTGTACAGACGCTGGGGCAGCAGTAAAAAAGTTATGCAAATCATATAAATTTATCCCCCTTTTTCGGTAAAGGTATGTTATAATAATATTACTTAGCGCAAATATGCGCAATTTATTTTAGAAGTAAAAAGGAGGATGTGAGGATGAAGGGAAAATTTTTAAAAACAGGTATTTCGATGATGCTTGCATCAGCGATGATGGTTACATCCATACCTGCAGGGTCAGTATCTGCGGCAGGAAACGCAGAGAAAGCAACACCCATTCTGGACTCAGCAATTGTAACGTATGATTTTGATGACTGGTCTGCAAAAGAAGGGGACAATACCAAACTGGTAAATGGTGACAAAGAGATTTTGCTGGAAGCTTTTGGTGACTGTAAGGAACCAGAGCTGAAAGAAAATACAGCAAGAGGAAAGGTGTTAAATCTTTTTGAACAGGGAGCGCCAGACAATGGTGTAGATAACCGCGGAGATGCACTTCTGCCGGAGAATCCTTTTGCTGGAAAGCCTATTGACAATGGATTTACGCTGAGTTTCTGGACCAAGACTACAGGAAGTGTGGGAGGCAACAGAACTCTGGTAGATTTTGAAGTTGCTCCTGCAACGACAGGCAGAGCTGGAACACTTGCTTTGTCCCAGTCTATGTTATGGTGGAATATTACAGATCAGAAAGCGAATACTTTTACAGATTTTAATATTGGAAATCTGAAGCTTGAAAAAGAAAATGGCTGGAAAATGGTTACCATGGCTCTGACGTCAGAGGGTATCACTTTCTATTCAAACGGTGAAAAAATTACCCATACTCTTAATGGTACGCCAGATTACGAAGAAATAGTGAAAGAACTGGCTGGAGCCAGCGATATTTGCGATGATCCAGCAAAGACCAAAGTCCGTCTGGGAGCCAGCATGGCGAAATACTGGGTCGGTGCAGGAGCCTGGATTGACGACGTTTCATTCTTTGACAAGGCGTTGTCAGATGAAGAGGTGGCATCTTTGTATCAGGAGACATATGTTGAGACTCCCACAGTAAACGGCATTGTAATCATGGGTCCCAATAAGGTAAATGAAGGAAATTCTATTAAGCTGACAGCTCAGCTTATACCAGAGGATGCCAGTGATATCGGCAGCAAGACGGTGACATGGGAAGTTGCGAATCCAGATATTTTATCAGTGAGCAGCAGTGGAAAAGTTACCACAAAGGCGCCTGGACAGACAACTGTGACAGCAAGGGTTAAAGATACAGAATTTGTATCAGAGCCTTTCGAAATTGAAGTAATCGGTGCACAGGATAGCCTGGAAAGTGGAAAACGTTATCTTACAGTATATTCTACAACCAAAGCTTTCTATGCAAGCACAGGTAATCTTGAACAGGAAACAAGAAGCGTCTATATGGCGGTCAGCAATGACGGCAAGAAATTCGAAGTTTTGAATAACGGCGGCGGTGTGATTTTTGCTAAAAAAGGTGACAAACAGCTGACAGTTCCTAAAATTTATAAAAATGAAGGGAAATTCACTGTGGTAGCTGAGGACGTTAATACTGCAAAAGGGCTTCATATTTTTACTTCTGAGGACGGAGTACATTATTATGACGAGAATATGGCGGCTACTTATGGCGAAACCATTCCTGTTTTAAAGAAGGATAACTTTGAATTGCTGTTAAATGGTGAAAATATTCTTAAAACAGACAGTTCCATTACCCTTGGAAACGCTGTGGAATTGACAGAGGCTGAATATAACTACATTGTCGATAAGCTTGGAAATGTGGTTAATACTGGGTTAGAGACAGTGGCAGATGTAACTGTGAATCAGGGAGATAATATCTTAGATACTTTAAAAGCGCAGCGTCCGAGTGTGAACGCTACCTATACAGATGGCTCTACACAGAAATTTAATATTAACTGGAATGATGCTCTGAGCGGTAAAGATTTGAGCAAACCGGGCGTTTATGAGCTGACAGGTAAAGTAGAGCAGACCAAATATCTGAATAAGCTGAAAGAAATCAATGGCAGCCAGCTTGACGAGGATAATCCTGAGAATGTAAATCCAGATGATGAAGCAACCGGCAAGGTATATTTTGATGAAACAAAATTCGTAGAAGGTATGGCAGATCCTATGATTTACTGGGATGAAGTTACTGGATACTATTATATGACAGGTTCTTATTTCCCAGAAGATGCAGATCAAGATAAGCTGCCAGGAGATAAGATAAGTAACTATGACCGTGTGGTATTAAGAAGAGGAAGAACACTGGAAGAGCTTCAGAGCAGGAAAAACCAGGTAACGATCTGGAAAGCAGGAAATCAGGAATATGAAGCGAACAATGGACAGAAAATGAATAATGGACAGCGCTTTATCTGGGCTCCGGAAATTCACCGCATAGGCAATAAATGGGTGGTATATTTTACAGAAGCCCATGGCGATACATGGCTGATTTACTGTCATGCCCTGGTATTGGATGGAAATAAAGATCCTTATGAGACAGCGCTGGAATCTCACGATCAGAAATCTCAGTGGACAGATTATCAGATGCGCACAGACAAGGGAGGCGTTACAGGAGCTATTACCAAGGATTTCTGTCTGGATATGACATACTTTAAAGACGCAGTGAATGGACAGTCTTATGTGAGCTGGGCCTCCAAGGCGGCAGGAAATTCTGACATTTATATTGCGAAAGTGAATGAAAATGAACCATGGAAACTTGATTCGGATATTGTATTGCTGACAACGCCGGAATATGGCTGGGAATGTGTACGTTATGTGGTAAACGAAGGACCTACTGTATTACAGAAGGATGGAAATATTTTCTTGTGCTATTCAGCTTCTGGAACAGGTTCTGAATACGCGATTGGTATGATGAGCGCGAAAGCAGGAACCGATTTATTGGACGTTAAAAATAGCTGGACCAAGAATCCTTATCCGCTTCTGACTTCTCGTGATGTATCTGGAGAAGAAGGGCCAGGACATAATTCCTTTACGGTAGACAAGGATGGAAACGCTATTTTCGTATACCATGCGAGACCGACTTCCCATAATTATAAGAAATGCGTATGGGATGGAACCACTTCCAAATACGATGATGATCCATTGCAGGATCCTTGCCGTCATGCACGTCTGAAACGTGTGCACTGGGCAGCAGACGGTACGCCGATTTTGAAAATGACTTATGACGACGAACTTACAGCATCTAACCAGACTGTAAAAGTAAAGGTAACCGTCAAAGAAAAAGCTTCAACACCTACAACACCGACTAATCCTGACGTTCCGTCAGTAAGCAGCTTAAAGCTGAATGTCAAGAAGCTGACTCTCGGTGTAAAAGAGAAATTTACATTGAAGGCAACAGTGGTTCCTAAGGCAGCTGCAAAGGCTAGCTATGTGTCCAACAAGCCTGGCACTGTATCAGTGGGAGCATCAAATGGCAAACTTACCGCGAAGAAAATAGGTAAGGCAGTGATTACGGTAACTGCAGGAAACAAAACAGTAAAAATTAACGTAACAGTGAAGAAGGCGCCTGACAAGAAAGCAAAGGTGACTTTAAAGAAGAAGAATGTAACAATGAAACTGAAAGGAAAAAATAAGACATTCCAGATCAGCCCCAAGGTTTCCGGCAAATACGGAAGCGCAACCTTTAAGTATACGATTGACAAGAAGGGCAAGAAGGCTGTCAAAGTGGATGCAAACGGAAAAGTAACTG
>CAJUCK010000090.1:0-7531 GCA_910585395.1 uncultured Lachnospiraceae bacterium
ATTTTGTCCAGTTGACAAAGTTCTGCATCCAGAAAACGTCGGCGTTCAGAAGGACCGTTTTTTATGATATTCAGATCTTCCGGGGAAAAAAATACAATATTTAAAATTCCAAACAGTTCCGATGCTTTTTTTATCGGCACCTTATTTACAGCGATTCCTTTAGAACGGCTCTTTTTTATATGCATGTCAATCTGGTAATCCAGACCGCCCTTCTCCACAACAGTTCTTATATGAGATTCTTCCTGGCCAAACTGAATCATTTCTTTATCTTTGCTGCCTTTATGGGATCTGGTAGTCCCACTTACATATACAGCTTCCAGAACATTGGTCTTTCCCTGGGCATTATCTCCATATAAAATATTTGTTCCTCTGTCAAATTCAAGTTTTAAATCATTGTAATTGCGGAAATTTTTAAGGGCAACAGATTTCAGAATCATTTAATAATTATGATTGTCTCCCCATCAAAGGAAACAACATCTCCATCCACTAATTTTTTACCTCGCTGAGTTTCTACCCTGCTGTTTACTTTTACAAGCCCATCTTTGATCACCATTTTAGCCATAACTCCAGATTCCACCAGGTTTGCCGCCTTCAAAGCCTGACCAAGTTTAATATATTCATCTTTCAGTTTTATTTCCTGCAAAGCTAACACCTCTCCTGAATACATTTATGATGAAACTAATTTGTTGCTGCATTAAAATTTACCGGAAGAATGAGATAAATAAATTTCTCATTGTCATCCTTTATAAAACAAGGAGCTTTTGGATTAACCATATATAGTACCACTTCTTCTTCATCTATCACACGGAGTGCATCAATGAAAAATTTAGGATTAAATCCAATCATAATATCTTTTCCTTCCTTCTGGATATCGATATCTTCATTCATAGATCCAATGAAAGAATTGATCTTAAGCTCCATATTTCCTTCAGTTACATTCATAATAATTGGTTTCTTTTCGCCTTCTTTGACCAAAAGAGTGGCGCGGTCAATACAATCTAATAATTCTCTTTTATTCATTTTAATTTTAGTTTCATAATCAGAAGACAGCATTTGTTCGATCTTAAAATATTCTCCCTCAATCAAACGCGATACCACAGTCGTTCGGTCAAATTCAAATACAATATGATTCTCTGTAAAAAACATGTCTACAAACTCATTAGAATCTCCTGGAAGAATTTTACTTACTTCCTGAAGCGTTTTTCCAGGCACCACAACCTTGTGGTCTCCATAAACTTCTCTCAGCTCAATATTTCTGATAGAGATACGGTGACCGTCCAGAGAAACTACTTTCAATTTATTTTCATTGATTTCAAATAGTTCTCCTGTCATCAGTTTGTTGTTATCGTTGTCTGAAATGGAAAAAATAGTCTGACGAATTACCTCTTTTAATGTAAACTGTGAAAGAATAACGGGCTGGTTTCTTTCTATATAGGGAAGGTAAGAGAAATCTTCTCCTGATTTACCTATAATATTAAATTTAGCCTTCTCACAAGTAATCACTGATTTAAAAGATTCGTCTGTCTCGATTGTAACATCACTGTCTGGCAGTTTTCTTACAATTTCAGAGAAAATCTTTGCATCTAACGCAATACTTCCCCGTTCTATAATAGTACCTTGTATTCTGGTTTCAATTCCAAGCTCCATGTCATTAGCTGTCAGTTTAAGTTCATCTTTTGTAGATGCATCGGATGCATCTATTAGAATACATTCCAGAATCGCCATGGTAGTTCTGGATGGTACAGCTTTTGAAACGATATTTACTCCGTGCAAAAGGTCCGATTTCTGACATATGATTTTCATGTTGTAAATTTCTCCTTCCTGAGCTTAAACAAAGATTTATGATAAGAAATTCGTAGTCTTCATCGTAAGGCATGTTTATATGTGAATAAGTCCTGGAAGCCTTATTTTAAGAGGTTTTGGCTTCTTTATGCTTATGTATAACCATGTGGATTTCATCTTGAAATCTACGGGACAGGCTGTGAATAACTTCATCTTAATTTAATTTGGGTTAATCTTCTTTTTAATTGTTTCAATCAGATGGTGAAAATTTTCATCTTTGTCATACTCTGTGGTAACCTTACGGATTCCATAGATAATTGTAGAGTGGTCTCTTCCTCCCAGCAGTGCACCTATTGTATCAAGTGGAGTAGAAGTCATATTTTTACATAAGTACATAGCAATTTGACGTGGTTTTGCAATATCGTTGCTTCTGGTTTTGGAGATCATCTGATCTGTAGAAATATTAAAATGTTCTGCAACAATCTCAATGACAAGCTGAGGTGTAATTTCTCTTGGCTTGTCTGGTGAAATTATATTCTGAAGTTCCTGAACGGCCACTTCCATAGTAATTTCTGTATGTTCCAGGTTGGAAAATGCAAGCAGTTTATTCAATGCTCCTTCCAGTTCACGAATATTGGATTTAATGTTGGTTGCAATGTAGTCTAAGATCTGATCGTCCAGCCGGAATCCATCCATTTCTTCTTTGCGGCGCAGGATTGCCATTCTGGTCTCATAATCAGGATATCCTACGTCTGCCAGGAGCCCCCATTCAAACCGGGAACGAATACGTTCTTCTAATGTTTCCATTTCTTTTGGCGGTTTGTCAGAAGAAAGAATAATTTGTTTTCCGGCAGAATGAAGTACATTAAATGTATGGAAAAATTCTTCCTGTGTACTCTCTTTACCTATGATAAACTGCACGTCGTCAATCATGAGAACATCTACCGTACGGTATTTTTCACGAAGTTTTGTCATTGCTGAAGCATTACCATTACGGATAGAATCAATAACTTCGTTGGTAAACTCCTCAGAGGTAACATAGAGAACTTTTTTGTCCGGTTTCTGCTGTAGAATAAAATGTCCAATAGACTGCATTAAATGGGTTTTACCCAGCCCTGGACCTCCATAAATATAAAGAGGGTTGTATACTTCTCCAGGAGATTCTGATACAGCGAGGCTGGCAGCATGGGCAAATTTATTGTTTTTGCCTACTACAAAAGTATCAAAGGTGTAGTTAGGGTTCAAATTAGTATTTTCAGAACCCGTCATAAATTCGGGATTCTTGCTCTTAAAGGGTTTAATTTTATCAGTCTGTTCCTGAAGAATAAATTCAATTTCGTAATCTTCACCTGTAATCTCTGCGACCGCTACTCTTATAGGAATTGCATATTTTTTAGCAATATAATTTAATGCCATCTGATGTTCAGATGGAACCATAATATAAAGCTTTGAATTTTCCACATTATATACGCTCAATGGTTTCAGCCAGGTATTAAAAGAAACGTCTGTGAGTTCGTGTTCTTCTTTTACAGTTCTGAGTATTTCATCCCATTTTTTTAAAATAAGTTCCATATGTTTCTCCAAGTAAAATGCCGTTTGTCCTGCAATTAAGGTACAACTTCCTATGCTATTCATAGTCTTCCATAATCTATAATAACGCAAATGTCTTAAATAATCAATAAAATTTTATAATTGTGGATTTTTAAACAAAATGTGTTATAAACATATCTACAATAGAAAATTTCCTGTGATTATCAAATATTTTAGGAGAGTTGACAAGATAGGGGAGTAAATATCAAAAACTTTTCCACAAGTTATCCACATTTTCTTGATAACTTTATTTGTAAGTGGATAATGTGGATAACTTGTGGAAAAGTTTTGTTTCTTCCTTATTAATATATAGTTTTGTGAATAATGTGGAAAGGGAAAAAATTTAAAAAATCCAAAAAAAATTTATCCAGAAAATATTAACATTGTGGAAATGAGTGTGGATTTTCTGTGAAAAGAGGTGGATTCTGCTTTTTGACACTAAAAATATTCCAAAAAGCTTGACTTAAGGGGATTTTTTGTTATAATAAAACATGATGTTTTTTAGCGCAGAGGAGGTGGATACCCATGAAAATGACATTTCAGCCAAAAAAGAGATCAAGATCCAAAGTTCACGGATTCAGAAAAAGAATGAGCAGCAAAGGTGGAAGAAAAGTTTTAGCTGCAAGAAGATTAAAAGGAAGAAAAAAATTATCAGCTTAGGCCACAGCTTTTGTGGTCTTTCTTCTTAAGGTTCAAAGATAATTAGAATGTACAGGAAAAATTTATATGAAATTTTCAGAATCATTGAAGAAGAATAGTTATTTTCAGAATGTATATAGGAACGGTAAGTCTTATGCAAACCGTTTTTTTGTTATGTATGTTCTGGAAAATAATCTGGGAATAAATAGATTAGGAATATCAGTCAGCAAAAAAGTAGGAAACAGCGTTATCAGACATCATATAACCAGATTAGTAAGAGAATCATATAGACTGCAGGAAGAAATGTTCAATAGTGGTTTGGATATTGTAGTCATAGCAAGAGTGTCAGCAAAAAGTGTTTCTTATCATGAGACAGAAAAAGCGATCCTGCACCTTGGAAATCTTCATCATATTTTGAAAAATCAGGTAACATAAAATTTTATGCTCAGAAAAGAAGATGGAATGTTTTGAAAAGAATATTAATTGCTTTAATTAAGCTGTATAGAAAATATTTTTCACCTTATAAGACAACGAAGTGTCCTTATTATCCTACCTGTTCCACATATGGTCTGGAGGCAATTGAGAAATATGGGGCATTAAAAGGATCTCTGTTAGCAGGATGGCGGGTTTTGAGATGTAATCCTTTTTCAAAAGGTGGATATGATCCCGTTCCATAATTTAGGAGGTTTATCAAATTGACAGGAATTATTTTGACACAGTATTCAGGCAGAATTGTAGGGCCTATTGCAAGGCTTATTGGTTATATTATGAACAGCCTGTATATGTTTTTGAATGATGTATTTGGCATTCAGAATATTGCTCTATGTATTGTATTATTTACCATTATTATATATATTTTGATGACGCCGCTGACTTACAAACAACAGAAATTTTCCAGGCTCCAGCAGGAAATGCAGCCGGAAATTAATAAAATAAGGGAAAAGTATAAAGATAAAAAAGATCAGGCTTCCATGCAGAAAATGAATGAAGAGACACAGATGGTTTATGAAAAATATGGTGTTTCTACAATGGGAAGTTGTCTGCAGCTTTTGATTAATTTTCCAATTTTTATTGCCATGTACCAGGTTGTTCGTAATGTGCCAGCATATGTAAGCAGTGTGAAAGCCGTATATACTCCTTTGGTAGATAAGATTATAAATGTAGATGGTTTTCAAAAAATTATGGAGGCTGTACTGAAGGATTCAGGAACAGCCGGTATTAAATTAGATTTTGATTCAGCAGTAACGACTTCAAATTCTATTATTGATGTACTCTATGCAATGCCCAGTCATGGATGGGATGTGCTGCGTGATAATTTTGGCGGTCTGACAGATATCATCAGTTCAACAGAAGCGACTGTTTCGCATTTGAATAATTTATTTGGAATTAATATTGCAAACTCTCCGGTCAATTTGATATCCAGTGGATGGAATGAAAAAGATTTTATTCTTATCATCGGTGCACTTTTGGTTCCATTAATTTCTGATTTGACGCAGGTTTTAAATATTAAGTTAATGTCAAATAATTCTGCGGTTGGTGAAAATGACGCCATGGCAAAGCAGATGAAGACAATGAATACGATGATGCCTCTTTTTTCTCTGGTAATGGTATTTTCCGTTCCGGTAGGTGCAGGTATTTACTGGATTGCTGGTTCTGTGATTCGTTCTATACAGCAGGTGGCTTTAAACCGCCATATGAAGAATATGGATTTGGAAGCTATTATTGAGAAAAATAAGGAGAAGGCTAAGAAGAAAAAGGAAAAGCAGGGTATTCGGGAAAATCAGATTGCCAATGCCGCCAGAATAAATACCAGAAAAACAGAATATGTAAGTTCCAGTGAGAAGGAAGAAAAACTTCAAAAAGCTGCTGAATATGCAAAAAATGCAAAAAAAGGAAGTCTTTTGGAGAAGGCAAATATGGTAAAGGAATTTAACGAGCGAAACAGCAAGTAACAGGAACAGGGGGAATTGGAATGGATTTTATTGAAGTAACAGCAAAGACAGTAGATGACGCTATTACAGAGGGCCTGATTAAACTTGGAACTACCAGTGATAAAATTGAGACTGAGATAATTGAAAAAGGCAGCGCTGGTTTTTTAGGAATAGGTAGCAAGCCGGCTATCGTTAAAATCTGGAAGAAGTTTACAATTAAAGACTATGTTTGGAATTTTCTTAATGATGTATTTCAGGCAATGAAGATGAATGTAGAAATAAATGTTACGGTTAGTGGTGATGAGAAGAATGTTGATGTTGAATTAAAGGGTGACGATATGGGTGTTTTAATTGGTAAGCGCGGACAAACCCTGGATTCAATACAGTATCTTACAAATCTTGCATTGGGAAAACAGGTGAATGAATTTGTCAAAGTAAAGATAGATACAGAGGACTATAGAAAAAGAAGAAAAGACACTCTGGAAAATCTGGCAAAGAATATTGCCTATAAGGTTAAAAGAACAAAACGTCCTGTTTCTTTAGAACCTATGAATCCATTTGAAAGACGTGTCATTCATTCTGCACTTCAGAATGATAAATATGTAAGTACCCATAGCGAAGGGGAAGAACCTTACAGACATGTGGTGGTTACATTAAAGAAGAATTAAATTTAGAAATAACAAGGCTTTCTCAAAATGCAACATGCTGTGAGAAAGCCTTGTTTCACCTTGCAGAATTAGGAGGTATGCAGATTGAAAGGAGATACAATTGCGGCAATTGCCACTGCTATGACAAATTCTGGAATTGGAATTATTAGAATCAGCGGGGAAGAATCACTTGCAGTGGCAGATAAGATTTACCGGCCAAAAAAAGGAAAAAAAATATTGTCAGAGATGCCAAGCCATACCTTACATTATGGATATATACAGGATGGAGATAAGATTATTGATGAAGTGATCGTTTTGATTATGAGGGGACCTGGCAGTTATACTGCGGAGGATACAGTAGAAATTGACTGTCATGGCGGCATTTTAGTAATGAAAAGAATTTTGGAGACAGTAATTAAATATGGGGCAAGACCTGCTGAACCAGGAGAATTTACAAAACGTGCTTTTTTAAATGGAAGAATTGATTTGTCTCAGGCAGAATCTGTCATTGATCTTATCAATGCAAAAAATAATTTTGCGCTGGATTCTTCTATTTATCAGCTTCAGGGAAATATCAGAAATAAGATAAAAAAAATGAGAGAGGAGATTATTCATGAAGTTGCATTTATAGAATCTGCATTGGATGATCCAGAACACATCTCAATTGAAGGATATGAAAATAAACTGAATAGAATTATAATTAATATTTCTGATCAGATTGAAAAATTATTAAAGACGTCAGAAGATGGAAAACTGCTGAAGGAGGGAATTGATACAGTTATTGTGGGAAAGCCCAATGCGGGTAAGTCGTCTTTGATGAACGTGCTTGTAGGAAGAGAGCGTTCTATTGTTACAGATATAGAAGGTACCACGCGGGATGCTTTAGAGGAGCAGATTAATCTGAATGGAATTACTTTGAATGTAGTAGATACAGCTGGTATT
>CAJUCK010000090.1:7586-7814 GCA_910585395.1 uncultured Lachnospiraceae bacterium
AGAGCAGGCGGATTTGATTATATATGTGGTGGATTCTTCTAAAAAGCTGGACCAAAATGACGAAAATATTTTGGAGCAATTGGTTAATCGCAGAGCAGTTATTCTTTTAAATAAAAGTGATTTAGAACCTTTCATGACAGAAAAAGATATGATAAATAAGTTATCAGAAAAGAAATTAAGCTTTCCTGTTGTTTCAATATCTGCTAAAGAGAATATAGGAATAGACAA
>CAJUCK010000091.1:0-4240 GCA_910585395.1 uncultured Lachnospiraceae bacterium
TACTGCCTTGAAGGGTGTGCGGTAAGATATGTTGGAAATCTTAATTCCCGTCTTAGCAGAACTTGCATGTACAATCTGGCCATTCCCAATATACATTGCCACATGGTTGATTCCTCCACCGTTTCCATAGAAGAATAAATCTCCTGGTTTCGCATCAGAAGCGTTGATTCTGGTTCCATAACCAGACTGCGCACTGGAAGAATGGGGCAGATAAATACCGTATTTTTCATAAATACGCATGGTAAATCCAGAACAATCTACACCGCCTGTCAGGCTTGTCCCTCCCCAGACATAACGATTTCCCACAAACTGGCATGCATACTGTATCATATCCACACGTACATCAGATATACCCTCTCCATAACGAATCTCTGTCATGGTCATTGCCTTGGGAAGCTGTTCTGACAATTCTACATACTCTCTTGCCACATAACACTCATCACCATCTATATCAACCTTAACCCAGTCACCCAGGTCTTCGATCATCTGCATTTCTTCACCCTCTGCAATGGTAACCCAGATCGTGCTGTCTGTGTTGGGCTCTACCCTTGCATTCAATGTCTGAGTCATAGAAATAGCAACAATAGATTTTACTTCATCTGCCTTCTGGGCCGCCGCCTCTCCTGTCAGCAGAAATTCTCCTTTTACATATCCTGTCACATCGCCTGACTTGATCTGAAACCATTCGCCTTCCTGGGATAAAATCTCGCATCCTGCATCCCTGGGAAGCTTGCCTGCAAGCTCACTTTCCTCTCCAGCGCCTTCCCGGATATTCAAATGATTCTCTACGTTAGCAATTCCAAGATTGGTATAACCACATATTGTCTTAGGCTCCGCAGCCGCGGTCAATTCTGCATCTGCTGCAGATTTCTCAGCATCTGTGTCGTTAACAAGGCACTCATTAAACATAGCTGAAACTCCTGCGCTTGCCTGATTTGCCGCCTGTACTGATAGATGGGACACTCCCAATATCATTGCACCTGCCAGACATCCTGCAATTACTTTTTTCCATTCATTTTTTATGCATTTTCTCATCTGTTTACCTCCAGGAAAAGCTCGTTACTATTTTTCTTACGCTATTATAACAAGGCTTTCACAGGATGTCAAGATTTTTGTAATAATTGTGTAATATGTTGTAATACTTCATTATTGTTCTGTTAAAAACTTAAATTTATCTGCTCCAGCAAAATACTGCAGCAGCGAAAGGGGCAGATTGCACAAGATTACTGCTGAAAAATCTGCTTTTCAGGTGCAATCTGTATGCAGTCATAACCTGACACTTTGTATAAAGGACGATTTTTTTCAAGAAAAATAACTGCATCACTTATCTGCTCTCTTCTGGATCATCTTCCAAAATAGAAAATGCGATGTTTGTTGCATGGTCTGCCACACGTTCCAGCCCCGTGACCAAATCGGTAAAAAGAATCCCTGTCATAGGTGAGCATTTTCCCTTTGCCATACGCTTTACATGATTCTGCTGAAGCTGGCGTTCCATATTGTCAATGCTGTCTTCCAGTTCCAAAATATCTGGAAGATTCTTTCGATCCAGGGTTGTAAACATTTCCATGGATTTTTCCAGAATTTCCATAGTCTTCTCATGCATTTCCTGAATCTCTTTCTGGCCTTTCTTTGTAAACTCCAAATTATCCTCTGCACTTTTTACTGCCGCATCTGCAATATTTTCCGCATGATCTCCGATACGCTCAATATCGCTGACCACATGGAACAATCCGCCGATACGCTTGGCGTCTACCACTGGCAGCTGAAGCTGATTGATTTTTACCAGGTAATCTGTAATCTCTTTGCTTAAGAAATCAATCTGTTTTTCCATATCATATACTTTTTCGATTTTATTTTGATTTCCGTCAAAAAATGCCTCCATAGCAAGCTGCATATTCTCTCTCGCCATAGTTCCCATACGTTCGATTTCCTGAGTAGTCTCCACTACTGCTGTGGAGGGAGAGAATATCGTCTGCTTTCCGATATACATGAACTGGTACTCGTTCTGCATCTGATCTTCTCCTGGAATCATTCGTCGCGTCATAGCAATAAACTGCGCAGACAAAGGAAGGAAAATCAATGTCTGGAAAATCTTGTAAAATGTATCTGCATTAGCCACACATCGTCCCACATCAGAACCGGAAATATGTAAAATAAAGTTTTCAAAGTGCTTCATTCCAAAGGCAAGCAGAATTCCTATAATCACCATGCCCAAAACATTGAACATAACATGAATGGCAGCTGCGCGCTTCGCCTCTTTCTTAGCATCCAGACTTGCCAGCACTGCTGGTGTACAGGAACCAATATTACATCCCAGGATTACATAGAAACAGACAGGTAAATCTATCAGTCCCTGGCTCGCCATCAGCAGCAGAATGCTGACTGTAACAGAAGAACTCTGTACAATTACAGTTATCACGGTTCCAAATAAAATTCCCAGCAGAGGATTGTCCATACTGCCCAGCACATTTAATACCACCTGATAATCCCTCAAATCCGTCATGGCATCTTTCATCATGCTGATTCCCATAAACAAAGCTCCAAATCCCAGAATTACCTCTCCTATCTTCTTCACCATGGGCTTTTTGCCGAACATAATCAGAACAGCTCCCACGAATAAAATAAAAGGCGCAACTCCTGTCAGATTAAAAGCTACAAGCTGAGACGTAATCGTAGTTCCGATATTTGCTCCAAAGATAATTCCTACAGACTGCGCCAGAGTCATAATTCCTGCATTTACAAAACTGACCACCATAACCGTAGTTGCTCCTGACGACTGAATTATCGCAGTAAAGAGCGCTCCAAACAGCACCGCCACAATCTTATTTTTTGTCATTGCCTCTAAAATAGAACGAAGCCTTGCTCCCGCCGCTTTCTGTAAGCCCTGACTCATGAAATTCATTCCAAACAAAAACAGTCCCAGCCCACCTAGCAAATTTAATAATAATTCCATGCAATTCACCCTTTAGTTCTTCTGAACTCCTTTTCCTGTGTTAAAATACACCCTTCCATAATGAATATCCTGTTCCATCTGCGCAGTAAGTGCATCCAGAGAATCAAATTTCTGCTCTTTGCGTACATGCTTCAAAAAACTGATCTGAACTTTTTCTCCATATAAATCTTCTGTAAAATCAAACAAGTGTGTCTCCACACCCACCGGATTTTCTCCCTGTATTGTCGGCTTGCATCCAACATTGGTAATTCCAGGATAGCGTTGTCCCTTCCACTCTGTTTCTGTCACATAAACTCCAAAAGGCGGCAGCAGCTTGTCTGACGGCGGAATCAGGTTAATAGTCGGAATCCCCAGCACAGCCTTCCCGATTTTTCTGCCATGAAGAACCTCTCCTTCCACAAAAAATTCATATCCCAGCAATTCATTTGCTTTCTCAATATTCCCTGATGCAATCTCTTCCCGCACAAAGGTACTGCTGATATCTCTTCCATTTTCCTGAATTTTATCCAGCACCTCTACACTGTATCCATACTGATCTGCATACTCCATCAGCATCCGGTAATCTCCTCTGCGCTTGTAACCAAAGCGGAAATCCGTTCCCACCACCATATACTTCACATGAAGGTTTGTGGCAATCATACGGATAAATTCTTCCGCTTCCATACACATGATTTCCTGCGTAAAGGGACATTCAATAACATAATCAATGCCCTTTTTCTGAAACAGCTGCTCTTTTTCTACTCTGGTTGTGAGCACCTGCGCGGAAACATGATGCACCTCTTCCCTGGGTGGAATATCAAAGGTAAACACCACTGATTTCAGCTCTTTCTGCTGCTGTTTTTTTTCTGCCATATACTCCAGCAGGAGTTCATGCCCTCGATGCAGTCCGTCAAATTTTCCCAAAGAAAGCACGGTAGGTTCCTGTATAAAAAACGTCATGCTCTGCCTTATGTATTTCATATTTTCTGTCCTATTCCATTAAAATCTTGATTGGACGGATATCCCTGCTGGATTCCTTCCACCGATAAATCCCCACAAAGTTCTGTCTGCTGTCATAGACACGGAGTACCACTGTCTCATAATGTTTCTGCCAGGCTCTTATCCACTCCTTATGAAGAGGATTCCCATTATACAGAAGATTGGAAAACTCTTGTCTCACGCTGACACCTGGATATTCCAAAAAAACGCTGTCTGTATCTTTTATCAAATTTTTTAAATCTGCTTTTGTAAGCTCTCTGTCTGGATTCTGCCCGCGAATAGCACGAACCTGATCTTCAATTTCTGAAA
>CAJUCK010000091.1:4250-7510 GCA_910585395.1 uncultured Lachnospiraceae bacterium
CTGTATGCTTCTTGAAGTTTGAACTCTGAAACCCGAGTGCGAACTAATGATTCCATACAGCCCCCGCAGCCTGCTTTTTCTCCAATATCATGACACAGAGTGCGGATATATGTTCCTTTGGAACAGTGTACCCGTAACCATATCCGAGGCAATTTTGTCTGTAAGATTTCAATCCCATAAATCTGCACTCTGCGTGGTCTGCGCTCTACAGTAATTCCTTCTCTCGCCAGATCACAGAGCTTTCTGCCATTTACTTTCAATGCAGAATACATCGGCGGAATCTGGTCATAATCCCCAACAAAATTCATGATAATTTGATGAATTTCATCCTCACTGCAGTCCACATCCTTCTCACTCGCCACTGTTCCTGTTACATCCTGGGTGTCCGTGGATTTTCCAAGAAGCAGCACTGCATCGTATTCCTTGTCTTTTTCAGTAAGTAAATCACAGACTCTTGTCGCCTTGCCCAAACAAACCGGAAGCACACCTTCCGCCTCTGGGTCCAGCGTCCCAGTATGTCCTATTTTCTTCTGCCTTAAGATTCCCCGCAGTTTGGCCACCACATCATGAGAAGTATATCCTTTTTCTTTATATACATTAACTATTCCACTAATCATGAAGCTGCCTTTCTATATCTCTGCAGATAACAGCAATAATCTCTTGCGAAGAACCTTCCATTGTCGCCCCGGCAGCCCTCACATGACCGCCCCCCTGATATTTCATGGCAATTTCTGCCACATCTGTTCTTCCATTGGAGCGCATGCTCAGTTTCCAGGTATGATCTTCATTTTCATAGAGAAATATTGCTGCTTCCACTCCTTTCGTCACCCGAAGCTGGCTGACAATGCCGTCTAAATGTTTAGGTATCACCTGAAACCGCTCCATTTCTTCCAGTGTTACAGCTGTTGCGATAACCTTTCCTTCCAGATAGAGACGGCTGTTTAACAATGCCTGTCCCAGAATCTGATTCTGCGCAAAAGTCTTGGTGTAAAAAGTATCGTCAACAATTTTGGAGAAATTAATTCCTTTATTCATCAGAACGCCTGCCACATTCATGGTCTTTGCAGAGGTACAGGAATATTGAAAAACTCCAGTATCATGTACTATTCCCACATAAATGCACTCTGCAATCTCTCTGGTAATCCTCTCTTCCTTGAGCAGCTCGAAAATAAGCTCGGATGTGGAACTTGCCTCGGGAAAAATATAATTTTCATCTGCAAAACTCTCATTGCTGACATGGTGGTCAATGCAAATGGTTTTCTCTGCTGTTTCAAAATATTTGACAGCTGGTCCAAGACGCCCTGTATCTCCACAATCCTGTACAATACATAAATCATACTTCTTGCTGCTTTCACAGGTATTGCATATCTTATCTGAATTTTTCAAAAATTTGAATATGTTTGGAATGGGTTCCAGGTAAACGTCTGCCTGAATCTGTGGAAACCAGGTGGTAATATAATTATAAGTTGCCAGGCAGGAACCCACACAGTCGCCGTCAGGCCTTACATGACCTGCAATAGCAACTGTTTTCACCTGTGTCAACTGAGAAGCCAAATCTTTCATATGAAACGCTCCCTGCTCTTAGTTTTATGCATCGTCAACTTGTTTGTTCACATCATCAATGAGTTTTGACATATTCACACCATACTCAATAGACTGGTCCAGTATGAAATGAATTTCTGGTGTATTCCTCAGATTAATATTCTTTGCCAATTTGCTTCGAATATACCCTTCTGCACTTTTTAATCCTGCAAGAGTAGCCTGCTGAGACTCTCCATCCCCCAAAACACTGATATATGCTTTACAAGTTTTCAAGTCTGGCGCCACCTCCACGGCAACAACCGAAGTTAATGGATTGATCCTGGGATCTTTGATGTCGCCTCGGATAATATTGCTCAGCTCTCGCAGCACCTCTTCATTGATTCTTGTATTTTTAATACTGTTTTTTCTCATTTTCTGTCTTACTCCTTATTTGTTTCCAGCAGCTTATATGCCGGATGCGCTTATTAACGCGGTACTTCTACCATAGTGTATGCTTCTACCACGTCAAGCTCCTGAATATCATTGAATCCCTCAAATACCAGACCGCATTCATAGCCAGATTTCACTTCTTTCACATCGTCTTTAAAACGTTTCAGTGAGGCAAGATCTCCTTCGAAAATCTGTTCTCCTTCTCTGGAAATACGTACCTTGCATCCTCTCTGGAATACACCGTCCAGCACATAGGAACCTGCAATATTTCCTACGCCGGATGCCTTGAAAATCTGGCGTATCTCTGCATGGCCCAATACTTTCTCTTCGAATACTGGATCCAACATTCCTTTCATTGCTGCCTGGACATCTTCAATGGCATTATAGATGACTTTGTACAATCTCATATCCACGCCTTCGCGCTCAGCAGTTGCCTTTGCGGTGGCATCAGGACGCACGTTAAATCCAATTATGATGGCATTGGATGCAGAAGCGAGGCTGACATCAGACTCATTGATGGCGCCAACACCGCCATGAATGACTTTAACTACCACTTCCTCATCAGACAGTTTCACAAGACTCTGTTTTACGGCTTCCACAGAACCCTGTACATCTGCCTTTACGATAATTGGAAGCTCTTTGATATTTCCAGACTGAATCTGTGAGAACAGATCATCCAGGGACATTCTGGATTTGGTATCTTCCAGCATCTTCTCACGCCCTTCTGAAATAAAGGTGTCTGCAAAACTTTTGGCTTCTTTTTCGGAATCGGTACATACAAATATTTCCCCTGCATTGGGCACATTATTCAATCCTAATATTTCCACTGGTGTAGAAGGTCCTGCTTCCTTCACTCTTCTGCCCTTATCGTCGATCATTGCCCTAACCTTGCCATAACAGCTTCCGCATGCTACTGGCTGGCCTACTTTCAATGTTCCTTTCTGTACCAGGATGGTTGCCACAGAACCACGTCCCTTGTCGAGCTGTGCTTCTATGACAAGACCTCTTGCATTTCGTTTGGGATTTGCCTTTAACTCACTTACCTCTGCTGTCAGCAGTACCATTTCCAGCAGTGAGTCAATTCCTTCATGGGTATGTGCAGATACTGGTACAAAAATTGTACTTCCGCCCCAGTCTTCTGGAATTAATTCATATTCTGCAAGCTCTTGTTTAACACGCTCAATATTGGCGCTGGGCTTATCAATTTTGTTAATTGCCACTATAATTTCTACTTCTGCCGCTTTTGCATGGCTGATTGCCTCGACAGTCTGAGGCATTACACCGTCATC
>CAJUCK010000092.1 GCA_910585395.1 uncultured Lachnospiraceae bacterium
CAACCGAAACGGCAAGGCGCATAGGAACTCGAAAAGACGGTACAGCCCTTGTAATCGGGGCTATACCGCCTAATCTGAAATTACTTCCTTATAACTTAGAACCCTTTTATTTACAGGTTTTTTGACAGCATACTGATATCAATGAATCGCCTTTACTGGGCAGATTTCCTTGCATACCCCGCAGCGGATGCATTCTGTATGATTGGCATTCTGTGTTGGATCAACCTGCATCTTACAGGCTTTGGCACAGGCACCGCAGCCAGTGCATGTATCTTTATCCACTCGATAGCGGAACACAGAAACAGGATTAAATACAGAGTAGACTGCACCCAACGGACATATGTATTTGCAAAAAGGACGATAAATCAAAATAGACAAAAAAATTGTAACCATCAGCAGTATATTTTTCCACGCATACAGCCAGCCCAACGCATTCTGCATGGATTTGTTCAGAAGCACCAGGGGAATTCCTCCCTCCAGGGTCCCCGCTGGACAGATAAGCTTACAGAAATAAGGCGCTCCCTGTCCCAGAACGTCTACCAGAAACAGCGGCAAAAGAATGACAAATACTAAAAGTATTACGTATTTCAGCTTCCTTAACAGTTTGTCGCCTCTGAAAGTTTTAATTTTTTTAGGAAACGGAATTTTATTCAGAAAATCTTGTATCAAGCCAAAAGGACACAGCCAGCCGCATACAAATCTTCCCATCAAGGCACCCGCAAATATCAAAAAACCTGCCACATAAAATGCAAATTTAAAATTCCAGTTTCCTATTACGGCCTGCAGCGCCCCGATGGGACAGGAACCCACTGCTCCAGGGCAGGAATAACAATTTAGTCCTGGGACACAGAGATTTTTCAGTTTGCCTTTATAAATTTTACCCTGAGCAAATCCTATAAGATAGCTGTTTGTCAGCAGCGCCCAGAGCGCCTG
The DNA here is from genome assembly GCA_910585395.1 of uncultured Lachnospiraceae bacterium. Taxonomy (GTDB): domain Bacteria; phylum Bacillota; class Clostridia; order Lachnospirales; family Lachnospiraceae; genus Petralouisia. The sequence continues at coordinate 934 of CAJUCK010000092.1, forward strand.
CGCCCCATGGCGTTTCCACTCATTTGTACTCTTTCTTTTATCCAATTCCAATACACTCCATACAAATATTAATTGCTTTTTCAAGTACTACAGGCATCTCTCCCCGATATATTCCATATGTCATCATAAAAAGTCCGATTACTGCCAAACAGATTCCACTGGGAGAAATGTTCTTTAGCCGCTTCACTTTGCCGCTCCTTTTAGTTCTGTCTCTACGATATCCTTCCATTCCTCCAGGGAACGGCTTCCAGAATACGTCTCTCCCACAATCGTTCCTTCTTTATCCACAAAAAATGTTTCAGGAACTGCATTAATTCCGGTAAGCCTGCCGTTCATGTAACCCTCATCTGGTATCAAAAATGGATAGGAAACCCCTGTAAGATCTGCCAGAATCTTTGCCTTCTCTACGGTTCCCTCATCTGTACTGCCTGACGCATCAACACTATCCAGCACGATACCTACTACATTAACTCCCTGGTCTTTCATTTCATCCCGCAATTTCTGCAGATCCGGTATCTCATTGACACATGGCGTACACCAGGTAGTAAACACGTTAACCATCGTCAAGTCATAGTCTGCAAACATTTCTTGAGTGAAGGTTTCTCCGTTGATATCCTGCATGGAAAATTCTCCTACGCCTGAGGATTGCGCTTCTCCTGCTTCCTCTGCATCCATCTGCTTATCTTCATCTCCCACTGCTTCTGATGTATTTTTATCGCTGGCAGGATCTTTCTCCTTGGCATTACATCCTCCCAAAAGCGCCAAACAGCATAAACCTGACAAAATCATCATCCGCAATTTATTTTTTCTCATTTTCATACTCATTTCCTCCTCTATATATGGTGGTTCTATCATAACACATTTTTATTGCAAAATGTTTGAAATGTTTATGAACTCGTCTTATTGCTGATTGATGACCGCCACGCCTAAATCTGCTTTACAGTATCTGTTTGTCTGTGCGCACAGTGTATTCGTTCAATGTCTGTTTCATATAAATTTACTCAAACCAAATTGATCAACTATCCTTTTACTACGCCCACTGTTTTCAATTTTCTTATCGGAGTAACCATATCCATCTGCTGTGCCATCACTAAATCAATATCTTTGTAGGCAAAACGGCACTCTTCTGCCACATCATTCTTCTTACGCTTTCCTAGAACAATCCCCTGCTCCTTTAGGTCCACCATAACTTTTTCTGCTGTAAACGCCTGCATGGCTCCCTTACGAGAATAATTTCTTCCAGCGCCATGAGATGAGGTACAAAAAGATTCTCTGCAGCCTTTTCCTTCCACCACATAACTGTAAGATCCCATAGCTCCAGGAATGACTGCCATCTCCCCCTGCAGCACCCTGGTGGCCCCTTTTCTGTGCACCCAGACATTGGCGTCATAATGATTTTCCAATGATGCATAATTGTGATGACAATTAATTTCTTCTCCAAATTCTACAGTAAATCCCGTATGTTTCTCAATCAATTCTTTTACAATGGTGCAGGTCTTATTCAGCATGCAGGCACGATTTTCAAAGGCATAATCCATTGCCAGATTCATCCAGTGAATATACTGCTGCCCTTCCATAGAAGCTGCCGGCAGAAAAGACAAGCAGTATTCATCTTTTACTTCACTGTACCAAAGATGATTCAGTTCTCTCGCCTTATTATGGAAATAATCACAAATAGCCTTTCCAAGATGACGGCTGCCAGAGTGAATCATAATGCAGAGAAAGCCTTCCTCATCCTCCTGCAGTTCGATAAAATGATTTCCACCGCCAAGGGTTCCCACCTGAAAATATCCATCCTCAATCAGCGGCAGCAGCTCACTGTCCCTTTCATATTTTTCCAGTTCCTGTCTGGCTTGGTCAAGTACTTTGGATTCCTGCGGTGTCTTATATCTTTCTGTATTTAAAGGAATGGTTCTCATAATGTTTCCCACCATTGCCTGTATCAGCGTGCCATTTCCCGTCTGAATCTGCCGAATATCGTCCATATTGATATTGGTAGGGATAAAGTCCATGCCGCAGCCAATATCCACACCTACCGCATTGGGAATAATCACATCCTTTGCGGCAATTACACCGCCAATCGGCATACCTTTCCCTGTGTGTGTATCTGGCATCAAACAAACCCATTTATGGAGAAACGGAAGCTGAGACAGATGATATGCCTGTTCCAGGCAGCTTTCCTCCAACTGTTTTTCATCTTCCAGCCATATTTTGATTGGAAACCTCGTATTTTCATTATAAATTACAAACATATCGTTCTCACCCTTTCATTCATTTTATTTTCTACATCTGATATGGCAATTATATACAGAATTTCCCAAAAGATCATTTTAAAAAAGTTGCGAACTTACTTTATGCCAAGATATATGGTACAATATTCTCTGAGGAAAGCTGCTGTGAATACTGGCGGCAATAGAAAAGGAGAACATGGAAATGTCTGATTTTCAGGAACTGGTAAAAAGCTTTTCCAAAACAAGAGAATATGTACGGGATTTCTTCGTCTATGGTTTTAAAACCAGAAATGAATTTAAATCCAAAAGCCCCAGAACCTATGATAATGAACGGAGACGCTTAGAAAGCTGGCTCGCTCCCTATGTGCAGAAAGATTATGTGGCCAAAGGCTTCAATCTCTCTCTTGCTATCGACAGTAATCTTCTTGATACCAACCCGCTGTTTCAGGTATGGAAAACAAAAAGCTTTACAGACAACGACATTGTACTGCATTTTCTGATTCTTGATCTGCTCCTGGCAGGCAGAACCATGACGGCAGAAGAAATTACTGACAGTCTGCTTACTCAATATGAAACGCTGTTTGATATCCAGATGGTGCGCAGAAAATGCAATTTTTACGCCAAAGAAGGTATTTTAGATAAGAAGAAACTTGGGAAAACAGTGTTTTTTTCCCTTGATAATACCCTGGCTCTCTGGATAAAATCCAATGAAAATGTGCTGGATGCCCTGGCCTTTTATCAAATGGCGGGCTGTTTAGGAATTATTGGAAACATGCTGTCAGAACAGCTAGACTGCCATAATAAGATTTTTCGGGTAAAGCACAGTTTTTTTGTACATACTCTGGAAGAAGAAATACTTCTGGAACTTCTGGATGCCATGAATCATAAGAAATCTGTAACTCTTATCATCAAAAGTTCCAAACGAGGTCTGACAAACACTGCTATATGTATTCCTCTGCAAATCTTTATCAGTACCAGAAGCGGGCGGCGTTTTCTCTGCGCATACCTTGAAAAAAACAGCCGTTTTACCTGCTTTCGGCTGGACACAATCCAAAAAGTAACTGCTCTGGAAACTTCACAAATATATGAAGAACTGCAGGAGAAACTGGAACGAAACCGCCGTCATCTCTGGGGAGTATCTTTTGAAAGTCCAGAACGTCATCATCAAGACCGTCTAACTATGAAGCTGCAGGTTCAGGAACCCGAGGAACATTATATTGTCGACCGCCTGTACCATGAAGGCAGAGGCGGAACCGTCACAAGACTTGAAAAAAATATTTATCAATATGAAATCAGCGTATTCGACTGTAATGAAATGATTCCCTGGATCCGCACTTTTATCGGCAGAATCTTATCTTTGGAATGTACGGCTAAGTCCGTAGAACAGCGCTTTTATCAGGATTTACAGACCATGTACCAAGTGTACCAGATCAGCGGACACAATTACGATCACTAATTTAGGAGAACCTGCTTATGGAATTATTTTCTGAAATATATAGCTGCTATTATCAGGTGTTACGTCATTTATTGTGCTGCCAAACCCCTCTCACCATACAGGATATCCGCCAGGAAATCTGTCGAGAAGGTTTTGAAGAAAGCTTAATTTCCATTATCCCAAAACTGGAAGAGGGCACGTGGGATCTATTTAAAAAGGAAGAAGGCATTTATCGCTCCAAGCTGAGCGCTGACTTTTCTATGCCTCTGTCTCATCTTGAAAAATCTTATTTAAAAGCGTTGTTATCCGACCCGCGTATAAGGTTATTTCTTGATCAGCAGCAGATAGACAGCCTGAATGATATGCTTGCTTCTGCTGTTCCCCTCTGGAAGCAGCAGCAATTTTACTACTATGACAGATTTACAGACAGTGATCCCTATGATGACGCGGACTACCGCAGGAATTTCCGCACTCTGCTTCTGGCGCTAAAACAAAAACGATATGTTGATATTGATTACAATTCTCCCAGGGGAACCCGTGTACACCACCATTATGTGCCCGCCCGCCTGGAGTACTCTGTAAAAAATGACAAATTTCGTCTTCTGGCACTAAAGCAGTCTGGACACGGCAAAATGAAACTTGAAACTCTAAATCTTTCCCGTATGGAACGTGTAAAACCCATAGATAAAATTCTTACTTTGTCTGTGGACTTAAATGCGATGATTCAAAATTCATATTATGCAAAACCTTTGCGGCTGCATATTATCAATAAACGGAATGCTCTGGAACGAGCTATGCTGCACTTTGCCAATTATGAAAAAAACACCACAAAAATAGATGAGAACACCTATGAATGTCTCATCTATTACAATCAGAATATGGAAACTGAATTATTGATTGAAGTCATGTCCTTTGGCCCTATGCTCAAAGTTCTGGGAAATGACAAATTTCTGCAAAGTCTCAGGGCAAGACTGCAAAGGCAGATAGAAATTACTGGCTGTCAGCAAAATTAATGTCCAAATTGCTGCACAGCCCGACAATATGCTTTTGCCTTGAGAAATCAGAAAAATTACAATCTGATAAATTTAATTTATAAATATCTGTTGACGTCATTTTGTTCTATCACTCTTTTTCCTAATAACGTAATTGCCTGATTCGGACATTTACTGATACAGCGATAACACATGGTACATGTATTACTTGATGCAGCAAGCCCATTTTTTAAAGAAATATTACCCATAGGGCATAATTCTTGGCATATTCCACAGCCAATACAGTTCTGGGGATTGATGGTCAGTCTGCCGGAATAATTTTTTGTTTTGTGTGAAAAATATAATCTTTGTCCCAACAGACCAGCCAGATGATACCATAACCCCAACCCCTCTTGAGGCGACTGTTCATTAATTATACTGCTGACTGCGCTATGTATCTTTTTCTGTGCTTTCACTACTAATTCTTTATTTTTTTCATAGTTTCGTTTTAATACTCTCACATCGCCAATACTGTCTGGCATTTTCAAGTGCAGACCTCCCACTATCAACGCTCCATACTTTTTCAACAGCCGGGCCAAGATCCCCGCGCCATCCCCACTGAAAAGCCCCATAGTTGCAATGATAAATATTTTTTTTCCTTTCCAGATATGCTTATTTGTAATAACAAAATCCCGCAGTATTTTAGGAATATTGCTATATTGCACTGGATAGCCTATCACTATTTCATAATTATTCTTAATTTTCTCTAATGTTTCTGTTTCTTCAATAGAAAATGAATTCTCTACGTCGCCGTACTCTGCCAAAAATTTATCAACACAAAACTTTGTATTGCCTGTACCACTAAAATATACTCCGATCATCAATTATCTCCAAATCTTCATAATTTCGTCAAATATAACAAAAAGTCCGTAAATACTGATGTTTACGGGTTCTCTCTTAACTCCCTGATCAGGGCTCGAACCTACTGCAGCTATAACAAAAAGTCCGTAAATACTGATGTTTACGGGTTCTCTCTTAACTCCCTGATCAGGGCTCGAACCTACTGCAGCTATAACAAAAAGTCCGTAAATACTGATGTTTACGGGTTCTCTCTTAACTCCCTGA
>CAJUCK010000093.1 GCA_910585395.1 uncultured Lachnospiraceae bacterium
GATAAACGCTGAAGGCATCTAAGCGTGAAGCCCCCCTCAAGATGAGATATCCCATTCAGAAGAAGTAAGGCCCCTTGAAGAGCACAAGGTAGATAGGGCAGAGGTGGAAGTGCAGCAATGCATGGAGCTGACTGTTACTAATCGGCCGAGGGCTTGACCTTAAGGAAAGCGGATCATCTGTGTGAATTTTTGAAGGCATAGGAATAATATATATTGTCACAGTAATGAGGTTCCACATATGATAAAGTATGTGGAATGAATTATATATTATAGGGGAATCATACAGCGGCAGTATTGCGGTCTCCAAAACCGTTCACGGGGGTTCGAATCCCTCTTCCCCTGTTCTTATAGTCCTAAAAACCTTACGAAAATATGGGTTTTTGGGGCTTTTGCTTTGCGATATAAAGTGGAACTATATTGAATTTTTGCAGGGAGAACAAAATTATGAGAAAATTATATAGATTTTTATTGCTTGTACTTGTGATTGTGACAGGAAGTTTATTTATTTCCAGTGAAGAAGCATATGCAGCTGACTTAGAATTTTTAAAGGAGTATTCAGCAGAGAATGAATATAAGGAGTATGATTTCAGGCTTCCATTCAAATGCCGCCTGACGCTTTTTATTGATTGTTCACGTGTGTCCTCAGAAGATTATGATGATTGGGATGACGAAGAGTGGGACGATCAAGACGAGGATGATTTGGATGAATTTGATACGGTATGCGTGTCGGTAGTGGACGCTGATTACGAAGATGTTTTTGAAGAAGATATTCTGAGTTATGGAGTAACAGAAGAAACAGTAACATTGCCGGCAGGCAGATATTCTTTGATTATTGAGAGTGATGCAAAATGTACCGTTACTTTAATGGGAAATTATATTCCTGATTTGTCAGCAAAAAAGATGACCTTGGAGGCTGGAAAAAGTAAAACTCTTAAAGTTACTGGAACGAATCAAAAAGTAACATGGAAGAGTTCTGATAATTCTATTGCAAGCGTAAGCCGTAAAGGGGTTGTGAAGGCAAAGAAAACCGGGAAGGCAGTAATTACCGCTGTTTGCGGAAAGAAGAAATTAAATTGTAAAGTTACGGTAAATACGTCATATAATGCTTTAGCCAGAGCCATGAGATCATATGCTGGTAAAAACTTTACCTTTAAAAATGTGGAAAGAGGGAAGAAGTGCAGGCTGTATGCGAAATCAGCGGTGGAAATAGATGATGTAAGTAGTAATGCTTATACGGTAATGGCAGAAATGCAGCCTTATATTCAATTAGAGAAAAACAATAAAAAAGTAGAATTGAGTTATAAAATGGACGCCACTTTTTTAGAACTTATAGGTTATGATCCAGCTTTTAGCTGTCCTAATTATACAATTTTTACTTCAAATCAGAAGATGGATGTTGTATATCAGTTTGGTGACAGCATCATTAACTATGATTATTCCAGAGGATGTTATGTCGGAATGCAGAAAACCTACAGTACGATCTTTAAATATCCAAAAGTGAAGAATCAGCAGATTAAGAAATTTGAGTCCATGCTGAGGCAAAATTCTCTGAGGGTGAAGAGCAGAAACTGGAGGAGCGCGAGTTTTAATTTTGCAATCAATCCAGGGGCGAGGGCAGAATGGCTGAAATTATTGAAAAAATATAGGATGTTATTAAAAAAATATTAGAGATATAGATTTGTGAATCAGAAATTTTTACTTACATAAGGCTGCAATTTAAAAAGCGGTAGCAGTTGCGGCCAGTATAACTGAGGCTGCCGTTGATATAGATGACACATATGTTAAAGTGCTTTGCAGCATTTTAATTAGTTATTATTCAGAATTACTGCAGAGAGCAGATACGATAAATCAAACAAAATGAAAAATTATGTTAGGAGATGATTGGTTTGACAGCAGCGCAAATTTTAGCAGTGGCAATATTTATTGTTATGTTTGTACTTATTGTGTTAGACAAAATTGAAAGACATTATGTTACCTTAGGGTGTGGAGTTTTGACAATTGTAGGAGTATTCGGTATCATTATGAAAGATATGAATGCAATTATTGAGACTTTAAATCTGAAGAGTATTTTTACAGTGGGCTTCTGGTATGCGGCGGAGAGTGCAGAAGAGAGTACAGCAGGAATCAACTGGGCAACCATTATTTTCATTGCAGGTATGATGATTATGGTGGAAGGTATGGCAAAAGCAGGATTTTTCCGGTGGCTCTGTATGCTGCTGGCAAAGCTTGTAAATTATAAGACGATTCCATTGTTTATTGCCTTTATGGTTATGTCGGCAGGTCTGGCAATGTTTATTGACAGTATTACAGTAATACTGTTTTTGGTTGCAGTGACAATAGAACTGGCAAAACTGCTGAAGTTTAATCCTGTGCCAATGATATTATCAGAGATATTTTGTGCAAATTTAGGTGGTTCTGCAACAATGTGCGGAGATCCGCCCAATATCATTATCGGAACATCTTTAGGATATTCCTTTGGTGATTTTATCACCAATACAGGTATTATGGCAGGGATCAGCCTGGTTCTTGTGATCGTATATTTCTTTTTAATATTCCGCAGGGAACTGAGCAGCAAGGATGGTGAAGGTATTGATATCTCTAAGGTTCCTACACCAAGAGAGGCAATTTTAAGCAAGAAAGATTTTGCAATCAGCAGCGTGATATTTGCCTGTGCAGTCATTATGCTGGTAACACACGAATATACAGGGCTTACAGTGGCGTTTATTGGAACTTCTATTGCAATTGTTACGCTCCTGACTTCAGGAAAATTTGCATTGCAGCTTTTGAAAAAAGTCGACTATCAGACACTTTTATTTTTCATTGGTCTTTTTATGGTAGTGGGTGGTTTGGAACAAACTAGTATTTTGGAAATGATCGCTGGCTTTATCGGTGAAATCAGCGGAGATAATCTACATATTATGGTGGCGATTATTATATGGCTTTCGGCTGTGGCAAGTGCACTTGTAGACAATATTCCATTTGCGGCAACTATGGTTCCTGTTATCAAGAGCCTTGCGGCTGCGCAGGGTGTGGATTTGTCAGTTCTGACATGGGCGCTTTCTATGGGAACGGATATTGGAGGAAGCGCAACGCCTATCGGTGCGTCTGCAAATGTAGTGGGAATCTCCGTTGCAGCGAAGAATGGTCATATTATAGGATGGGGGAAATATTGTAAAGCAGCAGTTCCGGCTACCATAATTGTAATTCTGGTTTCCATGTTGTTTATCTTTGTAAGGTATTGTTAAAAGAATGGAGGTATAATGTGAGTAAACAGACAATTATTACAGTCAGCCGGGAATTTGGCAGCGGCGGACATGAAATTGCAGAAAAGATTGCTTCTGATTTAGGATTAAAATTTTATGACAGAGGAATGCTTGACGAGATTGCACAGGAAATGAATATAAAAGTGGAAGTTCTTGAAAAGTATGATGAGAGACCCAAGAATATCATGCTTTCAAGAAAAGTTGGAAAATATTCCAGCTCCATGGAGGAAATTCTGGCAGAAATGCAGTTTGATTTTATAAGAAAAAAGGCAGAAGAGGGTGAATCATTTGTGATTGTGGGACGCTGCTCTGAAAGCGTACTGCGCAGCGTAGATGGATTGATTTCTATTTTTGTCAATGGAAATAAGGAATGTAAAATTGAGCGTGTTATGAAAAAATATGTTCTTAACCGGCAGGAAGCCATAAGAAAAATGGAACGGCATGATTATAGAAGAAAGAAATATCATAACAGGCATTCTGACCATAAGTGGGGGGATTCCAGGTATTATGATATCTGCATTAACAGCAGTCCTCTGAAAGTTTCAGGAACAGTGAAAGTTCTCGAAAACTATATTCAGGAGCGTGTAAAGGAAGTAAATGAATAAAAAATAGGAAGTACAGGGGACAACTGTCCAGCTAACATTTTTGGGCTGACAGTTGTCCTTTTTGCTTTAAGAGATATTTATACACATATTAGAACGGCGATGGAGTATAAGAAGCTCTGAAATGCCAACAGGAATTTTTAAAATAAATTGTATAGAGTATAAGATATTTTACATAGCTTAAAGTAAAATAGTATACATATTCAATAAAATTTTACTTTGTTTACTCTGATGTATATTAAAATTTGCTTAAAATGGAAAAAAAACAGGTAGAATTTTAGTAAAAAGCGTGATATAATTTTCCTAACAAGTGTGGAACGTAATGAAAGAAGGAGGAAATTATTCATGCAGAGAAAAAGAAGTCTATTTAGTATGATGATGGCAGTGATTGTTTTTTTTACTTCGCTTGCTTTTCCCTCAGCAGAGGCAAAGGCAGAGAGTCCCTGGGATACTGTGGATGCTGCGGAATGGATGGCTAATATAGATGGGAATCTAAAGATTACCCAGATCAATATGCCAGGAACACATGACAGCGGCACGCAGAAGGTAACTCTTGCTACTTATTCACAATGTCAGGATAAGAGCATTGAAGAACAGTTAAATTTGGGGGTCCGCTTTCTCGATATCCGCCTGGAGGCTGAAAGCAGCGGCAAATTATACCTTGTTCATGGAACTACTGACTGCCAGTCAAATTCTGGCGGGAAGCTGTATTTGGAAGAAGTGCTGACGAACTGCTACAATTTTTTAAATGAACATCCTACAGAAACGATTGTAATGAGTATGAAAAAGGATGATGGAGATGCTGCGGATGCTGAGATTCAGCGTTATATTCATGAAAACTATATTGATAAAAACCCAGAATGCTGGTATCTGCAGAATGGTAAGCCCGTGTTGAATGATGCGCGAGGCAAAATTGTATTGGCAAGACGTTATAAAAATGAAAATAATTATGGAGATCCTAAATGTGGATTAAATTTTCTCTGGGGAGACCAAGGGGGAAACACAGTGGCGGAGACTCCTTGGGTGAAGGTTGCAGTGACTGGTCTGACTGGTATGTGGGTTCAAGACCGGTACGAATATTCTACGACAGATAAATGGACTGCCATACAAAAAGGTCTGGATACACCTCCAGGTGAAACGAATCGTGCCAATGAATACTTTTTAAACTTTCTGAGTGTTGCTGGAAAAAGCGGTCTGCTTCCGCTGTCTCCGGCAAAAACGGCGAAGGAAATTAATGAAAAATTTCAGAATTATGAACTGACTCAGGGAAAATCCTATGGCTGGCTTATCCTGGATTTTGTTACGACCGATTTGGCAAAGAAAGTAATTGCAAGCAATAATTATATAGAAATACCTGAGAAAATCCAGATTGTAAAGACAAAAGAAGCTTTGAATCTTCCAGAAGTTATTGCATCCGATTTGAAACTTCCTCTGACAGGAGAAGAGGCAGGAGCAGGAGAAGGAACTGCCATTGCCTGGAGCTGCGATGATAATTCTGAAATTGTCAAGACATATGGGTCAGAATACTGGGTAGTACGTCCCTCAGCACAAGAACAGGATGTCTCTGTTACTCTAAAGGCAGTGATATCTTTTGGAAGATATTCAGATGAAAAATTATTTCCAGTTACCGTAAAGAAATCAAATGGAGTAAGTTTAGGAGAATTAAATGCTCAGATAAGTACGGCTGAGAAAACATACCGTGATGTGCTGCCTTCTGATCTTTATTCTCAGGATTCTCTGGAAAATCTGGCAGATGCCATTAAAGCGGCAGAAGAACTTGTGAGACTGGAAAGTGAGGGAGAAGCTGTTACGAATGTTCAGGTAGAAGAGGCGTTAGAAGCGTTACGTCAGACCTGCGATGGCCTTGCTTTGAAATCTCTGCAGGAACTGCAGGAGAACCTGCTGGGCTGGTATCCATTAGACAAAGACAGCAGGGATGCTACTGTAAATAAGAACGATGGAACGGCAAAAGGTGTTGCTTTCAGCAGACAGAATGGAGCAGTGTTTACAGGAAACGGCAAGCTTGAGAGTTATATTTCACTTCCAACCAAGATGTTTGATGGAAAAGATCAGCTGACCATTTCTTTTTGGACAAAAGATGAGGGAACCGAAGCAAAAAGAAATCAGGCGGTATTTGGTTTTGGCTCTGGAACAGAACCAGATGCAGACGGCACAGCCAATGTGTTTAAATATGTATTGATAAATCCCAGTAATAATAATTATCTGAAAGCAGTGGTAACAAACAATACCTGGCGGAATGAATTGGGATTTAAGGAAACAGAAGCCAGTTTTCCCAAAAATACATGGGCACATATTACTTGTGTATTTGACGGGACAAATTTCACCTTGTATAAAGATGGCAGACTTGTAGGAAGCAAGGACACGGGCATAAAACTGACAGATTTTGGAGTGAACAGAGTTGCCTATATTGGCAATTCGATCTGGGGGAATAACGATAAAGATTAC
>CAJUCK010000094.1:0-2856 GCA_910585395.1 uncultured Lachnospiraceae bacterium
AGATTACTATACATTAATCCGCAGTTATAATTACTTTAAATATTAAAAAATAAACGGGACTGTCGCAAATACAGTATATGGTTTCTGTATTGTGACAGTCCCGTTCTTTAATTCATATTATCACTGCATGATTCTTCATAAATGCCTTTCAACAAAATTTTTCCCTCTTTCCGAAGAATGCATATCTCATCTCTGTCAAAACAAATTTCTTCTATCTCTTGAGGTTCTTCTTTAATCTTATAACTTTTCCAGAAAATATTTTTTTCATTTTTCTCTATATAAGGCTTTTTAACAACTTCAAGACCTCCATAATCCAAAGCACGCAGAAATGCGCTTATTTTATCAAAAGGCCATTCCAAATTTAATTTTCCATCCTCTGGCGTTTCCCATGAATACCGAATTTCAGGCTGACTGCCATCCTGGGCGCGTCCCTTAATTGTTCCATTCAAAAGCTCTTCTAATATATCCAAAAAAGCTTCCTGGGCCAAATTAATTTGCTTTCTGAAAATCTGAAAAGAAGTATCTTTCTTTGTAATTGGAACTTCTTTCTGTATTAAAATTTCTCCTCCGTCTACCTTGGGCCTGATCATATGCCAGGTAATTCCTGTCTTTTCATCCTGTTCATAAATTGCCCACATTTCTGCATTTCTTCCTGGATGATCTGGCAGTAATGCTTGATGGCAGTTCACAGCCAGAAGGTTCCCATTTTCCAAAACTCTTCCTGGGATAATCCATGGATTAATGGCGCTGACCAGTAAAGCAGGTTCACAAATACCTGCAAGATAATCAGCCAATTCCTTCCTTTTCATCCATTGATATTTTAATCCTCTGCCCTTTGCCTGACGTTCTAAAGTCTTAGAAGCTTCTACTCCTGTATCATAAATCTCACTGGAAATCATATATTCTTCTGCCAGAACAGAGGCACATGACAATGCGAGCGTTCCTGTTCCCAATATTACAGCCTTTTGGTACATATAATTTTCATTTTTTAAGTTGCCTTCGGTCATAACATACCTCTCTTCATTCAGAATAACTTACAATTATGATTCATCTGTCTCTTGCTCTTCTTTATCAGCTTCTGCCCTTTCCATCAGCTCTTTCATCAATGCCTCATCTGTTTCTTCCACAGGGCTGTTCATTCTCCGCGCTGCTTCTTCCGCCATTTTTGCACTTTCTGCTGCTTCTTCCTCTGTGAGAAGTTCACTTTCTTCAGTATTTTCCATAAGAGATTTATCTTCCCGGACTTTTGCAATGCTTGCCACTGTAATATCATCATCAAGATTCATCAATTTCACACCAGAAGTAACACGTCCCAGTACTGATATTCCTTCCACTTTCATGCGGATGATAATTCCTTCAGTGGTAATCATCATAATCTCATTTTCCTGATTAACAGCTTTTACACCTATGATATTTCCTGTTTTATCAGTAATCTTGTAGCATTTTACACCTTTTCCGCCGCGGTTCTGCGGTGTAAACTCCTCCATTCTGGTTAATTTCCCCAATCCTTTTTCAGAAGCGATCAAAAGGTATTCGCCCTGGGTATCCATCTGCATACCTACCACTTCATCCCGGTCAGACAAGTTCATTCCAATTACACCCATAGAGGTTCTTCCTGTGCTTCTGACATCTGTCTCATGAAACCGGATGCACTGTCCATATTTTGTAACCATCAAAATATCTTTGGTATTATCCGTAAATTTCACCTCTATCAATTCATCTTCTTCCCGAAGATTAATCGCAGCAAGACCTTTTTTCCTTACATTTGCGTAATCCGTCACAGGTGTTTTCTTTACGATGCCATTTTTAGTAGCCATAAATAAATAATGGTCATCCTTATATTCCCTGAGCGGAATCACAGCTGTTATTTTTTCTCCCGGCTGAAGCTGGAGAATATTGATAATTGCAGTCCCTCTTGCTGTTCTTCCAGCCTCTGGAATCTCATATGCCTTAATCCGATATACTTTGCCTGTATTAGTAAAGAACATCAGATAATGATGAGTCGTAGTCATCAAAAGTTCTTCAATATAATCATCATCAATGGTTTCCATACCTTTAATTCCTTTTCCGCCTCGATTCTGGCTGCGGAAATTGTCTACGCTCATTCTCTTAATATAACCAAGCTTGGTCATGGTTATTACAGTATTGGAAACTGGTATCAGATCTTCCATGGAAATATCATATTCATCAAATCCGATAGAACTTCTTCTGTCATCTCCATATTTATCTGAGATCTCCATAATCTCTTCCCTGATTACGCCAAGCAGCTTTTTTTCATCTGCAAGAATTGATTTTAATTCTGCAATTAAATCCATCAATTGATTATATTCTGCCTCCAGTTTACTGCGTTCCAAACCTGTAAGCGCACGGAGACGCATATCAACAATTGCCTGGGCCTGGGCGTCAGAGAGCGCAAAACGCTCCATCAGTCTTGACTTTGCAAGCTGGACATTTTCACTTCCTCTGATAATACTGATTACTTCATCAATATTGTCAAGTGCGATCAGTAATCCCTGCAGAATATGAGCACGTTCTTCTGCCTTATTCAGCTCATATTTTGTCCTTCTGGTTACAACGTCCTCCTGATGTTTCAAATAGTAACTCAGCATATCACTGAGATTTAATACTTTCGGCTCATTATTTACTAATGCAAGCATAATAACTCCAAAAGTATCCTGAAGCTGAGTATGCTTATAGAGCTGATTCAATATCACATTTGGATTAACATCCCGACGGAGTTCAATACAGATACGCATTCCTTCCCGGTTGGACTCATCCCGGATTTCTGTAATGCCATCTACTCTTTTATCTCTGACCATATCTGCTATTTTCTCAATGAGCCTTGCCTTATTCACC
>CAJUCK010000094.1:2866-6189 GCA_910585395.1 uncultured Lachnospiraceae bacterium
GTTCGTTTCGTCCCTGAGATCCGTAATGCCGTCGATTTTCTTAAGCTTCACCAGCTCTGCGATCTTCAGGATCAAATTGGCCTTATTCACCATATAAGGAAGCTCTGTTACCACAATACGGTTCTTTCCATTTGCCATCGGCTCAATATCTGTAACGGCACGTACTTTTACCTTACCCCTTCCCGTACGATACGCCTGGTCAATGCCCGATGTTCCAAGAATCATGCCTCCAGTGGGAAAATCAGGCCCTTTGACAATCTTTAGAATCTCTTCAATCTCTGTCTCTCTGTCTTCCAAAATCCGGTTATCAATAATTTTGACTACCGCTCCGATTACTTCCCTGAGATTGTGAGGTGGTATATTTGTAGCCATTCCCACTGCAATTCCAGTGGTTCCATTTACTAAAAGATTTGGAAAACGTGATGGCAGAACTAGCGGTTCTTTCTCTGTCTCATCAAAGTTTGGTCCAAAATCAACAGTATCCTTATTGATATCAGCAAGCATTTCCATGGAAATCTTGCTCAAACGTGCCTCTGTATACCTCATGGCAGCCGCACCATCGCCGTCTACAGAGCCAAAATTTCCATGTCCATCTACCAGCATATAACGGGTGGACCATTCCTGCGCCATATTTACCAGCGCACCATAAATAGAACTGTCCCCATGGGGATGATATTTACCCATGGTATCACCCACAATACGGGCACATTTACGATGAGGCTTATCAGGACCATTATTCAGTTCAATCATTGCATAGAGAATTCGACGCTGTACAGGCTTCAAACCGTCTCTTACATCTGGAAGCGCCCTTGAAGCTATTACACTCATTGCATAATCAATATAGGATCTCTCCATTGTTTTTTTCAAATCAACGTCATCAATCCTGTCAAAAATTCTGTCATCCATCTATTTCCCTCCTAAACGTCCAGATTCTGTACAAAACGGGCATTTGCTTCTATAAATTCCCGTCTTGGTTCCACTTTATCTCCCATCAAAGTGGTGAATGTCAGATCTACCTCTGCCGCAGTGGCGTCGTCAATGGTGACTCTCTCCAGAATTCTGGTTTCCGGATCCATGGTAGTCTCCCACAACTGCTCTGGGTCCATTTCTCCTAACCCCTTATAACGCTGAATCTTGTTGTTTCCATCTCTGCCAATTTCCATCAAAATTTTATTTAGTTCCGGTTCATCATAGGCATACCAGACCTTTTTATTTTTCTCTATTTTAAAAAGAGGAGGCTTTGCAAGATAAACATACCCCTGCCTAATCAGTTCTGGCATAAAGCGGTACATAAAGGTAAGCATCAATGTACTGATATGAGCGCCGTCCACATCGGCATCTGTCATAATAATAATCTTATGGTATCTCAATTTACTGATATCAAAATCTTCATGAATACCGGTTCCAAACGCAGTAATCATTGCTTTAATCTCTGCATTACCATAAATCTTATCCAGCCTTGCTTTTTCCACATTCAAAATCTTTCCTCTGAGCGGAAGAATAGCCTGAGTGGCACGGCTTCTTGCCGTCTTCGCAGAACCTCCGGCAGAATCTCCCTCCACAATAAAAATCTCACATTTTTTGGGATCTTTATCAGAACAGTCTGCAAGCTTGCCTGGAAGAGAATTTCCTTCCAATGCCGTTTTTCTTCTGGTAAGATCCCTTGCCTTTCTTGCAGCTTCTCTTGCTCGCTGCGCTAAAAGAGATTTTTCACAAATTGCCTTGGCAACAGATGGATTCTGTTCCAGAAAATATGTGAGCTGCTCACTTACTACGTTGTCTACAGCTCCTCTGGCCTCACTGTTTCCCAGTTTTTGTTTCGTCTGTCCTTCAAACTGCGGTTCTGCTATTTTTACACTGATAACTGCAGTCATACCTTCCCTGATATCGTCACCGGAAAGAGCCGTCTCATTCTCCTTTAATATCTTATTTGCTTTGGCATAAGCGTTAAATGTCTTAGTCAATGCATTACGAAAACCAGCCAGATGAGTTCCCCCTTCTGGTGTTGTAATATTATTTACAAAACTGTAAGTAGCATCGTTATAGGAATCATTATGCTGGAGCGCAACTTCCACATAAACGCCGTCTTTTTCTCCCTCACAGTAAATAACATGATTATATAGAGCTTCTTTGCTGCGGTTCAGATATACCACAAATTCCTTAATACCGCCCTCATAATGAAATTCTTTTTCCTGCTCCAGCCCTTCTCTCTCATCAATAAGACGAATCTTAATCCCTTTCGTTAGAAATGCCATTTCCCGCAGACGCTGCTTCAAAGTATCATAATCAAATATTATATCATCAAATATACTTCCATCCGGCGAAAAAGTAACCTGAGTTCCTGTTTTATCTGCTTCACATTCCCCAACAATTTTCAGAGGATATATGCTGTTGCCCTGCTCATAGCGCTGTTTGTATATTTTTCCTTCATGAAAAATTTCAACCTCCAGCCAATTGGAAAGCGCATTTACAA
Organism: uncultured Lachnospiraceae bacterium; assembly: GCA_910585395.1. Lineage (GTDB taxonomy): Bacteria > Bacillota > Clostridia > Lachnospirales > Lachnospiraceae > Petralouisia. The sequence continues at coordinate 5,340 of CAJUCK010000094.1, forward strand.
CTGACGCTCCAACACCATGAAGACCGCCTGATACCTTATATCCTCCGCCTCCAAATTTCCCTCCTGCATGAAGTACTGTAAATACGACTTCCACGGCCGGGAGACCTGCCTTATGATTGATTCCTACTGGAATTCCACGCCCGTTATCAGTGACACGGATACTATTGTCTTTCCTTATACGCACGTCTATGGTATCACAATATCCTGCCAAAGCCTCATCCACCGAATTGTCCACAATCTCATATACAAGATGGTGGAGCCCCCGTAAGGAAGTACTTCCAATATACATACCAGGCCGTTTCCGAACTGCTTCCAGTCCTTCCAGAATCTGAATCTGGTCTGCTCCGTATTCCGCATTCGTATTTGTACTTGTACTCATGTAATTCCTCCAATTTCTAAAAACTGTTTTCCGATGTTACAGTTCCATTTACAACTCTGAATATCTTATCTATCTCAAACCGGTTTTTTACAAATTCATCTAATCCTGTACAGGTAATTACTGTTTGAATATCATGAATACTATTCAATAGAAAATTCTGTCTGCCACTGTCTAATTCTGACAGTACGTCATCTAAGAAAAGTACCGGCATTTCTTTTGCTGATCTTTTTACCAGTTCAATTTCAGAAAGCTTCAATGACAATACACAGCTTCGCTGCTGTCCCTGAGAACCAAACCTGCGAATGTCTACGTTCTTTATCAGAAAACACATATCATCCCTGTGAGGTCCAGCAGAAGTCATACCTAATTTAAGATCTTTTTCCTGATTTTTTAAAATTTCCTGCTCTAACAATTCTTCTGATACGCTTGGTTCATAGCAAAGAATCAGCTCTTCCCGATTCCCAGAAATAT
>CAJUCK010000095.1:0-1786 GCA_910585395.1 uncultured Lachnospiraceae bacterium
AAACATAATTGCCACAGGTTTTACCTTTCGTCTAACCAAAGTTTTATCTTTTATCCGCATATATTCCATCACAATACACTGGCAGTTCCTGACCGCCTGCGCAATGTCCCACATAAGATCCAAAAATTTTGTTTTATGTCTTGGCTCCACATAATGAAATTCTTCATTTCTGATCAGCTCTTTTACCAGCTTCTGATTCGTTTCTGGCACACAGCAGGAAATCAGCTTGTCAAGAATATCTGACATTTCTTCTTTTCGCAATGCCCTGCTGTCAAGCAATATTTTACAAATAGCAAGAATCTCTCCATTTGTGAGCTTAAGCTGATAGATCCGCTCCAGACGATACCCTTTGTCTCTGTGATCATATACCACAGAATTTATAATACCTGTGTTTTCCACATCAGAATCCATAAAATTTCTGATATCATCGATGTCTCTTTGAATTGTCCTCTCATTTACACCGTGGTTCTGTGCCTCCTCTGCTTTATTTACCAGATATCCCCCCATTAATTTTGTATAAATGCAAAGAACTCTGTGTATTTTTCCATTATCCATAAAATCCTCCAAACTCCTTCCCCGCTGATGGCGCATACTATATGAAATCAAGCATTATTTGTCGCAAAAATATTCATATACTATATATTATCATACTTTTGTATTTTGTAAATATTTTTTAATTTCTGTAGTTTTTTTAGATATACTATCAAAAAGGAGAACTTCCATGTTTGGTGAAATTATCAGAAAAATGCGGACTACCCGCAATTTAAGTCAGGTTCAGTTGGCAAAAGAACTGAACGTTTCCAAACAAACCGTTTCCAACTGGGAAAACGACAATATTCTTCCCTCTATTGAAATGCTGGTAAAGCTTTCAAAATTTTTTTCTGTGAGCACAGACTATCTGCTGGAACTGGATCACAGACGATATATGGAAATTACGGGACTGACCGATGCGCAGCTGGAACACGTTCAGCAGATTATCCGTGACATCACAGAATCTCCTAACTGAACCTTGCTCAGCATTATTCCATATTGACAAGCCCTTCTTCCAAAACTGCGATGGCATATATATAGCCTTCCATGAAGGCCACATCCTCCACAGAATCTATGATCGCCTCTACTTTTTCTTTAGATTCTGTCCATTCTCTGCTGACTATAAGTCTGGTCAGCTCTTCCACTGCTTCTTTCAGCTTTTTCTCATACTCTTCCTGTCTCTGCAGCCGATCTTTTTCTCTAACCCTCTGAAAAACTTGTTTCTGAATTTGTTTATCAGCAGTTTCCATAATTTCCTTTTCCTGTGTTATTGTCTGACATAACTCTTTTATTCTCTCATTCATTTCTAATACTTCCTTCCCATTTTGATTTCTTTTCTGTATGATTACTTCTATAAAATATCATTCAGAAATGACAGAATATGTCGTTCTTAAAAAATATGCAAAAAAACATTTCACAATCTTTACTGTTTATTCCTGCTGGCAGCATGCCTGCATTGCCGATGGATAACACTCCAGCATTTTTCTCATACAATATGATAAGTACGTATAAGGAGTTATTAATGGAAAAATTAATGGAGATCAACCATGTGGGCTACTCCTATCATTCCATACAAGGAGAAACCCCCGCATTATCCAATATAAATTTTACCGTTCACAAAGGTGACTTTCTGGCAATCGTCGGTCCAAGCGGCTGCGGCAAATCGACCCTGCTTTCTTTACTGGCTGGCCTGATAGAACCAGAGCATGGTTCTATTTTGCTCTATGGACAGAAACTGTGTCAGAAAGCCAGCGGC
>CAJUCK010000095.1:1796-3183 GCA_910585395.1 uncultured Lachnospiraceae bacterium
ATTGGCTATATGCTGCAGCATGACCATTTATTTGAATGGCGTACCATCGAAAAAAATGTACTGCTTGGACTGGAAATTCAAAAAAAACTTACTCCCGCTGCCCGGGAAAAAGTATATGATATGTTAAAAACCTATGGCCTATACAAATTTAAAAATGCAAGACCCTCCCAGCTTTCCGGCGGAATGCGGCAGCGGGCCGCTCTGATTCGCACCCTTGCCCTGGAACCTGAACTTCTGCTCCTGGATGAACCATTTTCTGCTCTGGATTATCAAACCCGGCTAACGGTAGGAGATGACATTGGTTCTATTATAAAAAAAGAACAGAAAACAGCCATTCTGGTGACACATGATCTGTCAGAAGCCGTAAGCCTCGGCAGCAGAATTCTAGTTTTGAGCAAACGACCCGCAACAATCAAAAGTGTTATCGATATTTCTTTCCCAGAAAATATCAGCCCGCTGGAACGTAGGAATCTGCCAGAATTTAAAGATTATTTTAATAAAATTTGGAAGGAGTTGAACCAAGATGAGTGAGATATCAATTGCACAGCAGAAGTTTTTGCTGACCCAGAAAAAGCACAAACGCACCGTCACAATCAGCCGGATGTGCATTTTTCTGTGCTTTCTTGGACTGTGGGAAGGAGCTGCCAGACTAAATCTGATTGATTCCTTTTTCTTTAGCAGTCCTTCGCGGGTATTCCTGTGCGCCTATAACATGGCAGCGGACCAATCCCTGTTCACCCATGTTGGCGTCACTCTGTTTGAAACAATTACAAGTTTTATACTTGTTTTATTTTCAGCTATTATAATAACAATTATATTATGGTTTAATAAAAAAATCTCAGAAACCATGGAACCTTATCTGGTCATTCTGAACAGTCTGCCAAAATCTGCCCTGGCTCCATTGCTGATTGTATGGCTGGGTGCAAATTACAGCACAATTATTATTACTGGCATTTCTGTGGCCGTTTTTGGTTCTATTCTGAGTCTTTATACCAGCTTTCAGTCTGTTGACCCAGAAAAAATCAAACTGATTCAAACTTTGGGAGGAACCAAATATCATATTCTCACCAAAGTAATACTCCCAGCCAGTATTCCCTCCATCTTCTCTATTATGAAAGTAAATATCGGACTGTGCCTAGTAGGAGTGATTATCGGAGAATTTATTGCTTCCCGTCAGGGACTTGGTTATCTTATTATATATGGAAGCCAGGTTTTCAAACTGGACTGGGTTATTATGTCCATCGTAATTCTCTGCCTGCTTGCCTGGGGACTTTATAGTCTTTTAAGCCGCCTGGAACAGAAATACCAAAAACTTAACGGCTGAATGATTATCCACTCCTGGCAATCAAAAAATGAGAGAAGCATCCCATTCTGGTGTTCTCTCATT
>CAJUCK010000095.1:3193-4664 GCA_910585395.1 uncultured Lachnospiraceae bacterium
CAAAAACGGCTTCAAATCTTGATAGAATATAATATATACTATTTTGCTTTCGCTGACTTCACCTTAGAGAAGGAAGAACATTTATCTGCGCCTAAACTGTTCTGGGCAACTGCCATAACTTTATAATAATAGCTTTTCTTAGAAGTGAGCTTGCTGTCTTTATATTTTGTCTTTGTTGTAACTGCAATCAGCTCATATGATCCTTTCTTGGAATTTGAACGATAAATAAGGTATTTCTTGGCTCCTGCCACTTTTTTGTAGGAGACTGTTACACTTTTCTTTGCTGCCTTGGTCTTAATAACTGGCGCTTTTATGGCTGCTGTTGCCGTCATAGCTGCTGTTGCCGATTTGCTTGCTCCATAACTGTAAGCTGTATAATAAGACTTATCCACTGGATCCTGCTGTTCGCTGTAAGCAATTACATAATAATGATAATTCATATCGCTCTGAGGTCCATATAATGTGATATCTTCTTTGGTAGCAATTCCCTGATCATTATAAACAGGCTCATGATATGCGTAAGAATAATCTATCACAGATGTTCCTGCAATTTTACTGTAATCTGTGTAATAGTCATCATCTGGATCGAGATTTGTGCCAGGTCTGTGATATGCCAGTTTCTTTGCAGTCTCTGTATCTCTCTCCATCTTTACAGTACTGTTTCCTAATGTATAATAGTAGTTATTGGTAATGCTGGCCTGTTTAAATGCTTTTATCTCAACATCGCTTCCGTTATTATAACTATATGTCTTAGTATCAGCATTGTACCGCATAGATGAATCAGCCGTGCGGTAAACTTTGTAATAAGACGCTCCTGAAACACTGTTCCAAGAAATTGCAATTCCGTTCTCTGTGGCTTTCGCCTTTACACCTGTCACAGCCGCAAGATACCCTTTTACAGACACACGGTCTGCACCAGAATACTTATTATTTCTGAACGCCCGAATTCTGTAATCAACTGTTTTTCCGAGCGGTGATGCAGGAAGAGTGTAAGAAGTTGTCTTTGCTTTTGTAATCTTCTTTACTGTTACCCATACGTTATTTGTATCATCATATTTTTCAATCAGGTAGCCCTTTGCCTGAGGAATCTGATCCCATGCAATGCTTACTTTTCCATTTTTGGGATTCTGCGCTTCCTTATACACATTTACACTTGTACTGAAGCTGAATTTGGTACTTGCAGATGCACTGGCTTCTGTAAAATACACTTTTTTACCTTTTACAAGGTCATATGCTTTTACAAAATAGCTGTATGATTCCCCTGCAACCAGCTTCTTGTCTGTATAAGATTTCTTTTTCTTTCCAAGATTTTTTACCATCTCATATTTACTAAAGCTATAATTCTCCCCTGACTTGTATGTGCTGCTTGATGATGAAGCCACATAACGATAAACATCATAGCCGTCCGCGCCAGAAACTTTCTTCCATGTCAGTTTAATTGTGTTCTTTCCTGTCGCCTGTGCTTTCAGAT
>CAJUCK010000095.1:4674-6189 GCA_910585395.1 uncultured Lachnospiraceae bacterium
CATGGCCGCCGCACCTGTCTGAACAGTCCTGTATGTATATTCTCCATATACAGATTTCTTCGTGTTCAGATTATAATAGTATGCACGAATTCTGTATGTATATTTCTTATTCTTCTGAAGCCCTGTATCTTTATATACACCGTCTGTGGTAGTGGTTAAATCCTGATATTTTCCCTTCCCTGTCTTTCTTGCGATTTGGAAACCTGTATAGTCACCATATCCTGCTGAGATATTCAGAGTGATGGCTTTGTCAAAAACTTCCGTTGAAATGCCTGTCACTTCTGCAACGGGAGCTTTGACTGATACCACATTAGAATATGCTCCCTTGATGCCATAACGGACTGCATATGCCCGAACATAGAAAGTAACACCTGGTTCCATGTTGTAATATGGAATCATAACTGTATTGTCGTCGTCATCAGAATAATCATAACTGGTGAATACCTCTGCAAGTTTGGGATCAAATGCATTATTGGAAGAATATTCATAACGCACATATGTACCCTTTGAAACTGCGCTATGTGAAAAGAAAAAGCCAGAAGGCGTCATTTCCTTAAGAGCTAATCCTGTCACTGCCTCTATTGCAGGTGCATTCCAGACAACACTCATTGCTGTGCCATCTATCTGCTGTTCATTGTCATCTTCATCATATACATAGGTATAAGGAGTAAGAATAAATGTATATCTTACACCAGGTATCACACCGCTTTTCTGAGTTTTGCTGTCATAAAAATCACTTGCATAAACAGTATCTTCAGAATAGTAGCTTCTTGTGCTATCCACAATAGAACCTGTATCAGAAGCCTTTACTTCCAATCTGACCCCCTGACAATTGGTACTGTTATAAGACAATCTAAATCTAATGGATGACCCGCTTTCGAGCACCTCAATAGCAGGCTGTGTAATAGAAGGAGTAACTGCTGCTGTCTCCCTTGTCTTTTCTTCCGTTATATCCCCAAGCTCTCCCTGTGCTCCCACCTGTGATTTTGCCGATTCAAGTTCTTTCGTTTCTGTCTCTGGCATTTCTGCTTCTGTCTCTGATTCCGGCACTTCTGTTTCTGTCTCTGGCATTTCTGTCTGTAAATCTCCCGACACTTTGGCATTTTCTGTTTCAATTACTTGTTCTGGCTGCTGCATCTCTGCGGCAGTGGCAGGTACAGCATCCAAAACTGTCAATGCCAAAACCAGTGAACCTGCCAAAAGGCGTTTCACCAATTGTGGTTTCTTCATAAATCATGTCCTCCTTTGACTTAATTTTTATTCCGATTTCTATCATAATCTATTTTCCTTTAATTTGTCTACATAAGATAATTTTTTCGACAAAATTGTCAGATTATAAAAAACGAGCGGCGTCTCTGTTTGAATCAAAGACACCGCCCATTTCAACCGGAATAACGAAGAGCATCTATAGGTTTCTTTTTCGCCGCCTTATTTGCCGGATAAATTCCAAATACAACGCCGATCATCCCAGAAAACACCACTGATAAAAGAACCACGTTTCCATTCATTGTAACA
>CAJUCK010000096.1:0-5881 GCA_910585395.1 uncultured Lachnospiraceae bacterium
TTATTTCCGGCAATAAATAATGTGCTGAAAATAGCCTTTCTTTGGTTCTCTGTAGAACTTGAAAATTTTTTAGTCAAATCATCTAAATTCATACAATCCTCCGTATTTGCAACTTGTTACGTTTTCAATTATAGCAACAAGTTACCTATATGTCAATATGAATGATAGAAATGAATGGGATGCCATAGAACTTTTGTTTACAAAAAGCAATGGAGCAAAATTGATTCCCGATAGTATGTTCCATACTTTAAAATGCAGGATAGAGAAATGGGGGATCTTTAATTTTTCATCGACTACAGTGGCATTATAGGGAGTGGCAAGTTTGCCGGATAAAGGCTTGACATGAGCGGAAATTAAGGTTTTAATAGGTTTTGAAACTAAAAAATAGATGATAGTTGGCAATATTTACTGACAGATAAAATATGGAGGACGAGGGTATGCAGTTACATAGAAAGTGGAGAAAAATATGAGAATGCAAAACAAATATATGAAAATGATATTATTGATTTGGACAATTCTGTCCGGACATGGAGCGGTGAAATGTTCTGGAATGAGGACTGGAATAAAGACATTGATTTTAAGGAAGCCTTTCACAGCTCCTGTGTGTGGTATTTCAGAGAGGTCGTAGATGATATTGGAAAAGACACAATGCAGAAAGAATTGGACAAACTTCGGTATGGCAACTGTGATATTTCGGATTGGAATGGAAGCCGGAATACAAACAATAATAATCGTGCCTTAACAGGATTTTGGATTGAATCGTCACTGCTAATTTCACCGAAAGAGCAGACAGAGGTGATGGAACGTATTTTTGGGGACAATGCAGCGTATTCAGCGGAAACACAGAATGAATTGAAGCAAGTTATGCTGGTATCAAACCAGGATAAAGCCAATAGCGTTATATATGGAAAAACCGGAATGGGAAAGGCAGAGGGAGTGGTTGTTGATGCATGGTTTACGGGATTTGCAGAAAGTGCAGAAAATGCAGAAAGGATTGTATATTTCTGTGTATACCTTGGAAGGACAGATGATAAGGAAGTCTCCAGTTCGCTGGCAAGGGAAATAGCAGTTCGGCTTGTAGAAGATTATTTTGTCCGGTAATTGTCTGTGTTTAAGCAGAATGAAAACCATTCAGTGCCGGCCAGTGATGTTTTACTCTGCGGTTCCCTTTTGCTTAGCTGGTTTTTATTACTCAGAGAGGTCTTTTTTATTTGAAATGTTCAAAGAAGAATTTTCATAATAAAATTATCAAAAACATAAATAAAAAAATATCAGCATTCAGGATACAGCCAGGAACATGTATAATAGGGTTCAGACTGGATAAACCGCAGGCAATGACGCTTTCCACTGCTTCTAACTGTGGATAGAACAGCCGCAGTTCTGCTAATTTTTCAGCATAAACGCCATGAGCAAAGCCAGGAACTGCAACAGAAACAGACATGAAAATTCTTCTTCTTACAATAAATATTTGTTTTATAAGTATTTTTTATGCCTATATCATCACACTTGAAGGAAATCAAAGGATAATATATAATCAGCAGCAGGATATATAAAAAATATATCCTGCGGGGAAGGTTTGAGAGTCCTATCCACTTTGCAGTGGAAGAATGTATCAATGACGTGGAAAGGAAGTTTTTGAAAAGGAGATCTTATGGAATGTACATGGAAAGATATTGAACAGCATCTGTGTTCCTGTACCCACTGCCCATTGAGCCGGACGAGACATCGGCCAGTTATGGGAAGAGGAGACCATCATGCCGATATTATGCTGATTGCTGAAGCGCCTGGGGCACAGGAAGATCAGCAGGGGATTCCGTTTGTGGGACGTTCTGGAGAAATATTAGATGATCTTTTGAGGGATTGTGGGCTGAAAAGAGAGGAAATTTATATTACCAATATTTTAAAATGTCATCCGCCAGGCAATCGTGATCCCAAAGAAGAGGAAAAAGAAGCATGTTTTCCATATTTAAAATATGAGACGTTTCTCCTGAAACCTAGTATTATAGTCTGTCTGGGCCGTGTGGCTGCACAGCGTATTATTGCACCAGATTTTAAAATCACCAGACAGCATGGCACCTGGACTTACCGGAAGAACTGTGCTTTGACTGCCACTTACCATCCCTCGGCAATTCTGCGGGATCCTTCTAAATATGAGGCAGCCAAAGAGGATTTCTATAGAATTGCCAGGAACAGCGCCAAAGAACATAAAGAGAACGATTATGGCAGATACAAAATAAAATAATGCGAACAATCGTTTGTAAAGAAAAAATACTTGACACCTTCTTTCTTTTGTTGTATGATACCTGAGGTGATAAGAATGGAAAAGAAAGTAATGCAGACTTATCTTTATGATTTTTATGGAGACCTGCTGACAGAACGCCAGCGCAATATATATGAAGAGTTTGTGCTGAATGATTTGTCTTTGAGTGAGATTGCCCAGGAGGAAGGGATCAGCCGCCAGGGAGTTTACGATCTGGTGAGACGGTGTGACAGGATTCTCAAGGGCTACGAAGAGAAACTGCATTTGCTGGAGCGGTTTTTGAAAAATAAAGAAAAGATCCTGAGAATACAGGCGCTTTCCAGAAATTATCAGAATGGAAATGAAGCTCAGGTAATGGCTGAGATTGAAGCTGTTTCCAGTGAGATATTAGAGGAGTTATAGTATGGCATTTGACAGTTTGTCCGAAAAATTACAGAATGTATTCAAATCCCTGCGGAGCAAAGGGCTGCTTACGGAAGACGATGTAAAGACAGCGCTCAAGGAAGTAAAACTTGCCCTGTTAGAAGCAGACGTTAACTTTAAGGTAGTCAAGCAGTTTGTGAAGTCTGTGCAGGAACGTGCCGTGGGACAGGATGTAATGAATGGCCTGAATCCTGGGCAGATGGTCATTAAAATTGTAAATGAAGAACTGGTTTCTCTGATGGGCTCTGAGACGACAGAGATTGCTTTAAAGCCAGGTGCAGAAATTACTGTTATTATGATGGCAGGACTGCAGGGAGCAGGTAAGACAACAACCACTGCAAAGATAGCTGGGAAACTGAAGCAGAAGGGTAAGAAACCATTGCTGGCGGCATGTGATGTGTATCGTCCGGCAGCCATTCAGCAGCTTCAGATTAACGGAGAAAAACAGGGCGTGGAAGTGTTCTCTATGGGGGACAGCCATAAGCCTGTGGATATTGCGAGAGCAGCATTGGAGCATGCAAAAGCGAAAGAACAGAATGTAGTCATATTAGATACTGCTGGACGTCTTCATGTCGATGAAGAGATGATGCAGGAGCTTAGAGAGATAAAGAGCCAGATTGAGGTCCATCAGACCATATTGGTAGTGGATGCCATGACGGGACAGGATGCCGTAAATGTGGCGGATACATTTCAGGATAAGATAGGAATTGACGGCGTAATTTTGACCAAGCTTGATGGAGATACCAGAGGCGGGGCAGCATTGTCTATCCGCGCTGTGACAGGCAAACCAATTCTGTACGTAGGTATGGGAGAGAAGCTGTCAGATTTGGAGCAGTTTTATCCCGACCGTATGGCAAACCGGATTCTTGGCATGGGAGACGTACTGACGCTGATTGAGAAGGCGCAGGAAAATATTGACGAAGAAAAGGCAAGAGAACTGGAACAAAAGATGAAGAAAGCCGAATTTGGCTTTGATGATTATCTGGAGTCCATGAACCAGATGAAAAAGATGGGCGGAATTTCCAGTATGCTTAAGATGATGCCGGGAATCGGAGGAGCACAGATTGCTGAAATTGAGAATGCCATGGATGAGAAAAAGATGGCACGGATTGAGGGAATTATTTATTCCATGACGCCCAAGGAGAGGGCGAACCCCTCCATATTAAATCCCAGCAGGAAACGCAGGATTGCCAGAGGCGCCGGGGTGGATATCAGCGAGGTGAACCGTCTGGTGAAGCAGTTTGAGCAGTCAAGAAAAATGATGAAGCAGATACCCGGAATGATGGGAGGCAAAGGCAGACGCCGGGGCGGATTTAAACTGCCCTTTGGATTATAAGCAGGTAACAGGCAATGTATGATGCAGAACCTGATTACAAAGATATATACAACAATAACCAGGAGGTGAAATGTAATGGTAAAGATCAGATTAAAGAGAATGGGACAGAAAAAAGCTCCTTTCTATAGAATCGTAGTTGCTGATTCCAGATCTCCCAGAGATGGAAAATGCATCGAGGAAATCGGAACCTATGATCCTACAAAGGATCCCAGTGAGTTTCATGTAAATGAAGAATTAGCAAAGAAATGGCTGGCAAATGGTGCTCAGCCTACAGAGATGGTAGGAAAGATCTTCAAAGCAGCCGGCATCGAGAAATAATTTTCGTGGGGTGATGTAATGAAAGAATTAGTAGAGGTAATTGCCAAAGCCCTTGTAGATTATCCAGAACAAGTTGCAGTTACAGAGACAGAGAATGATAAATCTATTGTTTTAGAACTGCATGTTGCCCAGACAGATATGGGAAAGGTAATCGGGAAACAGGGTCGGATTGCAAAAGCCATCCGTGCTGTTGTGAAAGCGGCAGCAGCTAAAAGCGACAAGAAAGTTATTGTAGATATTGTACAATAACAGATCAGGCAGAAAGCTGCCGCAGAATTGAAATCGGTTTTGCGGCAGCTTTTCGTCTTTATAAAAAAAATTAAAAATATGCAATAAAAGTTCCTTCTTTTTTGTTATCTTATCAGTAATAAAAAGCAAAGAAAAGGGAGGAATTTTTTTATGGAAAGTTCTTAGGCAAAGGAGCATGGAATGGAAGATTTATTACAGGTGGGAGCTATTGCCACAACTCACGGAGTGCAGGGAGAAGTGAAAGTATTTCCTATGACAGACGATGTGAACCGCTTCAAGAAGCTGAAAAAAGTCTTTCTGGATATTGGAGAAGAATACAAGGAACTGGAAATCCTTCAGGTAAAATTTTTCAAAAAAATGGTAATTTTGAAGTTTAAAGGCATAGATAATATTAACGATATTGAGAAGTACAGGGGAAAAGGTCTTTTTGTGACCAGAGAACAGGCAGTAAAATGTGAAAAAGATGAATACTTTATTGCTGATTTGATTGGAATTGAAGTAAGAACAGAAGAGGGAGAATTGCTGGGAGAGATGAAAGATGTGCTTTTGACAGGAGCAAATGACGTATATCTCGTTGAAATAGCCAAAGATTCACCTTATGTGGACAGAGTGCCAGGGAAAAAAAGAGAGCTGCTTCTTCCCGCAGTTCATGAGTGCATCCGCAGAGTAGATATGGAAGAGAGAGTCATGCATATACATCTGATGCCAGGACTGGTGGAGGATTCGACATGAATTTTTATATATTAACTTTGTTTCCGGAAATGGTGATACAGGGCTTGAATACCAGCATCATCGGCCGGGCATCTCAGGCAGGTCTTCTTGAAATCAATGCCGTTAATATCCGCGATTATTCAGAAAATAAGCATCACAATGTGGATGATTACCCTTATGGAGGCGGCGCTGGAATGTTGATGCAGGCACAGCCTGTTTACCGGGCATGGGAGTCTGTGACAGATCAGATTGGAAAGAAACCAAGATGCGTTTATGTGACGCCTCAAGGCAGAACATTTACCCAGCAGACTGCCAGAGAACTGGCATTGGAAAATGAATTGATTCTGCTTTGCGGCCACTATGAGGGTATTGACGAGCGGGTGCTGGAAGAAATTGTGACAGATTATATTTCAATCGGAGATTATGTGCTGACAGGAGGCGAGCTTCCTGCAATGGTAATTATAGATGCTGTTTCCAGAATGGTGCCAGGTGTGCTGGGCAACCAGGAATCTGGCTTTGCAGAGTCCTTTGAGGAAAATCTGCTGGAATATCCTCAGTATTCCAGACCAGAAGAATGGAGGGGA
>CAJUCK010000096.1:5891-6142 GCA_910585395.1 uncultured Lachnospiraceae bacterium
TAAAATATACAAAAAGAAAATTGATTTTAGTACTATTTTCATAAATTAGCCAATTGAAAAAAAGTAAAAAGAGGGATATACTTTTGGAGTGAGAAAAAAGGTTTTTCTATATATGATATATGAAATATGAAAATATGGAGTATATTAATATATTTTTATAGGAGAACAAAGTTAGGGTTTCACAAAAAAAAGGAGGATAAGCATGAAACGAGGAAAGAAAGTATTATCATTATTCCTGGCAGCAGCAATTG
>CAJUCK010000097.1:0-273 GCA_910585395.1 uncultured Lachnospiraceae bacterium
GGAATTGATTCACATAGGCTTTGCAGGCGGATTGCAGACCGATTTGAAGCCGGGAGATATCGTGCTGACAGACGGTGCATACAATGACACAGCGGTTGCAAGACTGTATGGATTTGATGAGGAGATCATCGACGCCACGAAAGCACTGACAGACGGTCTTGACAGGCTTCTCACCCAAAATGCCATTTCATTTCGAAGGGGAAAACACTGGACCACCGACGCGGGATACCACGAGACATGGGGGCAGATTATAGACTACAGGGAAAAAGGCGC
>CAJUCK010000097.1:283-1574 GCA_910585395.1 uncultured Lachnospiraceae bacterium
TTTATGCGTGGAGATGGAAGGCGTAGGGCTATTTACAATCGCAAACTATAGAAAATGCGCAGCGTCAGCAATCTATGTGATTTCAGATGTGTTTGATGAGAACCGCTGGGAATTAGGCTGGGGCGAAAGCAATCTGGGCGCGTCCATTGACAAAATAACAGACGTGATAATTTCTCATTTTATGGAGGTGTGAACATGGAGGGGCGGATATTGGGTTTTATAGTAGTCTGTATGATTGGGGTGGCATTTCTTTGCTGGGCTGTTTATGCATGGTTTTCAAAGAAACCAAGACCAATGGGATTTTGGGCAAACGCGGAGATGTTTGAAGTTACGGATATTAAAAAGTATAACCATGCGATGTCGAAGCTGTTTGGCACATTTGGCGTTGTGCTGATGGTCTTAGGCTTTCCGCTGCTTGCAGGGCAAAATTCCGCATGGGCAATGCTCTCCATAGTGGGGGTCATGATCGAAAGCATTGCTGCCATGATGGTTTATGTGCTCGTCATCGAAAAGAAGTACAGAAAGAGGTAATACAAATGGATATGTGTGTGGATATAGAAGAACAATTTAACAAAATCGCAAGAGGATATGATGTAAACCGCAAGAAATTTATTCCCTGCTTTGACGAATTTTACCTGAAAACAACAGCGTTCATCACGTCAAATATAGACGCACCAAACAGAGTTATTGATTTGGGGGCGGGAACGGGATTACTGACTTCTTATTGGTATCAGCATTTTCCCGGCGCTGAATATATCCTTGTCGATATCGCTGATGATATGCTGGACATAGCCCGCAAACGCTTTGACCACATAGAAACCATATCCTATGAAGTCGGTAATTATAGTCATAAGCTGCCCGACGCGGCGTTTGATGCAGTGATTTCAGCACTGTCTATTCATCATTTGGAAGATAAGGAGAAAAAGAACTTATTTTCAGAACTATATGACCGACTGCCGCAGGGAGGCGTGTTCGTAAACTATGACCAGTTCTGTGCAGGTCAGCCTGAACTGAATCGATGGTTTGACGCCTATTGGGAAAACCAGTTGTCAGACCGTGGCCTGACAGACAAGGATATCGCGCTGTGGCGGGAACGCAGGAAATTAGACAGAGAATGCTCTGTAGAACAGGAGACACAGTGGCTTATACACAGCGGATTTGACCTTGTCAAATGCGTCTATACCTGTCAAAAGTTTTCTGTGATTGTTGCGGTGAAGTAATGTGCTGGCAAGGAATTAGATAGAATATTAAAATATTGTTGTATATAATTATGGGAAAGGCAGGGGTGTCT
>CAJUCK010000097.1:1584-3593 GCA_910585395.1 uncultured Lachnospiraceae bacterium
TTTGAAGAGCCATACAAAACAGATTTATGGGCATGGCTGGATACACATATAGGGCTAGATACATTATTTGTCAGAAACAGACAAGCACTAGACAATGATGTAATCTATGTCCTAGCATATGCAAAAGATAAACGTTTTAATGCAAAGTTAAATGAGATTAATAAAAACAGACAGGATACAAGTTTGTACAGAGGTATTCCTGAAGAGGAGGTTTGCAGCATTGATTCATTTTAGATACAACAAGACAACCAGAAGTTATAGAACCTCTTTGGATATACAGAAGAATGAAAAAGATTTTGTATCTATAAAATTTGATACAGGGGCAACGAATACTATAATTACTACTGGTGCGCTAGGATTTGATGATGTGCAGACTTCTGTACTTTTGAAGAATATACAAGAGGGCAGATTAAAACCGAAGAAATTTACATCAGCATCAGGAAATACCTTCATGGGATATCCGTGTTATTGTGACAATTTGAAGATTGGAAATGTATTGTTAAAAAGATTTTATTATTACATAGTTTTGCATAATAATCCAAAAGCTTTGCTAGGAGATGATTTTATTTGCTGTTGTACCTTTAGTCATAGCTTCAAAAGTGACATTATTGTCACAGCCTTTCACTCTGAGGAATATGAACAGCAGTGTGGATATCATGCCGATAGTATAGACGTTTTTCAGGCGATGTCTTAATGGTTAAGAAGAAATACAATATAGATTCAAACAGCATTGGAGGTGAATACACTTGAAGAAATTAATCCGAGATAACTACTCAGTACAGTTGATCAAAACTGTTAGCAGATTGTGCTGAGGAACTTTGAACTTGCTGACAGTCGCAACTGTACTGATTCAAAGACACGAATAGGTGGCAGAATGATTGAATTTAGTAAAGGAGTACAGTTATGCGCTATATGAAAGAAATTGTAAGAAAAAATAAAATTTGGGTTCTTGTATATCTGGCAATTGGATTGTTGAATGCATTTATGGCAAATTATAAGGCGGACTATTTTCAAAGGATTGTAGACGGTCTGACAGAACGAACAATAACCATTTCTGGAATACTGTTGTACGGTGCAGTGCTTGTTATCAATTATGGAATGAATTATCTGGATGAGTACCCGACGGCAAAACTGTCCAATGAGATTTATCTGGATTTTAAACTGCTGGCATTGCAAAAAATTGGCAGAATGGATTATGCGGAATACCAAAAGCTCGGCACAGGGAAATTGGTACAGCAGATTGAAAACGGCGCCAATGCAGGGAAAGGAGTCCTCTATAACTTTTGGTTCTGCGTTGTCAGACAAATACTTCCAACGATTTTGTTCAGCTTATTTTTTATCTGGAAAATCGACCCCAAGATAACATATTCCCTGATTGCAGGGTATGTCGTAGTTTTTATTGTGACCAATTTACTGCTGAAGGGACTGTATCAGATTAAAGAAAAGATATTGAATAACGAGGAGCAGCTCAATCATTTCCTCGTGCGTGGCTTTATGGAAATGCCTGTTTTTCGCATGAAGCATCAATTTCCAACCGAGCTTCATAGGGCGTCCCGTGCCAA
Source organism: uncultured Lachnospiraceae bacterium (assembly GCA_910585395.1). Taxonomy (GTDB): domain Bacteria; phylum Bacillota; class Clostridia; order Lachnospirales; family Lachnospiraceae; genus Petralouisia. The sequence goes on from CAJUCK010000097.1 coordinate 3,147, forward strand.
GCGAAGCATCGTGGCATCAAAAGTCAAAATGACCATGATACATGAAGCCTTTTTTACCATATTTGCCTTGTTGGTTGCCTGCCTGGATATCGGGCTTATGGTCTATGCGTGGAATAACCGCCAGTTGTCCGTTGGTTCTGTCGTTGCGCTCATCACGCTGATTGACAACGCATACACGCCCATTGCCATATTAAATGTCATATATATTCAGTACAAATTGGACAAAGCCGCATGGGTACGGTTTGAAGGACTGCTGGATTTGAAGGAGGACAGGCAGCTGCAGGAAGGAGAACTTTTTGATGCGTTCTCTAATGAAATTCGTGTTGAAAACGTTTCATTTTCTTATAGTTATGAAAATATCGCAGAAAATAACAAGAAAATACTAAACAATGTGAGTCTGACAATTCAGAAGGGGCAAAAGGTGGCATTTGTCGGGGAGTCCGGTTC
>CAJUCK010000097.1:3603-4064 GCA_910585395.1 uncultured Lachnospiraceae bacterium
GGCTTGCTCAAGTATGAGTCTGGCGAAATTCTGATTGATGATAAACCATTAAAAAGGTTCTCGCTGGAATCACTGTATGAAAAGGTGTCTTATCTCTCGCAGGATACGCCTGTATTTGATGGTACAATCAGAGAAAATCTGGTTTTTGAGAAGGAAGTCCTGGAGGACGAACTCTATACGAGTCTCGAAAATGCACAACTGCTGCCACTGCTTGCAGCTTTGGACAGTGGTCTTGACACGAGAATCGGTGAGAAGGGAGCTTGTCTGTCCGGCGGTGAGAAGCAGCGGCTTGCACTGGCTAGACTATGGTTTGACCATGCAGAGATTGTCGTTTTGGATGAAGCGACATCCGCGCTCGACAATGTCACAGAGCACATTGTTATGAAAAATGTTTTGGCACAGGTAAAAGATGCAGCCGTGATTGCAATTGCCCACCGCCTAACTTCCATTTGTGATTTTGA
>CAJUCK010000097.1:4074-4543 GCA_910585395.1 uncultured Lachnospiraceae bacterium
CTGTTGGAAGAGAACGCTTATTTTAACGAATTATATCAAAAGGAGAAGAATTTAGAATGCATTTGAAAAAAAAACGTGTATATAGAAAAATGGGTTTATAACAAACCCAGACTTATGCCAAATCAGGACGGAAATATCATTCTCATCTCAAAAGGATGTTTTGGACCAGTAGAGGTCTATGAATGGGGCATAGATGCGAACAAACAAGCATATGAACGCTATGAATGGCTCGAGAATGATTTTTATCAAAGCGATAACTATTGGATTACCATAACGCAGGAACAATTGCAGCAGCAGATCCAGAATGTTATCGTTTTGTTCAGGAACAACGGGTTTCCTGACTGGGCGGAGATGTACGAAACAATTCTTGAACAGTTAAACTCTAACGAATTTTATTAGGTACGCTAATCCTTGAAAAGACTGATAAATAGAAGATTCTTAGAAAAGCATAGCATACCTAATTAGGTAT
>CAJUCK010000097.1:4557-5853 GCA_910585395.1 uncultured Lachnospiraceae bacterium
GAAGTGCTGACTATATCCCTGTCATTGTGGGAGGCGGCAGAAATTATACAACTATATAATCATAGTACTGCGCGGTTCGCAACAAAAAATATCCTTTCCACGCCATTTTGATTATCGCAGCAACAATAAAAATCCGATATACTCTTTAGAAAATACAGAAGGAGTGAAAAAATGCAGATAGCAGTATGCGACGATGAAAGAGAGATCAGGGAAATGTTTGCGGAAAAGATAGGAAAGCTCTATCCGAAAGCAGACCTGTCACTGTACCGGTCGGGGGAGGAGCTGCTGTCATCAGCCAAAGAGCCGGATATCGTGCTGCTTGACATTCAGATGCCGGGCAGGAACGGCATGGAAACGGCAAAGGAACTGCGCAGAACAAACAAAAAGGTGATCATTATCTTTGTGACGGCTCTGGATGATTTTGTGTTTCAGGCGTTCGATGTAGGGGCGTTCCACTATCTGGTAAAGCCCTTTCATGATGCAAAGTTCGCAGAGGTATTGCAGAGTGCGGTAGAACAGTATGAGGACAGAAAGAAGCTGGAGGGCGCAGGCAGGAGAGTGGAAATGCCGAGTCTGCTGATAACCACTGGGGGAAAACATGTCACCGTCAGTCTGGAGGATATCGTATATGCGGAGGTGTTTGACCGAAAAGTGATCCTGCATACGATGGATGCAGATATCGAATACTATGGGAAAATGAAAGAGCTGGAAGAAAAAGCAGGTGATGAATTTTACCGTACCCACAGGTCGTTTCTTGTCAATTTTGGTTTTATCAAAAAATATAATGCGACAACCGTCTATCTGAAAAAGGGACAGGTGCCCATGGCAAAACAGAATTATCAGGATTTTGTGAGACAGTATCTGAGATATAATCAGAGGAAAGGGAGAAGATAGATGGAATACATGGATAAAGCATTGATGGCAATATCTGCGGTCTACACCATCATGGCAATGTCCGGAACAGGGTATATCCTGTTTCGTTTTGCAATGCCATTCATGGAGAATAAAAAGGGTGCAGTCTGCATAGGGATCGCTTATGCTGCCACGATGCTGATCCTGTATCTCGCGCCGATGGAGATCAACACATTTGCGGCATACAGTCTGGGGATCTTGTCGGCGTTTATTGTCATGTGCAGGATAGACCGCAGGAATTATAAACAGAAGACGTTTATAGCGGCAACATTCTTTTCCCTGCGCTGGCTTTCTGAGTATATGACGAGGATCCTGTCAGATGCCATATACAATGTAAAGATTGTGTATGATGTTTTTTATGTATCAGGAAGACATCCGACGGCA
>CAJUCK010000098.1:0-1762 GCA_910585395.1 uncultured Lachnospiraceae bacterium
TAGATCTTCTGTTTCTAGATATTCAAATGAAGGGTATGGATGGCATGGAAACAGCAAAGAAGCTGCGGGAACGAAAGTTTAAGGGGTTTTTGATTTTCATTACGGTACTTAAGGAAATGGTGTTTCAGTCTTTTGAAGTGCAGGCTTACGACTATCTGGTCAAACCAATCAAAGAAACATATTTTGAAAAAACGATGGAGCGCCTTTATAGTTCGATGAAGAATGCCAGTGCGGACAGTCTGCTTGTTCAAAAGGGGTACGAAAGCCGGATTATTTCTCTGGATGATATTGTTTTTTGTGAAATTATAGACCGGAAAATATATCTGAATTTAGCTTCATCTGAGGTTGTTGATTATTATGACCGCATTGAAAATTTGGAATCTAAACTGGACAGCAGGTTTTTTCGTTGCCATAGGAGCTATCTGATCAATCTAAAGTATTTAAGCGGTTATAAAAACGGAACTGCATATATGGAGGATGGCAGGGAGATACCAGTATCACGGCTGCGGAGCAGAGAGTTTTCTGGCGTTGTCTTACAATATATGAAAAATATATAAGGATCTTTTACATATGGGGGATGTAAAATGGCTGATTATATAGAGATTTTTAATGAATATATTATGGGAAGCATTGAGGTGCTTTTTCAGTTTTATTTTTTTGCCAAGATATTAAACAGAAAAGTAGTGCATCCATTTTATTTTTTGTTTTCAGTATGTGCGGCTGCAGTCATCTGCGTTGTTCCAGTGAGTACAATCGCCGGATTTGGAGCGCTTATTCTTCTGCTTATGACAAGCGCAATTTTGATCTTTCGTAAAGACTTCAAATTGTCCCTTTTATATGCGGCGCTGGTGGTTGAGATTATGCAGCTCAGTTATGGCATGATGAAGTCTCTGTTCAGTATTTTATATCCGCTGATGTCTGCTGTTTTCTATGATAGGGCAGGAATTGTATTAATGGTGTCTAGTCAGATAACATCACTGATACTGGCTTTTGTTTGTTATTATATAATATATCGATATTTTTCCCATTACACAGCTGCAGAAATGCAATATATTTTTCTGGTTTTCATCCCAATTCTGATGATATTTATTATGGATGAGTATATTAACTCTATTATATATGGCTGGGAGGTCATAGAAAGCAGGGGAAATAAGGAATATCTTGTCCACTGGCAGATGCTTGTAATACAGCTTTTGGGAATAGCCAGCCTCTTTTGCATTTTATTCACTTATAAGAAGCTGCTGCACAGCTTTCGCCTCAGCACAGAGTTAACACTGCTAGAACAGGAAGAACATTCTTTGAACCAGTACGTAGATGAGGCAAAGTCTCATTATGAAAAGACAAAGTCATTTCGTCATGATATCAGGAATCACATTTCAGTGGTTAAAAAACTTTTGCAAGGTGGGAAAACAGAAGAGGCGATACATTATATTAGGGATATGGAAGATATCGCGGAAGAATTGTCATTCCCATGCAGTACGAATCATCCGGTAGTGGATGTTCTGGTAGGAAACAAACTCTCGATTGCAGAAAGTATGGGCATTGATGTTCATTGTTCTCTTCTTTTGCCATACCCCTGCGGTCTGCGTGACATTGATATCTGCATTATCTTGTCAAATGCTTTGGACAATGCAATTCATGCATGTAAAAGTATGGAAGCTGGCACAGAAAAATATATCCATGTATCAGGACGTATACAGGGAGATTACCTTATGATGAAAATCGAGAACAGTTATCGAGCAAAGGACATGTTCAAAAAGGG
>CAJUCK010000098.1:1772-5677 GCA_910585395.1 uncultured Lachnospiraceae bacterium
AAAAAAAAAAAAAAAAAAGGGAACTGGTTTGTCGAATATAAAAGCGGTAACTGAAAAATACGATGGTGCAATGAGCATAGATATGCAAGGCAATGTATTTGTTCTCCATGTACTGCTGATTATCCCACCATATACAGAAAACTGATATATAGGATGATAAATCTGATATTTCTTGTTGAATGCGTGTATATAGGATAGTAAGAAGCAAGAAAAAAGATGGTTTTGAATTTGTCCGCCCAAAGAAGCATGGTTTTTTCTTAGACCCTGCGTATTTGAGATACAATTAAGAGGATTTATAATGAAAAATAAAAAATGTTTATATACAATAGGACAGTTTGCGAAACTCAATGGAATCAATAAGCGCACCCTGCACTATTATGATGAAATAGGATTGTTTTCCCCCGAATTTAAGGAAGATAATGGATACCGTTATTATACTTGCTTTCAGATGGTCCAATTAGAATTGATTTTGACAATGAGAAAAATCGGCTTATCCATTGAAGAAATCATTCATTATCAACAATGTCCCTCTGGCGCTTCTTTTGCGGAGCTGATTGCGGAAAAGAAACACCTGATTGATAAATCCATTCAGGAACTGCTGAATACAAAAATTTTTTTAGAACAAAAATCAAGTAAATTGTCCCTAAGCTTAACCGCAGAGCATGGTAAGATTGAGATAATTAAACTTCCTGAACAGCGTATTTTACTCAGCCAGCCAATTACAGGAACTTATGATAAGGATGATTTTGAAGCAGCAGCAGATTTTTCCCTGCGATTGAAGTCTCTATTTGGTCTTTATGATAATTTTGGAAGCCGAATTTCAACAGAACAAATCGTGACAAGGAATTGCCATAAGTATGATTGCTTTTTTGCTTATGGCAGAGAAGATATGGAAATTTATGATGATCTTCTGCCTGCGGGAATGTATCTGCGGTCATTCTGCATCGGTAGCTGGGAAAAACTGGAAGAAGTTTATCGAAACATCTGCAGGTTTGCAGAAGATAATTGTTTGGAATTATTTGGATATGCCTATGAAGAAGGTCTCAATGAAATGTCCTTGCAAAGTCGGGATGATTATATCACAATGATTACGGTCAGCTGTAAAAAGAGAAAAATTCAAAGAGCATAACACAGAATGAACCGTAATTGTAATAAGCCAAAACAGCGTCAATGAATTTCAAAGCCGTTATATTGCTGTAAGCGTTATATTATTTCAGAAATTGGTTCAAATACAATGAGGAAACCGGAAAATGTACCATACTGGAAAATCAAGTGCGGCAAATGATGGCATACAGCCACGGAAGAAAGGACAGGAATTCACGGAAAGCGGCTCAATGAAAGCTATGAGAAATTGCAGGGAATCCGTGCTTTCCTATCCCTTATCCGCAACTATGGATTTACTTTAAAATCATCGGCTTTGTCGGTGAATTACATAGCTATCGTACCCACGAAGCGGTGGATGGCGTTAAAGCTTAAGATTTGTACGGTGTGCGGCGCTGCGTATTTTAATTATTTAATTTTTACTTTTTTAGACTGGAAACTGCTGGTGTAAGTTTTTCCGTTATAAGTTTTATTTGCTTTTACAGTAAAGATATAAGTTTTGCCAGACTTCAGTTTGCTCTTTGTGTAGCTGACACCTTTTGTGGTTTTTAATTTTTTCCAGGAATCTTTGGCTTTTAATTTGTAGTAGACAGTATAGCCAGTTGCGCCCTTTACTTTACTCCATTTTATAACAGCTTTTTTCTTCTTAGGAGTTACTTTAAACTTTACAGAGTTTGGAGCGGTTGATGTATTAACTGAAGTATACGATTTACTGTCCACCTGTTTCCCGTTTTGAGTCTTAGTATAAGCCTTGACTGCAAAACGGTAAGCATTACCTGGCGTCAGACCTTTGAGTGTATAAGAGAGGGCATTTGTTTTTGCTTTCTCCACCCAGTTTTTACTGGAATTGTTATATTGATAGACAATATATCCTGCTGCACTGGAAACTTTTTTCCAGGACAGTTTAATACTTTTGGCTGAATAAGAAGCAGTCTTTAGCCCAGATACATTTGGAACAGTGCCAGAATCTGGTTTTTGACCGGAGTCTTGGGATGGAGGTACAGCCTCATTTTTGGGAGGGAGCTTTTCTATTTCTTTGAGAATATTCTCTGCCGTCTGCGGTCCTAATGTGATACATTGTACCTTGTTGTTTCTATCTATGTATATAATAAAGGGGTAAGTTCCTCCAGTCTGGTTGTAAAGTCTAAGGTAAGATAATGCAAAGTTAAAATTCAACATGGATTCATCGTGGCAGAATATGATGTTTTTTCCTGAATAATCTTGTGCGAATTCTTTTGTCTCAGTTAAAGAGGCTCCTTGCAAATCCGCAAAAATCACCCGAATATCTTGTCGGCTGACCCAGCTGCTGCCATAAATTTCACTTAATGTACCTTTCGTGTAACTGCAGGTTGTTTTGCCAAAAAGCAGGACAGTGTTCTTATTTGGATCAGCTTTTGTGGAGACAACGGTATTGTCTATGGTTTTTAATCCATATGCGAAGTTTTCAATGCCGGAATCAGAGCCGGATGGAGGCGGGGTAGAACCCTCTTCATTGATATCTGCAAATTTCTTGATTTCTGTTAAAATGTCATTGGCAGTCTTTGTGCCGGATAATAAGTTCTGAATCTTATTATTTTGGTCAATCAGCACAATCATTGGCAGTTTTCCACCGCTGGTGCCATCATAAAGCCTCTTATATTCATACATAGTTTGAAGAATAGATTCAGATTCAGAATAGCAGAATGTTATTTCAGGGCACTGGTATCCTTCTTCATATGCTGTAACGTTTTCTTGGTTATTCATGTTGCAGTCTGCAAAAATCACCCGGATATCGGAACGTTTTATCCAGCTGCAAGATGAGATGCTGTTTAATGTGGATCTTGTATAACTGCATGTTGTATGACCAAATATTAAGATCGTGGTCTCATTTGGGTTGGCTTTGGTAGAGACCGTGGTATTTTTTGTGGTTGTGAACTTGTACTCAGGATTGTTAAGCTCTGAGACCTGTGCAGCCGCCTGTGCTTTTATGCCTGGCAGGATGCTTAATAATGAAAGCAGGAGCAGCAATGAGATCATGGTAAATTTGTGTAACATTTGTTTTGAAAAAAATTTTTCTTCTGTCATAAAAGATCCTCCTTTTACATATTTAGATATAATTTTAGGGTATTTTACATTAAATTAAGAAAATACCCCATTATACATAATTAATTATTATAATAACATACAGAAAATGCAAACACAATAAAATTGTAAGCAGAATTTTATTGTGTTTGCATTTCCTGTAAAGAATAATTGACAAATATATCGTCTTCTGATATATTTGATATATCGAAAAACGATATATCATATGGCGATAGTTAAGATATTTAAATTGAGGAGATGATTATTTGACAGAGAAACAGACCGCAATGACAGAGGCGGTTTATTATATCCTGCTATCTCTAAAGACACCAAATCATGGATATGGAGTTATTCAACATACATTGGAATTGACAGAGGGAAGACTGGAACTGGGAGCAGGTACTCTTTATGGGGCTGTCAATACCCTGCTGGACAGAGGGTGGATTCAGTTGTACAGTGAAGATAAGCATTCCAGAAAGAAGAAGCAGTATTTGATTACAGCACAGGGAGAAGCAGCATTAGAAAAGGAAATTCAGCGTCTGGAAGAACTGTTGAAAAACGGCAGAAATATTCTGAACAAGGAAAAGAGTGAGAAAGGAGGAAAAATATGAAAAAATTTAGGATGTTTTATGATAAGGAAAAAGAGGAAGAATGGTTGAATGGGATGTGCCAGCAGGGATGGGGAATGACGAATTACTTTGGGGGAGTGTATACTTTTGAACCATGATCTTTTGGTGAATATA
>CAJUCK010000099.1 GCA_910585395.1 uncultured Lachnospiraceae bacterium
TTTTTTGTACAGAAAAGGAGCTGCGCACTAATTATTTAGTGCGACAGCCCCATCACTTTTTAACGTAGTAGCTTTTGAAAAGAAGTTGAGATGATCAGAGAGACGAATTCAAGATGTCATAGGTTAAAAATCAATGCATAGCAAGTTCATGGTTACATATAGTAATAACTGTGAAAAATTCCCGAGTGGCAGATGAGCAGACAGAAATAATTACAGCCGAGCATGGCACGAATCAGACATTCATTGGCTTAGAACAGACTCTGACCGGACACTATTGGTTTCGTTTTGCTATAGGTACCAGTTCTATTTAGGTAAATCCTTATTCAGTAAAACTGAGAAAGAAAGTTTAAGATAACAATTAGTTGAAGGATGACACAAAGGAGCCGAAACTTACAGCCATTACTAATTTTTCTGTTCATGAACTGTGTATGAAATAAAAATAATTATGAGATTTTATATAATTTGGAGAATATGTCCATTGTTTTTGACGTTTATTTTTGGTAATATTATACAAAGAGAAGCAGAAAATAATTAGAAAAATGAGCAGGTGAAAATAGTGGCAATACCAAAGGGAAAGAATGAATATAGAATTAGTAGTGACAGCATCATTGCATTTGGCATTTCTCATTCAAAAAAGGAAATGGAATTGTCACTTTGTACAGATGTCTATGATAAACTATATGATATTGAAGAAAACATAAATTTAGCAAATAGCCTTCAGGATACAGGGTTCGACAGGATGCTGATTATGGAGAAGATTTTTCCGCAAGGGAAAAAGGAAAGCTGGGAAATTGGGGAGGCATACGCTCAATCTTATGCAGAAAGTAATCTGTCTGCAATTATTCCGTGGGGGATAACAAGAGATCTTAAAAAGCCGGGCTCCAGTCTGCCAGGTGCAGATATAGTAGGACTGCACAAACATGAGAGCGGTACATATTTTTTGTTTGGAGAAATCAAAACATCATCGGATAAAGATTATCCGCCAGGAGTAATGTACGGTGAACACGGCTTAAAGCATCAGCTTGAAGATTTATGCCAGGAAAAGGAGATTACAAATCAATTAGTAAAGTATTTAGCGCATAGATTAAAGAATGATGCGTTGTGGCCTCAATATACAGATGCATTTAAAAACTATATGAATTCAAGGGAAGAAGCGGTACATATTTTAGGTGTTTTAGTCCGGGATGTAGTTCCATCAGAGGATGATTTAAGGACACGCACAAAAGCCTTGGAAAAATTTGCTGTTGGAAAGAAGACGATTGAACTGGTAGGAATTTATGTGCCGGAAGATGCAGTGAAAAAATTTCCATATATTATTCAGGAAGAATATGAGAGGAGGTCTGTTTCTAATGTTAAAAAAGAATGATTTGCATAGATTAGAAGCTCATTGGGCTGTCTCTGTAATTCCTGAAAAAGACAGGCAGGCATGCTTTCATACAATTGATAAAATAAAAACTCAAAAAGCCATAAAACATAGTATTAAATTTAATTTTATGCCACAAAAAGACTGGCAGGAGAATCTGGAAAGAATTGCATTAGCATACGAAATGGCAGCAATAGAGAATATTTCAGCATTTACTAATTATACAGATGAAAATTGTGACAGGCAGCTTTTCTCAGCTTCGGCATGGCGTTGTTTTGATTTGTACAGCGTTATGGATATCCCACAAAATATTAATGCTAAGATTTTCTTTGTATTGCATATTTGCGCTATGGCATATTGTGGTGAGAGATGGAATGATTTAAAAAAATGGTTTTTGGACAATCAGGAAATAATTTTGAATGGCATACAGGAGGATATAAGTGATTCATGGGATCAGAAGATACTAAAATCTATTTTTAGATGCTGGCTCAAATTATTTGTTAAAAAGGATTGGGATGATTTGTCGCAGATTGGGAAAGAAATTGCCAGCCTCCGCCAGTCCCAGAAAATTTATGAAGAAAAGTATTTAATGGAATCAGGGGATAGCCAGCAAAGTGCATTCCTTTTAATTGCTTTGTATAACCTGTCAAAAAGCACGGAACTTCTTGCTTTATATATGATGCAGGGAGAACCTGCAGCAATTCACGGACAATTAGATAAGCATTATGAAAATTCAATTGAAGCAGCATTATGTGCGAATGACACAGAATTTGAGACAATATTGAGATGGCTTCATTGTGCTTCAAATTATATGGTGGATGGCTCTGTCTGGTGGATAGCGAGAGCCATTAACTCCAGAACTACGGATTTTGTAAAATATGTAACAAAAAACAGAAGCCTTTTTGAAATGCTGCCTCCTCAGAAAGCTGCTATTCGAGAACAGGGATTATTGGACCAGGCATCAACGGCTATTGCTGTCGAAATGCCTACATCAGGCGGAAAAACACTGCTGGCGGAATTCAAGCTTCTCCAGGCATTAAATCAGTTTGACCAGGAAAAAGGATGGGTGGCATATGTGGCACCGACAAAGGCGCTTGTATCTCAAATCACGCGCAGGCTGAGGAAAGATTTTAATGAAAAGATACGGATTGAACAGTTATCAGCAGCTGTTGAAATTGATGCCTATGAAAGTGAACTATTACAAAGCGGGGACAGAAACTTTGATGTAATCGTATCCACACCAGAAAAATTAAACCTGGTTATTAAAAATGGCAAAGTATCGAGGCCGTTAGCCCTTGTTATTATGGATGAGGCTCATAATATGGAAGATCATGAAAGAGGGCTTAGGATAGAATTACTGCTGGCTGCAATAAAAATGGATTGTCCGACATCAAATTTTCTTTTATTAATGCCTTATGTTGAAAATGCAGAGGTATTATCAAAATGGCTTGCTAATGATGTCGCATCTGGCAAAAGCATTAGTATTGGCAGTACACCCTGGAAGCCGAGCGAGAGGGTAGTTGGCATTTATGAAAAAACATCCTGTAAGGGTAGTGGAAATTGGTGTTTAGAATTTGATTCATTGATAACGATGTCAGATTCCATACACTTTTCGGGAAAATACCGGGTGAATGGGGAACGTCATTTTGGAAAAGCATTTTCTAAAGTAAGCACAACTGACATGACAGCGGCGATGGCAAAAGAGTTATCCGTTATGGGTACCTGCCTCGCAATAGCGCGTACAACTGATTATTCCTGGAGTATGGCGAGAAATCTTGCATATGAAATGGAGGAATTACCGGAAAACTATAAAGGATTAGAAAAAATCCGACTGGTGCAGAAATATCTGGCAGATGAAATGGGTGAGGAATTTGAACTCATACACATGCTGGATAAAGGGATTGGAGTCCATAATGCCAGTTTAATGGATGAAGTTAAGGAATTGATGGAATGGCTTGCAGAAGAAAACTGCTTAAAGGTATTATGTGCTACTACAACTATTGCACAGGGAATTAATTTTCCAGTATCATCTGTATGCATACAAAGTATTTCTTTAAGCGGCTTGGGATACAGTACAGATATGACTCCCAGAGAGTTTTGGAATTTAGCAGGAAGGGCGGGAAGAATTGGGCAAAACAGTTTAGGGATAGTAGGCATATCATGTAATGGGAAGAATAGACAGCATATTACGCAGTTTGTAAGCAGGAAAACAGGGAACTTAATATCCAGGCTGGTTACAATGCTTGATGATATAGAAAAGCAGGGAAAGCTGTATGAATTGGATAAAGTGATTTACTATGATCAATGGACAGATTTTCGTTGTTATATCGCCCATTTATGTAATGAAAAAGATAAACTGGATGATATTCTTGCGGAAATGGAACAGTTATTAAGAAATACATTAGGATATAATACTGTCAAAGCAGAACCAAATGGAATGATAAAGTCAAAGAAGCTTTTGGAAGCAGCCAGAGTATACGCATCAAAGCTGCTTAAAAATCCGCAGTTGAGCAGACTGTCTGACCAGACTGGTTTTTCCCCAGAAGGAATACAAAAGGCATTTAGTGGAATGAGACAGTTGAACAAAAAATTATCTGTGGATTCGTTTCATGCAAAAAACATTTTTGGTGGAAATAATCTGCTTGCAGAACTGTATGGCGTGATGCTTAAGATTCCTGAATTGAAACAGTTAGACGAAATTGCGGGCGAAGGACAAAAACACAGAAATATTGCTGAGATTACTACTGACTGGGTTACTGGAAAATCGCTTGCAGAGATTGCAAAATCATATTTTTCAGAAGGGGATGATACTAAAAATTTGATGCGGGCGTGTAAAGCAATTAATAAACAGATTGCGAATTGCGGAACATGGGGACTTTCGGCAATAACAAAATTGTCCGGGATAAATTTTGAAGAACTGAGTGAAGACGAGAAAAAGGAAATTGATATGGTTCCTGCTATGATATACCATGGTGTAAATACTCCAGAAGCTGTTTTAATGCGCATGAATTATGTACCCAGAAGTATTTCAGGCAGTCTGGGAAAAGAATATAAAAAGGTTGCGAAAGATTTTACAGCAAATGAAGCCAAAAAATTTTTATGTTCCTTAAACGAGAATGATTGGGAGAAGGCAAAAATGGTTAACTCTCATATGACAGGAAAGGAATATATGTGTATTTGGAAATTGTTTTCTGGAATGTAATATAAATAGAAAACAAGATGCAGAAATTTTAAACAAATTTTTAGCCCAGCCTTGACCAAGATATTTTTGTCAAGGCTGGTTGCTTTAGTATGCCATATACATGTCAGAAAAGATTTATGCGGAGCGCTAGTATCATAGTTAATTCCTTTCGTAAAATAACTGTCTTGGAACTGCATGTTCAGATTTCATTAAGAGTAGGATTTCTATTTTTTATTGTGTTTGAAAATGAGATACCGCTGCGCTTCGCCGTAATCAGCATTTTTAAGTGATATGTGTTTCAGTACCGCCATGAGAGGCTCTTTTGGAATTGTCTGCATATTGTCCGGCCGTGGAAAAACTGCCGGCCATTTTTATAACTGCATATTTCATTTCATAGATTTCTGCCAGACGTTGGCGGAGGGTTTTTAAAATTTCCGCTGTCTGCTGCCCGCCCTGGTTTAGATGGTGGGCGATCTGGTTTAAGTTGCTGCCAGTCTTTCCAAACTCTGCGATCAGTTTTTTCAGTTCCGGCACGTCTGCCACGATTTCATATTTCACAGATATCTTTTTGTTTAAAGCCTGCAGGCGCGCATACTCTGCAAGCGGAAGTTTTGCGGCTTTTGCATTTTCTGTAATGACTTCATATTCCACATCCGTAAAGCGGAGCGTGATGCGGTTGTTCCGTTTTAGTTCTTTTTCTTTTTTGGGCCTTGCCATAAATGAATGCTTTCCTTTCTTTTCCCGCACCGGTTCTTTCGGTGCGCTGCGACTGTTTTAACAGGAGCCAGATACTGCATATTCGCCAGAATATGCAGCCGAGGGTATGGGGAGCGGAATCCCCATCAAGTTTTGCCTGACGCTCAAAATGAACGAAGTGAGTTTTGAGCAGCTCAGGCGAAACTTGCTCTGGTTATCCCGAATTCGGGATAATTAGAGTTGAACAAAATCGCTGCGCGATGGCCTGCCAAGGTTACGCATAGCGATTTTTCTTGTGCGCCCGGCGGCGCACGTTTCTAACCGGTGCAAGTCCGGAATCCGCCCG
>CAJUCK010000100.1 GCA_910585395.1 uncultured Lachnospiraceae bacterium
ATACAACGTCTGGGAAGAGGGAAAAGATTTAAATCATTCAAGAAATATTATATCACATATTTTCCATTAAAAACTCAGAACGCAAAAGACAAAAAAAGGCGTCTCCCATGTCAGCATGAGAGACGCCTTTTCTCCTGTTTCTATTCTGTTTAACAGCATACATTTACTATTTCTGCCGTATATCCACATATCCTGCCTCAAGGGAAGAATCATTGAATTCATAACAGCCGCCGCTGGGATCAAGATTAAGGTACAATTTGTCAAGCTCTTCTTCCAATACAAGCCATGCTGCATGTACAGTCACTGTCTCACCAGGCTTTATGCCTGCGATATAATTGTTTCCTCTCTCGCCTCCATGAATATCATAGTACGTCATCTCCCAAAAACTGGACAAGTTATGATTGACTGCTCTATCCCATTCATCATTCTCCCCTGGTTTCTCACCTTCTGCAATCTGCATCTGGCCATTCATTTCAGCGATACGGGGCAGACCGGCAAAAAACAGTACGTCCGTCATTTCTCTTTCTGTGGTATTCGTATATTCTATCGTAGCATATACCAGTTTCTGGGCTGCCTTCCGTGATTTTATCTCCTGGCTCAATTCATCCATTCCGCCGTCCTTCACATATTGAATCGCTGCCGGACGCAATTTTCCATTCTCATCCACTTCTTTTCTTAAGTCCTCATCCAAGAAGGCGTCATCCAAGAGTCCAAAATCATCTGCCACCTGAACGTTAGATACTTTCACGCTAAGTCCTTCGCCTAAGGAGAAGCTGTCACCAATGGTATGGGTGTTTTTCATTTCTTCTTTGGACGCTGTGGTTCTTGACGCATATTCCACACCTTCTGTCTCATCCGTATATTCCTGGTATTCGCTCCAATTCTGAGCGACAACCAGATTCTCGTCATTCTGATTCTCTGTAGGTATCAGTTTCACACTCTCTGCTATCTTAAAAGCCTCTTCCTTGCTCACATCTGACGCCACATACATCTCCATTACATAATGGACGTCTGTAAACGCTACATAAATCCGCTGGTTAAATGTAATATCTTCTTCATACAGATCAGGATACTGCAGATAAACGGCATCGTGCCCATTCGCTTTAAAATCCTCACTGGCAGCAACATCTCCATGCTGTACCGCAAATTGATCATCTCCTGTATCCATCCGGAAAAATGATAGGGAAACGCCGCCTTTGTTCCATGCATTCTCGAAACTGTACTTCCCATTCTCTGTCTCCACCATTCCTTGCGGCAGATATCCAACTTCCAATTTTACATTGGGAATGGAGAGCGTTTTCTGCGTTTCCACCACTAAGTCTGTACTTTCCTCCGCATCTTCAACACTGCCCGAAATATTTACTTTCACCCCATGTTCCCCTGCTTTTTCCTGCTGCATCTGGTAGATACCCACACCAGCGAATACTGTGGTACCGCAAAGCATCACTGCTGCCAGGGACGCCGCTGCAATCCTTCCTGTTTTTCTCCTGTTTTTCCCAAAGTTCGGCTGTTCCATCTTTACCTGTTTTTCTACTTCTCTTTCTACCATATCTCTCATCTCCTTCGGCATTTTTGGAAAATCATATTTTATATCTTCTAATCTCATATTCCGTCCTCCATTTCATAACATATTCAGGCGTTTCTACGTCATGGCATGCTCCAGCTCCCCACGCATTCTGGCTCTTGCCCGTGCCAGACGATTCTTGACGGCGCTCTCTGAAATTCTCAGAATCTTTGCTGTCTCCTTCACACTGTACCCTTCCAGATAATAGAGCGTCACACAGATCCGTATCTTCTCAGGAAGCTGTCTGACTGCCTCATACAGGTCAGAATAGTCTTTCTGTTCCACTGTTTCCTGGTACTGATATTCTTCCAATGACACAATACGCTTTTCCCTGCGCATAAAAGCATAACATTCATTGATGAGTATCCTCACAAGCCAGGTCTTTGCATAGGAATCCTGCCGCAGAGTATGCAGATTTGTAAATGCTTTTACAATCGCCTCCTGAATCGCATCTGCACAGTCTGCATCACTGGAAAGCAAGGTTTTTGCCACACGATACAAAGTATCCTCAGATGCAACAATGAGTTCTCCTAACTGTTCTTTCTTCATAAATACTCGCATTCCTTTCTGCTGGCCAGCTTTTTTGTCTTTACACTAATTAGATGTCTGGGCTTTTAAAATGGTCTCAAAAAATATAAAAAGAATTCTGCCCTGGCAGAATTCTCTGTTTACTACGTTCTTATTTTACTTCTAAAATGACACCACACCGCCACCAATGCACTGACAATCAGCACCAGATAAAAATTCAGCCCTCTGGTAATACACATAGAGGCTGTCAGACAGGCGCCTGGAAAAATCTGAGAAAACGCTGTTTTATACATCATCTCTGTAATGCCCTGTGCTCCTGGCAAAGGAAGCATATCCACTGCAATGTAAATAGACGCCTGGAGACTCATCACTGTGAATGCCGTCGTTCCCTGCAGTCCCATCCCTTTATAAATCAGCCACGTCAGAAAGAACACGCTGCACCGCTGAACCACAGTAAATATAATTACGGCTGCAATCTTGCCCTTATTTTTCAGAAAAAATAAAACTGCTTCATGGTACTGGTCCGCCATATCAATCAGTTTTTCTGTACGCTTTTTGGATTTCTTTAAAATTCTGAATTTTTTCAGAAGCTTTTCTCCGCCTATCACAATTCCCTTAAAGCACTTTGGGCTGATCATGATAAAAAGCAAAACCACCACCAGCAGAGTATTCAAAAACAATCCTAAATAGTACAGGTACAGATATCCTTTTAGATAATCTGCAAGCGGCTGATAATAAAAAATTACAATCCCAGCCCCCATCACCACCAGAACTAGTTTATAAATCACAGCCACCGTCATCAGCACTACGGTGCTGTCAGATACCTTGTGTCCTTCCTTCTTCATATAGTAGAGCTGCATAGGCTGCCCTCCAGTCGCAGAAGGCGTAATACCAGAAAAGAAAAATCCTACAAAGGAATATTTTACACAGGTCTTATAATTCAGGGAGCGGAGCAGATAGCAGATCATAAAGCCCTCTGCCGATACAAAGAAAAATGCCGTCGCCATCGCTGTCAAAAAATACAAAGGCTGCAGGGTGGACATTGCCGAAACCACCGCTTTCATGTCGTTTCCCTTAAAAATTGCGTTAAAAGTCAGAGCCGCCAAAAGAATAAAAATGACGGCGCTGATAATGTTTTTACGATTCATAAATAAACTCCATTCATTGCATAAGAAAGCTTCCGCCACATCTGGCGAAACATACTGGTCCGTTCTGCCGGATAATATCCATTCATTCGGTTAAAATTATGTAAAGTTCCTTGTCTGTTCCAGCTCATAGAAGTCTCTGGGTGTTACCAGTGAAAAATGTTTATCAAAAAGCTCTATTCCATTTTCTTTAAGAAGGCTGGCAGTAAATGAAGAACAAGTATAATGATTCTTCTGATAAAATGGTATATTCAATAATATCATAGGAAGTCCCAATACACAATAATGATATTGAAATCTTTTTTCATAACATTCCTGCAGTTGTCTGGCAATCTGTCTTTTCTGTTCCCTGGTGCATTCCAGGCTGACAACACGGTACTGGGCTGTGGGAAATTTCCGTTCAATCTTCTCTGTATCCTCTTTCTCAAACCCTGCCAAAATAGGGATTGCCGGATTTCTTCTTCCCACGCTGTACGCCTCTTTCAATTCCTCATCCATAGAGATCACCACATGTATATAGTTGATTCCTGTTACCCGCCTTATGATAGATGCAAAAAATCCTGGCGTATCTACCAAAGCAAAATAAATCTGTTCCATCTCATAACCTCTCTTTTGTCTCTTCAAGTCATTTATCTATGCCACAATCTATTCTCAGTTGAACTGGTACAATTTCCGCGCTGCCCTGTAACCAGCCAAAGTAAGAGCCGCACCAGCACGTCCTGGAAGATACGTAAAACCACTGACCGTTTTCCGTTTCAGTGTGGTATACAATTTCCTGTCATGGTTTTTCACATAATTCCAGAGCATTTCCCGTTTTTTCCATGCCTCCGGCGTACCGATCAGCAATAGGTGAATAGAAGAAATTGCCATCATAATAGAAATGTTTCTTGTCAGATAGTCTGCCAGCCGCGGGTTTTGTCTCCGCAGCTTTTCAAGATCGGTACATACGGAAACAAGTTTTGTCACCCGAATCTGCTGGTCAATCCGCTTCATCAGCACTTTCTCATTTACTGATTGGTCCTCTCTGCCCAGAAAATAGTGATACAGGTCCAGATTCAGATAGCAGAGGGTCTTTACAAAGGGTAATGGCTGGTTCGCAAAAATATTGTCCACATAGAATGTGTGCCTGGGAAGCTTTACGCCTGATTTTTTCAGCACATCGGTCCGGTAAAACAGGGAGTGCATCACCAGATACTGAGACGCCCGAAAATGCCTGATATCATTCCATCCACAGACAACGCCTTCCCGCATCACATTTTTATAACTCATTCGTTTTAATTTATTTTCATAAAAATGGTCATACAGATAATTACAGACGATCAAATCCACCGTAACATCTTTTTTCTCCCACTCCTGGATTTTGTTCAGAAGTTTCTTAAGTTCCTCTGGGTCCAGCCAGTCGTCTGAATCCACCACTTTAAAATACGTGCCAGATGCCTGGGCAAGCCCTGCATTTACTCCGGCTCCATGTCCTCCATTTTCCTGATGGATGACCTTGACAATCTCTGGATAATTCCTTGCATAATTATCTGCAATCTCTCCTGTCCTGTCTGTGGAACCATCGTCTACAATTATTATCTCCGCCTGTTCCTCTGCTGTCAGCAGGGTATCAATACACCGCTCCATATAATCCTCTGAATTATAACAAGGCACGGTAAAGGTAATCTGTCTCATAATTTTTTCTCCTGTTATTTTCTTTATCCTATTAGATTAAACGAAATCTTTTTTGATTTTTCTTCATAAAATTTCTTAAGTTTTCCTTAACTTTGCCATATCGCACATAATTTCTCTATGGATTGCTTTATGTTCCTCAAAAAACAGAAAGATTTTCCATTTCTGTCTGTTTCTTGATGTATAAAAACAGATTAACTCATTTTTCTTAAATCTGCCCTGTTTTTACCTTACAATTATCTTACATTTCCGTAAGGTTCAAAAATACATTCTGCCGCTATATCTCCTTCTTCTTCGATAAGTTTTCCTTTAAAAACACTTTTTTCACAGAAAAGGGGCTGTCGGATTAAGAAATACAACTACAAGATATGGTAAAATTTCTATTTACAAAATTATTGTATCTTGTATGTTTACTTCTTAATGCGACAGCCCCAAACAATAATCATTTGATGTTATGTCAATATCATGAATTTTTTGGCAGTTATACTGCTTTCACTTTTACCTTTCCTGCTTTCTTTTTCAGCAGCTTCTTATATGCTTTTAATTTACTCTTTGGCACTTTCACAGTCATGTTTTTCGTTTTATAATT
>CAJUCK010000101.1 GCA_910585395.1 uncultured Lachnospiraceae bacterium
TGATGCTTTGGTTCAAGCAGGCGGTTCAGTAGCTGTAAATAAAGATGCATTAAAGGAAGTAATTGATGAAGCAGAAGGTAAGACAGAGGCAGATTATACAGCAGAAAGCTGGGCGGCAATGCAGGAAAAATTAACAGCGGCAAAAGCAGTTTATGCAAAGGCAGATGCAACCCAGACTGAGGTAGATGAAGCCAAAAATGCGTTGAGAGCAGCAATTGATGCTTTGGTTCAAGCAGGCGGTTCAGTAGCTGTAAATAAAGATGCATTAAAGGAAGTAATTGATGAAGCAGAAGGTAAGACAGAGGCAGATTATACAGCAGAAAGCTGGGCGGCAATGCAGGAAAAATTAACAGCGGCAAAAGCAGTTTATGCAAAGGCAGATGCAACCCAGACTGAGGTAGATGAAGCCAAAAATGCGTTGAGAGCAGCAATTGATGCTTTGGTTCAAGCAGGCGGTTCAGTAGCTGTAAATAAAGATGCATTAAAGACAGCAATTGCTAATGCAAAAGCTAAGAGACAGGCAGATTATACAGCAGAAAGCTGGACAGCAATGCAGACAAAGTTAACAGCAGCAGAAAATGTTAACAACAATGCGAATGCAACTCAGCAGCAGGTAGATCAGGCAACAAGCGAATTGAATGCTGCAGTGAATGCTCTTGTTAGAGTAACACCAGCAACAGTAAATAAAGCAGCTCTGAAAGCAGCAATTGATGCGGCAGGAAGACGGGTACAGAAGGATTACACAGCAGATACATGGACTGTATTCCAGCGTGCGCTGGCTAACGCAAGGACAATTTATGCAAAGGCAAATGCAACCCAGGCTGAGGTAGATAATGCGCTGAGAACATTGAAGGCAGCAGAAAATGGTTTAAAAGCAGCGCCTGTAAAGGTTACCAAAGTGACAATCACCAATGGTAAAACAATTAAGATTGCAGCAGGTAAGAAAGTAAAATTGAGCGCTACTGTAGCTCCTAAAAATGCAACCAATAAGGCTGTAACCTGGAGTATATCTAAGAAAGATAAGAAATACGCAACACTTAAAGGAAATACTGTGACCACTAAGAAAGCAGGAGCTGGTAAGAAGGTTAAGATTACTGCAACTGCAAAAGATGGAAGCAATAAGAAAGCAACTATTACTATTAGCATTATGAAGAATGCTGTTACCAAAGTTACACTGAAAGCTAAGAAGACAGTAAAAGCAGGCAAGAAGATTACTGTAAAGGCAATTGTTAAGACGAATGGTAAGAAGGCTAATAAGACTTTGAAATGGAGCCTTGACAGCAAGAGCGCGAAGTTTGCATCCGTTAACAAGAAGGGTGTAGTATCTGTTAAGAAGAAAGCGAAAAAAGGCGCAACTATTAAGGTTACTGCAGCAGCAACAGACGGAAGCAATAAGAAAGCAACCATTAAGATTAAAGTTACAAAATAATAGCTGATAAATGTGACTATTTAAAAATATTAAAGAATGCGGTCTTTGACCGCATTCTTTAATTTAAACGATTGAACGATCGTAGAAAAGTGGAAAAGTCTGCAAATTATGGTACTTGTTTTTATTGGGTGAGTGAAGTATAATCTTATTAAGCAGGTATATAATACGATTTATGCTATCAATTGATCATTAAGGAGGAAACAACGGTATGTACCATTGTCACGTACATTTTTATCTGCTGGGCCGGCAGCGCAGAATATTTGAGATAATAAAGGAAATGCCGCCTCTTGAACATTTTACTCATGAATATATGGAGAGCAGTGAACTGGATGAATCTTTGGCGGCAAAAGCGGATGTGATTATAGCAGATATGCAGGAACTGAATGCCAGAGATGTTGTGCTGGCGCTGATTCAGGCAAAGCCCCGGAAAGCGGAGCTTATTTTGTTGGCAGATAAGGAACAGATCAGTGTTCTTGCAGATGAGCTAAAGGAAATGAAAGATGTCTGGATGAATCCAATTTCAGAGGAAGAAATTCGATTCCGTTTTTTCAGATGGCAGCAGACGTTTAAGATGAGTAAAGATTTCTGGCAGACCAGCCATTATCTTGAGACAACTATCAATCATGTTCCTAATCTTATCTGGTATAAGGATAAGAAGGGTATTCATGAGAAGGTGAATGACAGCTTCTGTAAAACCGTTAACAAGACCAAACAGCAAGTGGAAGGGCAAGGGCATGCGTATATCTGGGATGTGGAGCATGATGATCCAGCCTGTATCGAGTCGGAGCGAGAGGTTATGGAAAGCCGGAAGACCTGTGTTTCAGAAGAAATTATTGAAACTGGCGCAGGAGCGCGGACTCTTATGACTTATAAATCACCTCTGTATAATTTGGATGACAGTGTTATGGGAACTGTGGGAGTTGCTATTGATGTGACACAGGAGCGGTTATACGAGCAGGAAATAGTGCAGAAAAACCAAATGATGGAGAAGGTTTTTACTTCTATTGACTGTGGGGTTATGCTTCATACAGTAGATGGAACCCAGGTGCTCAGCATTAATAGGGCGGCACTGAATATTTTGGGATATGAGTCTCTGGAAGCGCTGATGGCAGATGGCTTTGATCTGGTTGCAGGATCTGTTATGGAGGAAGACAGAGAAAAGCTTCAAGAATGTATCAAAAGCCTGGAAAAGGAAGGAGATACGGTGAGTACAGAGTACCGTATCAAGCATAAAAACGGAGACGTGCTGCACATCATGGGGAGTGTAAAACTCCTGCAGGAAAATGGGCGCTTGTTTTACCAGAGATTCCTATTAGACTGTACAGAACAAAAACTTGAAGAGGAAAAGAAAGAAAAGAGACAGACGGAACTGATACATGCATTGAGTATTGATTACAGCATTGTCTGTTGTTATGACCTTAATACGGGTATAGGAATTTCTCTTCGCAATAATCAGGAGGATGGGAAATCTTTTACTCCAGATGCTGATGGAAAAATTTATTTCCAGAAAAGCATGGAACAGTACATACAGGAATTTGTGCATGAAGATGACAGGAAGATGATGGAAGAGTCTGTTTGTGAGGACGCTCTGAAGCGTGAACTGGCTGAGAAAAAGCAGCATTATATAAATTATCGTGCTGTTTTGAGAGGGGTGACGAAGTATTTCCAGTTAAAGATTGTTCGTACAGGAAAATGGGGTGAGAGTCAGGATGTAGTAATGGGCTTCCGAAGCGTAGATGAGGAAACCCGGAATGAGATGGAGAAAAAGACGCTCCTGGAAAACGCGTTGATGCAGGCAAATCGTGCAAGCAAGGCAAAAAGTTTATTCCTGTCTAATATGTCTCATGATATCCGTACACCTATGAATGCCATTGTAGGTTTTACAGCGCTTGCCATTACACACATTGATGAGCGGGAGCAGGTGGAGGAATACCTGAAAAAGATTATGACATCGGGAAATCATCTGTTGAGCTTAATTAACGATGTTCTGGATATGAGCCGCATTGAGAGCGGCAAGATGCATCTGGATGAGAAGCCCTGCAGTCTGCCGGATATCCTTCATGGACTTAAAAATATTCTTCAGGCGGATATACATGCAAAAAATCTTGACCTTTATATTGATGCAGTGGATATTGTGGACGAGGAAATATACTGTGATAAGCTGAGATTAAATCAGGTGCTTTTGAATCTTTTGAGCAATGCTGTTAAATATACTACGGCGGGCGGTATGGTTACTATGCGTATTATCCAAAAAGCCGGGGCGCCAGCGGGATATGCAGATTATGAATTTGTAATCAGAGACACCGGAATTGGTATGAGCGAAGAATTTGTATCTCATATTTTTGAGTCTTTTGAGCGGGAAAAGAGCAGTACCACTAGTGGAATTCAGGGCACTGGGCTTGGAATGGCAATTACAAAAAATATTGTGGATATGATGAACGGCGCGATTGAGGTTAAAAGCGAACAGGGGTCTGGTACAGAAGTAAATGTGGGCTTTACATTCCGCCTGAACTCTGATGTAAAGGAGCCAGAGGACATACCGAAGTTGAAAAACTGCAGAGCTCTGGTGATTGATGACGATTTCAATACATGTGACAGTGTTACCTATATGCTGACTCAGGTTGGTATGCGTGCAGAATGGACTTTATCTGGTAAAGAAGCGCTGCTGCGTACCCGCCAGGCAGTTACCAGAGGCTACAATTATACGGTATATGTGATTGACTGGATGCTGCCGGATATGAACGGCATTGAGGTGACGCGGCGAATACGGAAAGAAATGGGAGAGGATGTACCTATTATTCTTTTGACGGCATATGACTGGCTGGATATAGAAGAAGAGGCAAAAGAAGCTGGAGTAACAGCATTTTGCAGTAAACCGTTGTTTTACTCAGAGCTGCACAGATGCCTATATTCCATCGTGTGTGCGGAAGAAAGAGAACATGACAGGGATGAGCAGGAGAAAGAGAAGCATTTGACGGGACGCATATTACTGGCAGAAGATAATGAACTGAATCAGGAAATTGCCAGGGCAATTCTGGAAGATGCAGGATTTTCTGCGGAAGTGGCTGAAAATGGCCAAATCGCAGTGGATATGCTGAAAAAATCTGAGCCTGGCTACTATCAGTTAATACTTATGGATGTACGTATGCCAGTGATGGATGGCTATCAAGCAACCAGAGCAATCCGCAGCCTTGAGAATAAAGAATTGGCTTCTATACCGATTTTTGCCATGACTGCAAATGCTTTTGAGGAGGATAAAAAGGAAGCGCTGGCATGTGGAATGAACGGCCATCTGGCGAAACCGATAGAAGTAGAAGTATTGTTTGATACATTAGACAAAGTATTGGGACAGGCATAGGAATATTGTTTCTACGATAATCAAATGATTGTTTATACGGAAAGACTGGTTTGTGATTGTGCCAGATACAGCAGCAAATGGTCCAAATTCTTCATCATTGAAGAATTTGGGACCATTTTGCATATAATAAAAGAAGAATGAAACCAGATAAGGACAAAAATAAGTTTTCGGAAAGTAACGGCATTGATTAAGAAAATTAGCTCCACGAGCCATTTTGTGACAATGTCCGCAGATATAGCGAGCATCGGATTGTATCAGCCACAACCCCAACCTTAAAGCCTTTTAAGAAAAGGATAGAAGAATATTAATGGATATGCTATAATTCTTGTGTTGTCCAACCTACACCCGGCAACGGGAGGAGGTGTTTCCATGGAGTTTGTCATATCTTTTATAGTCGCTGTTGCGGCTGGTGTAGCCTGCCACTACATCATCAAATGGCTTGACAGTGACCGAAAGGGCAACAAATAGCCTAGTGGGTGCTTTGCCACTATAAAAGAAAAGAAGAATCCCCAGACTGTACGCTACTACGGTTTGGGGATTCATTCTGCGTTCTCATGGAACTGTCATATCTTTTTGCCTATCGGCATTATAGCATATGCAAAAACTTTTTTCAATATGCTTTTGGCAAT
>CAJUCK010000102.1:0-4508 GCA_910585395.1 uncultured Lachnospiraceae bacterium
CTTTTTGTATACACGCTCCCTGCTTTCCCCATATTCCGCCAAATTTACCTTATTCCCTTTATAATCTATATCTGTTATATAATCATACCAGTTCTTCCCAGTCTCCCCCATCCGTTCCTGGTAATTCTTTTCCAATCTTTTCAGCTTCCTGTATTCCCCTGCAATGCTCGGGATACTCCCTTCCTTATAACGCACAATATACCGCCAGTTTTTTCTCCCGCATCTTCCAAAGAAGCCTTCACATGCATACAAACTATCCCCGCACAGGCAGATA
The DNA here is from genome assembly GCA_910585395.1 of uncultured Lachnospiraceae bacterium. Classification (GTDB taxonomy): domain Bacteria; phylum Bacillota; class Clostridia; order Lachnospirales; family Lachnospiraceae; genus Petralouisia. The sequence goes on from CAJUCK010000102.1 coordinate 275, forward strand.
GGAAGCCTTGGGAACGCTTTTTTCACCTTTTCCATCAAACGCCAGCAGGCTTTCCTTTCGCAGTCCTGTTTCCCCATCTCTTTTCCATCTTCATTGTCTACAAATTCCGTCTGGATGCTTATGAGGATTTTCCGATGCAGCACCAGCTTCGCCTCCAGCACATAATAATAGTTCTCCTGGTATTCTTTTTCCGTCCCTCTGTTATGCGTCCGGTGCAGGCTCTTCCCATCTAATTCCCTCTGGGTGCTGTAAAACTGCGTCCCGTCTATGATAACCTGCCAGTATTTTCCCCTTATGCGCATATCTTCAAATACCCGGCTGCGCAGCAGTCTGCGGCACAGACAATGAATGACTTCCTGCAGGTTTTCCGGCTCCAGTCGTTCCAGATACCGGTTGATGGTTTCCCAATAAGGCAGTTCCTCCACGGCAGGTTCTTCTTTGCATAACATCCAGATATTTTTTATCATTATCTCGGAATTGAATTCTTCACTTGCCTTGCGCATACTGTTGATGTAAAATAGAGAGGAAAGGATACGGGTCATAAGAAGTATCACACCAGGGTATGTGATATAACTCTGATGTCGGGGATCTGGGACTTGTTTTAATAATGGCAAAAGTTCTGGGAAACAGTGCCTGATCAGCTTAGCTAATTCACAGGCAAGGTGAAACTGTTCTAGGTGTTCCCTGGCTTCTTTTCTTCTGATTTTTATTCTTGCTTCATTGTAAAACCTCCTCTCTTTTATGGGTGTGCGAAAAAATAGTTTTGTGGTTAATTCTATTATCTCGCATTTTCCCATAAAATGGGAGGTTCTTTTACGAAAAATTTTTTAAGCGTCAGAGCTGTTTCTTCAAGATTTTTCTTGATTGAAATCAGTTTTAGTGGTATAATATTATATTTTGTATATTTCCGATGTTTATTATTGTTTTATGCTGTTTTATTTAGGTTAATTATGATTTTTTTCACCCATCTGCCACTTGTCATGGCTCTGTATGTTCTTCACCGCCTGTCTCAATGTATTGGCTCTGCCATGCTGATGATATGGATACTGGAATCTATGTTTGTGAAATATAACCAATGCCTGCTCTGTTGGATATCCTGTACAATGCAGGTACCAGTAATGTCCCGTGTTTCTACTCTATATTGTTACATCCTAGTCATCAGCCAAAATAATATTGAAGTAATTTGCATCAATCTTCTTTAAACTTTCTTCATCAAACATCCTCACCTCCAGTCTGTGCAAACCACGCAGCCAATGCCTTTTCTATAATATCGTTGATGGCCTTCTGGTCTTTCCCTTTGAAATACTTCTTAGACAATGTTTCCGGCACCTTAATATTCATAGGCTTATCCTTTGGCTCCACAGTCTTAGTAAGATATCTGCGAACCATTGCAAGATTAAGCTCACCGGAATGCTCTCTGAGTTTAATCGCCATAGTCATTGTCAGCTTCACATGAAGTTCCATCATCTGCTCGTACACCAACTGCTGCTCTTCCTCAGTAAGGAATGAAATCTGTATTCCAACCTTGAACATTAGTGATCCATTATCAAGCTTGTGACGGAGCGGAACTATCAAATCATTTACTTTAAGAAGTCTCCCAACGGAACTGCCAGACAGTCCGTATTCTTTTCCAACTTCATCACGGTTATTAAAATGATGGTCACCGTGACCACCTTTTAGAGGTTTACCTTCCAGCTTTGCCACCTCTTCCATAATGCTTTCTCGCTACCTCTGATAAAGTACCTTGTCGTAACGTTCTTTCAGTACCGCCGCCTTTTCTGAAATCTCCAAATCCGTAAAGGCTCTCTGCATGAGATTTGTCTCGATTACATACACATAAGCATCTGTATCCGGCAGGTCTGTCTTAATGATTGCAGGTATTTCAGTAAGTCCGGCAAGCCTTGCAGCGTTCTGTCTGTTATGACCGGAAAGCATTTCATATCCATCCTCTGTAGTTCTCACAATTACAGGATTAAGAACTCCATGATCACGAATGCTCTGTATCATATCATCCAAGCGGTCACCCTCGTACAAATGAAATGGATGGTCATGGAACGGTTTGATGGAGTCGATACTAAGCATTGTTACTCCATTCTTCCTTTTAGGCACCGCTACCGGTGCCACCGCTTCTTCTGTCAGCATATCTACAGCGTCAAATATTTTTCTTTTAGGTGCATTAGTCTTCATCAGCAACTACCTCCTCAGCAAATCTCACATAGGCTTCGCAAGCCTTACAATCAGGTGCGTATTCGAGCAAAGACTCGGAATAATAAACTGCTTCACCAACCTTTGCCGTATTTGGAATCATACTGTCGTATATTGTAATCCCATCATTGCAAGCAACTGAGGATTAACGGTAATAATAACTTCATCTGCAGCTGCCAAAGCATTGATTGTAAGTGCTCCTAATGATGGTGAAGTGTCGATTAGAATATAATCATAAGAATCTCGAAGTGGCTCAAGAATGTTGGAAAGCATTTTCTCAGCTCCCATTTCAAGTCGCAGTTTTGAATCTACTGCAGACAAGACCATCGATGACGGAATAAAATCAATTCCATTCCTGCTTATGATATACTCGCTTGGCTCCGGCATATCCTCATCTTCTATCTGATTTAACATCAGATGTCCTATCGTAACCGGAACCGCTGTAACATTCTCAACACCGAAGCAGGTTGTCAGATTTGCCTGGCTATCAAAATCAACAGCCAGCACTTTCTTTCCAAGCTTCTGAAGGGAATAAGCCAGATTATGTGTAGTAACTGTCTTAGAGACACCACCCTTCATGGATCCAATCATTATTATTTTTCCTCGCATACCGCATACCTCACTTCCCTCTCAGCCACAATCTGCTGATATAATTTCTTCTTCTCAATCTCAAAACGCTTCTTCAATTTTTTCATCTCTTCATCCAAAATTACCTTCTCTTCCTGTTCTGCCTGAGCACGGTCAAGTGTAATAATGAGCTTTCCGTCCTCACATTTCACCAGAATTGGATCACCGATATTGAAACCCAATTCTTCAAGCCATAATCCCTGAATTCTAAGCATCGGAGCTGACTTGTAGCCATAACCGCTGAAACTACTTACTTTCAATTCTCTGTAATCTTTTCTTGTCATAAATTTGCTCCTTTCGTTCTATGTACTATTTTGTTTGGAACTTCATTATAGAACATAGTCGCATGTCCGTTTCAAAAATACATGGTCAGATGTCCGTTTTTGTGCTATAATCTTTTTTGGATAAATGCGCCCGAATGGGTAGAATGAGAGATTTAGATTAATGAGTGAAGAGAAGAAACCGGGAAGAAAATTAACTCAGGCTCGTAAAGAAGCCAATGCAAGATATAATAGTAAATTTGTGGAAGTGAAGGTTCGCATGACTCCTGATCGCAGAACCGTTGTTCAAGAACATGCTGCCACTATGGACGAAAGCACCACTGCTTTCATTAACAGAGCCATTGACGAAACTATGGCTCGTGACCATGAGAAAAACTCTGGCAAATAAAAAAATTCGGCAGTAACTGACAGTGTAAAACAGCTTTTACTGCCGAATCTATTTTTCATACATTTATATTCATCTACATAATATTCATTGCATACAAGGCTCTATTTTTCTGTCATAGTTATTAGTCAAAAATGTCACTTCTTCAAACTGTGTAAATCCACAAATCCAACATCGAAAATCCCTTGAAAATAAGTACTTTTCAGAGAGTTGTCAGTATACTGCCGTGGCAGACGAAAAGTATCTTAACATAATATAAATTCCTCCTAAAATGCGACGATTTGCCGTGTTTTTACACGTTTTGCGAGGTTTATTTTTCTGATGAATATTGTTAAAAAATTCTGTTGCCGTTCCAATCATTAAAGGCACCGCCACGCGCTTTTTACTGTTCGATAATTTCAGTTACGTCACACCCAAGAGCGTCCGCTAGTCTCCCGGCAGATACAACAGATGCCTCACGTTGGTTGAGAATGACGTTCATCCTCGCCCGGCTTACGCCGTAGGCTGCTACCAATTCTGCCACGCTCTTTTTCTTTCTTGCACGGCAGACATCAGCCTTATCTCTGCTGATTCTCATTAAGTTCTCATCATTTCGTTTTGGTTTATAAATCAACTATAGTGTATTTTTATTTTCCTTGTCAATATCTTAATTCTCTAAAATAAATATTTTTTATATTAGTTGATATTTACTTTTTTGATTGATTTGATATTCTTTAGATGGTAAAATTAACTTCAA
>CAJUCK010000102.1:4518-5337 GCA_910585395.1 uncultured Lachnospiraceae bacterium
GGAATTACTGCTTCTGCGCTCTCTTCGTATGAAAAGAATTTAAAAAATCCATCTATTGCCGTTGCAAAGAAAATCGCTGAAGCATTTCATGTATCAATAGACTGGCTTTGTGGATTATCTGACAAAATGAAAAATGGTAATGAACCTGAAACTTATACAGATGTTATTGATTTATTGGTAAAAATTGAAAAATCAATATCTTTACACATTGTGAAAGAAAAAATCACTGTCAGTGATAGTGTTCTGCAATACTTTTTAGAAGATTGGGGCAAAATGCTCCCATTGTTTCACAAGGGAACCATAGATGATAAACTATATAAATTATGGTTAGATGATAAAAAGAAAGAATATGAGAAACGAAGATGAAATAGAAGAATTTCGAACTATTATGGAGGTAATCGGAAGTCCAATTATATCACCAAAAAGAACTCTCGATTCACCCTAAGACTAACCATCCACCAAAGGACTGCACAATTTCGGCTGTCCGAAAAATAGGCATCCTAAGGCGCATCCAATCAGCGGCAGGGCCTATTTAAAATGGTACCTTTTTTTCGATTTCAAATCAGGAAATTGATGCAGGGATTTTTCCTGTGGCGAGGGGTCACTCATAGGACGCCCCCCATAATTTCCGGATGGGGCCCTGATTCAGGGCCGTGGTTCCCTCCATTTGGGTGGGGTCTGATCAGATCCTCCCTGTCCCTTTAACACTGAAATATCTGAGCATATTTTGTTCCCAGGTCTGCACATTGAAAATAATATATCTGCCAAGGGAGCCGAAGGGGCGATTACGTCAGCCACCGGACGAAAGAAAGGGGGCTG
>CAJUCK010000103.1 GCA_910585395.1 uncultured Lachnospiraceae bacterium
AGCATTATAACATATGGATTTTTGCTTGTAAAGAAATTATTTCCTGATTTTAACTTTTTTCACCTTACTGTATTTTCCATACACTTTTTCTCCTTTGGAGTCCAGCTTATATGCGCATACCTTTACATAATAGTTTTTGCCCTTTTTCAGTTTAGTAAGCACACCAGATATTTTCTTTGTTTCTTTCTTTTTCACATTCTTTTTAAACTTTTTGTCAGTGCTGTACATAATCCGGTATCCCTTTGCTCCTGACACCTTCTTGATCACAACTTTTGCTTTCTTTTTAGAAACATTGGAAACCTTTCTGATAGAAGGCACTTTGACTGTCACCTTATTCCACTTAGCATAAACAATGATTTCACTTCTGCTCGTATCAGAAATACCCGTTATTTTCTTCTTAAATTTGCTGTCAGTATACCAGCCGCCAAAAGTATATCCCTTTCTGACCGGATTTTTAAAAGTTATCTTCTGATTATAATAGAACTTAGGATTATCCTTATGATTGCTGCCCTTGTTCAGCTGATAAGTAATCGTAAAGGGCACAATCATTCTGCATTCTGCCTTGACATTACTTCCATCCTGTGCCTGCGCAGAAATCACCGCCTCTCCAGAGCCCACTGCTGTCACTACTCCGGCAGCGCTAACCTTTACCACATTTTCATTACTGCTGGACCAAATTATTCTCTTATCTGCCGCCGCTTCTGGCAGGACTGTGGCTGTCAGTGACAATGTTGATCCTTTCTGGAGAGTCTGGGATGTTGTATTTAATCTTATTTCTGTTACTTTAATTTTGTCGTCACTGTCTCCGTCTTTTTTCCATTTCGCATATAAGGTCAAATTTCCAGTTGTATCACTCGTTATTCCTGTAAACTCTGTGGTACAGGAGCTGTCAGTATACCATCCTTCAAAGATATAGCCTTCCCGTGTGGGCGCTTTCATTTCCACCTGCTGGCCTTGCGTATATTTTGAAGGGTTGTCTGTATGATTGATTCCCTCGTTCAGTTCATAGGTGATGGTATATTCTGCTGGCGGCATTTCTTCATCTGCTTCTTTTAGGTACAGAAATACATCGTCAATACTTCCCCAGCTTGCTGCCTCCCCTGTTACTGTAATGGCAATTGTCAATGTATCTCCTTTGGAAACTTTGAGATCATCAACATTGGGATTCTGCCATACCAGCCAGCCTTTGACAGAGGCATTTGCTTCCGAAAAAGTCCCTTTTGTATCATTTGACAGTTTCAGCTTAGCAGACGCCTGATCCATTTCTCCGCCCTGCAGATACATAAATGCACTGTATGTTCCAGATTTTTTTACAGTAACTGACTGAACTGCTGTAAGCTCATATTTATTTTCAGAATAAAATGCCAGGCACTTTTGTCCCGTTCTGGGATTCTCTGTTTCTTTAGAATTGATACCAGTTCCTTCTATGGTCCATTTGTCACGTCCCTCTTCAAAACCTCCCTGCGGAAGCAAATTTTCAGGAGAGACATTTATAGTACATACAGCATTTATGGTGGCTGTCTCCTGATCTTCTGTCGTATATGTAACAGTTCCATTTACTTTAAAGAGTCCAAATCCTGCTATGGCGTCAATATCTTCCTGATTCCAGACAACGGGCAGAGATTGGGCTTTTGTCCCGTCATTATAAACCCCTTCCACCGTTTTAGGGAGCTTCGATACGATATCTTCCCCAAATTCAATATCAACATTCGTACTTGTAATCGTATCCAGTCTCTTAGGCGTCACTGCACCTGTAAAAACATATTTAAATACATTCAGAGATGGCAGAGGGTTTCCTTCAAAATCAAACATTGCCTGATTATCCCACTCAGACCCGCCATAATTATCCTCATTTACATTCGGATCGTAAGCGATGCTGTAGCTGGATGCCCAGCCAGAGCCATATTTTTCCCACAGCTGCTTATTGGCTGCTAATACCTCATCTGCATTCTCAGCATCTGCATCATACACATTTACTGGAAGCCATGCTGGCTCCCAATACATCACGCCAATTCCTGCCTCTCCTACGTTTGCCACTGCTTCAATAACATCACGGACTTCATTTGCCTGGCCCTGATAAGTCGCAGCATATTGAGAAGTATCATCATTCTGCCCTGGCCGCACTACATTCTTCTGTCCATCTCCATCCTCAAAAGTCCTTGCCCAGGAAGTTTCCGCCACCATAACTTTCTTATTATATGTATCAGCAATATAACTTAATACATTTGTGAGATTCTCCCTTGTCCCATGCCAGTATGGATAATAAGAAGATGCAAAGACGTCATAATCGATCTGGTAATTATTAAGGTTTTCTGCGTACTTTTTCATGTTATCCGCTTTTTCTGGATTGGTAAAATGAAGTACTCTTAATATTGCTGCATCCACATTTTTAACTGCTTCACATCCGGCATCAAAAATCTTTGCCATATTATCCCAGCTCTTCTCACCGCAGATTCCTGAAGTTGTCTCATTTCCAACCTGCACCATTCCCACATCCGCTCCCGCACTGATAATAGTATTCAAACTCTCTGTGGTAAATGTTTTAACCGCCTCTGTTTTCTGATCTATCGTATAATCTTTCCATGCCTTAGGCACCACCTGCCTTCCAGGGTCTGCCCAAAAATCAGAATAATGGAAATCAATCATGACTTTCAGCCCTGCCTGTGTCGCCCATGCTCCCATCTGGGCAGCTTTTTCCACATCACAGTTTCCTGCACCATATCCCTGTTTCTTCTGGGCATCCGCATAAGGGTCATTCCAAACACGAATACGGACATAATTAACTCCAGCATTTTTTAATAATTTGAAAAATCCCACATTGTCAAGTACATTTCCATCCCAATCCTTAAATACAACTCCACTGTCGATCAAACTTACATAAGTTGAAATGTCCACACCTCGGATAAAGTCATCTGTAATGCCCTCTACTTTTTTAACATTTACTCCTGCATTCGCGACAATGTCTGCATTTACCAACCCGTCTTTTGCCGACTGCAGATCCGCAATGGCGTCTTTTATGTCTTCCAAGGTTTTGCTGTCTGCTGAATCATATACCGACTGCGCCTGTGAAAGCGCTGTCTGCAGTTTTTCCCATCCTGCTGGCTGGTAATCGGATTCACTTAACTTTCCGCACGCATCTATCAGATCTTTCAGATTTTTAACAGCCGCATTTTTTGTTTCTTCTGCTGTCATCTCCTGAATCAATCTGATATTGTCCAAATCAAACCATCCCTGCACCTGAGTAGTTATGTCAATTTCCAGCAGTATGGATGAAGTTTTTGTAAGTACCAGTGAATCCGTGCCTGTGGTCTCAAATGCATCCCAGCCGCCAAATACAATCTCTTTCTGTTTTTTTCCGCTTCCCTCTGAATCAGAAACTGCTGTTGCATCTAATGCTGAAATACTGAGACTGCCAGAAATATTTCCACCATCAGCATCCAAAAAAGCCTTATAGCGCCCTGCTCCCACTCCTGTCACTGTACGGCTCAGCTTCAATGCCACGCCAGCATCTTCTGTCTTAAAGCTCCACCATTTCGTTTTATTATTATTTGCATATTGATTTGCTTCCCTGGACTCTGTGCACTTCTCGGTTTTATTGTCCCCCCAGCTTACGGTCCAGCCAGCTTCCGCCGTAGTCTTCGTCTCCATGTCATCTTCAAACACAGTACGTTCCATGTCTGTGGCCTTTACCTTCATTTCTGGAATATAAATTCCAGTCAGAAGAATGACTGCGGATAAGACCAGAGCCCAAACCCGCTGCATCTTGTTTTTCTTCATAGAAATACCTCCTTCATTATTACGTCTATTATTTTTTGCATTTCTTGTTCGAACAATTTCGAACAAAAGTTGCGCAAAAATGTTACTATTTCATTATATATCATTCTCATTTATTTGCGCAATTGACAATTTCTATATTATTTACAAGATATTTTTATATGAAATGCACAATATTTCTTTGCAGCAAAAGAATACCAGCGCAAAAATTGCGCTGGTATTCTGATGTATATATAAAAATCTGTGCAAACGTCAATGCAATTTCACCTGAACAATCTCGCAGTTTGTTCCTACCCGCATAGGCATTCCCCAAGTTCCCACGCCAGATGTGACAATTACATGAGCGCTCTCGCTGTCTCTTTGATAATGTCCATAATCTGCCGTAAACATTGCTCTTGTAAACAGGCTTCCAGGAAAAACCTGTCCTCTGTGTGTATGGCCAGAAAGAATCAAATCAACATCATATCCATATTCATCAATATTCGCTGGATTATGATCCATAACCACAACAGGAAGACCCATATCTGCCTCTCTTATAACTTCTGCAAAATCACTGCGGCTCATACCTTCAAACCCGCCGATTGGAGAACCATCCAGGCGTCCTGCCAGGATCAGACGGTTGTCAAGAACTGTATACTGATCATTTAAAACTTTTACATCACTGCGTTCCAAAAAATGAAGCATTTCTCTTAATGTTTTTCCGCCGTCATGATTTCCCAGAGCCGCATACACGCCGTATGTTGAATTTATTCTCTTAAATTCATTCACCGCCTTATCTGGATCACATATCGCATAATAGTCGTTATCAAAAATATCTCCAGCTATACATACAACATCAGGATGTAATTCATTAATGTGCTGAACCATCCTGGCAAGACGTTGCTCAGAATTAACTGCGCCCAAATGTAAATCGCTGATCAGAACCATATTTATTTCAGATTTCAAAATCTTTTTCTCAATCTGAACGTCATAGGAAACCAGCTTCAGATGGCTGGCATTATATATACCATAACCGACCGTCCCGACAGCCATCAGAACAGACAGTAATCCTGAAAAAAAACGTATATGAGCTGTTATTGGTTTGGGAATTACATTTATAATGGCTCCGAGAAACAATATCACATCTGCCAAAACCAAAAAAAGCAGCAAATATATCAGAATCCCCATCCAATATGAACTTATACTGCCCAGAATACTTTTTAGCGCTGCCGGAAACGGAAGTAATGATCTGGCAAACCCTAAAAATATCACGCAAACTGTTAATACAGACACACCTGTATATAGCCCTGAATTAATATTGGGAAAAATATGTATGATACATTGATAAATTCTGCGGGCAATATAATAATGTATCCCGCCCAGCAGACACAACATAACAGCGAAACTAAAAATTTTACCTGGCAAAGACATTGCATTCCTCCTCATTGACAGCACTCTCTTACTATTCGCA
>CAJUCK010000104.1:0-901 GCA_910585395.1 uncultured Lachnospiraceae bacterium
TGTGGAAATCTAATATTAAATCCGGTAAATGTAAAGTAAATGGAGCCGCTAAGAAGATGTATGTTTGTACTTCTTGCTTAAGAAGCGGAAAAGTTGAAAGAGCTTAGTTTATTTCAAATAGTCACCAGAGAGCAGTTCATTGGCAATGCCAGTGCACTGTTCTTTTTACTTTCATCATGATTATGGCTGCAGCACAGCCTAACAGCAAAATAAAAATAATCATGATTCCCATAACCTCATTGGGAAGAAAAATCATTATTGCCATTCCCACTGCAATCCAAAACAAAATAAAACCTATCAGTCGTTTCATGCCATCACCAGAAAACAGAACATATATTATTAATAATATATGCTCTGTCTGTTGTTTTCATTCAGGATATCTCTGCCTTTTATAACAGAGGCTGGAACTTTTCAAACATTATGTCTCATCTTTCGCAGCATTCAATTTCTCTGCCAGATTCTTTGCAGCCTCTTTTTTTGCCGTTTCATCCACTTCTCCAGTATCTTTTGCAGAATTCTTACTAGTAAATTTATTCACCAAATCAGGCACCATATCAAGAATCTTTGTAATACTGTCCTGATTTTTCACATTGACAAGCTTGGTGCAGCCATTCTGAATTACCAGCACCGCGCTTGGAGAAATTTTTCCTCCCATTCCACCAGCAGCGTTATTTTTCTTATCCTGACAGAATGCTCCGGCGCCTACGCCAAACGATACTTCAATCAGCGGAAGAATAATAGTATCTCCAATGTGTACGGCTTCTCCTACTACTGTTTTTGTGGTAATGAAACTGTCCATTCCTTTAAACAGAGACTGAACGGTTGTGTTAAAATTATTATCCTGCATGGTCAATCATACCTCCTGTTATGTTCGAAAACTTGTTATCAATGCTCTTATGTT
>CAJUCK010000104.1:972-1190 GCA_910585395.1 uncultured Lachnospiraceae bacterium
CCTCATGCCGCCCACCTACTTCAAATTCTTCTGTCAAAAAATCAGGCATTATATGAATTTGATACCTTGACCAAAATGGGAGCAGACTCAGCATTCCCAATATCTGCCCCGTTTGGCTGGGATCTTGCAAGCCAAAGGCAATTTCCCCAGATGCTTTTCTGGGTGAATAATGGCGGATAAGAAATTTCATTTCCTTCACAAAATGTAAAAAAGCACTC
>CAJUCK010000104.1:1313-5219 GCA_910585395.1 uncultured Lachnospiraceae bacterium
GTTTCCTCCGAAATTAAGTTTTTTATGTTCTGAATTTTTTCTTTCCCTGTGGTAGATTTATCTTTTAAATCTGAAAACCACTTTTCAAGCATTGCAAAACTTGTGCGGATCTTCTCCTGCCATTCTCTGAAAATATTTCTTTTTCTGCCTGTCTTCTTGTTCTTTACTGTCTCTGCAGCAGTAAAGTTCTGATCCCTTGAAACTGTGGGACTTGATAATTCATCCTCTTTTTGTACAGTCTCTTCTGCACCAACATGGCTTATCTCCGCCTTTTGACGCTTCGGCTTTTTAGAACGTTTCTTTTTCTGTCTGTTAAGAGAAACTGGAAAAAAAAGAATCCGCAAACGACATGCTATACCCTTTTCTTTATATTCAATTTTTAAATATAACAGACGACAAAGCCAGGAAAACACTGCCTTACCTGTGATATCATCCTGTGCCTCCATACGGATGCTATAGCGGACCGGAACCGCAAGCACTGCAAAAATAAGCAGTAAAAGGACAACAAACAGAATGCCAATCACCTTTAATATCAAAAACAGGATTTCCATACAGGTTCTCTCCTGAGGTTTTCTCTGTGCTGTTCCACAAAGTAATCCCTGATATTCAGATTTCCGGTTTTCTGAAACACATCCAGCACAATTTTTCCCGCCAATTCCATGGCATTTTCATATCCCTTATCCACGCCAATCACCAGCATGTCCTGATTCTTATAATGTTTCTGCATTAATTCCCAGGAAGGTATAATATCCATAAGATTCTCTTGATTACTGCTCAGGGCAATCACATATACATCTGCCTGCCCTGCATTGTGAAGAATCTTCCATTTTACCTTTTCTTTTTTCCTGCCTATACTCTCACCTGCATAAAAATCCCTGTAAAAGATCATTTCATTCTCCATTTCATTACTGAAGGATGGCCTCTTAATCCCTTTCATACTGGCAAAAGGCTATGAAAGGAACCACAGGAAAAAGGTGCCCGCCTTCCCGTGAGCACCTTTTCTTCCTGTACCTCTGCCTCTATCTGCCGGCATTAAAAATATTTTCTGTTGCCCCAAAGATTACTCTTTTTCAAATCAAGATATTCATTATATGCTTTTTCCAGTATCTGTTTCTCATTTGCAAAACGCAGTAAATGATATGCTTCGTGAAATTTATAGTATCCCGAATCAACAAAATATTCTTCCCGTTGTGGTTTGCTGTAATAACTGTCTGCCATCATCAGATACCAATGGACGTCTTTCTCCACCGTATCGTCCGGAACAGCAAAAGAATACTGGCTCTTTCCTACATACTTAATAATCAGGGCATTTACCCCTGTCTCTTCCAGCACTTCGCGTGCCGCCGTATCCCTGTATTCTTCGCCTGGCTCTACGGTTCCTTTCGGAAGTACCCAACCCTCATATTTGTTCTTGTAATTCTTATACAAAAGCAAAATCTTCCCGCGAAATATTACCACACCACCACAACTCGTTGCTTCAATCATTGCAATACCTCCTGATGTGGTTAGTCGACTTTAAAAATAGTATACCCCTTTTTATATTATCTTGCAAGATTTTTCTTTTTACCGGGAAAAATACGTATCAAATACTTGTTTTGCAATTGGAACTGCCGTTGTACTGCCCGCACCGCCATTTTCCACAATCACAGTCACTACAATGCTTCCTTTCTCTTCCATGGAAGCATATCCGGTAAACCATGCGTGGCTCTCATCTTTATTGTTGCTGAACTCTGCAGAACCTGTTTTCCCTGCTGCCTGATAACTCTGCCCGCTGAGTTTAGATCCAGTTCCATCGCTGACTACTTTAGACATAAACTTCTGAAGTTTCTCAGCTTCCTCGTTTGTTATAATGGCGCCATATTGAGAAGGCTTATAATTTTTCACCGCAATTCCCTTATAATTTTCTGTATGGTCAATGATATAAGGCTTCATTAATATCCCATTATTTGCAATAGCAGAAGTAATCAAGGCCATATGCAACGGTGTTACCAATGTTTCTCCCTGCCCAATCGCCATCTGAGTTACCTGGTCTGTATTGGATGTTTCCTGCAGCACAAAACTGCTCTGATTTGAAGGATATGGAATTGGAAGATCTGTATGAAACAACAGATTATTACAAAGACCTGCAAATTTTTTCTTATCCAGACCCAGCCCAATATTGGCATAAGAGGTATTACAGGATTTTGCAAAAGAAGTCTCCAGATTCTCCATGCCGTGAACTGCATTGTCATAACAGTGGATCTCTGTATTCTCCATAGCTATATTTCCTTTACATTCATAAGCATAATCCTGATAATCTGGATTTTCTCTGAGATATTCTAATGTTGTCAAAATTTTAAAAGTAGAGCCAGGCGGGTACAGCCCTTGTGTAACACGATTGACCAATATGGAATTTTCACTATCTGTATCGGAAATTATACTTTCCCACTGGGCTCCTATCGTATTCGGGTCAAAGTCTGGTTTAGACACCATGGCAAAAATTTTGCCAGTGGAAGGTTCCAAAGCTACCACTGCACCCCGGTTTCCTCCCAGAGCGTTATAGGCCGTCTCCTGTAAACGATAATCCAAAGTAGTTACAATATTATCACCTTGATTTTTTTTATCCTGTATACCGTTCAGCACCTGTTCTAAAAAAAATGCATGGGATCGCAGCAGACTGAAATTCCCAAAAGATTCTATCCCTGATTTTCCATTGCTGTCATATCCAACCGCATGAGCAAACATAGGACCATAAGGATAATACCTGGTTTCGCTTTTATCATCTTGCACAACAGTCTGTGCCAGTGTCTTCCCATCTGACGAACGAATCTCTCCTCTGACCACATGCTCCGCAAAAGTATTCTGTCTGGTATTGTAAGGGCTGTTGATAAAATCCTCACTGCGGAAAATCTGAAAATAGGCAAAATATCCCATCATCATCATAAATACGCCTACAAACAAATAGGTGATAATGACAAATTCCCGATTCTTGTTTCCCTTAGTCAAAGTCTTCGACTTTCGTTCCGTGAATGTCTTCTTCATTGGATTTTACTCTTCCTTTCTTTCTTGAGGATTCCTTTTTGCTGCTTCTATTTCCTGCATCAGTCTTTCTCTTCTTTTTTTTAGCTGACGCCTGTTCTGCTTCTGTACGTTCCCGGAACAGATATAGTCCCTGAATAACAGCAAAGATAATCAAAGTGCTGAGAAGAGAACTTCCTCCATAGCTCACCAAAGGCAACGTCACACCTGTTGAAGGAATAAATTTAATATCGCCGCCTACTGACAACAGAATCTGAAAACCATAAATTGTTCCCAACCCAAGCGCCACCAGCTTATAAAAAGAATCTTTCATCTGCATGGCAATATTGAGAAACATAAGAAAACAGCTTACACATACAAGAATCAGGCAGACAGCGAAAATACCGCCCAATTCTTCTGCCACTGCTGAAAAGATAAAATCCTGTTTTACCTCTGGAATTTTGTTGGGCATTCCCTGGTTCAGCCCCATGCCAAACCATCCTCCGGTTCCTATGGCAAAAAGAGAATTTGCCACCTGGTTTCCCTCTCTTTCAAAGACGGCAAGCGGATCCTGCCATGCTACCACCCGCACTCGCACATGGTTAAAAAGATAATACGCAATCACAGAAGCTATGGCTCCGCAAAAAAGCCCTCCCAAAAAATAATAAAGTTTCCTGGTTGCCACATACAGCATTACCATATAAGCAATAAAAAATATCAAACCTGCTCCCAAATCCTTGGACAGCACTAAAATAATGACATGAAGCCCTGCAATCACCGTAGCCTTCACCACCTGCATAAACTCCGTTGACTCATAAAACATCGAAGCAACAAAAAATACAAAAATAATCTTGATAAACTCCGAAGGCTGCACTGCAATGCCCGCAACGGAAAAGGACAATTTCGCAC
>CAJUCK010000105.1:0-3147 GCA_910585395.1 uncultured Lachnospiraceae bacterium
GTGACCTCCGCACTACCAATGCGACGCTCTACCGACTGATCCACAGCAGCATTCATATGTGGCCGGTTGTCCAACCGACTTGTCTAATATACTATAAAACCACAAAATTGTCAATATTTTTTCAAAATTTTTTCATACCTTTTTCAGAAATTTTCCCCGTATACGCTGGAGAGCATTGTCTATTGCCTTTGGCTCTTTTTTAAGTTCCTCCGCAATCTGCCTGTAGTTCATGCCTCTCAAATACAGCTGCAGCACCTGCTGTTCAAAAGAACTCAGATTCTTTCTCAATTTTTCCTGGACAGCACGTGTATTTTCGCGGTCAATAAGAAGCTGTTCTGGATTCATATTTTCAAAAGATTCCAGCAAATCCAGAAGAGTGCCCTCTCCCTCCTGCCCCCTCTCCGCATTCAGAGAAATATAAGTATTCAACGGCTGGTGCTTTTTTCGCTGAGAGGCTTCCACTGCATGATAAATCTGCCGGGTAATACAAAGGTCAGCATCGGGGTCTCCCCCCATCAGAAACATGGCGTTGGCACGTTTCCGCACCAGATTTTTATATTTTTCCATAATATACTCGGTAATCTCTTCCTGACCGCCGCGAAGCTGCTCTATCAGGATTTCATCTTTTTCATTCTGATATTCCGTCTCTTTCTGCAAATTAATTCCCTCTAAAATTCGTAATAAATTACAGCAGCCCTTTCTTATTTTCAGATTGAACCTTTAACTTGCTGATATGCCTGATAATAAGTATTATGCTGGCTGCGCTGTTGCAAACTACATTCTCTGGCGCACAATTTCATAGGCAAGCACACCTGCCGCCACTGAGGCATTGAGAGAATCAATCTCTCCTGCCATCGGTATAGAAGCGGTAAAATCACAATTCTCCTTTACCAGCTTGCTGACGCCCTCGCCTTCACTGCCGATCACCAGTCCCACAGGTCCTTTCAAATCTAACTGATACATTGTGGTGCCATCCATATCTGCACAGACAAACCATATTCCCTGCTCTTTCAGCTCCCTGATAGTCTGAGAAAGATTCGTCACTTTAGCCACAGGCGTATAATTCAAAGCTCCGGCAGAAGTCTTCGCCACAGTTGCAGTAAGTCCTGCTGCCCTGCGTTTGGGAATAATAACACCGTGGGCTCCAGCAAGATTTGCCGTACGGATAATCGCGCCCAGATTATGTGGATCCTCAATATTGTCAAGCAAAATCAGAAAAGGAGCCTCATTTTTTTCCTCTGCCGCCTTAAGCATATCCTCCACCTGGGCATATTCATAGGCTGCTGCAAATGCGATTACCCCTTGATGCTTTTGGGTCTCTGAGAGCTGGTCCAAACGCTCCCTGGCGACATAATTTACAATAGTATCATGCTTTTTTGCTTCTCTGATAATAGACCTCACCGGCCCATCCTGACAGCCATCCAGCACAAACAGCTTGTCTATGGTTTTTCCAGAGCGGAATGCCTCCAGAACAGCATTCCTTCCTTCAATCGTCAATTCTTCGTATCGCAATTCTGTACTCCTTTCCCAATCCTCTCAAGGCCATAAAGAACCAGTTCCATGATCCGCTCCATGTTGTCGTCCAGATATAAATATCCCATCAGCGCCTCAAAGCCAGTAGCTCTGCGGTACTCTCCCATAGTAGCGTTTTTGGCCATAGTGGGCGATTTGGCATTTCTGCCCCGCTTGTACACAGCCGTTTCCTCTTCTGTCAGCTCCTGCATCAACACTCCGATCAGCTCAGACTGCGTACGTGCTTTCACAAGCTGGCTTGCCTGTCTGTGAAGGTGATTCACATGGGTATTTCCCTTTCCCACCACCATAGAACGGATAATAAGATCATAAATAGCGTCTCCTATATAGGCAAGCACCAATGGTGAATAATTGCGGATATCCTGGCTGTCCATGCCAAATTTCTGTAATAAATATGCGTTTATGCCCTTTTCCATTTTACCCCTTCTCTGGTATCTTCCAAAACAATTCCTTTGTTCAGCAGTATTTCACGGATTTCATCGGCACGTGCAAAATTTTTGTCTTTTCTCGCTGCCTGACGCTCTGCGATGAGACACTCGATGTCTTCCTCTAAAATTTCTTCTTTTTTCTCTAGTATAATGCCTAAAATATCACAGAGCTGCTCTAAACGATTGAAAAGCTGTTCCAAAAGTTCGCTGGAGCATTCTTCATTTACCTTGGTATTGCTGTATTTCACAAGTTCAAAGATAGAAGCAATTGCATCTGCCGTGTTAAAATCATCATCCATAGCCGCTTCAAATTTCTCCACAAACAAATGGCTGCCTTTCCAGATTTCTGTTTCCTCTTCTGTCATAGACACTGACTTTGCGTTCCTTTTCAGATGTCTGAGATTGTCTGCTGCATTTACAATGCGCTCCAGACCGTTTTTGGCTGCCTCTGTAATGAGCGCTGAGCATAAAGAAACGCAGTACCTGCAGATCATATTTTTCACTGATCTCTCTCACAGTAAAAAAATTGCCCAGAGATTTTGACATTTTCTTATTATCAATATTCAGAAACCCATTATGAAGCCAGTATTTGGAAAAGATCTTTCCATTGCATGCCTCACTCTGGGCTATTTCATTTTCATGATGGGGAAAAATCAGGTCCTCGCCGCCAGCATGGATATCTATTTCTTCTCCCAGATACTTTTTCGCCATCACAGAGCACTCAATATGCCAGCCGGGCCTGCCCTGGCACCAGGGAGACTCCCAGTAAGGCTCTCCCTCTTTCTTAGGTTTCCACAGCACAAAATCCAGAGAATCTTCCTTATCCTCTCCCGTCACCTTAATGTCGCGATGCCCAGCCTGCAGATCATCCAGGTTTTTGTGGGATAATTTGCCATATTCTTCAAATTTCCTTGTTCGAAAATAAACCGTTCCGTCTTTTACTGGATAGGCAAATCCTTTTTCTATCAAGGTAGAAATCATCTCCAGCATTCCATCTATTTCCTGAGTGGCAAGAGGATGAAGGGTGGCAGGTTTTACGTTCATGTCCGCCATATCCTTTTTACATTCTTCAATATAACGGCTGGATATTTCCTGGGAAGAGACGCCTTCCTCTACTGCTTTTTTTATAATTTTATCATCCACATCCGTAAAATTTGATACAAAGTTCACCTCATATCCTCTGTAT
>CAJUCK010000105.1:3162-4885 GCA_910585395.1 uncultured Lachnospiraceae bacterium
CAATCATAGGACGTGCATTTCCTATATGAATAAAATTGTATACAGTAGGACCGCACACATACATTTTAACTTTTCCTTCCTCCAAAGGCTTAAATTCTTCCTTTTTTCTGCTCAACGTATTGTAAACCTTCATGTATTCCTCCTATTCCTTAACTGTTCTTTCCAATCTCAACGTCTGAAGTTCTTTCAGTTCCCGCAATTCCTTTTCCAGGTCAATCAGCCTGTTGCACAGCGCTGAATTCTCATGCTGCAGAACGGTAATATCTTCCATCACAGGGTCTGGCAGATGAACCTGGTCCATATCGCTTCTCGGCACCTTAATATTATCACGTTTCACAATTCTTCCCGGCACGCCAACTACCGTGCAGTTAGGCGGAACTTCATCCAGCACCACACTCCCTGCACCGATTTTACTGTTTTCTCCAATCGTAAAAGAACCTATGACCTTGGCTCCGGCACTTACCATCACATTATCGCACAGCGTTGGATGCCGCTTCCCGGTTTCCTTGCCAGTACCGCCCAGGGTAACTCCCTGATACAGAGTCACATTATCCCCGATAATAGTAGTTTCACCTATAATTACACCACTGCCATGGTCAATGAAAAACCCTCTGCCAATCACTGCGCCTGGATGAATTTCGATTCCTGTCTTCCGTGCTGCCTTCTGAGAAATCCTCCGCGCCCGGAAAAAATGCCCCTTCAAATATTGCCTGTGTGCCTTGCGGTAGCTGAGCATCACCCGAAAACTGGGATATAGCAATACTTCTAAAGGTGACTTGATGGCAGGGTCACGCTCTCTTATAATTTCATACTCTTCTCTGATCTGCTGAAACATTCCCATATCATGAACGCTTCCTTTCTCAATTTACAATCCTGTCACTTATTCAAAGTTAGTTTATGCAGAATCTTTGTTTTTGTCAATAAGAAATGTAATTTGAGCTTCCCCATTTTCTAGTTGCTTGCATGATGATGTCAAAATTAGGACTTTCTGCTGGCAGCGCCCCACCATACGATTTCTAATTTAATTCACACCCATTCGTTCAGATAGACGGAAATATTTTTCCACAATAATTCTGACAGCCTGGATATATCCATCTCCTCTGTAACATCTTTCTCTGGAATCTGTTCCACACTGCTCTTATTCCAATCTAATACAATATGAAAACATCCATTATTCTCTTCTATCACAGAATCAATTACCTTAACGCGGAAGGAGCAGTGTCTTCTGCTTCTCAGCAGAGGAACGGCCGATGTAAGGCTTATAAGACGCACCATCATTTTTTCAAAGGGAAAGACCACCTCTTTAACCAATTTCGGAACTACCCCGGCATCCTGCAGCGCATTTCTGCAGATGTTTCTGCCTGCTTCTTCTGAAACATACTCTTCCAGTAAAAGTTCTTTTATTTCTGCTCTGCACGTTTCTCTGCCGGATGCTGGGTGCGTTTCACTTAACGCATACGTAAGAATCCCCCGCAAATTTCCGGCATGCCTCAGCAGTAAAATTCCTCCGTGTTCCACCTCCGTCTCCGCCAGAAGGCGCTGGTAATAATACCTGTCACGGCAGACCACCATATCGTGTCTTTCTCTCAGAACCTTGTTGGAAAATTCAGCCATTTCTGGAATATCTGCTTCCCCTGCCAGCTGCCAGCTTTTACGGATTCTTTCTTCCATATAAGAAATCTGTGCGCCTGCTGCCTGAACCATTCCCTTTTCTTTTTCGTTT
>CAJUCK010000106.1:0-810 GCA_910585395.1 uncultured Lachnospiraceae bacterium
TAAATGGAAAACTTGCAGGACTGGTTTTAGTACGTTCCTGTTGTGAACATAATACTCTGCCAACCCCTCATTGCATAGCTGAATTTTTTGTTATGAAGAAATACAGACAAAAAGGTGTTGGTACCTGCCCAAAACTTTTGGCGTAAGGTAGAGGTACATTGTGGTACAATGAAATCGCAAGTGGATAGAGTTGTCTGGTCAGGAAAAGCTTTTTTGGAGGGGACGCATGATAAAAAAGAAGTTATGCTGTATATTGGCTGAGGGAAGCATACTCATGGGATTATGCTGTGCATGTGCTGGCAGCCAGAACGCGGAGATCACTGAGAAACAATTGGAGAGTACACCAATAGAGACTGCTGCATCAGATGCGGCGGAAATTAAAACAGATGTCGAAACAGATATCGAAATAGATGCGACAGCGGACGCGGCTGTTGCCCCTGACTTGAACAGGAATGGGATTCCTGAGGAAGTGCGCCTGACAGTGCTGGAGGACGGGCAGGGACAGCAGCTTGAAATATGGGAGAAGCACAAGTTGATTGACCGTGAAGTGGGCTACTTTGCACATACAGGCTGGACAAATGTATTTTTGTGTACCTTAGATGGAGAGGACTATCTTCTGCGGTACAATCCAACGATGTATCAGGGCGTTGCCATGTACGACTATTCACTTTCCACCTTGATAGGAAATGAGGAGACTGTAGTGCAGCAGAATCATGTTCAATTTGATATCAACTTTGGCTCTCCTGTGCACAATGGTTTTGACCCAGAGGAAATTGCCGCTTTTATGGAGGAGATCAACGCATTGCTCTC
>CAJUCK010000106.1:820-3034 GCA_910585395.1 uncultured Lachnospiraceae bacterium
GAACTTTTGATAAAGAGGGACGCCTTTATGACAGTCTGTGGTGGCTGGATAGCCAAGAGCCAGTGTTTGCCAGGGAGCAGAAGAAATCCATGTTGGAGAATCTAAAGGATTTTCAAGCTGCAATGACAGCGGTTCAGCCTCCAGCCGTAATAGAGGAGGTGGAGGCGCTGCCGATCACAGAACCCTTGGAACTGTTGTTTTACAGCGGTGCAGGGGGATGGATGACTTCCCTTGTGTTAAACCCAGACGGCAGCTTTGTGGGAGAGTACTCCGATGCGAACTATGACACGGTTTATGTCTGTCAATTTCACGGGCAGTTTGGAAACGTGGGAAAACTCACAGATGCTTCTTGGCTGCTGACAATGGAAGAGCTTGTTCTGGATACTGGTCATGAGCTCGGAGAACAATGGGATGTGACAGAAGAAGGCTACACAATCCATTATATTGCCAGTGAGCCGTATGGTTTTGACGGTATGAACTGGACAGCCCTCGAGTCTGGTGCACAATTTATCCTCTATAGTCCGAAAGCTGCTGGGCACGAGCCGGGAACAGAGCTTTACGGTGCAGTAAAGTTTCAAACTTGTCTACATAAGCGTAGGGAATTTCTCAGTGAGGACGATGTTTTAGGCTGCTGGGGGCTGCAAAATATGGAGACAGGGCACGGATTTTTTGAGAGTACCGACACTTAGCAATGCAAAAGACAGCGCTACGAAAAAAAATATGCGATATGGAGGGATTTATAAGAGCATGATATCAAAAGATTGTTATAGTGCGCATTGGTAGATATCCGGTATTACAATCGAATCGAAGTTCAGAAAGTGGCGTTTACGGCGCATTACCTTTGTATATTTTTGGACGGTGAAAAGGTTTTTAGAATTGCACATGAGGCTGATGAATCGGACTATTCTTGGGTTTTGGAGGATTGATGGCAGTGAAGCAAGTGATTACATCGGACGAACTCTTGGCAAATCAGCACTTTGTGCGTTGGTTTCTTATGATGAATTTTCCAGAAGGAATCTCGGCAGAAGGCTGTTCTGTTTTTGAATTGATTGAAGAAAACTGTACTTTGGATACCGTGTTTATAGATCATCTGACAGGTTATTATGAGGGGGTATTGGAGGAGAATGATGGGTATGTTGATATGCCTAAGAGGGTGATCATTCCACTGGATACAGGAGATGAATTTTGCGTTGAATTTCATCCAGGGGACACGATTTATTTCATGAATGGCAATGAAATTGGCTGTACAGGAGGACATTATAAGATTCGGAAGCTGTCTCTGGCGCAGTTTTTGATGTATACCGCGCATATGCAGGAGTGCAGGAAGCTGTTTTTGCTTCCTATGGTTAAGATTTCTTCCGGCGAAAAGGAGAATATGACCAAAATCATTCAGTCTGTTATATGTAATTTTGACTTGCAGGCGTGCAGTGCAGAGAAAGTGTGCGCCTGTATTTTAGAAAATTGTCTGGAATGAAATCGGCATACTATGTTATAATGGGAGTACGAAGAAACTGTGCAGAAAGTCCTTGCAACATGAAGCAGTTGATGAAAATCTGCTGTACGAAACGATAGATAAAAGGGCAGAGGGGATATTGATTTGGAGATTGAAAACAGAACACAGTGGCATCCGGCATTTTGCAGTACAATAGAATTGGAACTGATGGAAAATGAAAAGGGTCTTTCCTATGACCCGGAGTATTATCTGAGCAGGGAGCCGCTGCGGATTGACTTGCTCATTATTAAGAAGAAACCGGAAGAGGTTATTAAAAACGAAATTGGGTCATTTTTCCTGGGACACAATATAGTGGAGTATAAGTCACCGGATGACAGCATAAATATAGATACATTTTATAAGGTGCTCTCTTATGCCTGTTTATATAAGGCAGACACAGGTGCAGTGGATGAAATTCTGGACACAGATATCACAGTCTCTCTGATTCGTGAGCAGAAGCCCATGAAACTTTTGGGACAACTGGAGAGGAAATATCGGGTCAAACAGGAGGGAAAAGGAATATACCGCATATATGACATGATTTTCCCAATGCAGGTCATAGTGACAAAGGAACTAGAGGAAAGCCGGCATGTCTGGCTGAAGTCACTGACACGCAGCATGAACATTGCACAGGCAGAGCGGCTCTTGGACAGTTATGACAGACTGGAAGGGGAGGAAGAGCGTGCGAAAGCAGGCGTTGTCGTGAATCTTGTGTCAGATAT
>CAJUCK010000106.1:3044-4851 GCA_910585395.1 uncultured Lachnospiraceae bacterium
ACGAAATATTTGAAAAGATTGTTAGTGGAGGTGATCGGATGAGCGAAGCATTAAAGAGAATGATTTTGCCGGAGTTTGGTGAACTCAAGGATTTGCTTGCAGATAAGGATGCGGAAATTGCAGATAAGGATGCAAAGCTTGCAGATAAGGATGCAAAACTTGCAGATAAGGATGCGGAAATTGCAGAATTGAAGCGTTTGCTGGCTGAAAGGGAGATACACGAGTGAAAAATAATCTGAAAAAACTAACGAAAGAAAACTTGCTGCAAATTATCTTGGATATGAATACGTTTCTGTCAAAAGAGCAGCAGCGGCAGATGGAAAACCTGATCGCACAGTACACGTCGGGCAGCGTGAAAGCTCAAACCAAAGAGAAAACAGTGCGCATGTCTCAGGAATTTGTAGATGAAAAGATGAGACAGCTAAAGATCTGGATGAACCAGATTGATGAAGGTGAGCTGACGCTTGATGTGGAGGAATACGAGGATTATTCCGAGGACTACTGGGACAGGGATTGGGTGACAGAGTACTATGACAATCAGGGAATCGGGGATAAGCTTCTGTATGCAATACAGCTTGCGAAGGACTGCGTGGACGACTGCCGGTATCAGGAAGCGAACTTCATCTATGAGTGGCTGTGGGCGATGGAGGTGTGTGCAGAAAGCGAGTACTCCGAAGAATGTGACCCGGCTGATTTACAGGATTTGACAGAACACGACATTATCAGAACAGACCTCAGACAGCTTGCTTTGCTGACGCTCTATGCAGCGTATCAGGCACTTGATGCGGACAGGCGCGCAGAGGATTTGTACCTGTATTTTTCACATAGGGCATTTCAGGACCTGCATCTTGAGGATATGCTGCAAGTAGGACGTGAAGAGCTTGCGGAGACAGCGCGCTTCTGGGCAGATTGGATTACACTTTTAAAGAACGAGGAAGGAGATGTGGAGGCACGGCTCTTACAGGAGGCAGTTTTGTATCAGGGGGGCGTCGAGCGTCTCGTCGCCGTGGCAGAGGAAGTCTGCAATCTCCATCCATCTCTGTATCTGGCCGCCATGGAGGCATATCATAAGCGTCATGAATATGAACAGATTGAGAAAATCGCAGGGACAGCATTGATAAAGATAAATAAGAGGCTGAAAATCAGAGGGGACATTGCGCTGAAAGCAGCATATGCCGCCTCCTGCCTGTCACACGATGAACAAATGATGCGGTTCTGCTGGGAATGTTTTTGCTCGGATTCGACGGTTCGAAATTATCTGCGTCTGTTTGGCACAAAGGAGATGGCACAGCAGTATGGAATGCGGGGAAAGGAAGTGCTGTTTTCCGGGCTGAAAGGTGAGGAGAGATATCAAATCAGAAACAAAGAGCTCTGCCAGAATCAGATTGGCAAATGGAACTATTATGAGCTTTGTTTTTATACGGGCGATTTTGGCACCGCGAAACAGGCGTCAAAAAATCCGTCGGGGTCACTGGGATGGAGTTCCAGTTTTATTGACCGCGGAATCCGGCTGTTTCTTTTGTATTTATATGAAAATCCACAGCCGTCAAAGGCCGCCTCGAGCGTCGCGCAGCAGGTCGGTTTTGTGGACGATCCGCTCTCCTATGCTTCCATGCATTTTGAAAGTGCTGTAGCTGAGGAGAGCCGCGCACGCAAGGTAAGTATATTTTGGAATTATTTCCAGCGGTGGAAGCAGTATTTTCCAATGGAGCAGAACGAGAGAAAAAAATATCTTGCGTGGGCAGAAAAAATTGTGTACAGCAGGGCAGATGCCATTGTCAGCGGTCAGCACAGAAGCCATTACCAC
>CAJUCK010000107.1 GCA_910585395.1 uncultured Lachnospiraceae bacterium
TTTTATCATGATATCTTGTGACATTTACGAATTAGGAGGTTTGTCAACAGCTCGAGACTGCATCAAAGTTAAAATTAATAACTTTAATTATTTTTATTTTTACTATTCAGATGGAGTTGAAGATACTTTTTCAACGAACTATGGTGAAAATAATTATCAATACTTTTATATAGACGCAAATACTGGTAAAGCTATAGGATCTGACGTGGATATTTATTTGACGTGGTCTGGTTTTAAATACACATTCAATGAATACTAAATCATGCATCTGTAAAAAGGAGGTAAATATATGGGTTTTAGAATTGATTCACAGAATAATTTATCTGTAGAAAAACATATGAAAACAACTCATGTAGAAGACCGAAGAAAAAATGCAATATGCCAGCGTCCTGACAGCAGCCAGCTGACCGTCGATGCTGAAGCTAAGGTAACAATAAGCGATGCTGGACGCCAGTTATTTGATGAAAATGGAAAATCTGGCAAATGGCTTTCAGACGAAGAATTGCTGGAAAAATATGGTGCATTACCAAAAGAAGAAGAAAACGTAAACTTTCAGTATGGATATGATAAGGAATTTGACAGTATTTCTTCCTCATTCAAAAACCCATTCAAAAAATTTATAACTGGAAGATATGCAGGTACAGGAATTGATTACAAAAATATAGATTACAGCATTCTGGATAAAATGGCTGAAAAATATGATGAGCTAAAACAAAATATTGAAACAAATTTTTCAGATGAGGAAAAAGAACAAAGACTATCTGAGCTTGATTTGGCATATAAAACTGTTTTTGAAAGCAATATAGTAAAACCAATCCAAGATCAAATTGAAAATTCCATGTCCTTCTATAATGTAGGAACTTTAACGTCTATTTCAGGCTCTCAAAACTTTATAGACCAGTATTATACAAGCGAAAGAGAAATGAATGCGGTTTATAAAAAGCTCGGCAAAGTCAATGACGATCTAAATTCGATGTTTGAACAAAACGTATCTCAGTGGACCGCAGGCAAATCCAATATTAAATACGGTTTAATGAATGTAATTTCCTCATTTATTGACATTACTGGAACCCCAGACCAAAAAGAAGAATTCTTATCTATGACTAAATAATCAACCAATGTATCAGCAGACACTCAAGTGACAGTAAAACGAACTCTCCGCAGCAAACTATTAAGCAAAAATCTGCAATGTTTCAAAGCTGCGGAGAGTTGTTCTTATTAGCCCCTTATTTCACCAGCATTTTTCAAATGACGCAAAAAACGGATGATTAAACAAAAAGCATTGGGGAAACAAACTTTTCATAGTGCTTTCTGCGCAAAGTGGGACTGCAACACTAACATAAATTATAAAGCACACATTCGTTCAAAAGATAATTGTCAAACATCAATAAACAGGAGCCGCTGATGGATAAAATAATTCAAAAAATCTTACAACAACTGGAGACAAGAAGCTTCGTTAAACAAGATGACTTGGAACTATATGGTTTCGGCATAGAATGTCTTCTCCTAAAAATAATTCATATTATTTCATATGTTCTGATTGGTTTATGTATGAAAGAACTGTTATCATTATTAATAAGCGGAGCTGTGTTAATTCCACTTAGGAGAAAAACTGGAGGATATCACGCAAAAACAAGAACCAGGTGTTATGTGTTTTCATGCTGCGTCGTTTTCTTACTTTGTCTAGCAAACAAAACCACCGTTATTCCTTTTATAAGCTATGGAGGAATTCTCGTTACCAATATATTGATTCTGCTTGTCGCTCCAATTGAAAATGAAAACCGAAAATTAGATCCCGATGAGCTGGCCCTTTTCCGCAGGCAGGCAAGAAAATTATTATTCATTTTGAATACAGTCATTATCGCCATCTATCTGCTTGATAAATATCTATTTCTTGCGCATTGGCTGGAAAATGGGATGATTTTTGCAGGCGGACTATTGATCATAGGCATAAAGAAGGATAAGCCCAACACTTTTTGCTCAATATACTTGTAAAGCAAAACCTTTTGCCCTTGTAAAATTTGAAAACGGAAGTTATTAATACCTATTACCATACAGAAGCTTTGCTTTTTCTGTGTATTTTTGAACAAATTCAGTTTTAGCATCTGTATATTGATCTCTGTTATGCTCATATTTTTTCCATAACCTCAACTTCATTTTCTCATAATCACTTGCAGCATCAGGATGCTCAATAAGATAATCTCTAAAATACAATTCATTGTTATCTCCGATGTATCTTAAATGTAAATGAAATACCTTTTCGTCAAATCCATTTTCTGTATATCCTTTATTAAAAGAAATGTCATTTTCATTTTGAGCCATACAAATATAGCCGCTATTAACAATCAAACCCTTATAATTTGATAATTTAGATTTCTTCGGAACTTCCACAAGAATATCAATAATTGGTTTTGCCCAAATAGAACCAATCGCTGTACTTCCGACATGACTTATCCTCACAGCTTGTGGTATTGCCTTTTTCAAAAAATACGATTCCTTAGAATACCATTCCTTCCAAGAAGGCTGATATTCTGTCAAATAGATGGGAAAGAGCTGCCACAACTCTTTCAAACTCATTTCTGATAATTTCTTACTCATGATACACCTCGTAAATGATTGGTTTTTCACTCTGTTCCGCTGCCTGACTGCTTCATAAAATTTTAGGAAAACAATCATAAAAATGATTTGACCACATGCAATTTGTCATCTACAATAAAATAAAAAATGTAAAAGCATGAAAGGAACGGAAATGATACTTTGTATTGCAATAGCTCCATGCAGGGTCTGAGGAGACTGCATGGAGGAGCAGCACTGTGCTGATATCCTCGGACTTTGCTTCTGTTTAGAGAAATATCTAATATGAAAAGGAGCAAAGAAATGAAACATATTAAAAATAATGACTTATTTGAATTGAAAGATTTTTTGATTCTTTGGAGTACCCAAAGTGTATCTCAGCTTGGCAGCAGTATTACAGCATTTGCACTAACCTTATGGCTCTATGAAAAAACAGGCTCTTCATTAAGCACAGCGTCGCTTACCATATGCTCTTATGCACCTTATGTTTTAATGAGTATTTTTGCCGGAGCATTGACAGACCGATGTAGCAAAAAGAAGACGATGCTTGGCTGCGATTTGTCTGCTGTCATATGTACAATCATTGTACTTATATTATTTCGGACAAACCGTCTGGCAGTATGGCATTTATACGTTCTGAATGTGATTTCAGGATTAATGAACACCGTACAGCAGCCTGCCTCAGAAGTCGCCATGACACTTATTATTTCTGAAAAGTATTATCAGAAGACAAGCGGACTTCGCTCTTTGTCAAGATCTCTGATTTCCATATTGAATCCATTGATTGCCACAGCATTATACTCCTTTATAGGGCTCAATGGTGTAATAGCAGCTGATATCGCAAGTTTTATCATTGCATTTACAGCATTATTGTTTTTTATTCGCATTCCAGAAAGCAAGGGTGATAAGAGAAAAAGTGTACTCAGCCTTGCAAAGGAAGGACTTGTGTTTTTGAAAGAAAATCCACTGATCATGACGCTAATGTTATTTATGTCAGGTGTTAATCTGGTAGCTTCAGCTTTTGATGCAACTTTGCCTGGCTATGTACTTCCTAATTTAAAAGGCGGTTCAGTCGTCCTCGGAATTGTTACCTCTTGTTCCGGCGTCGCTATGATTATTGGCAGCGTGACTGCTTCTGCCTTACCAAAGCCGAAAGACAGGGTAAAAATCATTTATCTGACTATGCTGTTTGCGCTGGGAACTGAAAACTTTTTATTAGCATTTTCCAGAGAGCCTGTATTATGGTGCTTTGGACAAATTATCGGATGGGTTCTTGTACCAATTATGAATACAAATTTGGATGTGATTTTTAGGACTACTATCCCAGTGGAGCTGCAAGGGCGTGTTTATGCATGCCGTAATACGCTTCAATTTTTTACTATTCCCATAGGATTGTTTCTGGGTGGTTTTATGGTAGATAACGTATGCGAACCATTTATGAGCAAATATGGCCATATATCGATTCTAAAAACACTCTTTGGCATCGGCAAGAGTTCTGGCGCTGCACTTATGATGTTTGTACTTGGTGTAAGTGGAAGTTTAATTTGTATCACCACTGGCAGAAAATTAAAGAAATATCAATACCGTGAAAAGTAACTTTATTTATCAGGGGCGATTATCTCGCCCCTTTATCTTTGCTGCAAAAAGGGTCTGCATGATGTCATAGATTTTCTCATAATACCAAAAAATTAAATATCAGGTAAGTTCCTCTAACAATCTATATTCTTTACTCCAATTTGTCATCTATCTGTCCAGGAATCAAATCTTGTTGTTATTTGTGGATCATATAAAGGACAGCCAAAATCAATTAAGATATCCATTAAAGCATTCAGATCATTTTCCTGCATACCACAGCAGTCAAATCTTACTATCTGCGAAGTTGTAAAAATCTGAAATGCCCCATGTCCTTCTTTTTCAAAATCCTTTCCATCGTCTTGAATATCCCAATCAGAAAAGACGACAGAAATTTTCTTTAAAATTTCATCTATTGGCAGAGTCTCCAATTCTTCCATCAACCTGCCATCACAGCACGCGGTTTGATATATCGCAGGGTGATCGTGGGCGGTATTTTCCTTGTATTTCCAAAAATTCAAATCCATACTCAATTTGAAATCCTCCTTATCAGATTAATAAATCCGCTTTACTTTATTTAAAGATAAATCT
>CAJUCK010000108.1:0-922 GCA_910585395.1 uncultured Lachnospiraceae bacterium
TAATAATCACTGCTCCATACATAATGTCCCGCGGAAGCTCCAGGGATTCTACAATATTAGATTTTACCTGTTTTAGTGTTGGTTTTTTTGATTTATCCATATTGCAATATATGCCTGGATTTTGGAAATTATGATCTGAGTTAGCCAATTTACCGCACCACTCCTTTTATCATAGGAATAGTACTATAAATGATAAAGTCTTTCTTATAGAATTAAAAAACTCCTATGAAAGTACTTTTCCATCACTTCCATAGGAGTTCATTGCTTAACTGCTTAATTATCTGTGGGTAATATAAATTTACCAATTAACTCATCCAGACAAATTGCCTGTGCAGACAGCTCCTGGCTGGTTGCAGAAGATTCTTCTGCTGTCGCAGAATTGGACTGTACCACTTCTGAAATCTGATTTACTCCTTCTTCTGCCTGTTTCATTGCCACAGCCTGATCTGCTGCCGTACTGCTGACACTCTTGGAAGAAGCTGCAATTTTTTCAATACCTTCCACCACTGTCTCAATTACAGAAGCTGCTCGTTCTGCTGCTTTATTTCCCTCAGAAATTTCCTGAATGGTGCCCTCAATTAATTCTCTTGTCTCAACTGCAGCCTTAGAACTCTGTTCTGCAAGCTGACGAATTTGGTCTGCCACAACGGCAAAACCGCGACCTGCTTCACCTGCCCTTGCGGCCTCAATCGAAGCGTTCAGAGACAGAAGATTTGTCTGGGAGGCAATATCTTCAATTTCAGAAATAATATTTTCAATTTTCTGGGAAGCTTCGCTGATGCGGTCCATTGCAGCAACCATGGTATCCATTTCAGCACGGCTTCGGTCTGCCTCATCGGAGTATTTCTGCGCCTGCTGGTAGGAGTCTTCAGCATGTTCTGCCGCTGTTTCAATATTTTCAGTAATTGACATGATGGTAGCC
>CAJUCK010000108.1:932-3975 GCA_910585395.1 uncultured Lachnospiraceae bacterium
TCTGGGAGGCCTCAGCAAGATTTGTGGAACCTGCGGATACCTGGGAAGAAGCTTCTTCAATAGACTGAATGGTAGCAACCATCTGTTTCTTTAATTCCTTCAGGGAAAGCAGTAAATTCTCAAAATCTCCAGTATATCGGCTGCCATCTTTCGATACAATAGCATAATTGGCATTTGCCATCTCTGACAGAATATTCTCTTCATCGGCAATAATAAAATTCAATGTCTCTGCCATTTCCTGTGCCACAGCTATCATTTCAGCAACTTCATCCTGACTGTCAACTTCTGGGAAGGGGGAAGAAAGATCTCCCTTGGCAAAAGTTTCCAAACGGTCTTTCAAATGATTTAATGGAACAGCAATGCTGTTTGCAATTCCTACACCGATGCGGAAAGACATAAACAGCGTTAATACAATGACAATACCGATAAAAACAGAAAGCACAACACAGACAACAGAAAGTGTTGTTGAAAGCTGGTTTCCTTTATTTACCTTAATATCCATAATTTCAGATAACTTACTGTAAATGCTTTCGTACATCGGCGCAAGCTCGCCCATAGCGATTTCTTGAGCTTCAATACATTTCTCCTGATCTTCGGTAGCTCCCATATCAAGAATCTCCTGCTCCACGATCCAGTAATCTTTCAATTCCTGCTGCAGCTCTGTATAAATTTTCTTATTTGCATCTGTAACCATCGTCCGTTCCAGATTTGCAAACTCCTGCTCAAATTCAGCCTTGGTTTCGTCATGCTGCTGCACCATAGCATCAATGGCTTCCTGTTCTTCATATCCAATGGCTCCCCGCAGTGCAGATCTGGTGTCTGCCAGAGTTACCATGGCTCTTCCGGTATCTCCCTGGGAAAAACCGTAATTTGTCAGCGCATCTGCATAAGAATTACTGAGGATGATTGTGATCACAAGTCCCACAATCGACACAGCCGCAAGTATCGCAGCAACCATAATAAAAGCTTTTGTTAATCTTTCCTTGATTTGCATGTTGTTTAATTTCTTTAACATACCGTTCCTCTTTCCTTATCCTTTAATTTTTGAAAAACTTCCTGTTTTTCATAGGAAGGATGCCGTATTAAGAAAGCAATGTTATCATCCAGCGTATAATGAAGTATGATACATGTAATTCCTAATTCAAATAGGTTCCTGCCTGAATTGATTTTAAATAAAAAATGCAAACAAGGATACTATATAGACGAATTGTAGTGAATATGTACGTTCTTCTCTTATGTATGTGCTTTTCTTTCACATCCTGTAATAAATTTTACAACTTTTTGGGCAATACGTCAATCATTTTTGTACATTATTTAATAGAGTTATGTAATCTTTGTAAAGACTGTACCTCACTGCTTCCATTATTTTTCATAGACAGAATTCCGCTGACAGTGGCTCTTGCAGCCGCCATGGTGGTCATATAGGGAATTTTTTTCTTAATGGCAGCTTTTCTCAGATAACTGTCATCGGCATGGCGCTCTTGTCCGACAGGAGTATTGATGATCAGGTCAATTTTTCCATTGGTAATTAAATCCAGCATATTGGGTCTTCCTTCCTGAAGTTTATACACCATGTCAGCAGGAATGCCTGCTTCTTTTATCAATTTACAGGTGTTTTTTGACGCAATAATCTGAAATCCTGCTTTTACAAATTCCTGTGCCACTTCGGCTGCTTCAGGCTTATCCCTGTCGCTTACAGAAATCAATACGGTTCCTTCCAACGGAAGCTTTAGCTGCGCTGCTTCCTGTGCTTTATAAAAAGCTTCTCCGTAAGAGGCTGAAAGTCCCAGTACTTCTCCAGTGGAACGCATTTCTGGTCCCAGAACAGGATCAACTTCCTGGAACATATTAAAGGGGAACACAGCTTCTTTTACGCCGTAATAGGGAATTTCCTGTTCTTTTAATTCTGGAACTGGAGAATGACGTCCTGTCAGCTCTGCTGTTACAATGTCAATTGCCAAAGGCACCATACGGATATTGCACACTTTAGATACCAGAGGTACTGTACGGGAAGCCCGTGGATTTGCCTCCAGCACAAAAACCTTACCGTTTTCAATTGCATACTGCATATTCATCAGACCTTTGACATGCATTTCTTCTGCTATCTTCCTGGTGTATTCTTTGATAACTGCCACATTTTCTGCTGAAATGTGTCTGGAAGGGATAATGCATGCAGAATCGCCGGAATGCACTCCTGCAAGTTCAATATGTTCCATAACGGCTGGGACAAATGCATGAGTTCCATCACTGATAGCATCTGCCTCACATTCTGTCGCATGGCCCAAAAAGCGGTCGATAAGAATTGGCCTGTCAGGTGTGACGCCAACGGCTGCGTTCATATAGCCAGTCATACTGTCAGCATCATACACTACTTCCATTCCTCTTCCGCCCAATACATAAGAAGGACGTACCATAACAGGATAGCCGATTTCTTCTGCTATTTTTAATGCTTCCTCTACATTTACTGCCATTCCCGATTCTGGCATTGGGATTTCAAGTTTTTCCATCATGGCACGGAACAAGTCACGGTCTTCTGCCAAATCGATTACGGATGGAGCAGTCCCTAATATTTTTACGCCGTTTTTCTCCAGGTCTGCAGCCAGATTCAAAGGTGTCTGACCGCCAAACTGGGCAATCACGCCGACAGGCTGCTCTTTTTTATAGATGCTTAAGACATCTTCTAACGTCAAAGGTTCAAAATATAATTTATCAGAAGTATCATAGTCAGTAGATACTGTCTCTGGATTACAGTTTACGATGATGGTTTCAAAACCAAGCTTTTTTAATGCAAGGGAAGCATGTACGCAGCAGTAATCAAATTCTATGCCTTGCCCAATCCGGTTGGGTCCGCCGCCCAGAATCATAATTTTGGGTTTTCCCTCTGATACAGGATTTTTATCTTCGGCATTATAAGTGGAATAGTAATATGCGCTGTTTTTGGTTCCGCTGACATGCACGCCCAACCATGCTTCTTCTAATCCCAAAGAAATTCGCTGGTTTCGTACTGCTTCCTCATCAATATTAAGAATCTGGCTCAAATATT
>CAJUCK010000108.1:3985-4627 GCA_910585395.1 uncultured Lachnospiraceae bacterium
TTGTCGGAAAAGCCATTCTTTTTTGCTTTAATAAGTGCTTCATCAGAGGGAAGCTGTCCTTTCACAGCAGCAAACGTTTCTTCTTCCTCCACCAATTCTTGCATTTGTTTCAGAAAATAATGTTTTATTTTGGTGATTTCATGGATTTCTTCTACAGACGCTCCTTTCCTCAAAGCCTCATAGATGATAAAGTAGCGTTCACTAGAAGGAGTAACCAGCAGTTTTAGCAGTTTTTCCTTGGATAAGCAGTCAAAATCTCTGGCATGGCCCAGTCCATAACGACCAGTTTCCAGGCTTCGTATTGCTTTCTGGAAAGCTTCTTTAAAGGTTTTTCCGATACTCATAACTTCGCCCACTGCACGCATCTGGGTGCCAAGTTTGTCTTCCACTCCTTTGAACTTTTCAAATGCCCAGCGGGCGAACTTAATTACAATATAATCTCCATCTGGTACATATTTATCTAATGTTCCATATTTTCCGCAGGGAATATCAGAAAGCGTCAGTCCAGTGGCAAGCTTTGCTGATACCAGGGCAATTGGAAATCCAGTTGCTTTGGATGCCAGTGCCGATGAACGGGAGGTTCTGGGATTTATTTCAATAACAATGTCACGGTCTGTTTTGGGGTCATGTGCCCATTGAACG
>CAJUCK010000109.1:0-3183 GCA_910585395.1 uncultured Lachnospiraceae bacterium
CTGTAAGGGAAACAGCTTATCTTTGGGGAATGATTATCAAGTTACCTACAAAAATAATAAGAATGTCGGCCAGGGAAAAGTTTATATCACAGGTATTAATAAATATACAGGCAGCAGAGTTGTCTCTTTTGAGATTAAGCCGGGAAAAAATAAGATAACAAAGCTTACCAATAAGGCTGGCAGAAAGATTGTCGTAAAATTCAGCAAGTCTAAGGGTGGAAAAAATTACGAAATTTATTATGCCGTAAATAAATCTTTTAAAACTGCAAAGAAAGCAGGCAGCAGGAAAACCACATGCACGCTTAAGAATTTAAAGAAAGGTAAGACATATTTTATAAAAGTTCGTTCTTACAAAAAAGTTGGCAAAAAGAAAATATGCAGTGATTTCAGTAAAATTATGAGAGTCAAAG
Organism: uncultured Lachnospiraceae bacterium; assembly: GCA_910585395.1. GTDB lineage: Bacteria > Bacillota > Clostridia > Lachnospirales > Lachnospiraceae > Petralouisia. The sequence goes on from CAJUCK010000109.1 coordinate 411, forward strand.
TGAAAAAATAATGTAGCGTCTTCCATCATCAGTAAATTGATGCAGAATGCAGAATGAGGAATCCTCTGCTGCCAGCGCACTGACTGTTTGTAAATAATGGTCAGTCTGCTGTGCGCAGGGGATTCTTCATTCGTCATGACAGAAAGTTCTGCTGTTTTTCCGGACTGGCATTGTACGCTGGAATGTTCTCCGTTTATTGTCTGCATATCTTTCAGAATATCCAGGGAAAATAATAGAAATACTGGTTCACGGAAGAGGCAGGATGGATGAAATTTGTCTGAATAATACATCAATCTTTTACATCTTTCATTGACTATGCAAAAAACAGAATTTATAATATAGTCTGCAAATAATTATAAAAGTAAAGGGTGGATCGAGTTATGGCAATTATTAATTGTCCTGAATGTGAGAAGGAAATTTCCGACAAGGCAAAAAAATGTGTACATTGCGGAAAGGTTTTTATTGAAGAAACAGAACCAGTTTTGAGATGCGTGGATTGTGGGGCAATTTTGGGCAAGGCGGACGAAAGCTGCGCTAAGTGCGGATGTCCAGTGGAGAAAGAACGTAATGGCAACGGTGATAGAGAAATTCCTCTGGGTACGGCAGATATTGATGTGAGAAAAAAGAAAAATAATATCCTGCTTATAGCTGTTATTGTCATATTGATTTTAACTGCAGGCGGCATTGGATATAAAATATATCTAAACCAGGCTAGACAGGAAGCATATATTGACAATGTAAAAAAAATACAGGTTCTTATGCTGGCAGGCGCAAGCGACGCGGAGGCTCTGTGTAATCTTGAGCTGAAAGTATGGGGAAATTCCATATATGAAAGAATGGATGATGAAACAGACAAGTATACCAGGCCAAATGGATATTTTGTAGATGATTTTAATGACGCATTTACCAATTTATTTTCTGATTTAAAAATCAGCACAAATGTTTCCGATATCGAGCAAAACCAATTATCCGTCAAAGATTTCATGAAGAAAATAAATGATCCACAAAAGGAATATTATAGGTGCTATGAGACAATGCTGGATTTGTATGAGGCATATAAAAAATTGACAGATTTGGCAATAAAACCGTCTGGGAATTACAGTGGTTTCAGCGAAGATAAGAAAGGCGCAGTGTCTGATTTTATGTCAGCATATGAACGGCTAGACAATCAGATATCAGATAAATAGCGGTCTTTATCGTGAAGAGCAGCGATGTGGGCAAGAGCCGGAAATTTATAAAGAATCAGAAGCAAACAAGTGATTTACAGATTTTATGGGATATGCTATGATAGTTATGTGAAAATAGTTGAGATGTATATCCGCCTAAGCATTATGATTAATGGATGCCTGGGAGGGTATGGCTGGATTCAAATAGAAAGTGAGACAAAATTATGTTAGTTTTTTTGATTGGCGGAGTAGTTTTAATTGCAGTGATTATTGCAGTGGTAGCTTCTGTGGCTGGCGCAGTAGCAGGAGTAACGGATGAGGAAAATGAAGATTAGAAAGATTTAGAACAGGAAGACAGTTTGTATGGCAGGGATTGAATCCGCTTTCAGACAGACAGAAATGGAGCGTTTTATTTTGAAGAAACATGTGATCGACAGGATTCTGACAGGCAGTATCGCAGAGGAAATGGGAGTAGAGCCTGGAGATATGCTGCTATCAGTAAACGGGCATGAGATTGAAGATGTATTTGATTATCATTATTATACAAACGAAGAATATCTGACTGTGATAATCCGTAAGGAGAACGGGGAAGAATGGGAACTTGATATCGAGAAAGAGTATGAGGATGATTTGGGAATCGAATTTGAAAACGGCCTGATGGATGATTACAAGTCCTGTCATAATAAATGTATTTTCTGCTTTATTGATCAGATGCCCAGAGGAATGCGTGATACGCTGTATTTTAAAGATGACGATTCCCGTCTGTCTTTTCTGCAGGGAAATTATGTGACGCTCACAAATATGAAGGAGCATGATCTGGAGCGGATTATTGCATACAAATTAGGTCCAATTAATATATCTGTTCAAACTACGAATCCCGAACTGCGGTGCAGGATGCTGAACAATCGTTTTGCAGGAGAGGCGCTTGAGAAGATAGATCAGCTCTATGAGGCAGGAATTCCAATGAACGGGCAGATTGTTCTTTGCAAGGGGGTCAACGATGGAGAGGAATTGGAGCGGAGTATTCGTGATTTGATGGAATATATGCCAGTGATGGAGAGCGTTTCTGTGGTGCCAGTAGGGCTCAGCCGTTTTCGGAAAGGTTTGTTTCCTCTGGAACCATTTTCTAAAGAAGAGGCAGAAGAAATTCTTAGAGTAATTCATGAATTTCAGGAACATTGCATGAAGCGCTGCGGGCTGCACTTTGTTCATGCCAGCGATGAATGGTATCTTCTGGCGGAACAGGAACTGCCGGGAGAAGAAAGCTATGATGGTTATCTCCAGTTAGAGAATGGCGTGGGGATGCTGAGGCTTTTGAAAAATGAATTTAAAGAAGCCCTTGAGAGCCGTAAATTCTGCAGATGAGAGCGGAATTTACGGCAAGCATAGTATGGCGAAGACAGTGGTTAAGTCTAAGATTACCATTGCCACAGGATGTCTGGCGGCTCCCGTGATGGGAGAACTTGCAGAGCAGTTTATGGGATATTTTCCAGAAATTCAAATTCGGGTAATACCCGTTATCAATCATTTTTTTGGAGAGCAGATTACAGTTTCAGGTCTTCTGACAGGCCGGGATCTGATGGAACAGTTAAAGGGACAAGATTTAG
>CAJUCK010000109.1:3213-4580 GCA_910585395.1 uncultured Lachnospiraceae bacterium
CTGCAGTCTTCTGCGCAGCGGTGAAGAAGTGTTTCTGGATGATGTAACTCTTGTTCAATTGAAAGAATTTTTGGACATAGAGATAAATATAGTGGCATCAGGCGGACAGGATCTGGTATCCTGTCTTTTGAAAGATATAAATCCAGATAGAAGATGATTTCCGCTTTTATAAGCGGAAAACAGAACTGTGATGCCATGTCGGTGAATGACGTTCAGTCACGCATTTATGCCGGTGGTGTTTTGAAGAAATAGATAAGAGAAGAATAGGAGATTAGAATGAGTAAACCAGTAGTTGCGATTGTAGGACGTCCTAATGTAGGGAAATCTACCTTGTTTAATGTTCTGGCAGGAGAGCGTATCTCTATTGTGCAGGATACTCCTGGAGTGACAAGGGATAGAATTTATGCAGATGTCAGCTGGCTGAATATGGTGTTTACCCTGATTGATACAGGCGGAATAGAACCAGAGAGCAGTGACATTATTCTTTCCCAGATGCGGGAACAGGCACAGATTGCCATTGACACGGCAGATGTGATTATTTTTATTACAGATGTCAGGCAGGGACTGGTGGACGCGGATTCTAAGGTTGCCGATATGCTGCGCCGTTCCAGAAAACCTGTGGTTCTGGTAGTAAATAAAGTGGACAGTTTTGAAAAATTTATGCCGGATGTGTATGAATTTTATAATCTGGGAATAGGCGATCCTGTTCCGATTTCTGCTGCTTCTAAGTTGGGAATCGGTGACATGCTGGATGAAGTAGCCAAACATTTTCCCGAAAATGAGGCTGGAGAAGAAGAGGATGACAGACCCAGGGTGGCAATTGTAGGAAAGCCCAATGTAGGAAAATCTTCTCTCATCAATCGTCTGGTGGGGGAGGAACGCGTTATTGTATCAGATATTGCTGGGACTACCAGGGATGCCATTGACACAGAAATTATCTGGAATGGCAGGGAATATATATTTATTGACACAGCAGGCCTGCGCCGAAAGAATAAGATCAAAGAAGAACTGGAAAGATTTAGTATTATCCGTGCTGTAACGGCTGTGGAGCGTGCAGATATCGTTGTGATCGTAATAGACGCTACAGAGGGAGTTACAGAGCAAGATGCCAAGATTGCAGGGATTGCACATGAGCGCGGCAAAGGAATCATTATTGCAGTAAATAAATGGGATGCCATTGAGAAGGACGACAAGACCATTTATAAACATACAGGACGCATTCGAGAAGTTTTAAGCTTTATGCCGTATGCAGAGATATTGTTTATTTCTGCAAAAACAGGGCAGCGCACTCAGAAATTATTTGATATGATTGATGTGGTAATTGAAAATAATTCTATGCGCGTGGCAACAGGTGTTCTTAATGAAAT
>CAJUCK010000110.1 GCA_910585395.1 uncultured Lachnospiraceae bacterium
TGATTTCTGATACCAAGTATGCGGAGGTAGGAAAAAAAGGTTACATAATTTCCAAAATGGAGAAAAAGAAAGGGAGCTGGAGATACTATAGTTATCGTGCTGGAGAGTGGAAGATACAGAAAAATGTTTGGAAGAGTGTAAGAAAAAAACAGTATTTTTTTAATACTTCTGGAAGTTGTATCAGGATTTATAATACAGTAACCAGAAAATGTTATGATGTGATAAAAGGAAACATGGTACTGGTAATAAATGACATAAGGCAAATTAATAAAACAAAGTATTATTTTGGCATAAATGGAATGAAAGTGAGTTCAGCAGGAATGTATCTTACTGGCTCAAAACATCTTATTTATGCAGATGAAAAAGGCAGGGTTATCAAAGATATTCCAGGCCAGGTGCTGTCTTATGAGATGTGTGATGGAAAAATTGCAAACTGCAGGGTGCAGGAAGGAAACATTATGTGTTATTATAATGGCGACGGCAGTTTGAGAAGAAGAATTGATCTGAACGGCCAGATGGTGGCTCTGACTTATGATGATGGACCTTCCCAGTATACCCCTGTTATTTTGGACCTTCTTAGGCAGCATGGAGGTGTGGCTACCTTTTTTGTGGTGGGAGAGCGGGTATCGTCATATGCAGATACGATTAGAAGCGCTTGCAGCATGGGATGTGAGATTGGGAACCATACTTACAGCCATCAGATATTGACAAAAGTAGGAGTGCCATCGATTCAGAACCAGATTAATTCTACCAATGCAGCTGTGCAGAATGTAACAGGCGTATCTCCTGTTGTAATGCGTCCGCCAGGAGGCGGACAGAATTCAACAGTGAGAAGCGCAGCAGGTATGCCGTTGATTTTGTGGTCTATTGATACCCTGGACTGGAAGACAAAAAACGCTTCTTCTACACAGGCGGCAGTGCTGAATCATGTCAAAGATGGAGACATTATTTTAATGCATGATCTTTATAATCCTACAGCAGAGGCATCCAGAGTGATTATTCCAGAGCTGGTGAGAAGAGGATATCAGCTTGTGACAGTTAGTGAGCTTGCAGAATGCAGAAGAGGTATGATAAAAGGGGCGGTATACAATGCATTCCGCCGTTAAAGCTGGAAGAAAAATTTGAAGAGACAGGAAGGAGGACAGCTTATGGAAGTAAAGGATGAGAAATATTTAAAATTGCTGTCGGAAAGATATCCCAATCGACAGGCAGTCTGCCGGGAGATTATTAATTTGAGCGCAATTTTAAATCTCCCTAAAGGGACAGAACATTTTATGAGTGATCTGCATGGAGAGTATGAGGCATTTTATCATATTTTGAATAATTGTTCTGGTGTCATTCGTGAAAAAGTTAATCTTTTGTTTGGAGATATTTTGACAAATCAGGAAATAGAGGAAATCTGTACATTGGTTTATTATCCCAGGGAGAAGCTTGACATGATACAGAAAGAAGGAAAGCTCTCCCAGGAATGGTATCGGATGATACTAAATCAGCTGATTGAAATTGCAAAGCTGCTTTCTTCCAAATACACGAGATCCAAGGTACGTAAGGCAATGCCGGAAGAGTTTGCCTATATTATTGACGAGCTTTTGCATGTTCAGAAAGACGAGGATGACAATCAGGTCTTGTACCACAAAAAGATTATTGATACCATTCTTGATATCAATAATGCAGATGAATTTATCATTGCTTTGTCTGCACTGATTAAGCAGCTTGCTGTAGATCATCTACACATTGTGGGAGATATATTTGACAGAGGTCCTTATGCAGATAAGATTCTGGATTTGCTCTTACAGCATCATTCCCTGGATATAGAATGGGGAAATCATGATATTCTGTGGATGGGGGCGGCAGCAGGAAATGAGGCGTGTATTGCCAATGTCATTCGAAATAATCTAAAATATGATAATACAGAAATACTGGAGAGCGGGTATGGGATCAGTCTGCGGTCACTTACTTTGTTTGCAGTGAATACTTACCCCAATGATAATCCTATGGAGGCAGCAGTGAAAGCGATATCTGTCATGATGTTTAAGCTGGAAGGGCAGATAATTCAAAATCATCCGGAATATAATATGGGTGACAGACTGTTTCTGGATAAAATTGATACAGAGAAAGGAACTGTTGTCATTGACGGGCAGCCATATCAGATGAATGACTGTGTATTTCCAACATTGGGAAGTGAGCCTTATGAGCTGTCAAAGGAAGAACGCGCTGTAATGGATGAGCTCAAGACAGCATTTTTGAACAGTGTGCGCCTGCAGCGGCATATTCAGTTTATGTATGAAAAAGGCAGTATGTACCGGATTTTTAATGAGAATTTATTATATCATGGCTGTATTCCTATGGATGACACTGGGAACTTTGAAGGGGTTACTTTTGAAGGGCAGACCTATCAGGGCAAATCTTATCTGGACTATGCAGACCAGGCAGCCAGAAGAGCTTATTTTCAAAAGAGTGACCAGAATGCGCTTGATTTTATGTGGTATCTTTGGTGCGGTCGAAAATCTCCTTTGTCTGGCAGAAATATTAAAACTTTTGAACGGACGTTTTTGGATGATGAAAGCGCCTGGAAAGAGGAGACCAATGCTTATTATGAGTTTTATCATGAGGAAAAAACCTGCAATATGATTCTCAGGGACTTTGGGCTGTATACGGCGATGTCCCATATCATCAATGGGCATACTCCGGTGCGGACGGGAGAAGGAGAACAGCCTATTCGTGCCAATGGAAAATTATTGGTAATTGATGGAGGATTCTGTGAAACATATCATAAAACTACAGGAATTGCAGGGTATACTTTGATCTATAATTCACATGGTCTGCGGATTAAGGCGCATTTGAAAGTGTTTATCAGGCGCTGCGGGAAAATAAAGATATTGAGTCAGATTCCCAGCTGATAGAGACCGAGAAATCCAGGGTGATGGTACGTGATACAGACAACGGAAAACAGATTCAGGAGTATATTGCAGACTTAGAGACTCTATTGCATCGAGGGTTTCATACAGAAAATGTTTGATAATACAGGATGATGAAAAGCCAGGAGAGGTATGATAGCGCCTCTTCTGGCTTTTAAAGTCTGCGGTTAAGCATATTATGCAGTTTCTTCTATGGAGTCTAATTTTCTGCAGGACTGACGTTCCATCAGCTGGCAGGGAAGTTTGATCTTCATTGCAGTAGCTGGCTGAAGTTTCAAAATATTAAATACAATATTAGCGCCAAAATTTCCCATATCATATGCAGGTGCATGAATCGTGGTCAACGGCGGTGTTGTAAAGGAAGACAGACTGGTGTCGTCAAAGCCAATTATGGAAATATCGTGTGGAACGCGTATTCCGCGGTCATTTAAAGCACGCAGGGCGCCGATGGCGATAGGGTCACTGGAAGCCACGATTGCAGTAGGCAGATCATCAGACTTTAATAATTGGTTTATCATCTGATATCCAGATTCAACTGTAAATTCTTTCTCTATAATATATGGTTCACAGATAATATGATGTTTTCTGCAGTATTCCTGAAACAGTGTTTTGCGCATATCAGGAAAAAGCTGGTGCCCATCCAGGTATTCTTTTCCTCCGAGGAAACCGATTTTGCGGTGGCCCAGGAAGGTGAGATAGTCCATGCATGTTTTAATTGCGTGCTCAAAATCCAGGGTAATGGTAGATACATTTATGTCGTCAATGGGCATATCCAGAAAGATAATACTAGACGTAATTTCACGAAAGCGTTTTATCTCTTCTGCGCTGAATTTTCCTACACATACCAGAGCATCTACCGATTTCAGGGTATCCATATAGTTTACATCTGCTTTGTATGTTCTTACTACATGAATGCAGTTCTGCATACAGAAATCTTCAATTCCCTGCCGAATCAGCAGATAATAATTGTCTTCCAGTTCCTGCTGGGGAGAAAACCACTGCAGAATACCCAGTGTATAAACTGATTTAGCAGAGGCACGTGATTTTTTTTTGTAGTTCATAGTATGTGCCGTATCCAGAACTTTCTGCCGTGTTTCAGGAGAGACGTTTAATGTATTGTCATTGTTTAAAATTCGTGAAACAGTGGCAGAAGAAACGCCTGCTGACACTGCTATATCCTTAATTGTTGCCATAAATACCTCCAAATATAAAAAGGAATATGTTTAAACAATAACAGTATAGCAAATAACTGCAAAAAATGGAATAAAATTTAGTAAATTTACTAAATTTTAGGAGGCGGCAGCTGGTGTGGCAGATGATTTCGCAATGTCAGTTTTTAATAAGATTTTAGAATTAGTGTCTATTGATACAAGAGATTGCTGAATAATAGTATTTTACATAAATTTCAATATAAGCAGTATTAGACAGCCTGTTTCGCAAAAGCAGGAAATATACTGAATATGCCAGAAAAGGGTCGTTAAGATAGCGCTAAGGTTTGTGGAAAATTGGAGAATTCTGGGAAGCGGTGTGATATTATAAAGAGGAAAATATTTGGAAGATTTGATGAGTGAAGGATAATCAGGAGTTATCTGTTTGAG
>CAJUCK010000111.1:0-3573 GCA_910585395.1 uncultured Lachnospiraceae bacterium
TGTGAAATCATATAAAGGGATAAGGCGAACACATTGCAATAAATCCTTTATTTTCAAGGCTTTTGGAGGATTTTATTGAGAACCTATGGAGAACAATAATCACTCATAATTTTATGGTTTTCAAATTCTGGTTTATTATATATCTGTTTTCCCCAAAATGAAAGCAATTTCTTATACTTCCTTCATCAAAACGGAACTTAAACAAGGCAGTGGCAAACCACACCAGCCGCAACGTCGACTAAAAGGATGCAGATAACTCCACGTGAACTCATCTCTGTTGCGCATATCGGTGAAAACCACCAGCGCCCTCTTTCATATAAAGATCTGCACTACTCTTCTACAAATCAAAAAGCGTCATCTGACATTCTTTACATGAAGTTATTTTTCGTTCTTTTATTACATCATCCGCTCCAATCTCCCCAAAAAGAAGTGGTGATGCTGGATTATGAATCTGTGTATTTCTCATAACAGTTTTATGACTATAATTTGCATAACAATACAAACATCCATTTTTACAGGTATTATAGGTTCCAATATCTATACTGGCAATACAGCCACATTCTGTTCGTTGATTTGTATCTTTGCCTATCGTCAATTTACATTTTCCAATCCGCTCAAATCTTTCCCTATCGATACAGTGAGCATGAGAAATTCCTAATTTATCAAATTCTACCGCTTCAGCACAGGTGTCTATATAGAAACCATATTCTTTTGCAATATCAGAGAATCTCTGCATAATTTCAAATTGCTGCTCTCTTGTCTCCTGTTGTATATTTAACGTCTGCGTGTTTCGAACGGTATTTCGATATAAATCAAGAAAACTTATCGTACATTTTTCAGTATAATCACCAAGTTTTGCTGCTAATACCTTAAAATATTTACAGTGATATTCCATGGTATATCTATCATTGAAGAAAATAGGATCGTACCTCCATATTACTTTTTCACGCCCAATTACTTGAGATAACTTTTGAAATGCTGGTATAATGATATTGTTTTTTGATGGAATGCCAAACTCCACATCTCTGTCATATGCATTCAAAGTAAACTGAAAATAGTAATTATATCTATCCAGTTCAGAAAGGCGACCCATCATTGATAGCGGATTTTTAGTCCAAAACACGATTCCGTCAACAACATCAGGAGATAAATTTATTCTACTAATTTGATGAATATTCATAGGATTTCTTACCAGAACAAATCCTTCTTTGAGTCTATTAAACAACCATTCAGAATAGTATGTTGGAATATCCGTCCTTCGACTTGCGCTAATTATCATTCTTCCACCACCTTTTTTATTAAAAAACCCTTTGAATTATCTGATATGCTCCCCTTACAGTGACAGTCTATTATTTTTCCTGTCTACTATAAGAGGAGCATATCAAAATTTCAACTTAACGGCAGCCGTATTTTCAACTTATATTTGTTTTCCATTTTTGCTGATGTAAAATCCTGCGTAAAAGTTTCATACTGCATTTTAAGCTCTTTTATTCTCATCAGCAAAAAAAGATAATCAATTTTATGTTCCTATTGGATTGCCATTGTCAACTCATCTATTATGCTTTCAAAACTTTCTTAGGCTGATTGATCATATACATTATCAAACAAATCACTGTAAGAACTATTTCAACAATAAGTTGTGTAAGGATTACTCCATTCAGCTTAAAGAAATAATTAAGCGCCGCAACTCCAGGTATGAATAAAATAACATTTCTAAGTATTGTGATGATCAATGAATTTAGCGCCTTGCCAAGCGCCTGAAAATATGCAGTCACCATATTTATTATACCCAATAAAGGAGCATGGAAACATAACAAACGTAAAAACCACGCTGTCTGGGTGATCAGTTCTTCCTTATCTAAAAATACCCCAGCTAATACACGGTTTAAGAAAAATAAGGCAATTGTGAATATCGCCCCTAATACAACTCCATATATAGTTGCAACACGCATAGAACAGGCAAGCCGTTCTTCATTTTTTCGTCCATAACAATACCCCACAAAAGGAGCAGTTCCCTGTGACAGTCCTACGGACAACATAATCGGGAACATATCTATTTTGTAGGCAATACCATAAGATGCCACTGCATCAGAGCCATATATTCCAATAAAATTATTAAGAACAATATTTGCTACACTCATCATAACTGTAATAAGCGCGCCTGGGATTCCAATCTTAATGACGTTGCCTGCCATTTCCTTTTCACAAGAAAAGTATTTTAGTGACATTTTCACGCATTCATTCTTTTTTCTTTCCTGAATGATCAGGCAAGCAATATAATAAATCGTTGCACATAGAAAACCAAATGATGTAGCAATTGCCGCTCCCTTTGTTCCCATCTGAAACAATACAATCAATATCCAGTCAAATACTATATTCACTCCATTTCCAATGGCAAGACCAATTGCAGCTTCTTTAATCAAACCAATCGAACGAAATGAATGCACCAGCCCATTGGAAAGCATAATTGCAGGAGTTCCTATAAATATCCATCTCAAATAATCACATGTGTATTCAAAGTTCTCTGCGTCAGCTCCAATGATATTGGCAATCTGATTGATGAACAAAAGACCCATTATCATCATGCCAATACCTCCAATTGCCATTGCATAAGTACAAAAGTTAAAGCACTTTGCAGAATCTTCTTTTCTGCCCTCACCTATCATTCTTGCAATTACAGAACTGCCCCCCATACCAAAGATACAAGCTGCTGACATAATTATTAAAAGAACTGGCACACATAGAGTAACGGCAGCAATCATAGCAGGTTCTTTTGTCAAAGAAACAAAATATGTATCTGCCATGTTATAGATAAGTGTTGTTAGGGAACCGAGCATTGCAGGTATCCCCAATTTCAATACTACTTTTGAAATACTCTTTTCTTCAAATACATTATTCATAACTTTTCACCTCTCCATTGTTTTCCCTTAAATTTTAATCTATAATAAAAGAAAATAACGAGACAAATGTCTCGTTGGGAGGCATTTTAATGAAAAAAACATATAGCAGTTCAAAAATTGAAGAAGCATTAAACACTTGTATCTATGCTGATACGCTCCGCTCGTCACAACTTCCTCTTTTCTTGATCGAATATGAAGCTGGTGAAAGTGTATCAAATTATAACTATTTTCAAGTAGTAATAAGTGGAAATCTATCCATATCATTTATCCGTGATGATGGCAGCGCTTATAGCCTTTCTAACGGCAGTGAGAACTACATCTTTGGTGAAATGGATTTATTTGTAGTGAGTGGCGGTAATATTATTGCTGAGGCTGCAAGTTCCCTTCTTACAATTGCAATTGACACCACCCTATATAAAGATAAACTTCTTAACAATGTAGCTTTATTACAATTAATAGCTGCAACACTGGCAAATAAGATAAGTGCAATAGCAAATACTAACGCAGCGCCATCTTCGCTTTCTGAACGTGTTCTCAATTATATGAAATTCAAATGCGACAATCATATTTTATCTGGAATAGAAAAAACTGCTTTCAGGCTTCACTGCAGCCCAAGACAGCTTCAACGTATTTTAAATCAATTTGAAAAAAATGCCATTGTAACCAAAATTGG
>CAJUCK010000111.1:3673-4477 GCA_910585395.1 uncultured Lachnospiraceae bacterium
GACGCCCAGCAGGATATGCCCAATTCCGGCGACGCCGGATATCGCTGCATTCAAACCAGCAGAAAGCGCAGGCACCATCACCAAGACTACGCCCCGCACGACAAACATCACAGCAGTCAGATTCAAACCAATATGATAGACGACCAGTGTCTTCCTGGTTTTTGCACTAGTGAAAGAAAAGCTCTTTTCCAGCAGGAGAAGCAGCAAGAAAAACACCACGCCCAACAGAAAATAATGGGTATGAACAACAGAGAGTGTGGTTTTTCCAGTAAAACCGTTAAATTTAGTAAATTCCCGATAAAACACACCGCCAGCCATTGCAAAAACAGCGTACAGCAGTGCTGCATTTATGTAACGCTTCATATTCTTTCCCCCTTTACTTGCATTCTTGTTTCATAGCAGAATATCCGATCAGTACTGTCCATACATAGGCACAGGTCTTGGGAATCATCAGCATCCCAATCATGGGAATAATGTCCGCCCACAGCACTACCGGAATATAAAAACCGAAGCTCAGCACAATGGTCAGCCACATCCAGCAAAACGCCTTATCTGCGTGCTCTTTTGCGCTGCGATAGAAGAGCACAATCACCAAAAGCCCCAGCAGGGCGAAAGGAATGTTGCGGTACACGCCCCAAGAAAGGGGAGCTTTAGCGCTAAGCCATCGGTTGTTTGGCATCATGCACAGCACAATCCTCACACCAGCCAGACCATACACTGCAGCGGTAAGGCTTCCTTTACCATTAATCTTATACCTCTGCCGCCAAACATAATAAAGCAGCACATAGAAAATCGTCATCGTGA
>CAJUCK010000112.1 GCA_910585395.1 uncultured Lachnospiraceae bacterium
TGTTTACGACGTTTTACTCTTTTTGGCATTAACATTATTTATCGCTCCCTTCCTTTGTTTCTTTTGTTGGAAGTATCTCGCCTTTGTAGATCCATACTTTTACGCCTACTTTACCGTAAGTAGTATCTGCTTCAGCGAATCCATAATCGATATCTGCTCTTAATGTCTGAAGTGGGATTGTTCCCTCGCTGTAAAATTCAGTACGAGCCATATCTGCACCGCCCAGACGTCCGGAAACAGAACTCTTAATTCCCAAAGCGCCTGCCTTCATGCTTCTGCCCATACAGGATTTCATTGCTCTACGGAAAGAAACACGGTTCTCAAGCTGCAAAGCGATGTTTTCAGCTACAAGCTGAGCATCTTTATCTGGTCTCTTTACTTCTTTAATGTCTACTACTAATTTCTTGTCAGTATATTTCTGGAGTTCTGCTTTTACCTTCTCAATTTCTGCTCCGCCTTTACCAATTACCACACCTGGCTTTGCTGTATAGAGAATTACCTTTACGCGGTCAGAAGCTCTTTCGATTTCAATTTTAGAAACACCTGATGCGTATAATTTCTTTTTCAGAAATGTTCTGATGTTGTAGTCTTCTACTAAAAAGTCTGCAAAATCTGATTCTGCGTACCATTTAGAGTCCCAATCTTTGATAATACCGACTCTTAACCCATGAGGATTAACCTTCTGTCCCATGTCTGCCTCCTATCTTTCATCAAGCACGATTGTAATGTGGCTCATTCTCTTTTCAATTCTGTAAGCTCTTCCCTGTGCTCTTGGTCTAACTCTCTTCATTGTTGGTCCTTTATTTGCATAACACTCTGCAACATAAAGGTTCTGTGCATCCAATCCATTGTTATTCTCTGCGTTAGCAACAGCAGATTTTAATAACTTCTCTATCACGCTTGATGCGTATCTGGGATTGTAAGCCAGGATAGCGAGTGCAGTCTGCACATCTTTTCCACGAATTGCATCCAGTACGAAACAAGCTTTTTGAACAGACACTCTGGCATAAGATAACTTTGCGGAAGGTCTGGTATCTTTCTGCGCATTTCTCTCTCTTTTAATTTGACTTCTATGTCCTTTAGCCATGGATGAAAACCTCCTTTCAGATTCTTTTGATTAACGAACTTTTGATTTCTTTTCGTCTTTTCCATGTCCACGGTAAGTTCTTGTAGCCACGAACTCACCCAATTTATGTCCAACCATATCTTCTGTTACATATACCGGCACATGTTTTCTGCCGTCATGTACAGCAAATGTATGACCTACGAACTGCGGGAAGATAGTAGAACGGCGAGACCATGTCTTGATCACACTCTTTTCGCCTGCAGCGTTCATAGCGTCTACTTTTTTCAATAAACTTGCATCAGCAAATGGTCCTTTTTTCAATGAACGAGCCATTATTTAACCTCCTTGATCCGGCCCCGTGTACCGGGCAGAAATCTTGCCCGCGGGTACCTCATATTATTTGATTGCTCTACCGTCTCTTCTTCTTACGATAAGCTTGTTAGATGCTTTATTTTTCTTTCTGGTCTTAAGGCCAAGAGCAGGTTTGCCCCAAGGTGTACATGGACCTGGGCGGCCGATTCCTGTCTTACCTTCTCCACCACCATGTGGATGGTCATTGGGGTTCATAACAGAACCACGTACTGTCGGGCGGATACCCATATGGCGTTTCCGTCCTGCTTTACCAATCTTGACCAGGTTGTGATCTGTATTTCCAACCACGCCAATGGTTGCGCGGCAGATAATCGGAACCATTCTCATTTCACCAGAAGGAAGACGAAGCGTTGCATATTTACCTTCTTTAGCCATAAGCTGCGCGCTGTTTCCTGCGGAACGGACAAGCTGACCGCCTTTGCCGGGATACAGCTCAATATTGTGTACCTGTGTACCGACTGGAATGTTTTCAAGCGGCAGACAATTTCCAATTCTTACCTCGGCTTCTGGTCCGTTCATGACCTTCATACCGTCCTTGAGTCCTTCCGGTGCGATAATATATGTTTTTTCACCGTCTGCATAGCAGATCAATGCAATGTTTGCTGTTCTGTTGGGATCATACTCAATTCCAATAACAGTTGCCGGAATTCCGTCCTTCTTATTTCTCTTAAAATCAATAATTCTATATTTTCTTCTGGAACCGCCTCCGCGGTGTCTTACTGTAATTTTACCCTGATTGTTACGACCGGACTGCTTCTGCAAGGAAACTAACAGTGATTTTTCTGGAGTTGTTTTGGTAATCTCAGCAAAATCAGAACCAGTCATATTTCTTCTGGAAGGTGTATATGGGTTATATGTCTTGATTCCCATTGTTCTTCTCCTTTCTATAAGCCAGCAAAAATCTCAATATCCTTGCTGTCTTCTGTTAATTGAACGATTGCTTTCTTGGTCTTAGCGGTTTTCCCCACCACCATGCCTCTTCTTCTCTTCTTGCCGCCGATATTCAAGGTATTTACACTCTTCACCTTGGTTCCTTCAAACATTTTCTCAACAGCTTCTTTAATCATGGTCTTATTTGCTTCCGGATGAACCAGGAAAGTATATTTTTTCTCGCCCATTGCGTTCATACTCTTCTCTGTGATAACCGGTTTGAGGATTACGTCATAATATTGTACGTTTGCCATTATGCATACACCTCCTCGATTGTTGCTACGGCATCCTTAGTTACTACAACGGTGTCGTATTTCAAAATATCATATACGTTAATGGTGTTCGTCAGCGCTGTCTTTACTGCCGGAATGTTCTTTGCTGACATAACCACATTCTTATCATTTTCATTAATGATTATAAGCGCTTTATTCACTTTCAGGTTGTTCAAAACTTCCTGAAACTTTTTAGTCTTAATCTCGTCCAGTTTCAGCTCATCAAGCACGATGAATTTACTGTCATTTACTTTAGATGTAAGCACAGACTTAAGAGCTGCTCTCTTTTCCTTCTTATTTAATTTAAAGGAATAATCTCTTGGCACAGGAGCAAATACAACTCCGCCGCCTTTCCACTGGGGCGCTCTGATGGAACCCTGTCTTGCATGACCTGTTCCTTTCTGCCTCCATGGTTTTCTTCCGCCGCCGCGAACTTCAGAACGTGTCTTTGCCTTCTGTGTTCCCTGACGGTTATTTGCGAGCTGCTGTACGACTGCCATGTGCACCAGATGTTCATTGATTTCCACACCGAACACTGCGTCATTCAGCTCAAGGCTGCCTACTTCGCTGCCTTCCATATTATAAATAGCTACATTAGCCATCGTTAAGTTCCTCCTTTCACTCGGTACTATTTCGCTGCTTTTACAGTCTCTTTAATTGTTACTAAAGATTTCTTAGGCCCTGGTACCGCGCCTTTTACTAAAAGCAGATTGTTCTCAGCATCTACTCTGACAACTTCAAGATTCTGGATCGTCACCTTCACAGAACCCATATGGCCCGGCATTCCTTTTCCCTTGAACACCTTGCTTGGGCTGGAGCATGCACCATTAGAACCCTGATGGCGGTGGAATTTAGAACCATGAGCCATAGGTCCTCTGTGCTGTCCATATCTCTTAATAGCACCCTGGAATCCTTTACCTTTGGAAATTGCAGTGGCGTCAATTTTATCTCCTTCTGCAAAAATATCCGCTTTGATCTCATCTCCCATTTTGTAATCAGCAGCATTCTCAAACTTAAATTCTCTCACAAATCTTTTTCCCGCAACGCCGGCTTTTGCAAAATGTCCCTGCTCTGCTTTTGTCAATCCATGACGGTGAGCAATTTCTTTTTTGCCGCTCTTATCTTTGTTCACAATCTTATCTTTCTTGTCAACAAAGCCAACCTGAATCGCACTGTAGCCATCGTTCTCTACAGTCTTAATCTGCGTCACTACACAAGGGCCGGCCTGAAGAACCGTTACCGGTATCAGCACGCCGTCTTCATTAAAGATCTGTGTCATTCCGACTTTTGTAGCCAAAATAGCTTTCTTCATTATAATTACCTCCTTAGATTTACAGCGGAACACCACATGGATGTTCATCCTAAATGTTAGGA
Organism: uncultured Lachnospiraceae bacterium; assembly: GCA_910585395.1. Taxonomy (GTDB): domain Bacteria; phylum Bacillota; class Clostridia; order Lachnospirales; family Lachnospiraceae; genus Petralouisia. Next base: position 4,015 of record CAJUCK010000112.1, read on the forward strand.
ACTACTGTGTCTGTTTTCTTATTTCTTTTTGCTTTTCATCTTGATATCAATGTAAACGCCCGCCGGCATCTCCAGTCTGGATAATGCGTCTACCGTTTTCTGGGTTGGTGTAATGATATCAATCAGTCTCTTATGAGTCCTTTGCTCGAAC
>CAJUCK010000113.1:0-1287 GCA_910585395.1 uncultured Lachnospiraceae bacterium
GTTTTCAGAGAGAGATCCTGTGATATCATATTTATGGTCGCAGACATTATTATCTTTTCCCATTACTGTAATATGATGATAAGCGCCATACATAGCAGGCCGCATTAAGTTAACCGCACAGGCGTCGCAGCCTATATATTCTTTATGTGTATGCTTCTCATGAATGGCTGTAGTTACCAGGCATCCATAAGGTCCCATCATAAAACGTCCTAATTCTGCGTAAATTGCTACATCTCCCATACCTGCTGGAATTAAAATCTCTTCGTATACTTTACGAACTCCTTCTCCAATTTCATGAATATCATTCGCATCTTCATCTGGACTGTAGGGAATGCCAATTCCACCTGACAGATTAATAAAACGGATATCAGCTCCTGTTTCCTCTTTGAGTTTTACAGCTGTCTCAAATAATGTCTTTGCCAGAGTCGGATAGTATTCATTCGTCACCGTATTGCTTGCAAGAAACGCATGAATGCCAAAATATTTTGCTCCTTTTTCTTTTAACACTTTGAAGCCTTCAAAAAGCTGTTCTGTAGTAAATCCATATTTAGCATCACTGGGATTGTCCATGATGCTGTTGCTGATTTTAAACACTCCACCTGGATTATAACGGCAGCTTATCGTTTCTGGAATATACCCAATCGTCTCTTCCAGAAAATCAATATGTGTATAATCATCCAGATTAATGACGGCACCCATTTCATTGGCAAACTTATACTCTTCTGCCGGCGTAGCATTGGAGGAAAACATTACATCCTCTCCTGCAAAATGCAGTGCATCTGCAAGCATCAGTTCTGTCAGTGAAGAACAGTCGCAGCCACACCCATATTCCTTTAAAATATCAATGAGAAAAGGGTTGGGCGTCGCCTTGACAGCAAAATATTCTTTAAATCCTTTATTCCAGGAAAATGCATCTTTTAATGCCTGCGCATTGGCGCGAATTCCCTTTTCATCATAGAGGTGAAAGGGGGTTGGATATTTCTTTACAATTTCCTGTAATTGTTCATTAGTTACAAACGGTTCTTTCTTCATAATAATTGTTACTCCTTTGTTCTGTGAATTTTCTATATAGCTATGATCATTAAACGCCTGTTTTTTGGCATTTAATGTGATGTATAAAAATATTATTTACAAAGTATTCTCACATTTTCTGCCTTTTTTTCCGCTTTTTAATTCCAACAAGCGAATTTCATTTTTCATAGAATCCTTAAATACCTGCACAAAGTTTGCCTGCCCTGTAAATAGACAGGTACTCTCTCTGCCTTTTCCCAGTTCTCCAGTAAGTAC
>CAJUCK010000113.1:1297-3824 GCA_910585395.1 uncultured Lachnospiraceae bacterium
AATCTGCTATAATTCCAATCTGATTTTTCTTTTGAGAAGTTACATATGCTTTAATTCCTTTTGTATTTCTGAGAAATGAACTCTCTTCTTCATCTTCTGAATATGATGTGAGAACTACTACTTTAATGCTTTTCTCCGCCAGTTCTTGCAGCTCTTTCTGAAATATTTTTAACAGCCAAAAGGACATGGAAAGATATACTCTCTTCTTTGCCTTTAACATCATGTTGCGTATTTTATCTGAAATATTTTCATCTGAGGCAATCGTAATATATCCCTCTGCCTCCTCCCTCTCTTTCGGCATATGTTCTACAAGAGTATCCTGCTTTCTCATAAGATTGCGAATCTTATTCTGGCAGAATTCTTCTATCTCCACAGCTGTATACTTCTTTGACGTCCCCTCACTGATATATGCTGCCCCTTTATCTGCCAGCCCTTCCAATGCCTTATATACATTGGAGCGGGAAATGCCAGTACACTTTGACAATTCATATCCATTGCTGGTTCCAGAGCGAAATAACTCCAGATAAATCATTGCCTCCTGCCCTGTCAGCCCAAATGCTGTTAAATGCTCTACCAGCATCTTTTCTTCCATAAATCGCGCCTCCAATAGTATTACTTTTCAGGAATACTATAATACTTTCTGACAAAAAAGTCAAGAAAAAGCGTATACTGTTTGATATGCCCCTTGTCAAGTAGACAGGTGAAATATTTAAAAATAAGTTCTGCAAGCTTGATATTTTCAAGTTCCTCATAAGGCGCTTCACGATGTAACCATTTATAATTTTGTGATGCCCTCGCCGGTCTGTTAATCCATCCGCTCCATGAACATCGTATTTTTTACCCAAGAATAAACCCGGCTGTAAGAAACATCAAATTTGGCAGCTGTGTCTTTATAGTTACGATTATGATTGATACAGTAATCAACGATTTCTTTCCGCTCTTCAAGTGTTGTTTTTCTTCGTGCTTCTGCCATAAAGAGCTCTTGTTTTAGATCATAATCCTTATTCTTTATTGGCATTATACACCTGAATCCAGTGTCTGAGCACCTCCTTGGAAGAGATGCTGTATCTGGCAGCCACATCGTCTATACTTCCTTCACCTGACAGAACCGCCTCAACACACATCTTTTTAAAATCTGAAAAATAAGGGGAATTGCCGGGAGGCTTGATGAATGCTGCAATGCCATGAAGCCTGTATTTGGCTGCCCACTGCTGCAGCGTTATTTTCCCCATATTACATTTTCTGCCAGAAAAGGATAGGCGCTTCCGTCAAGGTATTCCTGTGAAACCTTTGTGCGGAATTCTGGCGTATGTGGTGATTTAGCCATAAAAAATACCTCCTAAGCAGCTTTGGGTTATTTCCATTGTCTACTTAAGAGGTATCATATCCGTTCTCACAGCATACGATTTTTATTTATCGCTTAACATAAATTATCTCTACAATCTAAATTTCATGGTCTCTTCATTCTGTCGTGTACTCAATTCTACCAAAGACTGTGTATCCTGGCTGCATTCTTCGATTCCCTCTGCCACCATCTGCATACTTGCACTAGTCTCTTCTGTTGATGCCGCATTTTCCTCCACGATACTTGCAAGATTATTTACAGAATCTGCCACTAATTGTTTCAGAGAATCCAGCACACTGGTCTGACCGCCAATTTCCTTAGTCACGCTTTCAACTCTCTTTATCTCATCATACAGATGTTTGAATGCCTGACGCGTTTCTTCCAGCCTAGTCTGCTGTTCTTGTACATTTTTAGACACTACCTGCATATTATCAACAGAGACAGCCACATTTCCAGTAAGTTCTTTTACAATTCCTTCAATCTCCTGAGCACTTCCTGCTGATTCCTCTGCAAGATTCCGTATCTCTTCTGCCACCACTGCAAATCCTTTTCCAGCTTCTCCGGCACGTGCTGCCTCAATGCTTGCATTTAACGAAAGCAAGTTCGTCTGCTCTGCCAGCTCTTTAATAATTTCCACAGCTTTATTAATATTAGCTGCTGACTCATTATTTTTATTCGTCTGCTCATATACGGTTCCAATCGCATTTATGGTGATCCCTGTAATCTTATACAGCAAATCAATGCTATCAGATGCCCCTGAAGAATACTCCATCATACTGGACACAGATTCTTCCAGCTTCTCTACTCCCTGCTTCTCTACCTCAATGACATCTCCAAGTTCTAAAATTTTATTATTTACAGTCTCTGTCTCAGCAGCCTGGCTTGTCGCCCCCAATGCCAATTCTTCAATCGCAGTATTTACATTCTGTATACTGCTGCTTATCGCATCGAATTTCTCACTGAATTTTTGACTGCTGCTCTTCATATGGCTTCCTGCTTCACTTACATTCCCAATCATACCAGCTAAAGAATTCTTAACGCCGTCCAGAGAACGTGCAATTTTTCCAATTTCATCTGCACGCCTCATCAATTTGGGATCAATTTCAAAAGACAAATCTCCTTCTGCTGTCTTGTGTAGATGCGTTTCAATCCTCTGAATGCCCTTTGTCAGTCTCTTCCCAA
>CAJUCK010000114.1 GCA_910585395.1 uncultured Lachnospiraceae bacterium
CGCTTTCTCTATTAATTTCAGTTTCTCTTCAAGACTTCTGGCAAAGCCCTGATCCAACACCGCCAGGGATGCACGAAACTGCCTGCCAATTGCATTTCCCAGCGCTTCCTTTGAAGCATATAAATACATGGGAACCTGATAAAAGGCACACATGTTACGAAACATTTTTTTTGTATTCTCCGAAGCCTCCTTTGACACAATCACAAGAAATGCCTGGCGGGATTTTACTGCTTTCTCCGTAGAGAATTCTCCGCTGGCAATTTTTCCTGCCTTTGCTGCAAGACCAAGCATGGATAATATTCTATCCTTCTGCAACTGTTTCCATCTCCTTTGCCAAAATCTCAATCACTTCTCTTGGTATGGCAGTTTTTAAAGACCGTTCCAGTCCTCTTGTTTTGAGTGCCTGTGCAAGGCATTCTCCATTCGGACATATATATGCTCCTCTGCCATTTTTCTTTCCTGTCGCATCCAGAAAAATCTCATTTTCTGCACTCTTGATAATGCGGAGCAGTTCTTTTTTATTTTTCATTTCTCCACATCCTACACACCGCCGCATTGGAATCTTTTTATTCATCGGCTTCCCCTTGGCTTAAGGATTCTTCTATATAGCCTTCCCTTTCTGCCGTCCCAAACTCGTCTATGCTGTCTTCTGCGGCTTCAAAATCTTCTGCACTGTCCACTGCTTCTTCTGCTTCAAAATCTTCTGCACGCTCCACTGCTTCTTCTGTTTCAAAATCTTCTGCACGCTCCACTGCTTCTTCTGCTTCAAAATCTTCTGCATAGCTGTCTTCTTCATATTCATCATACTCTTCATAGTCATTCTCATAATCCATGAAATCTCCGGCTTCTCTCGCCTGCGTCTCACTCTTAATATCAATTTTGAAACCAGTAAGCCTCGCAGCAAGGCGGGCATTCTGCCCTTCTTTTCCTATGGCCAGGGATAATTGATAATCAGGTACTACCACCTTAGCAGTTTTTTCTTCTGCATCTGCAATGACAGAAATCACTTTCGCTGGACTCAATGCATTTTCGATCAGCATTGCCGCATTGTCACTCCAATTTATGATATCAATTTTTTCTCCCCGAAGCTCATTCACAATGGTATTTACTCTTGCGCCGTTCATACCCACGCATGCGCCTACTGGGTCAACATCTGGGTCGTTGCTCCATACTGCAATTTTTGTTCTGCTTCCAGGTTCTCTGGAAATACTCTTAATCTCAACAATGCCTTCTTTTACCTCTGTCACCTCTGATTCAAAAAGACGTTTTACCAGTTCTGGATGAGTTCTGGACACAAGAATTTTCGGCCCTTTGGACGTAGATTTCACTTCCAGGATATAGAGTTTGATACGTTCTGTAGGCTGGAACACTTCACCTTTTACTTGTTCATTCTCACTCAGCACTGCGTCAACTTTACCCAGATTAATGCTGATATTTTTTCCTACATACCGCTGAACGATACCAGTCACCACATCTTTCTCTTTTCCATAATACTGATCAAATAATACCTTTCGCTCTTCCTCCCTGATCTTCTGCAGAATCACATTTTTGGCATTCTGAGTGGCAATTCTCCCGAATTCCTTGGATTTGACCTCAATATTTACAATATCTCCTAAATTATATTTAGAATCAATCATTCTTGCATTACCCAGGCTGATTTCCATTACTTCATCTTCTACTTCTTCCACAACTGTTTTCGCCGCATATACATGAAATTCACAAGTTTCTGGATTCATATCCACCCTGATATTGTCAGATTTTCCGAAATGGTTTTTGCAGGCAGTAATCAGCGAATTCTCAATAGCTTCCAGCAGAGTATCTTTACTGATATCTTTTTCCTTTTCTAATATATTTAACGCTTCTAATAACTCATTGTTCATTTTTTTATCCTCCTGAATAGTTTTTCTGTTATTTGACGCATTCTAGAAATCAAAAGCCAGACGAATCAATGCAATCTCTGCTTTTGCAAAAGTCATCTCTGTCTCATCTTCCATTTCAATAGTCACTGTAGACTCATCATAGTATTTCAAAATTCCATAAAATTCTTTTTCTTTATTGATTGCCCGATAAGTGCGGATTTCCAGTTCCTTTCCTATACTTCTTGCATAATCTTTTTCTTTTTTTAGTGGTCTGCCAAGTCCCGGAGAACTCACCTCAAAAACATAGGAATCTTCTATATAATCCTTCTCATCCAGAAGCTGGCTCATTCTTCTACTGACCAATTCACAGTCATCCACAGTAATTCCACCTTCTTTATCTATATAGGCACGCAGATACCAGGTTCCGCCTTCCTTCACATATTCCACATCCACCAGCTCAAACTGATATTCTTCTATAATTGGCACTAGCAGCTCCTCTGTTTTCTGTTCATATATTTCTCTTCTTGACATTGCTACACCTTCTTTCTCTGTCCTCTGCTGTTTTGGCTCTATTCCTGGACAGGTACTGCCTGCACATAAAATTGAGAGTGGGTTTTTGCCCACTCTCAAGCCTGAATTTATCTAGTTATCATATATATGATAGCACTTAATACAAGAAAAAATTTCCTTACTTCAATGATTTAAGCACAATCATACAGATCTTTATCTATTGGTATTGTCAATATCGTCTGGCACTTTTTCTGGTATATGGTCCCTATCAGAAAGCCTTATTAAATAGGAATTTTATTCTTAACTATCAGAATAATCTTTCCATTTTTCATAAATCAAATTTAAAATATCCTTCAGGGCTTTTATATCAACTTTAGGAGAACCTTGTTTTATTTTAGTCGGTATATTTGAAAAACAATGTATCTCATCTTCAGTAATCGCACTAATATTAAAAACAGTTTCCGGATAAAAACTCAGAAAACCTTCCCTGCCATAAAGTATACCGCATCCAATCCCCTTGTTTCTGTACCAGAATATAACTAATATATCTTTATTATTTACATCTATGCCTCTTTCTCTATACCAGTATTTTCCTTCTTCTTCCTTTGGCAAAGTATATCCTAAATATTCTCTAATTTCTTCTTCTGTACTAAATTCTAGTTCAGAACTTGTTGTAAGTATTCTAATTTCTTCTATATTATATTTCTCAAACATAATAACCCCTCCTTATTTCCAATAACTGAATGCCATAATATACATAGTGGTATCTCTAAAACACAATACAAAGTAATCGCAAATATTCTTATCTTTGTTAAATATAATTGATCCAACATTTTTATCATAATTGGCTGCAATGCTTTTTGTAACTGGTTCATGTTGCTTATGTGTTTTGTCCTCCTTTTTGGTAATTTGAATCTTGTGGCCTTAATTGCTGGTCTGCTGTATTGGTGAATGAAACTGGTTTTTTTAAGATACTGGTTTAGAGTACCTTTGTGACGCTCTGTGAGGTGCATGCAGAGCTTTATTGTTGATTGGCATAAAACTATAAGGATTGATAAAATAATGTTGAAAATGATAGATTCAGGCACTAAAAAAGCCCGCAACTGACAAATTGATTTTATCAGTTATGGACTTTTGGTAATGTCCAAATATTTAAACAGCACTTTTTCTACAAACAAAAAAATACTGCAAACCATCTAAAATCAAAGTTTCCAGTACTTTTCGGGTTGGGCTATTCAATTAAATAGCAACAGCTCGTAGGGGAATCGAACCCCTGTTTCCGCCGTGAGAG
>CAJUCK010000115.1 GCA_910585395.1 uncultured Lachnospiraceae bacterium
CACAGACACAAGACCTGTTCCAGCTATTACGGAAAATGCAAAAAATGCCGATTTATTGATTATAGAAGGAATGTATGCGGAAAAAGAGAAAGCAGTCAAAGCCAAACAGTATAAACATATGACGTTTTATGAGGCGGCCAGGATTGCCAGCGATGCAGATGCAGCGGAAATGTGGCTGACGCATTTTAGTCCTTCTCTGGTACACGCTGAGGGTTATATGGATGAAGTATGCAGCATATACGCCAATGCGAAACTTGGCAGGGACGGCAAAACGGCAGAACTGGATTTTGAGTAGAAGGAGAGTCTGTATACTGGATGCGGAATGTTTGCGGCAGTTAACGGCAGACAAGGGGCGTTGCATGATGCGAGGGAGGGATTTCTTATGAAGAAAAAGAGTAATTTAAAGTCAATTATTATTGTAGTGTTCTGTGCTTGTCTGTGTGTGGGATATTATTATTATTTGACGCAGAAGAACAGTGGCAAAGAAGATGTTTTGACAGATGCGGAAATGATCATCTCTAAAGATCTCGGAAAATCTTATCCGAAAACAGCACGGGAAGTAGTAAAGTTTTATAATCAGATTTTAAAATGTTATTATGAACAGGGATACACTCAGGAACAGTTGCAAGAGATTGCTGAACAGGCAAGGGAACTTATGGATCAGGAGCTGAAAGAGAAAAATCCACAGGACGTCTATTTGGATGCAGTTAAGGCTGATATCGCTGAATATGACAAGAAGGAAAAGACGATTTCCAGTGTTCGCCTGGAAGGTGTTAATGAGATTGAATACAAGACGGTTAAGGGAAAAGAATGTGCTTATGTAGATGTGGATTATTATCTGAAAAGCAAAGATGGCAGCCAGCGTTCAAGCCAGACCTATATTCTGAGAAAAGATGATGACAGCAAGTGGAGGATATTAGGATTTTATCAGGAGTGAAATGCTGGCAGCAGTCTGCATAAGCAGAAATTTATGAAGAACAGTGGATGGAATGGAGGAAACAATGGGAAGCGCTGAAAAGGATGTTGTGATTCTGGCTGTTGAAAGTTCTTGCGATGAGACGGCAGCAGCAGTAGTGCGTAATGGCAGGGAGGTATTGTCAAATATCATTTTCTCCCAAATTGCACTGCATACCCAATATGGTGGAGTGGTGCCGGAGATTGCTTCCAGGAAGCATATAGAAAAAATAAATCAGGTGATGGAAGAGGCATTGTCAGAAGCGCATATGACTCTTGATGAGATAGATGCCATAGCGGTGACTTATGGACCAGGGCTTGTGGGCGCTCTTCTGGTAGGAGTGGCGGCTGCCAAGGCTGCTGCGTACGCAGCGGGAAAGCCCTTGATTGGGGTACATCATATTGAGGGACATATCAGCGCCAATTATATTGAGAATAAGGAGTTAAAGCCGCCGTTTTTATGTTTGGTGGTATCTGGCGGGCATACGCATCTGGTGCAGGTGGAAGACTATGGGGTATACAGAATTGTCGGCAGGACCAGGGATGATGCAGCTGGAGAGGCATTTGACAAAGTGGCGCGTGCTATTGGACTGGGATATCCCGGGGGACCCAAAATTGAAAAAGTTTCCAGGGAAGGGAATGCAGATGCAATCGCATTTCCTCGGGCGAAGGTGGCAGAAAATCCTTATGATTTTAGTTTTAGTGGTGTGAAATCTGCTGTACTGAATTTTATCAATAGCTGCAAAATGAAAAATATTCCAGTGGTGCAGGCTGATATTGCGGCTTCCTTTCAAAAAGCAGTGACAGATGTTTTAATTGAGCATGCTATGATGGCGGTGAAGGAATTTCAGATAAATAAATTTGCCATTGCTGGCGGCGTTGCATCCAACAGTGCGCTGCGGACAGGCATGCAGGAAGCGTGTAAGAAGCAGGGGGTAGAATTTTATCATCCTTCTCCCGTGTTCTGCACAGACAATGCTGCAATGATTGGAACCGCTGCATACTATGAATATTTGGCAGGCAGGCGGGATGGCTGGGATTTGAACGCAGTTCCCAATTTGAGATTAGGAGAGCGCTGATATGGAAAAGAGAAATTATGCGGCGATTGTTCTTTCGGCGGGAAGAGGAAGCCGAATGAATTCAGAGATCCCAAAACAATATCTTATGTTGAGCGGCAGACCGGTGATTTATTATGCCCTGAATGCTTTTGAGCAGAGCATGGTACAGGATATTATATTAGTTTGCGGGAAAGAGGATGTGGGATATTGCCAGAGACAAATCATAGAAAATTATGAATTTACCAAAGTGAGAGCGGTTATTCCTGGGGGAAAAGAACGTTATCATTCTGTTTTTTGCGGTCTGTCAGAACTAAAGAAGAGAGAGATTCAGCCAGATTATGTGATGATACATGATGGTGCGCGGCCTTTTGTAAACCAGAAGATTATTATGCGCTGCGCAGAGGCGGTAGAACAGTATCAGGCATGTGTGGCAGGCATGCCAGTAAAGGATACTATTAAAATTGCGGATCGTAATCAGTTTGCAGCAGAGACGCCGAAGAGAAATCTTGTCTGGCAGGTACAGACTCCTCAGGCATTTTCATTTGATTTAATTTTTCAGGCGTATAAAAGGCTGGCGGAGCGGGAAAATCAGGGTGAAGATATTTCTGTTACAGATGATGCTATGGTATTGGAAAGTATGCTGGATCAGAACGTGCGCCTGGTGGAAGGGTCTTATAAGAATATCAAAATTACCACTCCAGAAGACCTTGATATGGCAGAGATACTTCTGAAAAATAAATAGCAAATAAAAAAATAAAAAAAATTTTAGAAACCTATTGACAGAATGCGATTGTTTTGATAAAATCATACATGCGCTGTTGAAAACAGGATGAGCTGTCAATGGACTGCGCATGAAACAAAATTATTAAGGAGAGGTGTCCGAGTGGTTTAAGGAGCTGGTCTTGAAAACCAGTGATTCCGAAAGGGACCGTGGGTTCGAATCCCACCTTCTCCGTATTTATCACAGAGATACTGTGTGAGAATTAACAGGTGATGTGATGAAAAATATTATTGAGAAATAGTGTGAACTATTCTGCCACGTGGAGAAGTACCCAAGCTGGCCGAAGGGACACCCCTGGAAAGGGTGCAGGTCGTTAACAGCGGCGCGAGGGTTCAAATCCCTCCTTCTCCGTTTCTTGAAATTTTATCTTAAAAAAGTATTGACAAATACGGAATGACATGATAGAATATTCAAGCTGGTTGTGACAAGACAAAATACGACTTGGAACAACAAAAAATAAAAAAGTTGTTGACAAATGCGAAAAGCTGTGCTAATATATAATAGCTGTCGCGAGACAACAAAAAGTACTTTGATAACTGAACAGTGAAATAACCTTGAAAGATTCAAAAGAGTTTCCGCGAGAA
>CAJUCK010000116.1:0-881 GCA_910585395.1 uncultured Lachnospiraceae bacterium
AACAGACGAAATTGGCACTCTCCTTTGCTGCCCCGAATCATCAAAATCCCGATAGTAATGACAGAAATCAGATAGACAGCATCAAACAAGGTTTCTACGATTGCTTGCATAATTTATTCTCCTTTCTATTTTATTTTGAACTGCAGCGGCAGTGTATTTCGTTTTTCTTTCATTTTTTGCCTTCTTTAACGAACATAGTTCAGTTTACGGGATAAAAAAGAACTTTCATGCGCGGGGCAAGCTCTCTCGGTTTTGCAGTTTCACGGCCGCCAGCTATATTGGCTCTTTTCTTGTAATCCGCAACGGCAAATCACGCAAGCTAGAACATGTGTTTGTTTCAAAAATCAACCTATATCTACTCAATAGGTAAATTGTGCTGTTTCAAGAAAGACAATTTATCCCAATATCCTCTTTGAAACAGAATTTTCCCATTGACGACCTGGAAAAAGCCGCAGCCTCTCAATCCCAATGGGTCTTTCCATTCTAAAATTGCCCATTGTCCATCTTCAAATATATTTTCTACGATGGCAGTCATATCTGCTGTCGCAAATTCTCCTGTGAACATTGAGCGAATTGCTTCAATTGATGGTTTATTGCATCCTCGTGATAAAGGCTTGTAATTTCTTCTATATCATGATTATTGAAAGCATCCACCCATTTACATACTACTTCTTTAGGTCTTAACATAATATCCGCCATTTTTCTTTTACCTCCGTAAATTCAATTTGTCACTGGTTCCATTATACGTTTTCTCATTAAAAAAGTATAGCTTGCTGTGAATCACTTTTTTCAAGTTCATGACCATTGATCAGCGAATACACACTAAACACAGATGGGATCGAAAAGAGGACTATCAGCCGCACAACTGATATTTCCCAAAG
>CAJUCK010000116.1:891-1594 GCA_910585395.1 uncultured Lachnospiraceae bacterium
ATTAATTCCTTCCCAGCTGCTCAGTAAGCAATTTAGCGATATACTAGCTGGGACATCACCATCACTCCAAAGGACAGCCATCACTTTCAGCTCAGAATCGAACCGTTTGACGTCCATTCAACAGCACCTCCTTTTTTAAGACGGTGGTAGTATCCATAAATACATACTACCACCGTCTTAATTCCCTATCAATACTACTGCTGTTTTAAGTAAAAAATGATTTAATCAAATATTCTTGCCACAGGTCTGCATCTTAATATGACATCTGGTTACGTTTTCTATCCCATATCTGGCACAAATATATGCCTATCAATAAAAGTACTGGAAATAGCACTCCTGCCAAAAAACCGATTTTAAGATTATTGTCTAAAGCACCTGAAACCATTCCAACCACTGTAGGTCCTCCCGCACATCCAACATCACCTGCCAATGCAAGCAGCGCAAACATTGCAGTGCCGCCTTTGGCGTCTGAAGCCGCTGCCTTACTAAACACCCCCGGCCACATAATACCAACTGACAGACCACACAAAGCACAACCGATAAAACCAACAATCGGACTTGGCACGAGTGAAATGCAAAGATATGCAATAATGCATAAAATACTACTGACAATCATAAATTGATCCAAGTCAATTCGTTCTCCATATTTTCCATAAAATGCTCTGGCGCTGCCCATCAGAAATGCAAACAACATCGGTCCCGC
>CAJUCK010000116.1:1604-3283 GCA_910585395.1 uncultured Lachnospiraceae bacterium
CCTACTGTCTTGCTCACATAAAGTCCAGTTTCCGCAAAGGCAGATACCCACTGACTGACTGCCTGTTCACTTGCTCCGGCACAGATCATCATTATCATCAGTACCCAGAATATCTTCTTACGGAAAAGCTGCCCGATTGTTATTCCTTTTTCCCCTTCATTTATCAAAGAAGCGATAGGTACTTTTGTAAATAAAATCATATTGGCAAAAGGAATAACTGCCCAAATGCACGCCATAATCTTCCAGTTCTCAATGCCGAACAAATGAAAAAAAGCTGTCGATACAAACACGACTGCCATATGACCCCAACAGTAAAAGGAATGCAGCAGGCTCATAGCTTTCTCTTTATTTTTGGTAGGACAGGCTTCCACAATAGGACTTACCAATACCTCTAACAGTCCGCCTCCCACTGCATATACGGCGACAGCAATCATCAACCCTATAAAGGCATTTTCAAACATATCTGGTAAGATCGTCAGAAATACGAAACCTGCCACTGCACAGATATGGGCAATAACCATTGACGCTCGATAACCTATCCTGTCAACAAAAGCAACCGACAAAATATCCACTAAGAGTTGTAACCCAAAATTAAATGTAATAAGCAGCGTAATCTGTGTCATTGGTATATCATAACTGTTTTGAAAAGTCAGAAAAAGAAGCGGAGCAAAATTATTTACAATCGCCTGCACAATATATCCGGTAAAACAGGCATACAATGTTCTACTATAGCTTTTATCCATGATAAAGTCTCCCGTTGTTTATATATTCTCAAAATGTCTGTATCTACTTTTTTAAGCGCCTACCCTGTCATCATCCTTATGCCATCTTCCATACGGTAAGTCAATACGTAATATATGTTAAATACGATTACCAATACCAACGGCATCTTCATACTTAATGAAGTAAAAACCATCACAAATATTAAAGATACCTCCGTATTTGTAAAAACTCCTTCTTGTTTCTTTATGCTCTTTCTTCTCTATGTACTGTGCCGTCATAATCTGGTGTGCTGCATAAAAAGAAGACTGCATCAGGCATTGCCATGTTACAGGAACCGCAATCCAAAGCAGTTCCTTTTGAAATTCCTTCCTGTCTTCTATCATTTTCTGTTTTCTCCTATCCAATTTACAGCAAAATCTACTAAAGCCCTTTGGCTCATCATAGAAAGAATACCATTTCCTAAAGGTACATGACGCACCTTCCCTGTCTGCTCAAATGCCTCTCCAATTGCTGAAAAATCTTCACCATCTACAGCCAATGTCTCATAGGATTTCCATATCCGCTGTCCGTCAATCTGTATGGCGCTGCTCTCTATCACCATATGCCTGCCTGGATATTCAGCTCTTACATCTGCCAGATGGAGAGAAGTGTTCTTGTCATAACCAACCCCAGCCAGTAAAACATATCCATCAAGTTCATACAGCCTGCCAATAGGCGAGTTATCTCCAAAAATATCAGACAGGTCATGATTTTCAGTCAGATACTGTGCATAACGTCCCCATGCCGCTACTGACCTTGCAGGATGACCGCTTCTAAGTGTCCCTGGCCACTGCCGGAACATTTCTGATACGGCGCCCATTGTATTTGTCGGTGTAATCCGCTTGTCATAAGCAGGTATGTACTTACGTATAACAGGCCACCATTCCTCTGGTTCCTGCCAATAGACACCTGCCGAC
>CAJUCK010000117.1 GCA_910585395.1 uncultured Lachnospiraceae bacterium
GCTAAGGGCAGGTATGATTTTACCATCAATCTCTGGGTGCAGCCGAAATCACTGAATCAAATGTGGGCAATGATTTTGTCGAGTACAGGAGCAAATAACAAGGAACTTGTTCTTTATGCAAATCCTGATGGCAATGCTCCTAATACAGTTAATATACAGAACGGACAGGGTCAGGTAAATGTCGATAAGGTACTTTATGAGAACCAATGGGTAATGCTTACCTGGGTCAACGCTGAAAAAGAGATGAAATTATATGTAAATGGAAAAGAAGCAGCTGCCGGAGTAGTGGCAAAAGATGGATTATCACGGCTATTATTAGGCGGCGGCAATTGGGATGTTTTCCATGGCGCCTATGATGAAGTCAGTGTATTTGACCGTACCCTGACAGCATCGGAGGTGGATTATCTCTATGGCACAGTGCCGTGGACCATTGAAAGTATCTCAGCAGGTGAGACGGAACTGACATTTGGAAATACTGCGTCAGAAGCAGATGTTAAGAAAAAGCTGAGCGAACTGGAAATCAATGTTTCCATGAGAAACGGAGATGTGCCTGTATTTAAGAATGACACTGACTGGGTTTTGACACCAGCATTTAACGGTGCCGGCACATATCAGGCAGAGAAAGAACTGACACTCACTGGAGCATACGTGATGTCTGATCAGGCAAAGACACATACCTTAACTGTAAATGTGGAAGTAAAAAGCGCCTCCTTAGACAGTATCCAGATAGAGAAGATGCCAGGAAAGACCGCATTTCTAGCTGGGGAAACTTTCAGTAAGAGCATATTTGCAAATTCCGGCATAAAAGTAAAAGCGAACTACTCAGACGGAACTTCCAAAGACGTGACAAGGGATATTACAGTTAATAAAGAAGGGGAAGCTCTGGCGAAAGCAGATGAAAAGATTACGGTCAGCTATTCAGAAGGCGGGACTCAGACAGCGGTGGTTCCGATCAAAGTATACGAGGAAACAGAAGTGGGCGCCATGTACGCGGCAAGGACAGGGTATTATACGTTTGACGGTGAGAATCCCCTGGAAAATGCGATTACAAGAAACAGCGCTGTAGAGGAGGCATTGGGAAACCATTCTGGAAATAATGTGACGTATCCCAGTGAAGGAGCTGTAAAGGGAAAAGCTTTAAATCTGGGGGATTCCTGGAGTAAAGGCGTGAGATTGGAGAATGGTGCAGTTACGGCGTCCAGTTACACCATTTCCATGTGGGTGAAAGCAGATCAGCTTCCCACAGGTAAATATCCATGTGTACTGTATTCCCCGGCAGGCGCTAAAGGCAACAATATGCGCTGGTACGGTCCCTGTGCCACGCCTGACAATTTTACCATTACAACTGAGGGCGCTGACGGCAAAAAGGAGCTGGCAAATTTAAAGAATGTAGTGGCATCAGACTGGCAGATGCTGACGCTGGTAGTCGATAACGGCAGCGCAAGTTTTTATGTAAATGGTGTAAAAGCAGCTAATGGAGATGCAGAATTACTCAATATCTATGAAGGAAGCACAGACAGCCAGATTTATCTTGGGATAGGAGCCTGGTGGGGTGCAAATGACCCTAGTTTCGTTGGCTCATATGACGAGGTAAGCCTGTTCAATAAGGCGTTGACTGCAGATCAGGTGAAAGCATTATACGATGAAATTTAAGTGTTTTTTCGTGCGGCAGAATCATGATTTTTATCAGAAAAGCAGACATTAAATTTATCAGATGCCGGAGAGAATTTTCTCTCCGGCATCTCAGACTGTTTTTAATTACTATGGGAGTTAAATCCTTGAATGACATAGACAATAATGATATAATATGTAAATGAAGAAAAAGAAATACATAGATCTATCGACAGAGTGGCAAAATTGCAGCACACTAACCAGAAAAATTTTTAAATGATATAGGGAAAAATAATAAATGAAATAGTATGAGAATGGCTATCAAAAAAGAAAAATTATTATATCTTAGTCTAGTGAAAACTTTATGGGATGTATTATTTGATTATTCCCAAATGTCAGAAAATATGCTATAATGTTAGCCTGTAAAATGATGTGATCAATATGCGGTTCAATGCAGCAATAACAATGGACCGTTACGTCCATGGGACCGAAGATGAGAAGCTCAGAGAGGCAGAAAAATCAAGATCACCTTAAAGATTGTGTAATAATTTGTTTAGTAAAAATATAGAGAAAGGCAGAAACCCTTTAAATAAAAGGATTTCTGAGTAGGTATAACAGGATATGAAACTGGGAATCGTAGGTTTGCCCAATGTTGGAAAAAGTACTTTATTTAATTCATTGACAAAAGCAGGGGCAGAATCCGCAAATTATCCGTTTTGTACGATTGACCCTAATGTGGGAATTGTGACGGTGCCCGACGAACGCTTGAAGAAACTGGGAGATCTGTACCGGTCTAAGAAGGTGACGCCGGCAGTTATTGAATTTGTGGATATTGCCGGATTGGTGAAGGGCGCCAGCAAAGGAGAAGGATTGGGGAATCAATTCCTGTCAAATATCCGTGAGGTGGACGCGATCGTTCATGTGGTGCGTTGTTTTGAGGACAGCAATATCGTCCATGTGGATGGAAGCATCAATCCAGTACGTGATATAGAGACGATTAATTTGGAATTGATTTTTTCAGATATAGAGATTTTGGAGCGGAGAATCGCTAAAACCAGCAAAGGCGCCAGAATGGACAAGACACTGGCAAAAGAATTAAAATTGTTAGAGCGGGTAAAAGCTTATTTAGAGGATGGAAGACTCGCCAAAACCTTTGAACTGGAAGATGAGGATGAGGAAAACTGGTTTAAGGATTATAATCTGCTCACTGCAAAACCTGTGATTTATGCGGCAAATGTGGCAGAAGAGGATTTGGCAGATGATGGGGCAGAAAATGCATTTGTAAAGGAAGTGCGGAAAAATGCAGCAGAAGAACACTGTGAGGTATTTGTGATTTGTGCGCAGATAGAACAGGAGATTGCAGAACTGGATGAAGAAGAAAAAGCC
>CAJUCK010000118.1:0-631 GCA_910585395.1 uncultured Lachnospiraceae bacterium
TCCACCCATAGACACGTTTGTGATATCTAATTTAACATTATATTTTTCTTCCATAAATGGCGGCAGAAATTTATACCACTTCAATTCATAATCGCCCACTCCGGTACCGGCACCTATAGAATCCCCAACAATCAACATTTTCTCTACCGGAATTTGATTTCTTCGATATCTCTCAATCCCCACACCTGCCAGTAAAATAATAACGGCCAGTAAGAAAAACAAACCTGATGTGTTCAATTTCTTATTCATATTTACCGCTTTCCTTCTCCACCTGCACCGAAGAAATCACCATTCCTGAAAACAAAAGGGGAAACCAGCTCATCTGTGTCACCTCCATGCTGTTTACCGTAACGCCGCTTCCCAACAAAAGAACTGCCAGAATAACTGCCAGATAAAAGGTCTTCCTGTCCTCTACTTTTACCACATAATACATAACATTGGCAATCAAAAGCGCCGCCAAAGCAATTCCCACATACCCCAGGGCATATATGATCTTAATGTACAGGCTCTGAACAACGATATCTGCACCCATATTGATGCCAAATAATTTTTCTGCCATCCCCTGGCTGCCGCATATTTCCAAAACCGCCTGCCAGTCCTTGTAACGGCTATACATATTACTCTGATCTAA
>CAJUCK010000118.1:746-1506 GCA_910585395.1 uncultured Lachnospiraceae bacterium
TCCCATTACCGGCAGATAGATGATTGCTACTACCCCTAAGAGTCCCGCCAGCATAACCACCAGCAAAGTGCCGGACAGCTTTCGCTTTCTGAAAATCAATTCCATAAGATAGATGACCAGAATAACGTAAACCGCACCCATCAGCATTTTCTGTATCCCTGCATCAGAAAAGAATACCATATAGGGACATATGACAAAAGCAGTAATCACTTTAAGCAACGTATTCCTTCCGAACATCACAATAAAAACCATGGCAAGAATCATTGCAAACGCCATATCCGTATCGCTGAAATACAGATCCCCTTCCGCATTGGAAACTCTGGTAAGCGCCAGACCAAAATGCCGGAGCCTGGTAAGAAAATTCAAATAAATTACAAGATAAGATGCCGACACCAGCGCGCCATAGCACTCCTTGATTCTGTCATAATAAATACGACCCATAAAATAAACCAAAAAAGCCGACAGCACCTTAAAATAAATCTGATATCCCTTCATGGTTCTAAAAAAACTGACGGTCAGAAACAGGGACAGCAGGAGCACAATGCCGTCTGAAAGCGTGATGCGTTTTCGAATATCAGGGCGTACCAACGCCGTCTGATATACCAAAAGAAGCAACACGAAAACAACCATTATATAGTCTAAAATTCTATACGGATACAGCATATCCACAAGCTGTTTTACAAACAGAAATAATGTCATCTCCCTAATGCCGCCTTTTCTTAATCCAATGCACAAAATCAATCATATAGCTCTGCATGAT
>CAJUCK010000118.1:1516-2548 GCA_910585395.1 uncultured Lachnospiraceae bacterium
GTCCACCCGAATATACACCATATTTATGCCGTATTCTTGCTGCCTCTCGCATTCCTATTCCTGATGAAGACATCCCCCCCTGCATAAAATTAGTGATTATCTTATAAACAGGAACAAATTGTGTATCTGTTTGTTTTTTTATTCTAAGCAAAAAATCTAAATCCGCTGCACTTTTATACCTTGTATCATACATCCCAAAATCCCTATACACACTGGCCGAGACAAAGCAACTTGGATGAGAAATCATGGATTCACCTATCATACAGTCATTCACAAAATTGATTTCTATTTCCTGGTTTTTCCTCAAAACTCTCTGAAATCCATATAAAATCTGATGTCTCTGCCCTGTTACCGCTTCTCTTATATTTTGTAAGGCTTTTGGATCATAAAAATCATCACTGTTTACCATCCCAATAAATTGTCCGGACGCCTTATGTATCCCTTTATTCATCGCATCGTAAATACCATCATCGTCTTCAGAATATATTTTCATTCGCCCTTCAAATCGTGGCTCATATTTTCGCAATAAATTCATTGTTTGATCTGTAGATGCACCGTCAATAATAATATATTCATAATCCTGATTTGTCTGTGCCAGCATACTGTCCAAAGTCCGTCCAATCGTTTTTTCACTATTATAGCACACTGTAATAATTGAAAAAAAAGGAGCCATATTATTTCCTCCGCTGTTGCAGTTCTGTCTTTATGATTTCTCCACATATCGGATATACTTTCATTAATTCATTCCATGCCTGAGCGCTCTTATGCTTTCCGATATTTTCATAATTTTTCTATCTGCCGCCTGTTAAAAACTTCTTTATCTAATGCATGAGGCGGATATAAGACTCCTCCTATTCCTGTAGGAACGAGGGCAAATGAGGGCTTATTACCTGTTAATTTAATGCTGTTAACCCATTGATCGCATGAACGAACTTGTCCATTTTCATTTAATGAAGTCTCATGTCCCCATGTACAGCAGACTGTATCAGGAAAACGAATGGCTGTATCTATGAGACGCTGCAAAAAATCTTC
>CAJUCK010000118.1:2589-2902 GCA_910585395.1 uncultured Lachnospiraceae bacterium
ATAGATAAACCATATTTTTTTAAATTCAGCAATTCTGATGGAAGACTTTTTTCCCCGCCCTCAAACTGTTCCTGCGCCAACCAAAGAATGATCTTCTTGGGATGATATGTTTGTCGCAGCAGCGTAGACAAAGCTATCCAAACAGTACTTATTCTATCAGGATAACTTGTCATAGAAACAATATACTTTGACTCATCATTCAACGCCCATGACAGTTTTTTGCCATAAATGGGATAGACCAAATTTACAACCAACTTATTAAATTTGTAGACCATCTTAGAAATAAACTCATTCTGAATTCCACATGGAAATT
>CAJUCK010000119.1:0-1058 GCA_910585395.1 uncultured Lachnospiraceae bacterium
CTGGAAGCGGAAAAAACCGGAGATGTAAAAGATATCAGTGCTGCTTTGAAAAGCAGTATGAATGTATATCCGCCGTTGAACGATATTGTAGTAGCCTATACGAGCCACTATGCAGGACAACAGAAAAAGCGGTTGGAAGATGAAGCGCAGGAGCAGAAGATAGAGTCTGAAGTCATTTCGATGCAGATGGAGCAGTTGGGAAAACAGATCAAAAAGAAAATAGAAGTGCTGCTGGAACAAAATCTGATAGCAGAGGCACAGCAGGCATTGACCCAGTTAAAACAGTTTTTACCGAATGATGAGGAATTGGATGTATTGGAAAAAGAAATAGAAAATCGATTATCTTGATTTCATACTGTATAATGAAAAAGGAACTGCCATCTGGCAGTTCCTTTTCTGTGATAAATATGATAATACTTTTTGATAGATTACTGAAGTAAGGATAATACGCCCTGGTTAGCTGAATTAGCCTGTGCCAACATGGACTGTCCTGCCTGAGCAAGGATTTGGTTTTTGGAATATTCAACCATCTGAGAAGCCATATCCGTATCGCGAATCTCACTTTCAGCAGCAGTAGTATTCTCCACAATGTTATCCAGGTTACTGATTGTATGCTCAAGTCTGTTCTGAATTGCACCAAGAGAAGCTCTCTGGCTGGATACCTTTGCAACTGCATCTGCGATAGTATCGATTGCTCTCGTAGCATTGTCCTGGTTGTCACCACTTACTAAAAGACCGTTAATGCCAAGTCCCCTTGCGCTGATCATACTAACTGACATATTGATCTTATTGTCATCAGAAGAATCAGCACCTACATGAAGACTCAGATCCATAGCATGATTCAAATCTGCAAATGTGTTGAATTTCAGATTAATAATCGGCTTGCCGTCAGCGCCCTTCGTATTGGAATCTAACATAACACTTCTTACATCTGCGCCAAGATCTTTTTTAATCTGCATTGCCAGATCATCCATACTTGCAAATGCGATGCTGGAACCGATGGCATCAATAACTTCAGACACGTTAGCTGCCATAGAAGATGTAGAGAGTGCAGAAGT
>CAJUCK010000119.1:1068-1443 GCA_910585395.1 uncultured Lachnospiraceae bacterium
TTGTAGCACCAACCTGAACAGACTGAATGGAAATTGTCGTGTTGGAGGCGTATTTAATATTTTGAAGTTTATCAAGGTTTGTAATATCAGCTGCTGCAATAGGATTAGCTCCGCCTTTAATGGAACCTGCTTTTGAATTTACAGCAATTGTAAAAGTACCATCGATAGTATTGACTTTAATGTTACTTGCCGTACCACCTGCAGGAGCCATTGCCAATTTAGCATTAAGATTATTGGAAGCTGTTGTATAGGTGAGTTTTGCGGCTGTTCCGTTAGCATTTCTTCCCTTTAACAGATATGTTTCATTAAACTTTGTCGTATTGGAAATACGATCGATCTCTGTTACCAGCTGATCGACTTCTGCCTGAATCGCGT
>CAJUCK010000119.1:1453-2025 GCA_910585395.1 uncultured Lachnospiraceae bacterium
CCAGCTCTGTCATTCTATGGAGCATATCATGCACTTCTGTCAGTGCACCTTCTGCTGTCTGTACTGCGGAAATACCGTCCTGTGCATTAGTAGAAGCCTGTGTAAGTCCTCTGATCTGCTTTCTCATCTTTTCACTGATTGCAAGACCTGATGCATCATCTGCTGCACGGTTGATCTTAAAACCAGAAGACAATCTTTCTGTTGCTTTGCCCTGAGATTTCGTCGTTTTACCTAACATTCTGTTAGAGTTCATTGCCATTAAGTTATGTTGTACTATCATGCTGTACCTCCTTGTGCGGTCTATGCCTCATGCATCTGTGGAAAACTCCTTTTTCCACGTTACCATAATTATTATTTAACTGGAACACAGTTTATAATTGTAAGTGTTCTGTTTTAGTTCACATCCTATATATCGGAAAAAATTAGAAAAAGTTTATACAAAAATTTATTTTTTTATCCAAAAATAGTAAAATACTAGATTCGGACGGCACTCCTTGAAAAAGGGGACAAGATAAGCTATGCTATATACAATAGCCTTATTTCATAAGGAGAAAAATATGTTATTCAGTTCT
>CAJUCK010000119.1:2035-2428 GCA_910585395.1 uncultured Lachnospiraceae bacterium
TATTTGTCATTAACAGATTTTTAAAGCCAAAACAGCAAAATGTTTTTCTGGTATTTGCCAGTTTGTTTTTTTATGCCTGGGGTGAGCCTAAATATGTAATTCTTATGCTCATTTCCATCTTGTTGAATTGGGGAAGCGGAATGCTTTTGGGACGTTTCTCTTCCTATAAAAAAGGAATCCTTCTGTTCAATGTGGTTTTGAACCTGTCCTTGCTTGGATATTTTAAATATTTAGGTCTAATTATTCGAACGCTTAATCATCTGGTGAGAAATGAAATGATTACGGTCCCGAATATTGCGTTACCCATTGGGATTTCTTTTTTTACATTTCAGGCACTGTCTTATGTCATTGATGTCTATCGAGGGGAATGTAGTGTCCAGAAAAATATATTGC
>CAJUCK010000120.1 GCA_910585395.1 uncultured Lachnospiraceae bacterium
GCAAGCCGTTTATTCTGCTGTTGAACACGCAGAAGCCGTATAGTGCAGAAAGTCAGAAACTGGCGGAAGAACTGTCAGAGAAGTACGGAGTGGGAGTGCTTCCAGTAAACTGCGAACAGCTTAGAAAAGATGATATTTATCATATTTTGGAGAGTATTCTATATGAGTTTCCTATTGAACGCGTGGATTTCTTTCTGCCCAAATGGGTGGAGATGCTGGAAAATTCCCATAAAATTAAAGAAAATGTTATTCAGAACGCTATGCAGATTCTCAAAAAATTTACATTTGCCAAGGATATACGGGGAACGGAGCTTTTGCCAGAAGGAGAGTATATACGCAGGATGAAGCTGGATAAGGTGGAACTTTCGAGAGGTTGTGTGCAGATCGTGTTTGACATAGACGAAAAGTATTATTATGAAAACATGAGTGAACTGACAGGGGTGCCTATTCAGGGAGAATACCAGTTAATTTCCATGATTCGGGAATTATCAGCAATGAAGAGAGAGTATGATAAGGTGGGAAGCGCCATGGAAGCAGTAAAGCAGAAAGGGTATGGCGTAGTGACTCCTCAGCTTACAGACATCGAAATCGAAGAACCTGTGCTGATTCGCCATGGTAATAAATTTGGCGTAAAAATTAAGGCGCAATCTCCTTCCATTCATATGATCCGAGCAAATGTTGAGACGGAAATTGCTCCTATCATTGGGAGTGAAGAACAGGCACAGGACTTGATTGGATATATCAAGACTTCCAGAGATCAGGAAGAGGGTATTTGGCAGACGAATATTTTCGGAAAATCTATCGGAGAATTGGTAGAGGATGGGATACGCAGTAAAATTACAATGATGGATGATGAGAGTCAGGTAAAACTTCAGGATACCATGCAGAAGATCGTCAATGACAGTAATGGTGGGCTGGTATGTATTATTATATAAGAAGAAAAAGCTCCGAAGAAATTCGGGGCTTCCATTTTTATAAAATGCACGGCAATATTTTCGTTGACTTTTAAAATACAGGGATTTACAATGGAGAAGGAGGCAAAAGACATATGAAAATAACCTATATTCACCACAGTACCTTTTGTGTGGAGATAGAAGGAAAGGTGCTGGTGTTTGATTATTATAATGGAAAAGGTGTTCCAGGATGTGAATATCATGGAAAAATGCCTGAGTTTCCACAAAAGACACCAATTTATGTGTTTTCCAGCCACAGCCATCGGGATCATTTTGATTTGGAAGTTTTGAATTGGAGTGAACGTTATGAAAATATTTATTATATTTTTGCAAAAGAGGTGAAAAAAAAGCTGGGAAATTCCGTGTTGAAACGGCTTGGATTTGGAGAAGATATTAAGGAAAAAATTACTTATGTAAAGCCAGGGGAGCTGTATGAGGCTGGGGATGCGGCAGTGGAGACTTTGCTTTCCACGGACAGCGGAGTGGCTTTTTTGGTAAACGTCTCTGGAAGAACAATTTACCATGCAGGAGATTTGAATTGGTGGCGGTGGGAAGAAGAAACAGATGTGTTTAATCGTTACCAGGAAGCGGTCTATAAGCAGCAGATAAATCTTTTGAGAGACAGACAGATAGACGTCTCGTTTGTAGTTGCAGATCCCAGGCTTAAACAGAATCAGTTCCTGGGTATGGACTATTTTCTGGAACAAGTTCGGACAGGCTTTGTAATTCCTATGCATCTATGGAAACATTATGAACAGATTGAGAAATATTTAGATATGCCAGAACACCAAAAACTTCAGGACAAGGTTCTGCTCCTGAAAAAAGAGAATCAGGTTCTGACTGTGGAATGACGGCGGGAACAGGAAAGATGCTGGATGGAAGTTGCTCCAGCACTTGAAAATGACAATGCCGTATGATAATATTAACATTTGATAGGAGGTGCGTAATGACAATGGCGGCAGCATTTATACAGTTTGCAGTAAAGTTTGTTATGTTTGCGGCAGTGGCATGTGCCGGAATTTTTTTAGGTAAGAAGATGCGTGACAGGAAAGACGCAAAAACAGCAGAAGAGCAGAAATAGACATTTGGAGGAAAGTTGTAGTGAAGAAGTATGGAGTAAATGAACTGCGCAGGATGTATCTGGAGTTTTTTGAGAGCAAGGATCATCTTGCCATGAAGAGTTTTTCACTGGTGCCCCATAATGATAACAGCCTGTTGCTGATTAATGCAGGAATGGCACCGTTAAAACCATATTTTACCGGGCAGGAGATTCCCCCTAGAAATCGTGTGACTACCTGTCAAAAATGTATTCGTACTGGAGATATTGAAAATGTGGGTAAGACAGCAAGGCATTTGACATTTTTTGAGATGCTTGGAAATTTTTCTTTTGGAGATTATTTTAAGAGGGAAGCAATT
>CAJUCK010000121.1:0-214 GCA_910585395.1 uncultured Lachnospiraceae bacterium
ATGCTTTACCTTTTTCTTTCCTGCATTATCCAATCCAACAAGATGTATTAATTCATCAATTCCGTCATACGAAGGTAATCCTAACATCTGATACTGCTGTTTGAGATTATTTTTTGCTGTCATATTCATATATATTGAGGGTGTTTCAACAACTGCCCCTATTCTTTTTTGTGAATTAAGAATATTCTTATCTGTATTTTTTTTTTTTTTTTTA
>CAJUCK010000121.1:224-2035 GCA_910585395.1 uncultured Lachnospiraceae bacterium
CATACAAAGTATAAGTCCCAGATGTTGGCGCCTGTAACCCACATAGTATACGAATAAAGGTAGTTTTACCTGCTCCATTTTCTCCAACAAATCCGTAAATTGCTCCCTTAGGAACATGAATAGAAAATCTATTCAATGCTTTTGCAGAATGACGATATTCTTTTGTCAAATCTTTAGCTGTTAAAATATATTCCATTTTACCTAAGCCTCCTTGTTTTTCTTTAATGCCATTCTAATAAATAATTGTTAAGAAAGCTGTTAAGAAAAGTGCAAAGAAAGTGTAAAGATTTTTCATTCTGCCATTTTAAATCCAATTCCCCAAACTGCTTCAATATAATCTTTCCCAGAAACTTCACGTAACTTTTTTCTCAAATTACTGACATGAACCCGCAGCGAACTTTCCATACAATCGGGCGTATCTTCACTAATACGGTCAAGCAAAAGAGTTTTGGTTATAATTTGCTTTGGATTTTCCATAAGAAGCTTCAGTATATTCTGTTTTGGTTAGCTTTACGTCTCGGTCGCAAACGTGAACATTATGTGTTGTTATATCAAGAAGAATTTCATCATATACCAATTTTTCTGAATTAGCTGCTTTTTCTATTTTACGAAGTTGTACGATTATTCTTGCCAGCAATTCATCAATATCAAATGGTTTCGTGACATAATCAACAGCTCCATTTAATAAAAGAGCTACTTTATCTTTTACATCCACTTTAGCGCTCATTATAATTACAGGCATATCTGATATTATGGGCAATATTTCTTCGCCAGATAAACCAGGCAGCATCAAATCCAACAGTACTAAATGAGGTTTATTATTCTGCAAAAATAATAATGCTTCTGTTCCAGAATACGCATGAAAAACACTGTATCCTGCCTGTTCCAATACTTTTTCCAACATATTGTTAATGTCAATATCATCATCAATAATTAAAATTCTCTTTTCCATAAACTTCTCCATATATACTTTTTAAATTTGCCTGCACTTCTGGGTCAGTGCTGTTCCTAGCCTCATCACTCATTGCTTCCACATCAGATCCGACATCAGATAACGGCATACCGCCAGCTTAATATTCTTCTGTCCATTCCTGTAGCAGTCAAGAAGTCTGCAGGCTGTCATAGTATACCATACTTTGCCTTTTATTGTACCTTTTGCAAAAAAATCCTGCTGTACATGGCATTTGGTACCACATACGGCAGGCGCATCCGCTATTTATCTTATTTTGAATACTTTCTTGTACTCCTTTTCTCTCGCAGCTGTATAATATTTATATTTATAATGAATGGATTCTTCTGATAAAAAATTTCTCCGCAAAGCCGCAAACTATATCATCCATAAAACTGCAGATATTTTGAGTAAACTTTCCTGCCGCAGGCAGCACATCCTGCTCTATCCAGCAAGCTTATCAACTGCAAGAGAAACATCCTGCTGAAAATAAATATCTCTTCCTTCATTACTTTCATACATCAAGTCATTCAAAGCCTTGCTTGTGTATTTTGTAAAATCTCCATATATTGCAAATTTCACTTTATAGTTGATAAATTTCTGTAATATTTCTCCTGCCAGACATGTACTTAAAACAAAAAAATCATCTACAACAGCCTCTTTATTGATAGCAATCTTGTCACAACCTGTCTCATACTTAACTGTCATTATGAAATCCAATGCAGATTGAACATCTGTGATCACCAATTTATCACTGTTTACAACTGCAACTTCTACATTATTTTTTCTTACAACCTCTGTTTTCATTTTCTGCCTCCAATCGCTTCACACATCAAATATGCTGTCAATCAAATGGTCAGCC
>CAJUCK010000121.1:2115-2332 GCA_910585395.1 uncultured Lachnospiraceae bacterium
TTGCCATATCTTCATCAACTTTACATTTTAAATGCGGCTGATTCAGAAATATCTGCCACCCCATCTGATTCGACTTTTCAATCTTTTCTGCTTGTTCCTCTGATAATTTATTCTTCAAAATTGTATAGTCCATGCTGTCTGAATCATACAAGAAATTATTCTTATTATATTCTCGATAAATAAATTTTAAGGCGTCTGCCGCACCATGTTTACCTCT
>CAJUCK010000122.1 GCA_910585395.1 uncultured Lachnospiraceae bacterium
AGCAGCAGAAAACCGTGAAACACATCCGGCTCCGGCCCTGTACAGGACCGGAGTCTTCCATTTCTCACAGCCCGTTTATCCAGTTTGTGCGCAGGATTTAATCATCTTGTAGATGCATTCCGACATCCTCGATCAGATCATCGCCGTCTGCTGCCGCAGTTGCCAGCTTATTCCAGTAATCATTGAATTCAGAGAACTGCCCGTCAATGGTTACTCCGGGATTCTCTTCTGAATACATGTCCAAAATTGTCTGTGTCCGTTCATTTCTTGTCTGGTTCCCCCACCATGCCATTACCAGGCTGGAAGCATCACTGCTGCCGCCATTCGACTGTACAGTCGAAGAACTGTTATCCCCCGCCGCATCTGCTTTGGCATTGCTGTCAGAGCTGCTGCCGCAGGCTGCCAAAGATGTAACAGTCATTGCTGCTGTAAGTAAAAGCGCTAATTTCTTTTTCATTTTGTACCTCCTAGTATAAAATTCGTGTGCTAAACTTTTTGATGGTCTTATTATAACGCACTCCTTCTGTGCATTTAATAGTTAAAACGGACCTGTTCGTTTAAAAAACCGACATCCTTTTTGGTCGGAATTGCATTCTTTTTCAAAATTCGTATAATAGATTCAGCAGCATTGTTTTGTATAAATTAAGGAAACTACCATGAAAAAATATCTTAATTCATTTTGTCGAAAATTTGCATACTGGTCATTAAAGTATAAAATTTTGGTGATTGCCCTGTTCAATAGTGTCACCATGATTCTATGCGCCGTCTTCGGTTATCATCTATATACCAATGCTTATAATAAACTGCTGTTTGATTCCATGGCAAGCCTTCTTTCCGTGACTTCCAAACAGATTTCGCAAAAGCTTGAAAATGTGGAATACATCTCATCGCTGATTCTCTCTTCTTCTGTCATCCAGGAAGAGTTAACCAGTCAGCCGTCTTCCGATGATCCTCTAGCTGTTGCGCAATACAATCGCACTGTTAATAATTTACTCTCGGAATATTCTGAACTGTTCGGGGCAAATGGCATTGCCTACGCTGCTCTCTATGGTGAAAACCGCACCAACAGCACGAATTGGGTATCTCTCTACAAAACACCCTCTTTTCTGTTGAATGCTGCTCTTGAAAACGGCGCCGCACAAAAAGGCGCGATTACCTGGACCCATGCCGGGCGACAGCCTTATCTGCTTTTAAGCCGTAATATCCGCGAGATACGCAACTTATCCCTGCAGTCTCTCGGCAATTTGGTAATCGGCGTAGATTTGGAAAAGGTGGTGTCAGATGCCACACAATTTGTATCGCAATATCGGGATCAAAAGTTCATCATCGCAAGCGCCTCCGGTAATCTGATCTATGCCTCTGCGGACCTGTCAGATGAAGAAGCCCTTAACCTGATCCAAACTCCCTCGGATTCCTACCGGATTGTTACCTATAACGGACATAAGTATTTTGCAGTAGGCGGAACGCTTCCCCATTATGAATACTGCTACGTCACAATGGCTCCCTATGACGAAGTGGCAAACGCGCTGAACGCTTCCCTGCGTGTGACCAATTTTATCTTTATCTCAGGGATGATTTTGGTATTTTATATGTCTAATCGTCTAATCCACGATATCCTGCGTGAATTCGACGCATTGATCCACAAGATGCAGCTTTTCACCCAAAACGAATTGGAGATTCCGCAAGAAGATTCCGTCAGTTATTCCGTGGAAGCCAATGCCCTTCATCAGCAGTTCCGCTTAATGGCTGTCCGGATTCAGCATTTGGTAAAAGTAAATTATGTAAACGAAATTCTTACCCGGGACGCTCAGTTGAAAGCCTTGCGTTCCCAAATCAGTCCCCATTTTCTCTACAATACTTTAGAAACAATCAACTGGCGTGCAAAGGCGGCAGGAAACGAGGTAATCTCTCAAATGGTGGAGTCTTTGGGAAACCTTCTCCGGGTATCACTGTCAGCCCAAGAGTCCCTTGTGACTTTGGCATACGAACTGGAATTAGTGGATTCTTATATTACCATACAGAAAATACGTTTTGAAGAACGGCTGGAATTCCAGGTATTCACGGAAGAAAACTTCAACGATGGAATGATTCCGCCGCTCACCATACAGCCTTTGGTAGAAAACTCCATTCACTACGGAATGGAAGAAATGACAGAGATTTGCCATATTTATCTGAAAGTCAAAGCCAGGAAGCAGCTCTTAA
>CAJUCK010000123.1:0-642 GCA_910585395.1 uncultured Lachnospiraceae bacterium
TGTTTTTTAAACATATGAAAGTGAAGAAATAAATATTACGAAGGCTGTTTCCAATGGATTTTTGGTGGTAACCGTGAAGCGCTGGACAATTATGAAATATATAAATATTTTTCCCCCATACTGTTGAAATTTTATTGAATGTTTTGTACACTTATAAGGGTGAAAGGGGGACTGAGATGAAAAAAGCAATGAATCAGTCAAAACTAATTATAATTTTAAACGGGGTCTCGATTCTGGCTCTGCTGATCATGGTGGCTTTATTGATACTTAACAGCAGAATAACCAATCGGTTAAACGCTGCCAGTGAGGACCGGTTTAATTTGACGTACTACGCCAATCAGTTTATGAACGGCTCCGCCTATCTTACAAATGAGGTGCGTGCCTATGCGTCTACAGGTGATCAGGAACATTATGACAATTATTGGAATGAAGTCAACAATCTGAAAAATAGGGATATAGGTGTTGCGGGGCTGCAGGAAATCGGGATTACTTCCGGGGAGCAGGCGATGATAGATGAGATGTCTTCTAT
This sequence comes from uncultured Lachnospiraceae bacterium, assembly GCA_910585395.1. Classification (GTDB taxonomy): domain Bacteria; phylum Bacillota; class Clostridia; order Lachnospirales; family Lachnospiraceae; genus Petralouisia. The sequence continues at coordinate 530 of CAJUCK010000123.1, forward strand.
CTCCAATGAATTGGTTCCGCTGGAAGATGAGGCTATGAAAAATGTTCAGGCAGGGCGGCTGGCAGAAGCTTTGGACTATGTATATGGAAATGACTACAGCACATCTATTGGAA
>CAJUCK010000123.1:652-968 GCA_910585395.1 uncultured Lachnospiraceae bacterium
AATTCTCTGAAGGAGCAGTTTCTAGAGACGCTGGCTTCCAGAACACAGGCACAGGTAAAGAGTCTGTCTGTGCAGGTGGGCACCATTCGGGTCGTGCTGATTATCGCATTATTTTTGGTAGGCATTATGCAGCTGCTGATTATGAGAGTTACCAGGAAAAAGATTTTAAGTCCAGTGATTTCGGTGAGGGATCAGATGAAAGAGATTTCCTGTGGAAATCTTTCCGCAGAGTTTTCATTGGAGCCGGACAGTTCGGAAATTGGAATGCTGGTAGATTCTATTCATGAAACGAAGCAGGAGCTTAAAAAATATATCA
>CAJUCK010000123.1:978-1416 GCA_910585395.1 uncultured Lachnospiraceae bacterium
GATGGCAGACGGCGATATGAATCTGGATGTGGGAGACGATTATCGGGGAGAATTTCTTCCCATTCAGGGAGCCATGCGCCGGATTTTAGATGCGCTGAATCAGGCTCTTTCTCATATCAATACTACGGCAGAGCTGGTTACAGCGGAGTCTGAACGTGTGGCGTCAGATGCCCAGGTGCTGTCAAATGGGGCGGTAGAACAGGCGTCAGCTGTGCAAGAGCTTGCATCGGGAATTCAGGCGCTGTCTGATCAGGTTAAAAGCACATCTGAGGATGCAGAGGATGCTAAGAAAAGCTCTGTTGACGCTGCCCAGAAGCTGGAGGTATGCAATCAGAAAATGGAAGATCTGACAGCAGCTATGGCAGATATATCCAGGTCTTCCCAGCAGATAAGCGGTATCATCAAAACTATAGAGGACATATCTTTCCAGACAAATAT
>CAJUCK010000123.1:1426-1876 GCA_910585395.1 uncultured Lachnospiraceae bacterium
GCAAAGGGTTTGCAGTGGTGGCTGATGAAGTGCAGAGTCTGGCAAACAAGAGTGCAGAGGCTGCCCATGATATTACCAAGCTGATCCGGGATTCTATGGATTTGGTAGAGCATGGATCATCTCTGTCTGCGGATACCACAGAGACGCTGGCAATAGGCGTTTCAGGAGCACAGAGGTCCACCGAGCTGGTGGAACGGATTGCCATGTCTGCTACGAAACAGGCGGAGGCGCTGGAACAGCTCACCCAGGGAATGGATCAGATATCCGGAGTGGTTCAGACCAATGCATCTACAGCTGAAAAATCAGCAACTTCGGCCAAAGAACTTCTGGGTCAGGCGGAAGAACTGAAAGTTTCTGTGCAGAAGTTCCGGCTTCGCGGATAATCATTCATTTTAGGAGGTATTTATTCATGGTGTATCAATTTACAAAGGATTTAGAAACTGGAAATGC